>JBMYYF010000007.1:0-161763 GCA_049609145.1 Alphaproteobacteria bacterium
GTGCGCCACGTAAACGTATCAGAAATGAGGCGGCAACCCGTGGCCTCGGCAATGCGGCCCAGCAGGTCCAACCCTTCTTCCGTGAGCGCGCTGCCATTGGCAAGAATTGCGGCACCCGGTTCACGCAATGCCTTGGCGGCCTCGTTAATGGCTGCATCCTCTACTGGTGCAGGTGGCGTAATGAGGGGGGTGGGCGGCGTGCCAAATTCTCCATCAGTCCAAGCCAAGTCAGCAGGCATGATCAGGGTTGAGATGCCCCTTTGGCCGCTCATTGCAGCCTCATAGGCAGCAATCGCGTCGGTGCTGAGGTCTTCCATATTGGCGCTGGTACGCACAAATTTGGAGACGGGGCCTGCTACGCCCTCGATATCAGCGGTGAGGGGTGCATCAAGCGCAACATGGTCAATCGCGTGATCACCCACAATATTGATCAGTGGCGTGTTTGCCTTGCGGGCATTGTGTAAATTTGCCCAGCCATTGCCCACACCCGGCCCCAAATGTAGCAGCGTGGCGGCAGGCTTACCTGTCATCCGGGCATAGCCATCGGCAGCCCCGGTCGCCACCCCTTCAAACAAGGCAAGATGCGCGGCCACCCCATCCACACGGTCAAGCGCGGTGACGAATTGCATTTCAGAGGTGCCGGGATTGGTGAAGTAGGTATCTACCTCCTGTTCCAACAATGTGCGAACCAGAATTTCTGCGCCCTTCATAACATCCCTCTTATCTGTTCTTGCGGGCGCGCAACGCACCCTTTAAGACTCCCCTATCATTATTTAGGGGGACTTTCTATGAGCATCACCGTATATGGCCTGAACCTTTCACCTTTCGTGCGCAAAGCGCTGGTGGCGATGGATGAAAAAGGCATTGAGTATGAACTCAAGCCCGTCAACATTTTTCCTGCACCGGATTGGTTCGCCGAGATCAGCCCGCTGAAGCGTATTCCCGTGTTCAAGGAAGAATTCGCCGATGGGACAGAGGTGATCATACCCGATAGTTCCGCCATTTTGGGCTATTTGGAAAAGCGCACCCCAAGCCCGGCCCTCATGCCGGAAAATTTGGCCGACTATGGCCGCGCCCTTTGGTTTGAAGAATATGCCGATAGCGCCTTGGCCGCTGATTTGGGTTTGGGTGTGTTCCGCCCCATGGTGTTGAACACGATTATGGGCAAAGAGCCGGATACAGAAACCGCCGCCAAAACCATGGCAGAAAAATTGCCCAAATATTTTGATTATTTGGAAAGCCAAATCAAAGGCCGTGAGTTCTTTGTGGGCGACAGCTTTACGATTGCCGACATATCAGTCGTCACCCAGTTCATCAATTTGCGCCACGCGCAAAACACGCCTGATCCCGCCAAATGGCCTGCGCTGGATGATTTCATCAACCGCATGTGCGCGCGGCCCGTCATTGCTAAACACCTTGAAGTTGAGCGGGCCATGGCCCCCGGCTCCATCGCGTAAAGGATAGCGCCATGACCTACACTTGTTTTGACGTCACGATTGAAGACAACATCGCCCATCTCATCATGAAGCGCCCTGAAAAGCGCAACAGTATGATCCCCGAATTTTGGGCTGAGCTGCCGGAAATCGTGAAGGATATAGATGAGAATGCGAAAGCCCGTGTGATCGTTATCTCTTCCACCGGGCCGCATTTTTCTGCCGGGTTGGATTTGGGCGCAGTGGGTTCAGCGCCGGAACTCACGCCCGAAGAAAAGAAGATGGAGCGTCGTCGTGCGGGTGCCAAGTTTTACACCAATGTCAGCCGCATGCAGGAGGCGTTCAATTGTTTGGATAATGCGCGCGTGCCCGTGATTGCCGCCATTCAAGGTGGGGCCATTGGGGGTGGGGTAGACCTCGCCACGGCGTGTTCCATGCGTTACGCGACGAAAGATGCGTTCTTTACCATCTTTGAAATCAATATCGGCATGACCGCAGATGTCGGCACTTTCCCCCGCATTGTGAAACTGCTGCCCGAAGGCGTCGTGCATGAGCTTGCCTATACCGGGCGGCGCATGCCTGCCGACGAGGCGCAGCAGGTTGGTTTGGTCAACAAAGTGTTCGATAGCCAAGAAGATATGCTCGCAGGCGTGATGGAAGTGGCGCGCGAAATCGCCTCCAAGCCGCCTATGGCTATCTATGGCTGTAAACGCATGATCCGCTATGCGCGGGACCATTCAACGGAAGATGCGCTGGATTACATCGCCATTTGGAATGCGAGCTTCCTGCAAGTCGAAGAAATGCAAGAAGCCATGATGGCCAATGCGGAAAAGCGCACCGGCACCTTTGTGGACTTGCCGGAAGACAAGATGAGTATTGGGCTCTAATTATCGCTCACGCCAGTTTGCTTGCGCAAACGGCTGCGCGGGCGCGGCGCGTGGTCCGGTTCTTTCTATGATCGCAACGGAAACCGCGCCGGGGCGGCAGCCATGTGGTAGCTTTTAGGCTACCAGCTTGGCCTTAAAAAATTCCAGGGTGCGGTCCAAGGCGTGGGGCACTTGATCATCGGTCAGGGTGGAATGCTTGCTGCCATCATAGGCATGGCCTTCAAAGCCATCGCCCAGTTCGGCTTGCAGGCGTTCAAACTTGGCAGCGCGACACATCGGGTCGCCCTTATAGCGAAACCCAAGGATGGAAGATGGGCCAAGCTCAGCGGCGTGTGCCTTGGCTTTGGCTAGATCCTCATCGCTCGTATGCAATTGGTCCATGCCCTTAAACGGCATGGATGGCTGCGCCATGATCGGGGCCAGCACATGATCATCGGCAAAGAGGGATAGCGAGAAATTGCCGGTCAGGCACATGCCAATCACGCCAATGCCCTCGCCGCCGCATTCGGCATGGGCTTTGCGACCCAGTGCCTTCATGTAAGCCACAATGGGGCTGGAGTCATTTTTGGCGAACAGGCGGAACTGTTTGGAAATACATACGCGCGCCAAATTGCCAACAACGGAAAACACTTCCGGCTTGCCGAACATTAAGGGTAGATAAACTTTGTAGCCCGCATCGGCGATTGTATCGCACAATTTGCGGCAAGCGGGTGTCAGGCCCGGTAGCTCATGCATGACCAGCACGGCAGGGCCTTCGCCCTTGGTATAAACCCAATGACCGATGTCCCCGTCTTCAAAAAAATATGGATCGTTGTAGCTATCTATATTGCGTGGTTTTTGCTTTGGCATTTGGTCCCCCTTTTTTGTCAACTAGGTCCGCCAGAATTTTTGACCGGCCCTCGCGCGCAGTTGCGCGCCACAAAACCAGCTTATCCTACTCTATCGAAGCACCGTGGCGAACTCATGATGGAGATGGCGCGCTCATTTATCAAGCGTCTTCACGATTTCATCTATTGCTAGAGTAAACTCGCTGGGAGTCTTTAGGTACCACGCTTCATATACGGCTCGCACCGCGGGCTGACTGTAGAACAAAGGAACCTCAACCAAAAATTCCTCCCATGCGGCATCACTGACAAGCCCCTCTCTACGATGTTCGAAGGTCAATTCCGCATAGAGCCAATAAAGAATCGCGTTGAGCTCAGCCGCCGCGACTTCGATATCTGACAGGTTACCGTGATCCCAGTTATGCGTTGCATAAGTCTTGCTCCACATCGACAAATAGGTATCACTACCTATTCCGGCTGTAAGCTTAGACGCGAAAAGTTCAATCTGAGATGAATTCAAAGCAGCTACCGCAACCTTTCGCTCCAGACGTATCTGGTAAGCGACCGCAAACAGAGATGCAGCTACTAAGAACAGCCCTATTACTTCTGCAATACTTCGTAATTTTGCCAACAAATCCCCAACCTCCGAACGTCGCCCTATAATGCCCTGAACACAGGCAGACAAACCGCAGATATGGCTGTCTAGCTGCGCTTGTGGCGTACCTTGTTACGGCTGACATTAGCACGGAACCCCAAAGCACACCTCAATACTTTGAGATCAATATGCTGAAGCTAAATGGCTTCCATACTGGGGGCTGCGATAGCGTAGGAGAAATTGGGTGCGCGCCTTCGCCAAGCCGTCCGCAAGGGCAGGCCAGCAAGAGCGGCAATTAAAACCTTGCTTCAAACTCCGCGGTCACGGCGCGTGAGGGGGATACCACAGCAAAGTGCGAGCCTTGGAACAAGGGCACATCGAAACTTTCTTGCTTCACGGCTTCATTGGTCAAGTTGCGGCCACGAATGGAGAAACGCCAAACCCCGTCATTATCTGCCAGCCCGGCGCGCGCCGAATAAACGGTGTATTCGCCTTGGCTGTCCAGCTCGTCCAAGTCTGGTGTCAGATACATTTTTGTTTGCCAATAGATGTCGCCACCAAGAAAGGCTTTGAACGGCAGGGAGAAGACAGGCAATTCAAGTTGTGCTGAGAAGGTGGCGTTCCATTCCGGCGCTTGGTTCAGCCGGTCGCCAGAAAGGTCACAGCCTTTGCCTTCACCCGCCAAACAAGGGCCATTGGTGAATTTGTCATAGGTGGCATCAATCCAGCCTGCACCGCCATTCAAGGTCAGGCCATCGAACGGCACGAGCGTGGCCTCAAGTTCCATGCCTTGTGTGGTGGCTTCTTCTGCATTTACCACAATGAACCCCGTGCCATCCCAAACAGCGACCTGAAGGTTTTCAAAATTGGTGTAGTAGTAAGCCGCGTTTGTCGCAAAGCGGCCACCAAGCAAGCGGGCTTTGATGCCACCTTCAAATGTGTTGGACCGTTCGGAGGCGAACCCCATATCGTCGGGCGTTGTGGCCATCTCGTTGAAGCCACCGCCTTTGAACCCCTTGGCCCATGTCACATAGGTCATCACCTCATCGGTAATGTCGAATTTGGCAGAAATCTTCGGGGCAAGGTCTGTTTCTTTTACATCGGCGCTGGCGGCAAAAGCCTCATCGCCGGTGATCAGCATATAGGGGATGCCGCCATTCAGGAAAGTTTGTTCCTGATCATGTTCTTTCTTTTCATGGGAAAGGCGCAGCCCCCCAATGATGGTGAACCAATCGAACAATTCAAAATCAGCCTGCGCATAGGCGGCGTAGTGATCGGTGATTTGATTAAACTCTTTGTGCCGATTGTCGCCTGTAAAGCCAATGGGCAATACACCGCCCAAGGGCGATAGGGCTTGGTTCAGTGCGCCGGGCAACAGGTTTTGGGTGGCAACATCCAGTAAATTGAAATCGGGCAGCATGGTGAAATCGGTCATGGCGCGATAGTCAGAGCGGAACCAATAGGCCCCTGCCACATAGCTTAACCGCTTGGCGGGAGAGACAATCCGCAGTTCCGCCGAATATTGATCATACTCATCGTCATACAAAAAGCTCAGCAGCGGGGCTGGGCCAAAATCCACATCGTCAGACACTTCAAACGTATAAGATGACCAGCCGCCAACGAGGGTGAGGGTGTGCTCGCCCAGTTCCCAATTTGCGGTCAACGTTGCCGCTTGCGTGTCGCGCTTTACGAAGCCGGGATAATCAAGGGAGGTTTCGAAATCGGTAATGTCGGTTTCAACATCGGGATCAAAGGTTGTGTAAAGCGTCGTGGCGGGTTCTGCCAAGGCACTTAGCTGATAGCCATTGCCGCGGCCCTTAATCTTGGACAGATCAAAGCCTGCAATGACCTCAAGGTTTTCAATGGCAACAAGCGCAACTTTGCCACGGAAATAATATTTGTCGATATTGGCTTCGTCGCGGTTAAGGGTGCGGTTGTAGATAAAACCGTCACGCAAATTACGCTTGCCAGCAAGCCGTACGTTCACGGCATCTTCGATCACGGGGGCGTTAACCGCCCCTTGCAAGCGCATCTGGCTAAATTCACCCATCAACGCACTGCCCCAAACTTCAAAATCATCACCCGGATTGGCGGTGGTGATGTTCAAGGCGCCAGCCACTGTGTTCTTGCCAAACAATGTGCCTTGCGGGCCGCGCAGCACTTCAATTTGTTCGATGTCCAGCATGGCATCGTTCAGATATTCGGCGCGGCCCTGATAAATGCCATCTACAAACAGGCCGATGGATTGCTCAAACCCTTTGTTGTCGCCCGAGCCCAAGCCGCGGATTCGCACATAGGTAGACCGGGGCAGGGCCGCGATATCCACATTGGGAGTTAGTTGACCGATATCGTCCAGCTTTTCCACATTGCGTTCGGCCAGCGCATCGCGACCAATGGCGGAAACCGAAAGCGGCACTTCATACAGGTTTTCGGCCCGCTTTTGGGCGGTAACGACGATTTCCGGTATCGCCGGTGCGGCGCTTACGGGGGCTGGGGTCTCCGCGGTCTCCGCGGGTAGACTTTCAAGGTTTTCGGCTGTTTCCTGCGCAAAAGCGGGCAAAGTCAGCGTGCCACACAGGGCGCTGGCCACAAAAATATTGCTAAAACGGCTCATTATGTAATCCCCAAACCCAAGCAAGACCTAATAGTTTCCCGCGATTTAGGGGGTAAATGGCCATTTTTCAATGCGGCATGGCGTATTACATATATCACACATATATATTGTTAAATATAATTTTGAATTCTAAACGGGTTCTGAACAAGCGCTTATGGGAACGGTTCACCTCATGCCGCAAGAATGCCATTGTCTCGTGAGAGGAAGCATTGATGAACAAGCTATATACATTGATATCGGCGACTCTGATTTTGTGGGTTGTCACCCTGCAAGCACCCCCGGCCATGGCCGATGATCATCGCGTGCCGTTAAATCAGATCGTGGATCGTATTCACGAAGATCGCGGCGGGGTGTTTCTAGGCGCACGCTACAATGAAGAACGCGATCGCTATCGCATTGTCTGGAAACAGCGAAATGGCAATGTCACCTCTTATGTGGCAGATCCTGATACAGGTGCCTATCGGCGTGCCCCTCAAAAGAAGCGACGGAAATAGATGCGTATTCTGGTTGTTGAAGATGATGCTGATTTGTCGGCAGCACTGGCCGATATGTTAGGCCATGCAAGTTATGCCGTTGATCAAGCCGCGGAGGCGGAGACAGCAGAAGGCTTCACCGATGTATACGCCTATGATCTGATTTTGCTTGATCTGGGTCTGCCCGGTGATCGCGATGGGCTGACCTTGTTGAAAGATTGGCGCAAGGCCGGGCTGGATACGCCTATCATTATTTTAACAGCACGGGATGGCTGGCGCGAAAAGGTGGCCGGCATGGATGCGGGCGCCGATGACTATGTCACCAAACCGTTTCACGAGGCCGAGCTTTTGGCTCGCGTGCGCGCGCGGTTGCGGGCTCCCGGTCCGGTGCGTCAATCAGTGATTGAATTGGGTGACGTGGAGATTGATACGGCGCAGGCGCAAGTCTTCAAGGCAGGCCGCGCCGTGCGCCTCACCGCGTTTGAGTTTCGCCTGTTAAACACACTGGCCATGCGGCCCGATCAGGTGTTCAGCCGTGATGCCTTGGTGGAACACATGGTTGATGGCGAAGGCGAGGCCACGTCCAATTCTATTGAAGTGTTGGTGGGACGTATCCGCCGCAAGCTTGGACGTAATATTGTTGAAACAGTGCATGGGCATGGGTATCGCGCGGGTCGTCCCGCTAACTGATATGGGCACACTGGGGCGGACATCTATCAGAACCTTGGCGTTGGCGCTAACCGTGATGATAATTGTGCCCCTCTGTGTGGGCCTTTGGCTGGCACTTTCTGCTTCGCTGGACCGCTTGGCGACCCAAAACCTTGATGCCCAGTTGGTCGATGAGGCCGATCACCTGTTGGCCTTGATGGATGAAGGGGCCAGCAATGCGGTGGTACCGCCGCCGCTGGGGGGCTATCAGGAAATCTTCTCTGGCCGTTATTGGCAGGTAAACCGCGCAGGCAAAATTACCCGCTCGCGCTCCAGTTGGGATTTTGCGTTGCCGGAACCGGGCACCTCGTTCGCTGATATTGAAGGCCCGGCAGGGCAGGTGCTGCGCGCGCATCGGCGCGAAACGGATGATGGGGCGGCGCTGCTGGTGGCGTTTGACCGTGCGCCGACAGATGCAATGATTGCCGCGACGATTGAGAATGTGTTGGTCGCGCTCGCCATTCTAAGCGTGGCCGTATTGCTTGCAGTCTTTGCGGTGGTGATCGTGCTCACCCGTCCACTCCACCGCGCGGCAGCGCAAGCGCATGCCATGACACGCGGTGAACGTGCTGCCTTGAGCGAAGATGTGCCAGCAGAATTATTACCCTTGGTGCAATCGCTCAACCGCAATGTAGAGGCGCGCGAAAAGGTGCTGGCGCGCACGCGTTTGCAGGCAGCCAATTTGGCCCATGCGCTTAAAACACCCTTGGCCGTTTTACAGGCAAGGGCGAATGCCGATGATTTGCCGCAACTGGAAAACATGAGCCACGAAATCAATCGCGCCTTGCGCCGTGCCCGCATTGGTGGCGGTGTGGTTGGGGCACAAACTCCTGTTCGGTCTGTGGCAGAAGATCTGTCGCGCGTGCTTTCGCGATTGTTTGAAAGCCGCAATATTGTGTTCGATTGCAGCCAGATCGGCACGGCGACTTTGCCAATTGATGAAGATGACCTGCACGATCTGCTGGGCAATCTCATGGAGAACGCAGCCAAATGGGCGCGCGCGCAAATTCGCGTTTCGGTTTGTGATGGCAAATTGCTGGTGGAAGATGATGGTCCCGGCATTCCTGCGCAGGAAAGTGACCGCGTGTTAAACGCCGGTGTGCGGTTGGATGAACAAACACCGGGCAGCGGCTTGGGTTTGGCCTTGGTGGCCGATATCGCCGCCGCCTATGATACGCATTTAGCCATTGATAAGTCTGATCTGGGGGGCGCGTGCATTACCATCGCGTTTCAAAGGCCGTCATAGGCAGTGTGCGGGCAATTTGATCAATCCCCACACTATCGGGTCAGAATTTGATAAAAAGTGTCAAATTTGGGGCGAAAGCGCTTGTCGTTTGAGTTCATTCCGGTACTATTCGGTCGGTACTCAAAAACAAAGGGGGGTAATATGCCCAAGAGGAGTGGCCTTGGTGCACGGCTTGTTCGCACCGTTTCAGCAACTGCAATTGCGGCCGGTTTGGCCGTAGCGCCGATGGCAGCAAATGCTGCCGGCACGCTTTCAGATCGCTTTGAACGCGACACGGAAGCCAGCGCAAAAGTTTATTATCGCGTGCCATTTGGCGGCGGTGATCGCTATACCGACAGCGCAAAAGATGCGATGGGTGCCGGCTTGGCACTGGATTGGAGCAAAGATGGCTCCTCTCAACCCGCAGCTTTTGATTTCCGCATGACGGGTGATCAACCGATGATGCTGGTACGCGGCATGGAAACAACTGCGTTCCAAGATCGCCTTGGTGCCGATGAAGGCATTGGTTGGGGTGGCTATGCGCTTGGTGCATTGGCGCTTGGCGTTGCGGTTTACCTGATCATTGATGCAACCGACGACGATGATGAAGACAGCGGCGACGGCGGCGGCGGCGGCGGCCCAACCGGCACGCCACTGGATGATGTTCTCGGGCAAATTCCGGCCCCTTGATCTGAAGCTCAGACTTGAAACAACAAACCCCGGCAAATTTGCCGGGGTTTTTCTTTGGCCAGACTGTTTAGCCAACCACATAGAGAGACTGTTTGCCCCGATCGTTTGGCGCAATCAGCTTGCGCGCAGTACTCTGTCCTCAATCATTGCGGTGATGGTGGCTTCATCATAGCCAAGATCGGCCAAAATGGCGGCGGAGTGTTCCCCCACTTTCGGCGCGGGGCCTTTGGGCTCTGTCTCGCCGCCTTCCCCGTGGAACTTGACGGGGCTGGCAATCGTGCCATCAACGCCTTCGCCGCTGGTGGAAGGCATGGTGGTAAAGGCGCCTGCCGCAATGGCTTGCGGGTCGTTGATCACGTCTTTGGGGTGTTGCACGGGTGCCCAAATCAAATCGTGTGCATCCAGCCGCGGGCCAACTTCCGCCAATGTCATCTTCGTGTAGGCCTCATCGAAAATATCCACCAGTTCTTTTGAATATTTGCGGCGACCCTTCAAGGTTTGAAAACGCTCATCCTCCGCCACTTCGGGAATGTTGAGCGCATCGGTCATCGCGGGCAAATCATTTTGCCCTTGGCGGGTTAATTGCATCACCCAATGGCCATCGCCTGTTTGATAGATATTGGTCAGTGGCTCCATCGCTTCATGGCGCGATTTGGTGGAGCCGACGCGCCCCAAGCGTTGCTGGATAGACATGTCGGACGCCATGGAATAAATCCCTGTGCGCAACAGGGAAGTTTCGACCAACCGACCCTTGCCTGTGTTGCCGCGTTCAATCACAGCCGCCAAAATGCCTGAAAGCATCGCCATGGCGGTGGTGTGATCGCCCACTGCAACCCGCATGGGCAAAGGCGGCTCTCCCTTGCGCTGGGTCAGCAGCGATTGGCCGGATCGTGCCCAAAAGGCTGCCATGTCAAAGCCGGGGCGATCTTTCTCAGGCCCTTCAAGGCCGTACCCGGTGACAGACGCATAGATCAGCTTTGGGTTCACCTTGTGCACGCTCTCAAAATCCAGCCCGGCGCGTTCAAGTGCGCTGGGGCGTACATTGGTGAGAAACACATCTGCATCCAGCAGCAGCTTGCGCAACACTTCTGCGCCGCGTTCATCCTTGATGTCGATGGCCAGGGCGCGCTTGCCGCGATTGTCCACATCAAAAACCGGATTACCCAGATGTTCTGCGTTGGACCCGGCGAAGAAGTGACGGATCGGATCGCCCTTCGGGGCCTCAATCTTGATAACGTCTGCGCCCCAATCGGCCAACATGCCACCGGCAGCAGGTGCCGCAATATAGGTCGCCATTTCAACGACTTTCAGACCTTCCAACATGGATAATTCCCCAACTTAAATTCAAATTTCGATTGGCTGCATTAAGCGCAGGGAAGGGGGGCAGGTCAAGCGGGCGCAGGCGGAACACAACTGACCCCGACCGGGGTCCGGCGCGCCTGCGGTTATGCCGCAGGAGGAATGCGCCGCCCCGCGGAGGCGTAGAGCGCAGCTTTACTGCCGTGAGCGAAAACTAAGTCGAGAAATCGATATCGCCCCAGAA
This sequence comes from Alphaproteobacteria bacterium, assembly GCA_049609145.1. Lineage (GTDB taxonomy): Bacteria > Pseudomonadota > Alphaproteobacteria > SPJN01 > SPJN01 > JBMYYF01. The sequence continues at coordinate 10,993 of JBMYYF010000007.1, forward strand.
CCGCTCTGAGGCATGAACATCCTTCAGCGCCTCAAGCTGTTGCCAAAAAGCATCGCGCGCGGGCGAGACGAGATAGGCGTCCAGCGCGGCGCGGCTTTCAAAGCCATAGATCAGCAGCACTTGCGGCCAACCAGTTGGTTCGTGGGGTTGATCCAGCTTGACCTTGTGGCCCCACAAAATGCCCGGTTCTGCACAAATCTCGGCCATGTGCTTTTCTTCCAGCCACGTCATATAGGCTTCGCCGCCTTCCGGGTTCATCCAGCTTTTAACGCAATAGATCAGCGGCGCACCTTCAACCTTGCGCGGTGGTGCCATCAAACGGGGCTTTCTTCTTCGCCGCCATCGTCAAAGCTGCCTTCGGATTCGCGCTTGAAAATGGCCTTGCCCATGGGTGTATCAAATTCCATGCGGCAGAATTTGCTGTTTTCTTCATACCACACCACAAAGGCGGCATCCTTGCCTTCTTCGTTTAGGGTGTTGATGGCATAGGCTTCGCATTCAATCTCTTCGCCATTGGCTTCCACGGTTTCAAAGCCGCGCCGGGTAACGATGAAGGGCCGGGTTTCGCCGGTTGCCATATCGAACAGGTTTTCCCGCTTGATGATAGAGCGGTGCCAGAACATGATCGGCCACGCATTCGAAGGCAGCTCGTGCGTTTCGCCATTATTATTGCGGGCTTTTAGGGAACGGCCCTCGCGGGTCACGTCCAAGGAACGGTTTTGGCCACCAACGGGTGATTGAATGTCCAGTCTGTTTTCAAGGCTTTCCAAGCCCTTCCGGCTAAACACCGCTTTCGCGCGCTGGTCCATGTTGAACACGGTCATATACATGCGGGTGACAGACATATTTTGGCTGCGATGCACAATCAAATTGCCGTCCTCGCGCTCAAAGCGGGCGGCATAGGTGCCGAAGCGTTCGCCGCCTTCGGTATAAATGCCAAAGTAAAGCGCATCGCCATCTTGCGGCTTCCATGTTTCGGCCAAGGCGGGGGCACTCAACCCCATCAGTGCTGTGGTGGCGGCTGCCATGAGTGTCTTTTTCATGATCGGTTCCTCTGGTTACTAGGATTTCTTAAGGCCATTGCGTGCTATGATCAATTGTTGAACGCGAAATGTGCCCAAAATTGGGCCGAAAATGTGATGCAAATCAGGAGAGCCGGTTGTCATGTCGTCCCCAAATTGTCCCCCAAGCCATGGCAGAGCTTTTACGCATATCGCGTTGCATATCAAGGCGTTGAAGCCTTCTATCGCATTTTATCGAGATTTGTGTGGGCTGGTGGTGGTGCATGAACGCACTGATAACGGCACAGGCGTGGCATGGATGGCAGATAAAGGCCACGAGGATCGCTTTGTGATTGTGTTGATAGAAGGCGGCGATCATCCAGCGCAGGAGGAGGATGATTTCAGCCATATCGGCATTGCCGTTGAAAGCCGGGCAGAGGTGGATGCCATCGCCGCTCATGGGCGCGATGCAGGCTGTCTGGCGTGGGAGCCAACCGATCTACCTTATCCCGTGGGTTATTTTTGTGGCTTGCGCGACCCCGATGGCAAAATTGTTGAGTTTTCCTACGGTCAGCCCCTTGGCCCCGGTGCGCCAAAGCATTAACCTTTCCCCAAATTGGGAAAGGGGCTTCTCCATGAAACGCGTGTTTTTGATTTTGGTGCTGTTGATCGGCGCCGGGGTGATTTTTCATTTTATGGGCACAAACGGGCTGGTGGGTGATCCCGGTGATGCCGGCACAATAGAAGGGGCCGCCCTGCCGGCTGGGGTCACAACCGCGAAGGTTGAAACCCAGCAAAGCGCCATCGCGGCCATGGGCAAAAACCCGGAAAGCCAAATCCTGTTTGGCGATCTGCATGTTCACACAACATTCTCTGCTGATGCGTTCATGTTCTCGCTGCCCGTTGCCAGCGGGGTGGGGGCGCATCCGGTCGCAGATGCGTGTGATTTTGCACGTTATTGTTCCCAGCTTGATTTCTGGTCGATTAACGACCATGCCGAATATCTCACCTCCAGCCGCTGGGGCCAAACGGTAGATACGATCCGTCAGTGCAATGCGGTGGCAGGGGATCAATCCAACCCTGACATGGTCAGCTATCTGGGTTGGGAATGGACACAGGTTGGCTTGGATCGCCCCAGCCATTACGGCCACAAAAATGTCATTCTGGCAGATTTGGCAGATGATCGAATTCCAGATCGCCCCATCGCTTCAGCCGTTGGTATTGCGGGCACCCGCGTGTCGCCTGCCATCGGTATGGCGGGTTACTGGTTTTCCTACGATAGCAGCTTTTTGGATTTTGCGGCCTATTTGCATGAAACCGCCAAGGAAGATGGCTGCCCGCAGGGCTTGAATGTGCGGGATCTGCCGCAAGGCTGTATCGATGCAACGCCAACGCCGGATGTTCTTTATCGCAAATTGCGCGAATGGGGCCATCGTTCCATTGTTATCCCGCATGGCACCACATGGGGGCTGTACACGCCCCAAGGGTCAAGCTGGGACAAGCAATTGGCGGGCGACATGCACGACCCCAATATCCAAACCTTGATCGAAGTGTTTTCCGGTCATGGTAACTCAGAAGATTATCGCCCATGGCGCGAATATGAAGTGGCGGAAGATGGCACGCATATTTGCCCGGAACCATCGGAGGGCTATTTGCCTCTGTGCTGGCAGGCAGGCGAAATTACGGAAAAACGCTGCAATGATATTGGCACGGAAAGCCCTGAAGCCTGCGCCCAACACGCCGCCAATGCGCGCAAATTTGGCGCGAATGTCGATGGGTCCAATCCATGGCGTGTACTCAAAGGCACGGAGCTGACAGATTGGCTGGATGCGGGCCAATGCGCCGATTGCTTCCAGCCCGCCTTCAACTATGTGCCCACAAGTTCCGTGCAGTACATTCTGGCACTCACCAATTTTGACGAACCGGGCGAGCCCAAGCGTTTTCGGTTTGGCATGATGGGGTCGTCTGATATTCACACCGCGAAGCCCGGCACGGGCTACAAGGAATATTGGCGCACAGAAATGACAGAGGCCGTGGGCGCAGATAAAGATGCGCCGTTTTGGGCCACCGCATCTGTGTTCCCAACAGATGAAGCCCGTAGGAATTATGTCCCGGTAGAGGTGGCGTCTGGCACGCAAGGCGGGCTGACATCTGTCGTCAATCAAGCGTCGGTGGGGCAATTGGATGGCACGGGGTCATCCCTTTATACAGGCGGCTTGATTGCCGTTCACGCCGATGGGCGCGATCGCGATTCGATCTGGCAAGGAATGCAACAAAAGAACGTCTATTCCACCTCCGGCCCGCGCATGTTGCTGTGGTTTGATGCGGTGCACGAAGATGGCACGCGCGATCCAATGGGCACCCAGATTGTGTCAGACAGCTCCCCCGTTTTTGAGGTAAAAGCCCTTGGCTCTTTTGAACAAAAGCCCGGCTGCCCCGATCACGTGACCGATGGTTTAACCGGCCAGCGGATTGAGGCACTGTGCGGGGGCGAATGTTACAACCCCTCAGATGTCCGTCGGCCCATCTCGCGGATCGAGATTGTGCGGATCAGGCCGCAAGCCACACCGGGCGAAAGCATGGATCAATTGATTGATGATCCATGGAAAGTGTTTGAGTGCCCGGCAGATGGCACAGGCTGTTCTGCCACCTTCACGGATGAGGCGTTTGCCGGGTCCGGGCGGGATGCGGTCTACTACGCCAAGGCGTTCGAGGTACCTTCCATGGCAGTGAACGGCAAGCAATTGCGCTGCACCTATGATGAGGAAGGCAATTGCATCGCGACCAATCCCTGCTATGGCTCCAATATCCGCACACCGGAAGATGATGATTGCTTGGGCGAAGTGGAAGAACGCGCTTGGTCTTCTCCCATCTTTGTCGATCACAAGGCGGGCGTCATGGCTACTGCAACGCTGGCGGATTAGCATGCCCAAGCCCGCGACCTTGGTCCACAATGGGGTGGCCTTGCGTGGGGTCGCGGGGCCTTGTAGGGTCCGCTCCAAATTCCATATCCACTGATAGACCGACCGCAAATGACAGTTCGCTCCGATTTGATTGATGCCATTGGCAACACCCCTTTGATCAAGCTCAATGCCGCTTCCAAGGCAACGGGCTGCACCATTTTGGGCAAAGCCGAATTTATGAACCCCGGCCAATCGGTAAAGGACCGGGCGGCGAAGTTCATTATTGAGGACGCGATTGCCAAGGGCCAATTGCGTGAAGGTGGCACAATCGTGGAAGGCACGGCAGGCAATACAGGCATTGGTATCGGGCTGGTGGCGAACGCTATGGGCTTCAAAACCGTGATCGTCATGCCTGAAACCCAGTCTCAGGAAAAGAAGGATATGCTGCGCCTGATCGGCTGCGATCTGCGCCTTGTGCCCGCGGTGCCCTATAAAGACCCGATGAATTATGTCAAATATTCCGGTAGGTTAGCGGAAGAACTTGCACAAACAAATGAAGGCGGTGCGGTATGGGCCAACCAATTTGACAACGTCGCCAACCGCCAAGCCCATATCGAAGGCACCGGGCCAGAGATCTATGACGCGCTGAATGGCAAGATTGATGGCTTTGTGGCTGCTGTTGGCACGGGCGGCACGGTTGCGGGCATTTCCATGGCGTTGAAGGACCGGGATCAAAACATCGTCACCGCGGTGGCAGATCCGATGGGCTCTGCCATTTATGGTCACTATGCCCATGGGGAACTAAAGGCCGAAGGCACGTCCATCACCGAAGGCATCGGCCAAGGCCGCATTACCGCCAATCTGGAAGGGGCGCCGATCGATCGGGCCTATCAGATCAGCGACGACGAGGCGCTGCCCATCATCTTCGATCTATTGATGGAAGAAGGGCTGTGCATTGGCGGTTCCAGCGGCATTAACGTGGCAGGCGCGATCGCTCTTGCCAAAGAGCTTGGGCCGGGCCATACCATCGTGACGATCTTGGCCGATTACGGAACACGCTATCAATCCAAGCTGTTCAACCCGGCCTTTCTGCGGGAAAAAAACCTGCCCATACCCGGCTGGTTAGAGGATTAAGCCATGACGCAAACGCCCATGCCGAACATTGTCACGACAGAGTGGCTGCACGAAAATATCAGCGCGCCGGATGTGCGCGCGGTAGATGCATCATGGTATTTGCCTGGCACCCATCGTGATGCGCGGGCTGAATATAAAAAGACCCATATTCCCGGGGCCGTCTATTTCGATATTGATGAAATCGCAGATTTGTCGACCGATCTTCCCCATATGCTGCCGCGGCCTGAAAAGTTTTCCAGCCGGGTGCGCCGCTTGGGATTGGGTGATGGCCAACGCATCGTGATTTATGACAGCGCCGGGTGCTATTCCGCCCCGCGCGTGTGGTGGATGTTCAAGGTTTACGGCCATGATCGTGTCGCCGTGCTGGATGGCGGCTTGCCCAAATGGCGCGCCGAAGGTCGTCCGCTGGAAAACCTGCCCCCCATGCCGCGCGAACGGCATTTCACGGCGCGCCTCAACCCCGCCTTGTTGCGTACCGTCGAACAGATGGAAGTCAATTTGAGCAATGGCTTGGAACAAGTGGTAGATGCCCGCGCCCGCGGGCGCTTTTTGGGCACAGAGCCTGAGCCGCGGGAAGGTTTGCGCGGTGGGCATATTCCCGGCTCTTTGAATATCCCCTATGATCGTCTGCTGCATTCCAATGGCACCTTCAAAGGCCCGATGGAGATTAAGGCAATGGCGAAGGAAGTCGGGGTCGATTTCGATAAGCCGGTTGTCACTACCTGCGGATCAGGCGTGACAGCCACCTTGCTGGCACTGGCATTGCAAGATGCCGGGCATAAGGATGTCTCTGTCTATGATGGGTCTTGGGCCGAATGGGGCTCTAAGGAAGAACTGCCCGTCGCGACAGAATCGGAAGACTAGGCTTCTTCCATAACGGCGACGACCTGCCCTTCTTCTACCGTATCGCCCTCAGCGACGAGGATTTCTACCAGTGTGCCGTCTTCGGGTGCCGCGACGGGAATTTCCATCTTCATGCTTTCAAGGATCAGGATGTCGTCATCCTCGTCCAACGCATCACCTGCCTTGGTCACAATCTGCCAGACTTTACCGGTAATCTCCGACTTCACCTCGATCTTGCTCATCAGCCCTTCCCCCTTAATCGCTCAAAACCAGCATCCAGATCTGTGATCAGATCGTCAATATTTTCCAGCCCGGCATGAATGCGCAGCAATGGGCCAAAGCCCTCCCATGGGGTTGCGCTGCGATCAGGCGCGGGCTTGGCATACATGATCAGGCTTTCAAAGCCGCCCCATGAAAAGCCCATGCCGAACAGGCCCATGCCATCCAGCATGGCGTGAACGGCGGCATCGCTGTAATCGTTGAGCTCAATTGCAAACAGGCCGCAAGCCCCGGTGAAGTCCCGTTTCCATAATTCATGGCCGGGTGCGCCGGGCAAGGCGGGATGGCGCACTTGCTTTACCTCTGGCCGCGTCGCCAGCCATTTTGCCAGCGCAACGCCGGTCGCTTCATGTTGCTTGAGCCGCGTGGCCAATGTGCGCAGGCCACGTGCTGCCAAAAAGGCATCATCCGGTGCCGTGTGCAGGCCAACCGCGGCATGGGTTTTGAACAGCCGCGTCCAGTGCTTTTGCTGGCAGGAAATCGTGCCCACCATCGCGTCCGCATGGCCAACAATATATTTGGTGGCTGCCTGCACGCATATGTCCACGCCCAGCCCAAACACATCAAGGTAAAGCGGGGTGGCCCATGTATTGTCGATAATGGTGACAATGCCCTTGGCGCGCGCCACTTTTGTAATGGCGGGTACATCTTGCACCTCAAAGGTCAGCGAGCCGGGGCTTTCCAGAAAGATCACTGCCGTATTATCTCGCACCAGTTCCTCAATGCCCGCGCCAATCAACGGATCGTAATAGGTAGTTTCCACCCCCATCCGTTTCAGCACTTGATCGCAATATTTGCGTGTGGGGCCATAAACGCTGTCTGTCACCAAAATGTGATCGCCGGTTTTCACGAAGGCCAGCAAGGCCGTTGTACAGGCCGCAAGGCCGGAAGGGGCCAGCAGGCAGTGATCTGCGCCTTCCAGTTCGGCAATGGCGGCTTGCAGTTGAAACTGCGTAGGCGTGCCGCGCCTGCCATAATAAGGATTGCCATAGGGCTTGGTGCCTGCGGCCTCCATTTCATCCACCGTTTCAAACAAAATAGTCGAGGCGTGGTAGACAGGCGGGCTCACTGCCCCGAACTGCTTGGCAGGGTCACGCCCCAAATGCGCCACCTTTGTTTCTTTGGCTATGTTCTTCTTCTGCTTGCTCATGCCCGGCTTGGCCTTTTTTTTGACATCTTGTGTGATAGGGTGCGCGGCAACATCTATCAAGCCTTCAATATAACGGAGTTACCGATATGCGGCGTGCACTATTTCTGGGTCTTGCGACTGCGATGATCTCCACCGGGGCTTTTGCCCAAACGCTGGAACACACCAAAAAGATCGACAATGTCGCCTGCGGCGTTAGCCAAGGGTTGCCCGGTTTTTCCAGCCCGGATGATCAAGGCAACTGGACCGGGATTGATGTGGATGTGTGTCGTGCCGTCGCTGCCGCTATTTTTGGCGATGCCGACAAAGTGAAATATCGGCCCACTTCGGCGAAGGAACGGTTCACCGCCCTGCATTCTGGGGAGTTCGATATTCTGTCGCGTAACACCACTTGGTCACTGACCCGCGACACCGCCCAATCACTCGATTTCGTGACCGTGAACTATTACGACGGGCAGGGCTTTATGGTGCGCAAGGATTTGGGCGTAACCTCCGCTAAGGAGCTTGATGGCGCTACCTTGTGCATTAATGCAGGAACCACGACAGAGCTGAACGCGGCAGATTATTTCCGTACCAACGGCATGACGTTTGAGGCAGTTACGTTCGAGAAATCTGATGAGGTTGTCGCCGCCTATGATGCGGGCCGCTGCGATGTATGGACGACGGATCAATCCGGCCTTTATGCCAATCGGGTAAAGCTGGCAAACCCGACTGAACATACTGTGTTGCCGGAAGTCATTTCCAAAGAGCCGCTTGGCCCGGCAGTGCGCCAAGGCGATACGCAATGGGCCGATATCGTGCGGTGGAGTGTGTTTGCCATGGTCGCCGCGGAAGAATTCGGCATCACCGCCGCAAATGTAGATCAAATGCGCGATACGTCTAAAAATCCAGAGGTGCGTCGTCTGTTGGGTGTTGAAGGCAAAATGGGTCGCAAGCTCGCGCTGCCGGATGATTGGGCCTATCAGATCATCAAGCAGGTTGGCAATTATGGGGAAAGCTTTGAACGCAATGTTGGCAAAGGCTCCCCGCTGGAAATTTCCCGCGGCTTGAATGCTCAATGGAACAAAGGCGGCTTAATGTATGCGCCGCCCGTTCGGTAAGGCATTAAGGCATTAAGGCATTAAGGCATTAAGGCGGTAAGTTAACACCTAATTCCGTCTCTACGGGGCTTGTGTTCATCAGCTAATGCGCACACCTTTTTGCGATCAACGCTTGTGATCAATTAAGGGAGTGCTGCAATGAGTGATCAAAAACCTGTCTGTTTGGTAGTGGGCGCAGGCGCCGGTATTGGCGGCCATGTGGGCAAGCGCTTTGCCGATGGCGGCTATCATGTGGTGCTGTGCCGCCGTTCGGATGAAGACGGGCTGAATAAGCTGGTTTCTGATATTGAGCAAGCAGGCGGCACTGCCACAGGCCGATTGGTCAATGCTGTTGAAGACCATGTGCTGGAAGATTTGGTGGCAGAGGTTGAACGCGACATCGGCTCGATTGAGGTGGTGGTGTTTAATCTCGGCGCACAGATCGGCGACAGGTCATTGGCCGACACTTCCTATAAGGCGTTTGAGCAGGGGTGGCGTATGGCGACCTTTGGGCTGTTTCGTATTGCACACGCCGTTACCCCCAAGATGGAGGCGCGTGGCCGCGGCACAATTCTTGTCACCTCTGCCACCGCGGCTGTGCGCGGCAACGCCGGGCAGCATTCCCATGCGGCGGCGGTTGGCGGGCGGCGCATGCTGTGCCAATCCCTCAATGCCGAATTTGGGCCAAAGAACATTCATGTGGCGCATATCGTGGTCGATGGGCCGGTAGAAGCACCCGATACGCTGGGCCGATTGCTGGGGCCAGAACTTTTCGAAAAACTGCTGGATGAGAAAAGCCGCGGCAAGGACGAGCTTTTGTTGCCGGCCCATATGGCTGAAACCTATTTCCATCTGGCCCACCAGCATCGCTCCGCCTGGACGCATGAGATCGACCTACGGCCCTTCACCGATCAACCGTGGTGGAACAATTAGGGCACCAACATTGCGCACACCGCGCGCGCCCAGCCTTGCCCAGAAGGGTGGGGTGCGCTAGGAAAAGCCCATGGGGAGCCTTCTTTCACTTTGGCAGGATGAAAAGCGCCGCGCCGTGCTGCTACAGGCATTGGCGGTGGTGGCTGTTATGGGCTTTATCGGCTGGGTGGCGTCCAACACCATCAGCAATCTTGAAAAGCAAAATTTGGCCTCCGGCTTTGATTTCATGGACGAGGTGGCAGGCTTCGGCGTCACCCAAAGCCTGATCGATTATTCAGAAACCTCTACCTATGGCCGGGCCTTTTGGGTGGGGCTGCTCAACACACTACTGGTCGCAGTGGTGGGCGTGATTTTGGCCACCGTTCTGGGTTTTGTGATCGGCGTAGGGCGCTTGTCCAGCAATTGGCTGGTACGCAATCTGTCGGCTACTTATGTGGAGCTGATCCGCAACGTGCCGCTGCTGCTGCAAATCTTCTTCTGGTATTTCGGGGTGTTGAAGCAACTGCCCAGCCCCAAGGAAAGCATTGCCCCGCTTGAAGGCGTGTTCTTGAACATACGCGGGCTTTATATGCCCCGCCCGGTGGGGGAAGAAGGCTTCGCCGTGGTGCTGATCGTTGGCCTGTTAGCCATTATCGGCACCTTCTTTTTAATTCGGTGGGCGCGTTTGCGGCAACAGGCAACAGGGCAAACCTTTCCGGCTTTTGCCGTGGGGCTGGCCGGGGGCGCGCTGCTCGTTGGCGTCACCTATATGATCATGGGGGCACCGCTTAGCTCTGAAATGCCGCAAGCCTCACGCTTTAATGTGCGCGGGGGTATGCGCGTTGTGCCAGAATTCGTGGCGCTGGTGCTGGCGCTTTCTATCTATACTGCCAGCTTCATTGCAGAGATTGTGCGCAGCGGCATTGAAGCCGTGCCCAAAGGCCAGTGGGAAGCTGCCCAAGCCTTGGGCCTGTCGCGCGGGCGCACCTTGCGCCTTGTGGTAATCCCGCAGGCTTTGCGCGTGATCGTGCCACCTTTAACCAGCCAGTATTTGAACCTGACCAAGAACTCATCCTTGGCGGTGGCCATTGCCTATCCCGATCTCGTGTCGGTATTTGCGGGCACCACGCTTAATCAAACCGGGCAGGCGGTTGAAATTATTGCCGTTACCATGGCGGTATATCTCACCATCTCCATTTCCACCTCGCTGGCGATGAACCGCTTTAACAGCGCCATCGCCTTGAAGGAGCGTTGAGGATGACTGCGCTGAAATGGAGCCGTGAAAACCTGTTCTCAACGCCGTTCAACAGTGCGTTGACCCTGTTTGCGTTGTGGGTTGTGTGGCTGATCGTGCCCCCCGTGTTGGATTGGATGATTTTCTCCGCCATTTTTGAGGGCGATAACCGCGATGCCTGCTTGGTGCCCGGTGCCGGGGCTTGTTGGCCCTTTGTAGAGGCCAAATGGGGCCAGTTTATTTACGGGCGCTATCCCGCGGCGGAAATTTGGCGTGTTGATCTTGCCATGGGGCTGGGCGCTTTCCTGCTGCTGTGGGCCGCATGGGAACGCTTACCCCTGCTTAACAAATATCGGCGCTTCGCTGTCGTCAGCCTGTTGCTGCCTTATCCAATCCTTACCTTCTGGCTGCTGTCCGGCGGCATGGGGCTGGAACCCGTATCAACCGATTTGTGGGGCGGTTTGCTGGTGACACTGGTGGTCGCAATCACCGGCATTGCCGCCAGCCTGCCACTGGGCATTTTGCTGGCATTGGCGCGGCGCTCTCACCTGCCGGTACTGCGCTGGATGTCTATTGCCTTTATCGAATTTTGGCGCGGCGTGCCGTTGATCACGGTGTTGTTTATGGCGTCTGTCATGCTGCCGCTGTTTTTGCCCGAAGGTGTCACCTTCGATAAATTGCTGCGCTGCCTGATCGGCGTGGCCTTGTTTGCCAGCGCCTATATGGCAGAGGTGATCCGTGGCGGCCTGCAAGCGATACCCAAAGGCCAGTTCGAGGCGGCAGAGGCTATGGGCCTGACCTATACCCAATCCATGCGGTTGATTGTGCTGCCCCAAGCTCTGCGGATGGTTATTCCCGGTATCGTCAACACCTTTATCGGCCTGTTCAAGGATACCACGCTGGTGCTGATCATCGGCCTGTTTGATTTGCTGGGGATTATTCAGCTTCACTTTACCGATGCCGGATGGGCCACGCCCCAAACCCATAATACAGGCTATGCGGTGGCCGCGATGATCTTCTGGATTTTCTGCTTCGGCATGTCGCGCTATTCGCAAAATATTGAAAACCGCCTTAAAGAAGCGCAAGAGAGATAGAATGACAAACACAGCTATCCACATTGAAGGCTTGAACAAATGGTTCGGCGACTTTCATGTGCTGAAGGATATTGATCTGGATGTGACGCGCGGCGAACGGATTGTGATTTGCGGGCCATCCGGCTCTGGCAAGTCTACCTTGATCCGCTGCATCAATCGGCTGGAAGTGCATCAAAAAGGCAAGATCGTTGTTGATGGGACAGAACTTACCGGCAATCTCAAAAACATTGAGGAAGTGCGCCGCGATGTTGGCATGGTGTTTCAGCACTTCAACCTGTTTCCCCACCTCACTATTTTGGAAAATCTGACACTCGCGCCACTATGGGTGAAGAAGCAACCAAAGGCAGAGGCCGAGCAGATTGCCCGGCATTATCTGGAACGCGTGCGCATTCCCGATCAGGCCGATAAATATCCCGGCCAGCTTTCCGGCGGCCAGCAGCAACGCGTGGCGATTGCGCGGTCTCTTTGCATGTCGCCGCGCATCATGTTGTTTGATGAACCCACCTCCGCCCTTGATCCCGAAATGATCAAGGAGGTGCTGGATGTGATGATAGAGCTAGCCGATGAAGACGGCATGACCATGCTATGCGTGACCCATGAAATGGCCTTTGCGCGGCAGGTGGCAGATCGCGTTATCTTCATGGATGAAGGGCGCATCGTAGAACAAGCCCCGCCAGAGCAATTTTTTGCCCATCCGGAACACCCACGCACGCAGGAATTCCTCAGCCAGATTATGGATTAGCGCGTGAGCGCAGTCGCGCTATACTGTTTTCGCTCACGCCAGTTTGCTTGTGCAAACGGCTCCGCGAGGGCGGCGCATTCACCCCGCTCACCTCAGTTCGCGGGCGCGCCGGCCCGCTTTGCGGGCGTTAAATAGGGAGACTGTCATGAAAGATCCAATCATTCCAGAACGCATGGCCCCGGTGACGGATAAGGAATTTGTCATCTTCTTGATTGGTATGCGTTTCAATCGGTTGATGCAGTTTAAGAAATGGTGGTTTACGGCGCGCGCCATGCCGCGGATGATTAAAGAGCTTGAGGCAGATAAATCGCTGGGCATGATGCACGCTTACGGCGCACGATCAGGCCGTGTGGCTTTCGTGGTGCAATATTGGGAAAGCTTCGAAAAGCTCACCGCCTATGCCAGCAATCCTGATTTGGAACACAAACCTGCTTGGAACAAATTCTACAAGCTGGTGGGCCTGAACGGCGATGTTGGCATTTGGCATGAAACCTATGTGGTGAAGCCCGGCCATTCAGAAGCCATTTATGGCAATATGCCGAAGTTTGGTCTGGGCCAGTGCTTCCCGCTTGAAAAGGCCACAGGCCGTTATGGTGATGCCATCAGCCGTGTGGCTGCCAGCGGGGGTGAGGCGCAGGCGGCGGAGTAGGCGTGCCGCAGTCGGTCGCGTCTCGCCGCTGAAGAATTGCTTTCTATGCTACTGCCCCAAGCCAATGGACACTACGCGATTGGTCTTCGGATCTACCAATACAACAAAATGAGCCGCACCTCCTATGGCGCCGGCCGCGCTGTTTTCTGCAGCAGAGATGTGGCTCAAAACAAATTGCAGATGGTCAGAGTTGCGCAGCCAATAACTTACTTTGAATTCATGATCTTCCCAGCCGATACTTTCATGCACTTGGCGCACAATCTCGCATTGGGCGGTGTAGTGATGATTGGCAAATTCCTCGCGCACTTCATTAATGCGGGCTTGTTTCTCCGCCTCAGTAGTCGGATAGCCTTGCGCGAAGGCAATTTGCACACCGAAGATTGCAACCAGTATTGTCAAAGCGAAATGATGTATTGCCGACATATTGCCTCTCATGTTTTAGGCCATACGACATGATATCCCAGATGGGACCTTACAACACCCGGAACTGTATATTTTGTTGAAAGCACTTTTTTACCTCTTTCACTTGGGCCAAGCCTGTCGTGCTCCCTTCAATCTGCGCCGCCTGCTTGAGGGTGCCGAGCGAAGTTGGATTGTTGCTCCGGGGTGGGGCGGCCAGCAGTTCAATTTCTGAATCTTCTGTTGCCGGTAGGGCGGGTTGCACCCTGCCGTTCAGTTCATAGAGCGGCGGGCCCTAACCCCTCGCATCCACAACGCCGCCAACCAAATTCTGCGCCAGCAGGGCTTCACTCGTTAGGCCTTCGCCACTTATCTTCGCGACCAAAATTTGTGGCAGCGCCGCCAACCACGCTTGCTGGGTTTTTAGGGCGTCGACCGCCTTCGCCATGGTGGTTGCTTCAAATCGCAACGTCGCTCCCGGCAAAGATTGCGCGGCGAAGGGAATATCAGCCGTCGCCATTACGGCAATTTTGGGATAGCCGCCCGTCGTTTGCCGATCTGCCATGAGCAAGATTGGTGCGCCGTTCGGCGGCACCTGAATGGCGCCGGTTACAATCCCGTCAGACACCATGTCGCCTTCAATGGCGCGCGCAAGCTCAGGCCCATTCAGTCGATAGCCCATGCGGTCAGACCGGGGGGAGATTTCATAGGGCGTTTGTGTCAGCGCGGCCCATGCCGCATCCGTAAACCAGTCTTGCTGGGGGCCGGGCAGCAGGCGCAATCGTGCAGGCGGTGTGGGCCATGCGTTTGCAGGTAATACAAAGCATTTGGGGCGGCTTGGTTGGTTGGCGACCTTCAGGTGATCTCCCGCTTTGATCGGCGGCGCTCCCAATTTGGAGCGCACATGGCTGGCGCGACTGCCCAAATGCGCGGCTGTTTGCAAGCCGCCTGCTATGGCGATGTAGCAAAAGGCAGCGGGGGCGGTGGGATGCACGTTAAGCTGTTCTCCCGCTTCCAGCACAAGGCTTTGGCTATCGCTCATTTCAACGCCGCTTGCGGTGGCTTTCAGGGCAGGTCCGGCAATGGCAATATGGGTCGGGGTCGTCGCTTCGATGGTTAGGCCCCCTAACCCCACCTCAAGGCTTGCCATCGGCCCTTGCCCCAACAGGTGATTGGCGATGGTGAAGCTCAGCCGATCCATTGGCCCGGCGGGAGTTACGCCATAGCGCTGGTAGCCGAAGCGCCCTGCATCTTGCACGCTGACCAGCGGCCCGGCTTTTGCGATGTGCAGCAGACCGCTCATGATCTTTCCATGTCGTGAAAGGTAGCAAGGTCTATTTCTTCAAAGCAAATGGTGTCGCCGGGCTGTGGGTATTCATGCTCTCCCATGGTGGGGGCCCAGATGGGGCTGGGGGTGCGGCCCAACACATACCAACCGCTCGGCATCTCGACGGTGGAGATTAGGCCTTGCGCGCCGCCCACCATCACGCTGTTGGCGGGCACTTTCAACCGCGGTTCCTGTCGGCGGGGAATGGCAAGGGCAGGGGGTAGCCCACCCAGATAGGCGCAGCCGGGCATGAAGCCATACATATAGAGTCGATAAGTTGCGCTGCTATGTTCGGTGATAATGTCGGCGGGATCGCGGGTTTTGAGTTTTGCGTATTCTTCCAGATCAGTTTCCAGCGCAGAACTATAACAAATAGGTATCTTCCAGTTTTTAACGTCAGTTTTTGCTTGCTGATTATTCTGCAAAAGCGGGGATATATGTGCAGATAATTGCGCAATGTCGGTGACAAGGGGATCGAAATGAACAAGCAATGCCCGGTAGGTCGGCACGGTTTCTGTCATGCCAGCGGGCGGGCTTGCGGCAAGCGTGGCGTCCAGTGCCAACACAGCGTCATGGGTGTTGGGCGAAATTTCGTTGTGAAATTCGATACTTAGCGCCGAATCACCCAGCGGGACTATGCGGGGAGAGGAGCTCATGCAAATGCCCGTATTGAAACGCCATTGTTTTCAAGGGTTTGGCGAATTTTCCGGGCCATCTCCACCGCGACTTCTGTGTCGCCATGCACACAGATCGAGTCGAATTTAACGGCAAGCGGGTTTCCATAAATATCTGATATTGTTGAACTATTTACAGCTTCTAAAACACGTTGGGCGATCTTTGCCGGGTCATGCAGAACCGCACCGGGCGTGCTGCGCGGGGCGAGTGTGCCATTGGGTAGGTAGGCGCGGTCGGCGAAGAATTCTCTTTTAAATTCAATACCTTGTGAGTTCGCGACAGCCTCTGCCGCACGGCCCGGCAGGCCCAGCCACGTCAAGGCCGGGTTCACGGCTTTGATGGCCGCTGCCACAACTTGCGCAAGCTCTTGATTTTCCTCAAGAAAATTGTATAGCGCCCCATGTGCCTTCACGTGGGTGAGGGGGTGGCTTTGTGCCTCTGCAACCCGCACCGCCAGTGCGATTTGATCTGTCAGGCTTTGCTGAAGATCGTCTGCGCTTATGGTCATTTGGTGGCGCCCAAAATTTTCCCGATCGGGATAGGAGGGGTGAGCGCCAATTCTAACCTGTTGTTTTTTAGAGGTTTTCACGACTTCCGTAAGGGTGCTTTCGTCTCCTGCATGGCCGCCACAAGCCAGATTCGCGGTGCTGACGAGGCCGAGCATGGCGGTGTCATCACCACAGCCCTCGCCTAAGTCGCAATTCAGATCTATTGCCCGGCCTATTATTAAGTTTGTGTTGGGTTTCATGGCGGAAAACTTGCGTTATTTTCAGGTAAAGTGCAATTTCAGCGCGAAAACCCACATAATTATGACGTTTTGTTCACGTTTTAACTTGACAAACTGACAAGAACAATATAGCAACATACAAGCACACCAAAACCCGCCCGCTTCACCCTTGCGTGGAGCCGACGATGAACGACAGAATTGACCTTTGGCAGGGCCGGGATATGGCCCTCTCTTTTTCCTTGAAAGACAGCAGTGGCAATCCGGTTGATTTGACCGATGGCGGGCTTGTCTTTCGCGCCGCTGATGGCCTTGGAAATGCCCCGGTTTTTGCGCTTTCATCGGTCGATCCCTCAGAAATTTTGATGGATGCGCCTGCCGGTTCTGCGGTGGTGAATGTACCTGCCTTGGCCACGCGTGATCTGATTATTCCGGCCTCTCAATCGGGGCCGTTCGGGCCGGGGCATGGTCCGGCCCATTTGGCGCTGGATTGGGAGTTTTTGGTACATTGGGCCGATGGCCGGATGGAGCAATTGGCGCAGGATGTGCTGTTCGTCAATGCCACCGTTAATCCGGGCCAAAGCTGATGGGCGATACAGCCAGTATTGCGGTTACGGTGACACGGCCCCGCATTTTGGTAGCAGCTCGTTCCAGCCATCATGCGTTGCGCCTTGAAACGCCCCGACAAGTTGTGGTGGATGCAAACCGTTTAATGACTATCACGGGCGCGGAAACCAAGTGCCATATTACGCTGGGCGGCACGCAAGGCCCGGCGGGTGTTGCCATACGTGTCCGGCTGCTGGAATTGGGCGAAGATATAGAAGCTCACCGGGCAGTGTATGTTGGAAGCGATGGCAAGGCTTACGCGGCTGATGCACAGGCGGGTGAAGGTATTCGCGCGCTTGTTGGCATTTTGATGCGTGCCGGTTTGGCCGGTGATGTGCGCGCAGTTCAGCAGCGTGACGAGATCGAAATTCCATCAGCGACTTTTCTACCCGATCGGTGTGTTGTGGTGGCCGAAAACGGCGGTTTGACACAGGGCAAACCGGCGGGTCTGCAATGGCATGCGCCGATAGGGCGGGCGTTGTCTCCAACACGAATAGAGATTGATATCGATACTCCCATCGAAAGGATTTTGTGATGAGTGAACAAGAAGCGATTGATGCGTTGCGCCCTTTCGCGGAACTGGCGCGGGTTTTTCCTGAAAGTCAATCTGGCGAGACATGGCTATATAACGCCAATGCGGTGGACCCGGTAACAGGCGCGCGTCAAAGCGAGATTGTGAACGTGACCTTGCAACAGGCGCGTGATGCGCGTGAGGTGATCCGCCAATATGAGGTGGAGCAGGGCCTTGACCCGACCCTACCGACCTTGCCGGATATCCCCCCCGTGCCAGAGCCCCAATCTTTAGATGAGGCGCTGGAGGACAAGGTATCGGATGTGGTGAGCGGATTGACAGGAGGCCGCCTTGGGAACCGCAGCCGATAATCTGGACGTTCTGCAATCGTGGCGAGGGACCGCGCCGCCTGCGCTTAATCAGGCCGTAACCCCTGTTGTGTCTAACCGCACGACGGATGTGGTGGCGGAGTGCCAGTTTGCCAACACCATTGCGCTGGCAGCGCCCCCTTCAGCCATTGCCGAGATCAGCCCCGATGGGGTGGCGTGGCAGGAAGTTGACCGATCAAGTTTTGATGTAGGCACTGTAACGCTAAGTCTGTTGGGCTTGCGCATTTTGGATGTATTGGGCACCGGCAATCGCAAGCTGGTTTTTAAGGTGCCTGCCGGTTGGCAATATCGGTTCATTGTGGCGCAGCCTTTGGGCGCTGGCACCTTGACGATACAGCGGGTTCAAGAATGGACCTTTGAAGTCAGTTCACATCGCACCACGCTTTGGGAATTTATCGCGGGTGCCCCGGCTTATCCTGATAATTCGCATGTTCAACCTTGTGACGCGCAGTGCTTTTCACCCAACCTGTTTATCGACCAGTACAAGCGCGACACCAGCGAAGGCTACCGGGCTTTTGATGGGGCGGTTGAGCCGCCCAAGGGCTATGTGCGTGCGCCTGAAAATGGCGGCGGCAGCGGCACCGGTGGCGGGCCATTTAGCGTCGACTTTGATGTGGTCAACGAAGGGGCCGATGATGGGGTGAACGGCTGGACCGCAGAGAATGGCAGCACATGGGGCGTTACCAGCGCAGCGGGCGGCAATAACGCGCCCCTGCAACGCAACCAGCCCGTTTTCTTCCAAACCTCAACCGTGGCGAATGCGGTGTTGGGGCAAGAAATATCGCTGGCCCCTTATGCGGCGACAATTGCTGCCAATGGGGGGACACTTGATGTAAGTGCGTGGCACGCGCCCTCGGCCACAAGCCCTGCCGTTTTCGGTGATGACGGTCAGATCGGCATTCGCTTTTTGGATAGCGGCGGCGGCACGATCTCGGAAAGCTATGGCGCGTCCTCCGCCCATGGAAATAATGGTAACTGGATACAAATTACCCACAGCGCCGCGGTGCCTGCAAATGCCGCTGATTTTGTGGTGCTGCTAAAAGACCTAAGCCCCGCCGGGCAAGTGGCAAACAGCTATTTCGATGACATTCGGGTCATTGGCAATTTCGACAATACGGGCTTGGTGGGATCAACCAGCCAAATTTATAGCTTCTCACCCACAAACGGCGATGCGGAAACCGGCGATATTACGGGCTGGACCAGCTCGGACGGTTTGCACACGGTTTTAGCGGGCGGCAATGGGGGCAGCGATTGGGCCTTTCATTGGAACGGTAGCGCCCCACTTAATCCGGTGCCGCAAGACTTATCACAAGCGGTGGATGTGAGCGCGCGCGCGACCGAGATTGATCAAGGCTATGCCTCGGCCACTTGTGGGGTTTACGCGAAACTGCCAGCGGATTTGCAGGAATTTGCGGAACTGTATTTTGAGTTTCGCGATGGCGCGGGCAACTACATCGGGCGTACCGATGGGGTGGCGATCAATCAGGCGCTTATCGGCGTTGAAACATGGACGCTAGTAACGGAACAAGCGCCGGTGCCTGTTGGCGCGCGCCAGATCGTGCCGCATTTGGTTTGGGCAGGCGTCGCTGGTGCCTCGCAAGTGTTTTTCGATGATGTGCAAGATGTGGATATTATCGTGCCCGATGCTGCCGGGGGTGGTGCCCCGGTCGATAATTTGCACGTCAAAGGCCGCTTTGATGAAAACGATCCCGCGAGCTTTACGCTCAATTGGCGCAACACGGATTACACCTTTGGCGATCCTGAATTGACCAATCTTGGCGGCGGCGAATGGGAGTTCAAAGGCGATGTGGGGGCAGAAACGGCCCTCAACGATCCAGAAGAATTGACGATCAGCCAAACCGGGCAGCCCGACGATGTGGTGGAAATTTGCATTGATCGCAGCCCCCCAACAGCCGCGCTTGTCTTTACTGGCATGACGGAAGGTTTAAGCGGTGGTGCCCCGATGCTTAGGGGCGAATATGCCAAATTGTTGCCGACCTATAGCGATGACAATACGGGCATTGAAAGCGCGACAATCGGCTATCAACACCCCGCCTATTGGACGGGGGAACCGACAAGCGCCCCGGCCAGCGGGGTGGCAACGGCCTATTTCAGATCAAGCGCCAATGCCCCAACAAGCGGCGACACCGATATGATGTTGACGGTAAAGGACAAGGCCGGGAACATTGCAACGGATCAAGTCACCGCGTTCTTTGGGGCCTTGCCTGCCGTGCCCGCCGTGTCGCTCTCTGACTTAAGCACCAATATTCGCCCGGCGCATTTGAACCAAACCGAATATGCTGAAACCGCTTATGATGACAACACAATTGGCGCGCGTGTGAATATCGACCCGCCGGTCATTCGCTGCCGCAATCAGAACACAACCGCAGGCGATGACACGCGCAGCCAGCTAATCAGCGGCGGCCTGTCAATCAACACCTCAACCATTAACAATATTCACGGGGTGGGCTTTGCCACGCATTCCACCAATGTGCCCAGCCAATCATCAAAGTTGGGCGTTGGCTTCAAAGGCCGGGTGCTGGATCAACACTATCGCCCAACCGATAGCGCGGAAGCGGGCGATTATGCGTTCAATGCCAGTCGTGATGATGACTTTGGACAGGATCAAACCGTGGGCATTGGCGCGCCGCCCTTCACCGGCAAAGGGGTGGAGCCTTTCACCGATGAGAGCGCAGGCGACAGTCTCACAGATGCGCGCGTGTTTGACGGGGCCGTGGAATGGCTGGTCGATGGCGCGGTGCTGGAAGTGACCGTGGCGCTTGCCGGCAATACGGGCCAGCTCTACCAGCCGCGCCTGTTCGACAAATCAGGCAATGAGATTTTGCACGCTACCTGGGGTGATGACATCACGGTCACGCTGCATGACGGCACCCAGTTTGTGGCCCCGACCGCCGGGGATGATTTCGGGCCGGATGCGAGCTTTGATATCGCGGCTTTGAATGGGGCTGCAAGTGTGACGGCGCGCGTCACGGTAAGCGATCACACCGTGCCGGATCTGGGCGTGTTCATTTTGAACTACAAGGCGTAAACGACGATGGCTCTGACAAATCAGGAAGTGGTGCAAGCTGCCCCGTCTATCATCGATACTGATGGTACCTTCACGCAATTTTCCAAAGCCGCGATCATCGACTTCGCGGATCGGTTGATCCATGTGGAGTTAGGACGGTTTTTCAATAACGTGATCATTCGGCTGTATGAAAACAATGACCTCCAAAATGGCGATGGTTTTGTCGCCATCAACCTAGATATTGCCCAAAGCGCTGTTGATGTTGAGGGTGAAGGCGGTGCTATCTATGAGCTGATGTTGTCGGATTTCAGCAACACATCAACGGGTTTATATGTGTTTTCGCCTGCTATGCCGCTGCCACCCCACCTTGCGGTGCGATTGACATTGGCAGGATCATTTCAGAACCCCGCAACAGCAAACAACCCGGCAGCAACGATAAACTTTAGTTTGGTTTATTATGCCAGTACCAATGCCCACGACGCCGGACATACACACACACTGGGCGCGCGGGTGCTGACCTTGGCGGAGGAAGGCTGGGTGAGGGAGGTTGATATCTGACGCTTGACTTTCCCTTGCCTGCTTGAAACCGTGGGGCATCTGATATTTCAAATGTAAGGTGCCCCATGGCTGACAAAAAAGAACCCGTGCCGATCAAACCCGCCTCTACCATTTTGCTGTTGCGCGATGGCGCAGACGATATGGAAGTGCTGATGGTGGAGCGGCATCATCAAATCGATTTTGCGTCGGGCGCACTGGTGTTTCCCGGCGGTAAGGTTGATCCGGCAGATGGGATAGACAATCCGGCCGATATTCGCCCCCTTTGTGATTGTGCAGATGATTTTGATGATCTTGAGCTTGCCTTTCGCGTGGCGGCTATTCGCGAAAGCTTTGAAGAAAGCGGCATGCTATTGGCCCGCAAGGATGGTGCCTTGGCAGGGCCGGATCATGTTGCGGCACTCAGCGATGCACGTGATGCGTTGAATGCGCGAGAAACAACTATGGGCGAAATAGCAGCGACACACAGTCTGACACTGGCGCTGGATTTGCTGCAACCCTTTGCCCGCTGGGTAACGCCCGCCTTCATGCATAAACGCTTTGATACCATGTTTTATCTGGCTCGCGTGCCTGAGGGGCAAATTGAGGCACATGATGGATCAGAAGCGGTGGATACGGTGTGGATCAGCCCACAAGCGGCGTTGACGGCGGCGGAAGCAGGCGAGCGCACAATCATTTTTCCTACCCGCAAGAATGTTGAAAAACTGGGCCGCACAAGCAATGTGGAAGAGGCTTTTGCCGCGGCAGTGGCCGACGATATTGTGACCGTTGAGCCATGGATGGAAAAAAACGGCGACAAGCATTTGCTGAAATTGCCACCTGAAGCAGGCTATGGCGATGGCGACGAGCCGCTGGATGCCATTATGGGCGGCTAGCCAGAGATAAATTGCTCTGTCATCATGCGTTCTTGCAGGTCGTGGCCTGCATCAAACAACATGGGGATCGTGATTGAGCGATCCTCAGACACTTCAACAGTATGCACATCACGTATTTCGGTTTGGTCTGCTACGCCGCTGACGGGGCGCTTGTTCTGTTCAAGCACCTCGAATTTCAGTTTTGATTCGTGTGGCAGCAAGGCGCCTTTCCATTGCCGGGGCCGAAACGGGCTTATGGAGGTGAGTGCCAGCACGCCCGCGCCAATTGGAATGATCGGGCCGTGCGCCGATAGGTTATAGGCGGTGGAGCCAACAGGTGTTGCCACAATCACGCCATCACAGATCATTTCTTCCAGCCGTACTTTACCATCGATGGAGATGCGAATTTTGGCGGCTTGCCGTGTTTCGCGCAGCAGCGAAACTTCATTGATCGCGAGGGCTTCGTGTTTTTCACCCGATGTTTGTTCAACCTTCATGCGCAAGGGGTGCAGTTCAACACGTTCCGCCTTGTCCAGCCGCTCTGCCAACCCTTCGACATGATATTCGTTCATCAAGAAGCCAACTGATCCGCGATTTAGGCCATAAATGGGTGTGCCACTGGACATATAGGTATGCATGGATTGCAACATGAAACCATCACCGCCCAAAGCGATGATCACGTCTGCTTCTTCCGGCGCCACCCAATCATAGGCAGCGCGCAGATCTTCCGCACCTAATTCTGCGCTATCGCTCTCTGAGGCGATGAGCGCCATTTTTTTAAAAGCCATGAATGTCCCTTTAACCGCCTGTCACCGACATGTGTCGTGCAGTAGAAGGTACCGTTACGTCGCCATCTTTGGCAATCTCAAAGAAGTGGCGTTCCGGTTTGGCACCAAGGGCTCGGACCAGAGCTTCGTTCAATGCCGTATTCGTTTGATCGGCGCGGAGGGGCGCGCGCAGATCAAGGTGGTCATCGTGGCCAAGGCACATATAGATTTGCCCGGTACAGGTAACGCGCATTCGGTTGCACCCGGCGCAAAAATTTTCACTCATCGGTGTGATGAGGCCAATCTTGCCGCCTGTTTCTTCCGCGCGCCAGTAACGCGCCGGGCCGCCGGTTTTGTCGTCCAGCGGGGTAAGGGTCAAGCTTTGTGACAAGCGAGCTTTTACATCTTGCAGGGATAGATAGGTATCAGCCCGTTCATGATCGACGGCGCCAAGCGGCATGGTCTCGATGAAGGTGATGTCTGCACCGCGCGCATGGGCATATGCCACAAGATCTTCAACCTCATCCTCATTTTCGCCGCGCATGGCGACGCAATTTACTTTTACCTTCAGGCCTGCCGCCAAGGCAGCCTCTATCCCGTTGAGGGGCTGTTCGATTTTTCCCCAGCGGGTGAGGCGGGCGAAGCGATCAGCATTCAGGGTATCGAGCGAGACGTTTACGCGGCGCACACCGGCTGCATAAAGCGCATCGGCGTATTTGGGTAGTTGGCTGCCATTGGTGGTGAGGGTGAGTTCATCCAGCACGCCAGTTTCAAGATGGCGCCCCAGACTTTCAAACAGGCCAATTATGCCTTTGCGCACCAAGGGCTCCCCGCCGGTAATGCGTAGTTTACGCACGCCGCGCGCAACAAAGGCGCTGCACAAGCGGTCGAGTTCTTCCAGCGTGAGAAGGTCGGCCCGTGGCAGAAAGGTCATATTTTCTGCCATGCAGTAGGTGCAGCGAAAATCACAGCGATCGGTAACGGACAGACGTAAATAGGTGATGTGTCGACCGAAAGGGTCGATCAGGGCCGGTGCAGCCTGCAAACTATCTGTCGTCATCTTGTTCATGGGGGGCTAATAGCACGAATGACGGCGAAGCAAAATCCTGCCTTGTGCCGCTCGCGCGAATGTGAAAACTGGCAATCACAAAGCAGGAGATATCATGGCTGAGCACATTTTGAGCATTGATCAGGGCACCACGTCGTCACGGGCGATCGTTTTTACCGGCGATGGACGGGTGGTGGCCGATGCCCAGCAGGAATTTGGACAGATATTTCCGGCTGATGGGTGGGTAGAGCATGATCCGCAGGAAATCTGGCGAACGGTGGAAGAAACCAGCCGGGCGGCGCTTGAAAAGGCAGGGCTTCAGGCCGCTGACATTGCAGGGATTGGCATTACCAATCAACGGGAAACAACGGTGGTTTGGGACCGAGCGTCCGGTACGCCGATTTACAATGCGATTGTCTGGCAGGATCGGCGCACAGCGCCTTTATGCGACCAATTGCGCGCCGAAGGTCGGGAAAAAGATGTGGAGGCCTGCACCGGCCTGCTGCTTGATCCCTATTTTTCTGGCACCAAAGTCAAATGGATACTGGACAATGTTGAAGGCGCGCGCACCAAGGCCGATGCTGGCGCGCTGGCCTTTGGCACCATAGATTGCTGGTTGTTGTGGAGGCTGACGGGTGGGGCCGTTCATGCCACTGACGCCACCAATGCCTCACGCACCATGTTGTTCAACATTGATACCCAACACTGGGACCAAAACATGCTGCAAATGTTGTCGGTTCCTGACAGCCTGATGCCGGATGTGAAGGATAACGCCGCGATTTATGGCGAAACGACAGAAAATTTTCTGGGTGCGCCAATCCCCATTTTGGGCATTGCCGGTGATCAACAGGCGGCCAGCATAGGCCAAGCCTGTTTTGAGCCGGGCATGATGAAATCGACCTATGGCACAGGCTGTTTTGCGCTGGTGAATACTGGCACCGTGCGCGCGCGGTCTAGCACACGCCTGTTGGGTACGGTGGCCTATCGCCTTGGGGGTGAAACTTACTACGCACTGGAGGGGTCTATCTTCATGGCAGGCGCGACCATTCAGTGGCTACGTGATGGCTTGCAGATTATCAAATCTGCGCCTGAAAGTGAGGCACTGGCGCAACAGGCAGACCCGAGTTCCGGGGTCTATATGGTGCCAGCCTTCACCGGGCTGGGCGCACCCCAATGGGATGCAGAAGCGCGCGGGGCCATATATGGCATGACGCGCGATACAGGCCGGGCAGAGATTGCGCGCGCCGCGCTGGATGCGGTTTGCTACCAAACGCAGGATTTGATGAGTGCGATGGCGCAGGATATGGCGGAACCACCTGCGGCCCTACGTGTGGATGGGGGTATGGTGAACAATGATTGGCTTTGTCAGCGCCTGTCCGACATCACCGGGTTGGTGGTGGAACGCCCCCATGTTACCGAAACAACCGCTTTAGGGGCGGCATATCTTGCCGCGATGCAGGCGGGATTGATAACGGGGACGGATGATTTGGCGGCAAAATGGGCGTGTGAGCGCCGATTTGAGCCGCAAATGAAGGCAGATGAACGCGAAAGCCTGCTGCAAGGTTGGCGCGATGCTGTTTCCCGCACCTTGAGCGCGCGACCGAACGCCAATTGACGAAGCGCGCCGCACTTGTCAGAATTTGCAAAATTCCAACATAGGGGAGGCCAAAATGGCAGCCGTTGAAAAACTCGAAATCCAATCCGTGCAAAATCAGGTGTCACCGGAAGAATGGGAACAGCGGGTAAATCTGGCTGCGCTTTATCGTCTGGTCGCCCTGCATGGTTGGGATGACATGATTTTCACCCATATTTCCGCCCGCGTGCCGGGGCCGGAACACCACTTCCTGATTAATCCATATGGGATGATGTTTGAGGAAATTACCGCTTCATCACTGGTGAAAATTGACGTGGATGGCAACATTATCGGCGAAAGCCCCTTTTTCGTTAATCCGGCGGGCTTCACTATTCACTCTGCCATTCATATGGCGCGGGAAGACGCCCATGCGGTGATCCATCTGCACACCTATGATGGTGTTGCGGTTTCCGCGCAAAAGCACGGCCTGTTGCCTGCCACGCAGACCGCGCTAACGGTCTATAGCGATTTGGCCTATCACGACTATGAAGGCATTGCGACCGATCTGGACGAACGCGAGCGCTTGGTTGCCGATATTGGGGACAAAAGCTTTATGTTGTTGCGCAATCACGGCACTTTGACCGTTGGTAATAGCTGTGCGGATGCGTGGCTGCGCATGTTCTTCCTTGAGAGGGCTTGTACCATGCAGATCCGCGCGCTGACTGCCGGTGGGGCCGACGCGATCAATCCGCTGCCCACGCAAGATTTGATTGCCAAAGTAGATGAACAAGGGTCAGCCGCCTTTAATGGCGGCGGTGGCTTCCTGGCGTGGCCGGGCTTGCTGCGTTGGCTTGATCGCCGCGATCCAAGCTATCGCGATTAGAGGCAAACAATCTATTTTTTAAAAGGCGCTGTCGGCGGCAACTTCATCTTGCGCGTCGGCGGCCAGCCCTTTGTTGGTCACGCCGAAATCATCCAAGATGGTGAAGAAGGCGGGCACTACAAACAGCACCAAAATTGTTGCGGCAGTTAAACCGAAGGCGATGGATGTCACCAGCGGGATAATGATCTGCGCCTGCAAGCTGGTTTCCGTCAAAATTGGTAACAATCCTGCCACTGTGGTGGCAGATGTTAGCAGCACAGCGCGGAAACGATCACGGCTGGCCTGCGCGGCGGCTTCGGCCACAGGCAATCCCTCTGCGCGGCGAATGCGGATGAACGTTACCAGCAGGATCGAGTTGTTCACCACCACACCCGCCAAACTGGTAAAGCCGACAAAGCTTGGCATGGTCAGGTTCATGCCCAATACCAAATGGCCGATCATGACCCCGATAAAGCTGAACGGGATGATAAACATCACCACAATCGGTTCCAGATAGTTGCGGAACTGGAAGGCCAGTAGAAGGTAAACGGCAAACAGGCCCAGTAGAAAACCCTGCCCGATAGAGGCACCGGTTTCGGCGGCTTCTTCTGACGCCCCCGCAGATTGGATGGAAAGGCCGGGATAGCGCTCCAACAAGGCAGGCACCATTTTTTCGAAGCTGTCGCCTGTGACTTCTGCGGCATTTGTCTTGCCGGAAACATAGGCGGTAACGGTAATGGAGCGATTGCCATCAATCCGGCGGATCATGGCGTCCCCCCTGCGCTCCGTCACATTGGCCACGGCACTAAGCGGTATTTGCGCGCCCGTTGGTGCATTGATCAAAAAGCCATCAAGGTTGCCAAAGCCGCTGCGATCATCATCGGACAAACGCACATCGATTTCATAGCTTTCATTGCCCGATTGAAATTGCAAAGCGGTAGAGCCGTAATAGGCCCCGCGCAATTGGCGCGCGATATCTGATGCGCTAAGGCCAAGACTGGTGGCCCCTTCCTTCAAGGTTAGGGCATATTCCGGCTTGCCGGGACGAATATTATCCCCCACATCTACCACGCCATCATAGCCGCGCAACCATTCCTGCAACTCGTCAGAGGCGGCGTTCAAAATGGCAGTTGAATTGGCGCCTGTGGCGGTTAGGCGAAACCCGATATCCGCGCCACCGGGGCCTGGTTCCATGCTGCGGAAGGTGAGGGATTCAATGCCGGGCATATCCGGCAGTTCTTCGCGGAAAGCAGCCTCAAACGCTTTCATGGTAACGGTGCGTTCTTCTGCGGAAACCAAATCGACAATAATGCCCGACGCATGGTTGCCGCGTTCAGACGCTGTGCGCAGGCCACCGCGCAGGCGCGCAGCATTCACAATAACATTCTCACCATTGGGTTGCGGCGAGAAGCGATCATTGGCGCGCCAAAGGGCCGCCTCGATTTGATCCATCACATATTCTGTTTCTTCAAACGGTGTGCCGCGCGGCATAATGAGATTGATCTCTGAGGTGTCGCCATCAAGCTGCGGGAACGGGGTAAACTTTACAATGCCCATCGGGATCAAGCCGATGCAGAAAATAAACAGCGCCAGCACCGATCCCAAAAAGCCATAGCGATGGCGAATGGCAAACCGAACCATTGGCAGCAAGACATTTTCACGGAAACGGTCAATCGCATCTTCAAACTTCTGCTTGAATTCGCCCCGTTCGTTTTCGTCGTGATGTTCAAGTGAGGTTTTAAGGTGGTGGGGCAAAATCAGGAAGGCTTCTGTCAGTGAAACCGTCAGCGTCATAATGAGGATGATTGGCACCAGCTTCAACACTTCACCGAATTCGCCCGTTAGCAAGGTGAGGGGGGCGAAGATGCACATGGTGGTCAGGTAAGACATGGCAACACCGGGCAGCACCTGTTTGGTGCCATCAATCGCGGCATCTACAGGGGTTTTGCCTTTGGCGTGGTGGGTGGCGATATTTTCAGCAATGACAATCGCATCATCCATCAGCAGGCCAATCCCGATAAGCAGGCCGATGACAGAGATAAGGTCGAAGCTGTAGCCAAACCAGTTCATGAAAAAGAAGGTGCCGGCAAAGCTGACCGGCAACCCCATGGCTACCCACACTGAATAGCGCAGTGAGAAAAACAGCCACATGGTGAGGAATACCAGCAACAAGCCCTGCATCCCGTTTTTGGTGAGCATGGTTAGACGATCGTCTATCAGCGATGCGGCGTTAAAGGTCGTGCGTAGCTGCATACCGTCTGGTAACTGCGCGCGTTCTTGATCCAAAAACCCATAGACACTTTCGAGGACAGTAAGTGAATCATCCTCACGGGACTTGTTGACGAACAGGATAGCTCCGCGTTCGCCGTTGATTGTCATATTTGTGTTGGATGACGAAAAACCATCGGAAATTTCGGCAATATCCCCTAAACGCACCTCGCCACCCATCGTATCGGATTTCAGTATCACGTCTTCCAAGGGACGCGCGCCATGGCGTTCATCGGAGAAGCGCAGCAGAATTTCCTTGTCGCGGGTTTCCATCAAACCGGCGGGAATTTCAATATTTTGCGCTTCAATCGCGCGGGACACCTGATCGGCTGAAAGGCCCAGCGCCTGCATGGCGCGGCGGTCTATCGCTACGCGAATTTGCCGTTCCGAAAAGCCTGCCATATCCACCTTGGCGATGGTTGGCATTAGCGTCATACGCTCGCGCAAATCTTCCACATAGGCTTTCAGACCTGTGCTTTCGGGAATGCCGGTCACCAAAATGGCAACCACATGGGTGGCGCGGTCTGATTGATAAATACGGGGACGTTCAACGATTTCGGGAAAATCTGTGATGCTATCGACTGCGGATTGCACATCATTGGTGAAGCGATCAATATCGGTGCGGGGCTGGGTGCGCACGATAATGAAGGCGCTGCCTTCCTGTGCTTCGCAAATGGTTTGTTTGCGATCCATGACGCTGGCGACGGCCTGTTCCACCCGCAGGCAAACGGCAGTTTCCACCTCCTCGGCTGCAGCGCCGGGATAGGGAATGCCCATATATACACTATCAATGGCAACATCAGGGAAGGTGGCGCGGCCAATTTCCGGCAAGGCCGTAAGCCCCAAGGCCAGCCACATCAACATCATGATGTTGGCGGCTGTGGGATGACGAGCAAAAAAGCCGATCACGGCGTGGCACCTGTGTTGGCACTAATGGTGTTTGGCGCTTCGGCTACGGGCAAGGGCGCACTTATGCCGGTTGCTTCCGCCTTGAGGCGGAACAGCAAGGCCGGATCTGTTTCAACCCGCAGCCGCAATCCGTCAATCGGTGGTTGGGGCGGTGCTACGACAACGCGTTCACCTTCGTTCAAGCCACTTTGGATGGTGGCGAAGGCCCCTTGTTGGCGTTTGGGTAGCACAGCGCGGCGGCGTAGACGATCTTCACTATCTGCCACAAAAATATCGAACCCTGTCGAAGTGCGCGTTAGCGCTCCGCGGGGTACAACCAGTTCGTCGGTGGCGGTGCCGCCTGCAATCTCTATTGTGGCGTAGGCGTTTTTCTGAACGGGTACATGCGCACATGTATCTGTCGCCGATAGGCTGATGACAATGCCAGCCATGCGGCTTTGGGCATCCAGCCCTTCTGCAAGGCGTTCGGCCTTGCCCGTGCGGCACGGTGCGCTGTCGCCCAGGCCAACGCGTACCTCAAACCCGGTAACGCCGTCACTCCCTGCATTTGCCAATAGCTGGTCAAGTTGGGAGACTGAAAGCCGTGCAATGGCCTCGAAACGATCTCGACTATCTGCAACCAACAAGGGTTCGCCTGCGCGCACGACCTCATCCAGCTCTGCATTGACGGCGGCGATGCGAGCGTCGAACGGCAGGGTGATGTGCGTGCGCTCAAGCTCCAGCGCCGCTTTTTGGGCTTGTGCATCTGCCAAGGATAACCGCGCTTCAAGCGCTTTATGTTGCGCGGGCAGGGCGTCATATTGCGCCTCGATCTGGCGAAGGGCTTGTTCAGCCTGCAATAAGGCGCGCTCGGCCTGTTCGATGGCGGCGGCGGAAATGGTCCCATCCCGCTTTAATTTGCGTTTGCGTACCAAATCTTTTTTTGCCAGCGCGTAGGAGCGTGTTTCGATTTTGTGACTGGCGGTGATGCTTTTTTCACGCGCCTTCAATTCCAGCCGTTCGGCTTCTGCCGCCTGTTTGTCAGCGTTTGCGCGTTGAGCCGCAATTTCATAATCCTGCGGGTCGATCCGCAGCAGGGTCGTGCCCGCAGGCACCAGGGCACCAATTTCCAGATTGGGGTGGCGTTCAACTACGCGCCCTGAAACCTGTGCTACCGCCCGCCAGGAGCGTGCTGGGCGCAGTGTGCCATAGGCGGTGATGCGTGGCTGAACAGCCATGATTGTGGCCGGTACAATTCTGACATGGGCGGTGCGTTCTTCGGGGGCGGCGCGTTCGGGCGGCGTGCGCAGCGCGGATGCGGCGATGACCGCAGCAATAGCCAACCCCACAGGCACAATAAAGGTCGCCCGGCGAAACAATCCGGCGGGTTTTTCATCACTGAGCGCCGCGCGGTTTTTGTTGGATTTCTTGCCCAAAACATCTGCCCCAATCTGTTGAAACACCAGCCCCGCTGTGGTGTTCACCCTTTAACGGTTATCATTGCCTGATCCGTCGTTTGGTCAATGGGCAATATGCGCACGGCGTTGCTGTTTTAGGGCATTTCGTTCGGCCAAACGGCTGAAAACCCGGTCAGGGCGCGGTTGACGACCTCGAAAGTGCGATCCGTGACGGCCTGTGTCCAACTTATCTCATCGGGTCTGAAAGCTGCTCTGATTTGTTGTTTGATGGCAGGGGCGGCCCGCCCTTGCAGATCGCCGTGCATGTGCAGCCAATTGTCGGCCTGCAAGGCAGCAAAAACATGTTTCTGTGGCACAGTGCCAAATTCTAGCGCTGTAAAAAGCACTTTGTCGGCCCCCAAAGCCGCATGAACAGCAAAGTCCATCGGGCCTTGTAAGGCAGCAGACACGCTGTCACCACTTGTCGTACTGGCAACACCCTTGCCGAATATGGCGCGTGCCAGCGCAGCCATGGGGGCGGTGTCGGGTATTTCGAGGATGAGCTCCCCAATGCCAAATGGCCCAAGGCCGGTGTGAATATCAATGAAGATGGTTTTTTGAAGGGAAGCAGGCAGATCGTCCAAAATGTTGCGCAGGGTGCGGTTCGACCATTCAGGTGCGGTGCCGCCATAGAAGACCCCCATGGGTTCAACATATTGACCGCTGGATAAGGCAGCTTGCAGGGCGGCGGGGCCATGTTTTTTTGCATAGGCGCGCATGGCGGCGCGCGCGGCGGCCTGTGTTTCATCCGTCCAGTGTGGGGGGCACACCATATCGTGCAAATGCAGATAGTGTGGGTTTTTCGGCGGGTTTTGGAAGCTGGGCAGAAAGTTGCGGTTCAGGTCCACATTGTTTTCATTTACCCGGCGATCATGGGCAAACCCCCAAGGATTTACTGCGTGGATCATGAGGGTGGCGGTGTTGGCTGGCAGTAAATCGGGCAATTGATCCAGCAAGGCTGTTTGCCCCAGCGAGCCTGCACCTCCCTCTACCCCATGGGTGCCGCTGGAGATGATGAGCAAGTGCGCAGGATTTGGCGGGCCGATCCACGCGCAATCTGTTGCCAGAACCTCTCCGGCGGGACCGAAAAGTGTATGCGGATGTGCTTTAAGGGTGGCACCTGCTGCCTTGGCGGTATTTAGAAACGTGTCGCGTGCTGTTGCGTAATCGGCAGGCAGCCTTGTTGATTTCGGAGTTTTCAGTTTGGGCATGGAAACCCCCAAAGATTGGGTGACGCAGGGGGGATCATCGCGCCGTTATATGTCAGCCCATGGGGGCAATCTTCGACCAAAAAAAGCGGGCCATCAAGATCGACGAAATCTGCGAAAGATGCCAGGAGAAGCGCGGGGGCCATGGCCCGGGATGATGCCACCATGCAGCCAATCATGATGCTAAAGCCATCGGCCTTGGCAGCCTTTGCCAGCGATAGGGCAGGTGATAGTCCGCCAGCCTTGTCCAGCTTGATGTTTACGGCGTCATATAATGGTTTTAGGCGTGGCAAGTCATCAACAGTGTGCACGCTTTCATCGGCGCAAAAGGGAATGGTGCCCCGTAAACTTGCCAGGGTGTCATCTTTGCCTGCGGGCAATGGCTGCTCAACGAGGGCGATATTTGCCTGTACCAAATCAGGCAATAGCTTTTCCAACGATGAGATTGTGAACCCCTCATTGCCATCAAGAATAAGCTGTGGTGCCGGGGCTTGATCCCGCACAGCTTTTAAACGATCGCCATCCATACCGTCTCCGGCCAGCTTGAGTTTAAGCAGGGGAAATTTCGCCAGACGTTTTGCTTCAACCGCCATTTCTGTGGGGGCGGCTAGAGAAAGGGTCACAGCCGTTTGAACAGGTGTTGGCTCTGGTAGGTTCAGTTGCTGCCAAACGGGTTTGTTATTGAGCTTGGCTTGCAAATCCCATTTTGCGCAGTCTACCGCATTGGCAGCGGCCCCGGTAAGGAGGGGCGCGCCGTTGTTGATAGCGTTCAGAACACTGGCGACATTTTCACCATAGCGCGCATAGGGCGTTGCCTCGCCATAGCCGCTGTAACCGGTGGCAGGGTCTGTGACGTTGGCGATTATGCTGTGCGCGTGCGTTTTTGCCCCGCGGGCAATGCGGAACGCGCTCTTAAGGGGAAACTTGTGATCTGTGGCGGTAATGTCCCAGACCATTCGGTCCCCCTTTTCGCTTTGGCCTATTGTGCCTCAAATTGTTTGAGATAGGCAATCACCGCGGCGCGATCTTTTTCTTTCTTCAAGCCCACGAACGACATTTTGTTCTTGGGAATGAACTTTTTAGGCTGAGCCAAATAGCCGTCCAGATTGGCATCATCCCAAACCAGCCCGCCTTCGCCCGCTGCGATCATGGCTTTAGAATACTTATAGCCTTCGACAGCACCGGCTTTGCGACCGGCAACGCCATTTAGAACAGGGCCGACGGTGTTTTTCGCCTTTTCGCCAACTTGGTGGCAGGCTTTGCATTTCTTGAACACTTTCTCACCCTTTTTCAGCAGCGCATCGTCCGCTTGGGCTATAACTGGCTGACCAAAGGTCATGAGGCCGATGACGAGGCTGGAAAAGACAATACGCATGAGAAAGCTCCTTGAACGGGTGCGATGTAAGTGGGCGCAGCTTGTGGGCATTGCCGTGTCTCTCACAGATCGCGATTTGCCGCATTTGCTGTGCAAAGGGTCGCGTTTCGGTGATCACGAAGGTTGAGCCGTTGCTGCGAACCCGATATAGATTATGGCTTATCGCACGACTTTGGCACAAAAGGGGCAATCATCCGTGTCGGACCACATTTGGCAGGACTACGACGGGGATGATGATGTGCCCAACCTTGCTGATGGGGTTGTGGTAAACGGTGTTGCACAGGGCGGGTGGACCGTTGGTCGTGCTGCCGCTTTGGAAGCCGCCCTTGGCCAGCACCAAGGCTCACTTAATTTGTCCGAGGTTCAGGCTCTGGACACCACCGGAGCTTATCTGTTGCTCAAAGCGAAAGCTGCCGGCATTGAATTGACAGGTGTGCAGCCAGCCCATAGCAAGTTGATAGAGGCTGTGGCGGAACGCACGGCCTCTATGTCTGACACGCCGATAGTCCCCCCCAAAGAACGTCGCGGTGTTGTTGAATTTGTTGAAGATACGGGTGTCTGGGCGCTGGAAAATTTGCAGCAGGGCGCTGCAATCCTTGGATTTTTGGGGTTTGTGATCGAGCGTTTCGGGCGCCTGGCGTTGAACCCGGCCCGGTTTCGTCTGACCAGTACGGTGCATCACATGCAGCAGATTGGCTTGAATGCGGTGCCGATCATTTTGTTGATGTCGTTTCTGATTGGCATTGTGCTGGCCTATCAGGGCGCGTTTCAGCTTCGGCAATTCGGGGCCGAGATTTTTGTGGTCGATTTGCTGACCCTGTCGGTATTGCGAGAGCTGGGCGTTTTGCTAACGGCGATCATGGTGGCGGGGCGTTCTGGCAGCGCCTTTACTGCCGAGATCGGCTCCATGAAGGTGCGCGAAGAGATTGACGCCATGCGCACAATGGGGATTGAGCCGGTGGATGTGCTGGTGCTACCGCGCCTTGTGGCATTGCTCATCATGTTGCCGATACTGGGTTTTTTGGCTGATCTGGCCGGGCTGGTGGGCGGTGCCTTGATGGCATGGAATGTGCTGGACATTACACCCGGTGCGTTTATTGCGCGCTTTCAGGATGCCGCAACGGCAGCGCATTTTTGGACAGGTATTGCCAAGGCACCGTTCTTTGCGCTGATCATCGCCTTGGTCGGTTGTTATGAAGGTTTGCAAGTTGAAGGAAGTGCCGAAAGCGTGGGCCGTCAAACTACGCGCTCGGTGGTCGAGTCTATCTTTCTTGTGATTGTGGCCGATGGCGTGTTCTCTGTCTTCTTTGCGTTGATGGGGCTTTGAGGATGGAAAGTGTAAACGACAACACCATCATTGAAGTTAGGGGCCTGAAAACTGCCTTTGGGCCGCAAGTCATTCATGACGACCTGAACCTTGATGTATATCGTAGTGAAATTTTGGGGATTGTTGGCGGGTCCGGCACAGGTAAATCCGTGTTGCTGCGCACCATATTGGGGCTCAATAATGCCGTTGCCGGGGGTATCTCATTGTTTGGAAAGCAGCTTAATCTGCATGAAAATGCCAAGCATGACGGTA
The DNA here is from genome assembly GCA_049609145.1 of Alphaproteobacteria bacterium. GTDB lineage: Bacteria > Pseudomonadota > Alphaproteobacteria > SPJN01 > SPJN01 > JBMYYF01. Next base: position 46,103 of record JBMYYF010000007.1, read on the forward strand.
CGCTGGAACGGCGCACGGGGGTACTGTTTCAAGATGGTGCCCTGTTCTCATCACTAACAGTTGCCGAAAATATTGAAGTGCCGCTTAAGCAGCATCTGGATTTGCCGCCCAAATTGCGGCGCGAAATTGCTGAATTGAAAATTGCACTGGTGGGGTTAGCCCCGGAAGCGGCCGACAAATATCCCTCGGAGCTGTCGGGCGGTATGCGCAAACGTGCAGGTCTGGCACGGGCGTTGGTGCTGGACCCTGAGATCGTTTTTTTGGATGAGCCAACGGCGGGTCTTGACCCCATTGGCGCAGCCGCTTTTGATAATTTGATCAAAAGCTTGAAAGACGCTTTGGGGCTGACGGTCTTTATGGTGACCCATGATCTGGACTCGCTGCACGCCATTTGCGATCGCATTGCGGTGTTGGCCGAAAAAAGAGTAATCATTGATGGTGACATGGCGGCCATGATGGAATGTGATCACCCTTGGGTGGCAGAATATTTTCGCGGGCCACGTGCGCGGGCAGCGGTAAGCGCGCAGGAAAGCGCCTAAGCGCGCAACGGGAGAGAAAGCATGGAAACAAAAGCAAATCATGTGGTGATCGGTGCTTTCACATTGGCAACAATGTTTGGCCTGTTTGCTTTTGCGCTATGGATTGTGAAAAGCGAGATCGATCAGGAATTTGCTGAATATGATGTTTTGTTTGAAGGCGCAGTGAACGGATTGGGCAAGGCCGGGGCTGTTTCCTACAAAGGTGTGAAAGTTGGCGAGGTTGCCAGGATCGGGATCAATGCCGCGAACCCCAACCAAATCAGGGTACATTTGAAGGTGGATGCTGCCACGCCGATCTATCGGGATTCCATCGCCAAAATTGAATATCAAGGCGTAACCGGCGTGGGGTTTGTGCAAATTTCAGGCGGCACGGCGCAAGCTGGAGAGCTGCCGCTGGACCCCGAAACCGGTTATCCTGTTATCCCGTCTGAGGATTCTGATCTGCAAGCGATCTTCGCGACCGCCCCTGAAATCATGACACAGGTGACGGTGCTGTTGGACAAAATATCCGCGGCGGTCAGTGATGAAAACGTGGCTGCCATTGGGGAAACCATTAATAATATCAACACCATTACAGGGTCATTCGCCAATCGCGGCCCTGAGATCGAGGCGTTGATTGCGAATGTATCGGCCATCAGCGGCGACCTGAAGGAAACCACCGCCGGTCTGTCACGGGTGATGGCCTCCATCGAAAAAGCGGCAGAAGGAGCAGATGAAACAATCAACAAGGAACTGCGCGCAACCATCACATCTGTCGGCAAATTGTCGGATGAGGTGGCGCTGGCGGTTGAGGCAGCCCGGCCTGCCATTGAAGGCTTTTCAGCTGGTGGTGCACAAGATTTGAGCCGCTTGCTGGTTGAGCTTCGCTCTGTCTCGCGCAGTCTGGACCGATTGGTCGGGCGGCTGGAAAGTGATGCGGCACAAACACTTCTAGGGGATGGGGAGACAAGATGATGACTCGATTAACAGCATTTGCGGTCGCGATGGCCGGCGTTTTTCTGTTGGCTGGATGTGGCAGCATCTTATCGGCCGGGCCGCAACCTGTGATCTATGGGGTAAACCCTGATATTGATGTGGCCAAGGCCAAGCGGGCCATGCCTCACCAACTCACGATTGAACAACCCATGGCCCCGCGCGCGCTGGACACAGATCGCGTGCCGATAGGCCTGAGTGATAACGCCATTCAATTTGTGCCGAATGCACGCTTTACCGACCGCATTCCAACATTGGTGCAACGGGCCTTGGCAGCAGGCACAGAGCGTTCCGGCGCTTTTAATGCCGTTGCCCGGGAAGAATTGGGCCTGCGAACAACATTTGCGGTGGCAGGGGATCTGCGCCGCTTTGGCGTTGAAAACGGTGAGGCGATAATAGAAGTCTCAGTTGCAGTTATCGAACGACGCAAAGCAAAAATTGTGGGGCGCGAAACCTTTATCGGCAAGGCAACCATCAGCGGGCAAGACGCTGCCATGCTGGCGCGTGCCTATGAACGGGCCTTGGCAAAAGTTGTGGGGGAAGCCACGCCCTTTATTGTGCGCACAGTTCGCAATGGTGATTGATTTATTTATTTATAGCGTCTGCGCCGCTTCCAGCACTTTTTCTACATGGCCTTTGACGCGTACCTTGCGCCAAATTTGAACAATCTTGCCTTTGCTGTCGATCAAAAAGGTTGAACGTTCAATGCCCATATAGGTGCGGCCATAGTTCTTCTTTTCAACCCACACACCATATTTTTCGCACAGGCTGCCCTCTTCATCTGAAATGAGCGTAATGCCAAGACCGTGCTTGGCTTTGAACTTATCGTGCTTGGCGACTGTGTCTTTTGAGGCACCGACAACCGTCACGCCGCATTTTTCAAATGCCGGTAAAGCGGCTGTAAACTCAATGCCTTCGGTGGTGCAACCGGGCGTGTCATCTTTGGGATAGAAGTAGAGGACAACCGGGCCTTCCGCTTTGCGCAAGGCAAACTTTCCGTCGCCATCGGTAGGTAGGGTGAAGGCTGGGGCTTTGTCGCCAACCGAAAGTTCTTTTGCCATTGTTGTCTCCCAATTAGATTTGCGGATGCATAGCATGGGCAGCCGACTAGTCAAAGGATAGGTCGGGTGGCACGGCATCTTTGGAAGCGCTTGAGGGAAGTTCTCGATGAAACACGGATTGGACCCTATGTTGATAATCCAACAAGCGTTGTTCCAGCGTTTCCAATGTGTCGGCTCGGGTTGCCTTAAGCAGTAAGGTTGCGAAAGCTGGCGGTAGGCTGGCGACGTCAAACTTGCCTGTTAGGCATAAGCGTTTCAAGCTTTGTACGGTAGTATAGAGGTCTTGCGCAGCCGCAAGGAGATCTGCATCTTCCTGCGTGAGTATACCCTGTGTTGCAAGTTGGGTAATGGCAGTTTGGCTGTTTCGTAAATCAATTGTACCGTCTTCGTCGTGGATGAGGACTAAGGCTTGCAGCAGAAATTCGATATCGACCATGCCGCCACGCACATGCTTTAAGGCCCAAGGGTCGCGGGTTTTGAAATGACCATCCATACGCGCGCGCATGGCCGCCACATCACAGCGCACCTCTTTTTCGTCTCGTTGTTGGCGGTGGTTCGCGTCAATCGTTGCTGTGATGCGCGCTTCCAGCAGCGGCGCGGCGGTAATTACCCGTGCTTTCAGCAGTGCTTGCTTTTCGTATGTCCATGCCTTGCCGCCTTCACCGAAATAGGCTTCAAAGCTGTCTACGCGCGTGCATAGCGGTCCGCTATTACCTTGCGGGCGCATTCGCATATCAATTTCCACAATACTGCCTTCTGCAGTCGGGGCGGACATGGCCGTTACCATGCGTTGCCCAAGCCGTTGAAAATATTGGCCAGGTGACAGTGGGCGCGGGCCATCTGATTGCTTTGCGGATGTATCAAAATCATAGATAAAGATAAGATCGGCATCACTTGTGGCCGTGAGATCGCGGGTGCCGAATTTGCCCAGCGCCACAATGCCGAAACTACCTCCCGGCAATCTGCCATGTTGTTTGGTGAAGGTGTCTTCCACATACACTTTGAGGCAACGCATGGTCGCTTCCAGGCAATTGGCCAGCGCGGCTCCGGCGCTCTGCGCGTTCATCCGCCCGGCGATTTGGCGTACACCAATCAGAAACTTGTGATCGCGATACCAGCGGCGTGCGTAGTCCAGCACTTCTTCGTAGGACCGGGCAGATGCAAGCAGGAAGGAAAGGTCGGCTTCCGCCAGTTGTTTGTTTTGCACACGTTCATCGGAATCGCTGTCTAACAGAATATCAAGTAATACGGGCTTTCGTTCCAGCATCAGCGCCAGTTCAGGTGCAGTTGATAGTACGGCCAACAGTTCATCCAACAGCCAATCGTGGGCACGCAATAGGGTGAACAATTGAACACCGGCGGGCAGTTGGCTCAAAAAGCCGTCAAAACGGGTAAGCGCTTTGTCACCGGCACCATGCACGGAAAACCTTTGCAATATCGTTTCGGTCATATCTCGTGCCACAGAACGTGCCCGTTCTGAACGGAAGGCGCGATATGTGCCGGATTGCCAGCGTTCCACCATTTCCTTTACGGCGACCGGATTGGTATAGCCCAAGCTTTCTGCAACCGCATCTGGCGCGGTTGAGACGTCGGATTTTGGTTCTGTATTTGCAAGCCCGGCATTGTCGAAAAGGGCGTCGAATGCACTGGCAATGGCTTGGCGGTGCGTTTCAAGTGTGGTTGCAAATTCTTCAATCGTGTTGAAACCCAAAAAACGGACAAGCTGCGCCAGTTGCGGTTGTTGTCCCGGTAGAGTTTGGGTTTGCTCGTCTTGCACCATTTGCAGGCGATGTTCGACTTGGCGCAGGAAAACATAGGCTGCTGCCAGTGCTTCGGCTGTGGTGTGTTCGACAAATCCGTGATCTTGCAGTGCATTTAGGCCGTCCAGCGTTGCAGCGCGCCGTAAATGACGTTCACGCCCACCATGGATCAGTTGCTGTGCCTGTACAAAAAATTCGGCTTCACGAATGCCCCCACGTCCCAGTTTCACGTTAACTCCGGCAGGCGGTGTTGCGGGCTCGCGCCGCGCTGAACGGATTTGTCTGGTTACATTCATCACGTCATCCAAAGCGGCGAAATCAAGATTGCCGCGCCAGACAAAGGGGCGAATTTCTTTTAGAAAAGCAGCGCCAAGGCCAATATCCCCGGCAACGGGGCGCGCTTTGATCATGGCGGATCGTTCCCATGTTTCCCCGGTGCTTTCATAGTAAGCCGTTGCGGCAGCAAGAGGCAGTGCGGGAGCCGTCATCGAAGCGTCCGGCCGCAACCGAAGGTCGACGCGGAATACATATCCATCGCCGGTGCGTTCTTGCAACAAATGCGACAGGTCTTTCGCGAAGCGGACAAAAAACTGTTGGGCATCTTTTCGGCCTAGATAGGGCGCGCCTTTGTGATCAAACAGAATAATCAGGTCGATATCGCTGGAATAATTAAGTTCATGCGCGCCAAATTTTCCCATTGCGAGTATTACCAACCCAGACCCCTGCGCTGGGGTGGTTATGTCGGGTAGGGCCAGTTCGTCTTTTAGGGCCGCACGGCGCAGCAGGAAATTGGTAGCGGCCTGAACCGCTTTGTCTGCAAAGCTGCTGAGATACCCTGCCGCCTCCATAACCGACCAGTGGCCGCTAATATCTTGCAGCGCACAAAGCAGGGCAAAGCGTGTGCGGGCCTCACGCAACTTGGAGGATACGGTTGTCATATCTTCTGCGCCATCAACTTGGGCCAGAAGGTTTTGAATATGCGCGTGCGCCTGATCCCCCTGCCCAGCGGTAATTTGGTATGCAAAATCGGGCCATTTCTCTATCAGCGTTGCCAAGAAGGGGCTGGCAATCATTGTAGAGGCAATGAGGTGCTGGCTGCGCTCATCCATCTTTTTGCCGTGATTGCCCATCCAATCCATAACCCGTGGGGGAAGATCGCCTAATTCGGGCCGAACTGGTATAAATGATAGCTTGCTAGCCATAGAATTTTTTAACCATAAGAGACATAATGGATACTAAACAGGGATGCAGCTTAGCGTCTCCCAACCAATGGTAAAGAGTTCAGGCTTGCTCAAGCGCATTTTTCGATTTGTGATCGGTTTTGTGGCCGCAACCGTCGCCGCCATCGCGTTTGGCGTGATGTGGTTGGCGTTTGAGGTGTCGTCTGGCCCGGTCCGGCTCGGGCCGCTTACGCCCATTTTGGCAGATCAGCTTTCGCGAGGCCTTAAGCCCTATGATCTGCAGATCGAGAATGCGGAAATTATTTGGGACACAACGCAAAGGGAGATTGATCTCACGCTCAATGCGTTGAGTGTTCAGGATGATGCGGGACAAACGGTGCTTTCATTGCCGCGGGCATCGCTTGGTTTCGATTTGACGGAAGCCATTGCAGGCCGAGTTGCCCCCACATATTTAATTGTGCCAGACGCCTCGCTACGGGTGATCCGCGACAGAGAAGGCCGGTTTGCGACTGGTTTTGCAGGCGTTGAGGTTGATACAGCACCCGATCAAGACAGTGACGGTGATCCCCTTGCAGGCTTGCTTGGGCCGCTTGGTGGCGGAGGTGTAGCAGGCTGGCTGCGCCGGATAGATTTGGAACGCGCCGTCGTCACCTACGAAGATCAGCTTAATGGCAAGACGCTGAAAACGCGCTCCACGACGATACGCCTACAGCGCGCAGTGGACGGCACCATCAATCTAGCGGCTGATACGGTTATTGAAACCGCAGAAGGGGCGGCATGGCCCATCTCTGCACAGGTCTCCAGGGCGACAGGCGCCGATAATCTGACGGCAAACCTCAACGTATCTGGGGCATCTTTGGCCGTGCTGGCCACACATATTCCCGAACTGTCCTTTATGGAAGTAGTGGACATGCCGCTTGAGGGGCAGGTGGTGATGGAACTTGATCGCAATGGCTTGCCCACCTTTGCCGGTATTGCTGCGCAGCTTGGGGCCGGGCAAATGGTTTTGCCGGATTTTTACGACAAGCCACTAAAGGTAGATCGCGCGCGCATAGCTGTGGAGGTTGATGTTGCCGCCCAGAAGGTTGAAATCCAAACACTGCTCATTAACCGCGGGCCGTTTCGTTTTGGGTTTAAGGGGGCGGTTCACAATGACAGTGCCGGGATTGGCGTGAAGGGGTTTGGAGGCTTCGAGGGATTGAATATTGATACCCTAAAGCAGCTTTGGCCACGCGGTGCAGCAGAAGGTGCGCGGACATGGGTTCAACAAAATATGCTGGGTGGCGACATCTCCAATGCGCGCTTACGTCTTGATATTCCACCCGGTGCGCTGGAGGGGCGTGTGCCGCTTGCCGCCGATGCGATTGACCTGACGTTTGATCTTTCGCAAACAGAGGCGTTTTATGTCCGATCGATGCCGCCTATGCGTGAAGGGCAGGCCAAGGCGCATCTCACGGGGCAGAAATTTACGATCAAGATAGATAGCGCGAACATCGACACACTCAAAATATCAGACGCGCGTTTTACAATTCCTGATTTGGCGGCCAAACCCACATTGGGCGATGCCGAGCTGGTACTACGTGGATCGGTGGCGGATATACTCTGGCTTATTGATCATGAACCGCTGGGCTACCCCACAAAACTTGGATTGCTGCCAGAAAGCTTTTCAGGGCGCGGGGCCGCTCGTGTGCGCATTTCGCTGCCCTTGGTCAAAGACTTATTGATGGATGACTTGTCTTTGGGCGTTGCCGCCAAGGTAGAGGGGGTGGACCTGCCCCCTTTGGTGAATGGGTTTGATCTGACCGATGCAGATATGACCCTTTCTGTCACCGGGCAAGGGCTGCACGGGCAGGGCACCATCAATGTAAACGGCATCGAGGTGGCCGCGCAATGGCAGGAGCGCTTCACGGAGCAGCCGGAAGCGAAAACGCCCCCCAGCCTATTCCAGGGCCATGTAATAACCTCAATGGCAGATCGTTCGGCATTGTTAAAGAACCTGAATGTTGATTTTTCGCCCTATTTGAACGGAAGCGTGCCGCTGGATGTGAGTATTGGGCTGCGCGGCGGGAAGCTCGCTTTCATTGATTTGGATATGCAGCTTGCGCAGGCCAGCCTGTCAATTCCCCAACTGGCCCACGAATTTGGGGTGGGGGCCGCTTTGCAGGGGCAGGCCCGCCTGCGTTTGCCGGAGGTAGGGGGCATGGTGATTGAGGGATTTGAACTGGAAGGCGAAGGTCTATCAGCCCGCGCTGATCTTACTTTGAATGACAAATACCAAATCAGCCAGTTGGTGTTAGAAGCCAAACAACTGCCGGAGCTTGCGCAAAATATCGTTTTGACAATCAAGCCGGATGTAGAAGGCTCCCAGATTTCGCTGATCGGGCAGGCAGCTTGGTTGAATGGCTTGGGCGAAGGTGAAGAAGGCTCGGAACAGGAAGAAGAAGGAGATGGGTTGCTGATTGCACCCTTGGCCCTGAATGCAGAGCTATCAACCTTCACCCTTTTCAAGAAACTGGTGCTGAATGAATTTTCAGCCGCTCTCAAAATTGATGATGGCGACCTGATCCAGCAACTGGATATGAGCGGTAGTCACGCAGGGTCTGCAAAACCGGTTAAGGCGCGTATGGCAGAACGTGGCGCAAGCCTTGCCAGCGTGCGCGAGGTGCGGATATTATCAGAAGATGCCGGGGCCTTCATGCCGTTGACGGGCATTGTCGATCAGGCAGAAGGTGGTACGCTGGCTGCGCAAATATATCTTAGTGATGATGATAAGCCAATCAGCGGCGAAATTGTTGTGCGTGATGTTCGCCTCAAAAAAGCGCCGCCTGTTGTTAGTGTTCTGAACTTTGGTTCCTTTGTCGGCATTGCTGATAGTTTTGCTGATAGGGGCATGTTGTTCACCAACATTACCGCCCCGTTTACGATGCACGAAGGCGAAATCACCTTGCGAAATGCTGTGGCGGTTGGCCCGTCATTGGGGGTACATAGTTCGGGCGTAGTCGATTTGGGGCAAGACCGCCTCAACCTTGCTGGCACAATCACACCGGCTTACTCGCTAAACTCTTTCCTCGGGCTGATCCCCGGAATCGGTGAAATGATCGTTGGTGGCGAAGGGCAGGGCCTGTTCGCCGCACGGTTTGAAGTAAGCGGCGAGTTTTCCGAACCCAAAGTCTCGGTCAACGCGCTATCGGCGCTTACACCCGGCTTTTTGCGCAATTTGTTTGTGCCGGAAAAAGACCCCGTATCCGAAGCACCATCAGGGAACAAGGCAGCTAAGCCAAACGAATAAGTGCGTGACGCTTCTTCCCGGCGGAAATTTTTGCTGCGCCGTCATTTACCAAATCGGCTTCGGTAATTTTTTGGGTGTCATCCGCAACGGGTTTGTCATTCAGCTTTGCGCCGTTTTGTTTCAACAGGCGACGGAATTCTCCGTTGGAGGCAGCAAGACCAGCTTCCTTAAAGGCGTCAAGAACGGGCAGGCCCTCGGCCAACACGCTTGCTGAAACTTCAATCGTTGGCAAATCACCGCCGGCACCACCTTGCTCAAATGTCTTTTTGGCCGTAGCAGCGGCTGCTTGTGCGGCCTCGCGCCCATGGCACAGCGCCGTTGTTTCATTGGCTAGGACGATTTTGGCGTTGTTGATTTCAGCACCTTCAAGGGCTTCCAGCTTGGCGATTTCATCCAATGGTAAATCGGTGAACAGCTTTAGGAAACGGCCAACATCGGCATCTTCTGTATTGCGCCAAAACTGCCAATAGTCGTAGGGGCTTAGCATGTCTGCGTTCAGCCACATGGCACCATCTGCTGTCTTGCCCATTTTTGCGCCAGAGGCTGTTGTGATCAGCGGCGTGGTCAGACCGTATGTTTGCGCGCCATCCATCCGGCGGGAAAGTTCTACGCCGTTAACGATATTGCCCCATTGGTCCGATCCGCCCATTTGTAAGGTGCAATTGTTGCGACGATTCAATTCTACAAAATCGTAGCCTTGAAAGATCATGTAGTTGAACTCAAGGAATGTGAGCGGCTGCTCGCGGTCCAAACGCAATTTGACGGAGTCAAAACTCAACATACGGTTGATCGTGAAATGACGCCCCACATCGCGTAGAAAATCGACATAGTTCAAATCCAGCAACCAATCGGCGTTGTCCACCATGATGGCGTCGGTCGGGCCGTCACCAAACGTCAGATAGCGGTCGAACACTTTGCGAATGCTGGCTTTGTTGGCCTCGATCTGTTCGTCGTTCAATAGCTGGCGTTGTTCATCCTTGCCGGAAGGGTCGCCAATGCGGGTGGTCGCGCCACCCAACAAAACGATCGGCTTGTGGCCCGCCTGCTGTAAGCGGCGTAGCATCATGATTGTTGCCATGTTGCCAATATGCAGGGAAGGGGCGGTCAGGTCATAGCCCGCATATGCCGTAATCACGCCTTCGGTTGCGGCCTTATCCAATGCTTCCATATCGGTGCATTGGTGAATATGGCCACGCTGTTCCATCACGGTCAAAAACTCTGATTTGTGAGCGGATGATTGCGCTGACATGGCTTGCTCTTTCTTTGGCTTTCAGTAAGTGTGAACGCTGTATCATGTCGGTGGCAAGAGGCAAGCGTGACCCAAGGGCACAGTAAAGAAATAGTTCTGGGGTTTATGAGTGGCACATCGCTGGATGGCGTGGATGCGGCGCTGATCGAAACCGATGGTGTGGCCCATGTGAAAATCGGGCCAAGTGCCAGCCAACCCTACAGTGATGAAGCGCGGAAGGTATTGCGTACCGCTGTTGATGCCGCATTGGCGGATCCCGCAGCTTGTTTGGGGGCAAAGGCGCGTGAAGCCGCGAATGTGGTGACCCAGGCGCATATCGTGCTCGGTAATCAGCTAATCAACTCTGCTGGGCAAGAATGGCAGCCCAGCCTTGTAGGCTTTCATGGGCAGACTGTTTTGCACCGCCCGGCAGAGCGCTTTACCTGTCAGATTGGGGATGGTGCAGCACTGGCTGCCGGGCTTGATCTGCCCGTCGTTTTCGATTTTCGCAGCGCCGATGTGGCGGCAGGCGGGCAGGGCGCGCCGCTGGCGCCGCTTTATCATGCAGCTTTAGTGGCGTCCGCAGGTTTGGGCGATGGGTCAATCGGCATACTCAATCTGGGTGGGGTGGCGAATATCACCATATTACAATCGGCTGATGTAATATCGTCCCAGCGATGGGAAGATATTTGTGCCTTCGACACGGGGCCAGCCAACGGTTTGTTGGATGACTGGATTGAGCGCCACGGCGCTGGGCGGTTCGACGAGGGAGGCAAAATCGCCGCAAACGGGCAGGTAAATCATGCGGCGCTGGAGGCAATGATGGAGCACAGCTATTTCTCAACACCAGCGCCTAAGTCATTGGATAGGTTTGATTTTTCGATCTCACCAGTTGAGCAACTTTCACTTGCAGATGGCGCGGCAACCTTGACTGCCTTTACCGCCAAATCAATCGCGGCCGGGTTTGAATTGGTGGGTGCGCGGCCCAAGCAGATCATCGCCACGGGCGGCGGTCGATTGAACGACACGATGGGCCAAATGATTGAACAGATGACGGGCTGTCCGGTTGTGCGGGCAGAGGTGTTGGGCTGGGACGGGGATGCGTTGGAAGCACAGGCATTTGCCTATTTGGCTAAACGCGCCAAAGAAAAAATGCCGTTGTCGGTGCCCGGCACAACGGGTGCGCCGGAGCCGATTTGTGGTGGAATTACAGTCGCTTAGCGGCCTGCTTCTTCATCAACTCGCTTCATGTGAATGTCCAGATAATTATTCAGCACCTCGGTCAATTCATCCAGCTTGCCTTCAAAGAAGTGATTGGTGCCATCAATCAACGCATGGTCGATCACGATATCCTTTTGGGCGGTGAGCCGATCGGCCAAGGCGCGTGCATCCTCATGCGGCACCACCTTGTCTTCAGTGCCTGAAACGAACAGACCGGAGGACGGGCAGGGGGCGAGGAAGGTAAAGTCATACAAATTGGCAGGCGGCGCGATGGACAAAAAACCGCTGATTTCCGGGCGTCTCATCAAGAGTTGCATACCAATCCACGCGCCGAAGGAAAATCCGGTGATCCAGCATTGGCGCGCATTTGGGTTTTCGCCTTGCAGCCAATCAAGCGCGGAGGCGGCATCGGAAAGCTCGCCGACGCCTTCATCAAACTCGGCTTGAGATCGCCCTACACCCCTGAAATTAAAGCGTAAAACGGAAAAGCCGCGCTTTACGAACATTTGATAAGCTTGGAAAACCACCTTGTTGTTCATGGTGCCGCCAAGGGCCGGATGGGGATGAAGCACCATGGCGATCGGCGGATTTTCGCCCTTTCCGCGCTGATAACGACCTTCTAGGCGCCCATCAGGACCGGGAAAAATGATCTCAGGCATGGCAAAACTCCGGCGATTTAAACTCACCCAAAAAGGTAAGTTGTTCAGGTTTTCCAGTTGAAAAACCCACAAAATATGAGGTTTCAGGTGCGTTGTTCCTTAAACTTGACTAAACTAGTCTAGTTTAATATGACCCAACATGAATTGAGCCGGATATATACCCAACGGCTCACCCAAAACCCAAGAGGCGAAAAGGCGCAGGCCCCGTACAGCGGGCCACCATTTTTGCCGCCAGCAGGACGGATGCAATGAAGCTCTCGGCGAGAGGCAGATATGCAGTGATGGCGATGGCAGATCTGGCGCAGGCAACAGCCGCGCTGGAAAACGCCACGCCCGTGCCTATCGGCGAAATTGCGCAGCGGCAGGATATTCCCCAACCTTATCTGGAACAGCTTTTTGCCAAACTGCGCAAAGCCGGATTGGTGGTATCTCATCGCGGTGCGTATGGCGGCTATGCCTTGGCGCACCCGGCCCATGAAATGAAAGTGGCAGATGTGATTTTGGCGGTGGATGAGCCGATCAAAACCACTCGTTGTTCCGACACATCAACAGGGGGCTGCATGAGCGATCAAGGCCGCTGCCTGACCCATGATTTGTGGGATGAACTTTCGCGCCAAATCTACACGTTCCTGGCCTCGGTTACGTTGGAAGATGTGATTGAGAAACGGTTGGCGGGTCGTGGCTTTTTGAGTGTGGATGAGTGGGAGGCCGCGCAATGATCTATCTTGATTACAACGCCACCAGCCCGCTGCGTGGCGGGGCCAGAGTGGCCATGAGCGCCGCCATGGAAGTATACGGCAACCCATCTTCCGTGCATGGGGCAGGGCGCAAGGCGTTGGCTTTGATAGAAGATGCGCGCCAAGACGTGATCGATTTGATCGGCGGCTGCGGTGGACGCTTGACGTTTACGAGCGGCGGCACAGAAGCGATCAACACCGCGATACGCGGCACGGATATGGCCCGCATTGCGGTGAGCGCAATTGAGCATGATGCGGTACTGGCCGCGGCTGAGGCTGCTAGAGATTCTGGGGGCAAAACGCTGGAGGTATTACCCGTGACGCCAGAAGGCGCGCTGGACCTGAACGCGATCACCTTGCACGATGTACCCACGCTGTATTGCGTGCAGGCAGTGAACAATGAAACAGGCGTGATCCAACCGGTAGAAGAACTGGCCGCCCTGTTGCAAGACACACCGCACAGGCTGTTTGTGGATGCGGTGCAAGGTGCCGGCAAAATTTCGCTCGGGGCTGCAATCTTGAACGCTGATATGGCCGCGCTGAGCGCGCACAAAATTGGTGGCCCCAAAGGCGTGGGCGCGTTGTGGCTGGCTGACGGGCTGGACGTGCCGCCCTTAATGGTGGGCGGCGGGCAGGAACGGCGCCGCCGTGCGGGTACAGAAAATGTGATGGGCATTGCAGGGTTTGGTGCTGCTGCCAAAGCGGCTTTGGTTGATTTGGAAGCAGATCGGTTGCCAGCCTTGCAACAAAAGCTGGAAGCAGGCGTGAGGGGCATCACGCCGGATGCGCGGATTATTGGCAGCAACAGAGTGGCTAATACAAGCTGTATCGTGCTGCCCGGCGTAAAGGCCGAAACACAGGTAATGACATTGGATTTGGATGGCATAGCAGTTTCAGCCGGGTCGGCCTGTTCATCGGGCAAGGTAAAGCCAAGCCATGTATTAACCGCGATGGGGGAAAGCGCGTTGAACGCGGCTTGTGCCATTCGCGTTTCAACCGGCTTTGCCACCACCACAGAAGATATTGATGGCTTTTTGGAAGCCTATAAAAAATTGGTTAGTCGGCTCACGACACGGGCCGCGTAAGGAGTTTTGATCGCATGGTTGCGACGACAGAAACAGTAGAAACAGTTGAAGCGCTGGAAGGCGGCGACAAGTATAAATATGGCTGGTCGTCCGATGTGGAATCTGATTTCGCGCCTAAGGGCCTGAACGAAGATATTGTGCGCTTTATCTCCGAAGCCAAGGGCGAGCCGGAATGGCTGCTTGAATGGCGGCTGGAGGCCTTTGCCCGTTGGCTGCAAATGGAAGAGCCTGAATGGGCGAACGTAAAATTTCCGCCGATTGATTATCAAGACGCTTATTATTTTGCGCGCCCCAAGAGCATGAAGGTGCAGCCCAAAAGCATTGATGATGTCGATCCCGCCTTGATTGATACCTACAACAAATTGGGTATCCCGCTGGAAGAACAGAAAATTCTGGCGGGTGTGGAAGGCTATGAACGCAAAGTGGCAGTGGATGCTGTGTTTGACAGTGTCTCTGTTGGCACCACGTTTAAAGAAGAGCTGGAGCGGGCGGGGGTCATTTTTTGCCCGATCTCAGAGGCCGTGCAAACGCACCCTGAATTGGTGAAGAAATATCTGGGCTCCGTCGTGCCGATGACGGATAATTTCCACGCCACGCTGAACAGCGCTGTCTTCTCCGATGGCTCCTTCGTTTACATTCCGCCCGGCGTGCGGTGCCCGATGGAACTTTCCACCTATTTCCGTATCAATGCGGAAAATACGGGGCAGTTTGAACGCACGCTGATCATTGCCGATAAAGGCAGTTATGTTTCCTACCTTGAAGGGTGCACGGCCCCCATGCGCGATGAAAACCAACTGCATGCGGCGGTGGTGGAACTGATTGCGCTGGATGATGCAGAGATTAAATATTCCACAGTGCAAAACTGGTATCCCGGTGATGCGGACGGTAAGGGTGGCATTTATAATTTTGTGACCAAGCGCGGCCTGTGTGCGGGGGATCGTTCCCGCATTTCATGGACGCAGGTTGAAACAGGTTCTGCGGTAACGTGGAAATATCCAAGCTGTGTGCTGCGCGGGGAAGATAGCGTGGGGGAGTTTTATTCCATCGCCATCACCAATAATTTGCAGCAGGCCGATACCGGCACCAAGATGATCCATCTGGGCAAAGGCACACGCTCACGCATTATCTCTAAGGGTATTTCGGCGGGCCGGTCTGATCAAACCTATCGGGGCTTGGTGTCTATCCACCCCAAGGCGGTGGGCGCACGAAACTTTACCCAGTGTGACAGCCTGTTGATTGGCGGTGATTGTGGGGCGCACACCGTGCCTTACATTGAAAGCCGCAATGAAAGCGCGGTGGTGGAGCATGAGGCTTCAACCTCCACGATCTCAGAGGATGAACTGTTTTACTGCCGCGCGCGCGGCATACCCGAAGAAGAGGCGGTGACGCTGATCGTCAACGGGTTCTGTAAAGATGTATTGCAACAATTGCCGATGGAGTTTGCCGTAGAAGCGCAAAAATTGGTTGGCATTTCGCTGGAAGGAGCCGTGGGATGAGTACTGATTATTTGGGGCCTCTGCTTGAGATTGATAACGTGTACGCCACTGTTGGCGGCAAGGAAATTTTGAAGGGACTTTCCCTTACGATTGAACCGGGCACCGTGCACGCCATTATGGGGCCGAACGGGGCGGGTAAATCCACCTTGTCTTACGTGATTGCCGGGCGTGATGGCTATGAGGTAACGCAAGGCAGCATCAAAATGGGTGGTGTTGATTTGGCCGATCTTGCGCCGGAAGAACGCGCTGCTGCAGGCTTGTTCTTGGCTATGCAATATCCCGTTGCGGTGCCGGGCGTGACCATGGCAACTTTTTTGAAAACGGCCATGAATGCACAGCGCCGCGCCCGCGGCGAAGAAGAATTGGATGCGATCCAGTTTTTGAAAGCCATGCGGGCCGCTGCCACGCCGTTATCCATCAAAGATGAAATGTTGAAGCGCCCGGTGAATGTGGGCTTCTCCGGCGGGGAAAAGAAGCGCGCCGAGATTTTGCAAATGGCGATGCTTGAACCAACGCTTGCGGTGTTGGATGAAACTGATTCCGGGTTGGATATTGATGCGCTGAAAATCGTGGCCGAAGGGGTGAATGCGCTGCGCGGGCCAGATAAAGGCTTTTTGGTGATCACCCATTACCAGCGTTTGCTTGATCACATCGTGCCCGATTTTGTGCATGTGTTGGCCGATGGCCGCATTGTGAAATCAGGCGGTAAGGAACTGGCGCTGGAGCTTGAGAAATCAGGCTATGACGGGATCGCGGCTTAATGGTTCTGGCACGTCATAATACGGATTGGGCGGCCACCTATTTGGCGGCATTGCCCGCGCCCGCCGATGGGCAGGCTGAGTTGCGCGCGGCTTTGGCTGATCAAGGCTTGCCCTCACGCCGGGTGGAAAGCTGGCGTTATACGGATTTGGGGAAGGTTCTTGGGGTTCCGGCGGGCTCTACTGCCTATGCGATAGAAGGTGAGGGGGCGGAGATTTCTCGCGATCTTTCTGCCGTGATAGCTGCGGCAGGGGACGCGCTGCCCGACAGTGTTTCCCTTGATTTGCTCAACCGCGCGGCGGCGCAGAATGGGGCGGTGGTGAGGGTCGCGAAAAGTGCATCGCTGGAATTGGCGCTGGGGGCAGGCCATTCACGCACGTTGATCCAAGTCGCCAAAGGCGCAGAATTGACGCTTATCGAGAAACACGGTGCTGCTGAGGGTTTGGCGCAACATGCGGTGAAGATCGAATTGGCCGAAGGCGCTGTTATGCGCCATCTGCGGGTGAGTGCTGATAAGGGCGCGGCGACGCGCTTGCTGGACCTTTCGGTCAGTGTGGGGCGCGATGCGGCCTATCGGCATTTCACGGCTGTGACGGGTGGCGCGACCACGCGCACAGACACACGGGTGCGGTTGCTGGGCAAGGGGGCTGATGTGGCCATGCATGGCGTTGCGAACCTGAGCGGTGCGCAGCACCTGGATACGCTGACCCATGTCACCCACGCGGTGCCTGATGCCCATTCCAACCAAGCATTTTACAATGTGCTGGGTGATAAGGCGCGCGCCATCTATCAAGGTAAGGTGCGGGTGGAAAAAGGGGCGATTGGCACAGAAGCACACCAGCTTTCCAAAGCTCTGCTGCTGAATGCAGGCGCAGAAGCCGACCACAAGCCGGAGCTGGAAATTTTTGCCGATGCGGTGGAATGTTCCCACGGGGCCACCACCGGCGCGATCGATGCGGATCAGCTTTTCTATTTGAAGGCGCGCGGCGTGCCGGAAGCGGAGGCACGCGCGTTGCTGATCTCCGCCTTCTTGATCGCTGCGGTTGAGGCGGCGGATGGAGTGATCCCGGCGGGGGAACTGGATGGCGTCAAAGCCTTGTTTGGAGGCGCAGATGACCTCTTTTAACGTAGAACAAGTGCGCGCAGATTTCCCGATCCTTAGTCGCAAAATCGGCCAGCGGGATTTGGTTTATTTGGATAATGCCGCCAGCGCGCAAAAGCCGAATGCGGTGATTGATGGCATGGCGGAGATGATGCGGACTTCCTACGCCAATGTGCATCGCGGGCTGCACACGCTGTCGTCCGAGGCGACAGATGCATTTGAGAGGGCGCGCACCACCATCGCTGCTGCTATTGGTGCGCCTGATGAAAATGAAGTGATCTTTACGCGCGGCGCGACAGAAGCCATCAACCTTGTGGCGCATAGCTGGGCAGCACCAAGGCTGGGTGCGGGCGATGAGATCTTGATCACGCAGTTGGAGCATCATTCCAATATCGTGCCCTGGCACTTTCTACGCGAACGCCAAGGCGTGACGCTGAAATTCTGCCCGGTGGCGGAAGATGGCTCGATCAATCTTGATACCTTCAAGGGCATGATCACGAGCAAGACCAAGCTGGTGGCGTTTCCCCATGTCTCCAACGCATTGGGGGTGATTAACCCGGTGCGCGAGATGGTGCAGGCGGCGAAAGCCCAAGGGGCCGTTGTGCTGATTGATGGCTGTCAGGCCGTGCCGCATATGAAGGTGGATGTCGCTGCGCTGGGCGCGGATTTCTATGCGTTTTCCGGCCACAAGGTTTATGGGCCCACCGGTATCGGCGCCCTTTGGGGTCGGATGGACTTGCTGAAAGACATGCGCCCCTATCAAGGCGGCGGCGAGATGATAAAAGACGTGTTTGAAGACACCATCACCTATGGCGGCGTGCCCCACAAGTTTGAGGCAGGTACCCCTGCGATTGTTGAGGCGGTAGGTTTGGGCCTTGCTTTTGATTACCTCAATCAATTCAATATTGCCGATCTGCAAGCCCATGAAGACAAGCTGCTGAAGCGGGCCATGGACCAACTTGGCGGCTTCAACTGGCTGAAAGTGCATGGCGACGTAGCTGACAAACTCGCCATCATTTCCTTCACCATGGAAGGCGCCCACCCGCAAGACGTGGCAACGCTTTTGGACAATCAAGGCATCGCCGTGCGCGCCGGCCACCATTGCGCCCAACCGTTGATGAAGGCCATGGGTGTGAGCGCCACTTGCCGCGCCTCCTTCGCGTTTTACAACACAGAAGCGGAGGTAGATGCCTTTGTGGCGGGTCTGCAAAAAACACGGGAGATGTTGGCATGAGTGGTCCCGACCTTCTGAACCTTGTGGAGGCTGCCAAGCAGGGAGAATCCCTCACCGATAAGGATGCGCTGTATGACGCCGCCAAGGCGGCGATCAAAACCGTGTATGACCCTGAAATCCCGGTGGATGTGTGGGAGTTGGGGCTGATCTATCGCCTTGAAGCAAAGGACAATGGCCGGGTGGAAGTGGATATGACGCTGACAGCCCCTAATTGCCCGGTGGCAGACCTTATTCCGCGTAATGTGGCAGAGGCAGTTGAACAGGTGGATGGTGTGTCGGAAGTGGCGGTAGAGCTTGTGTGGCACCCGCCTTGGGATAAATCCCGCATGTCAGAGGCCGCGCGTCTTGATTTGGATATGTTCTAGAAATTGAAATATGGCCCTATAAGGCTTACATTAGGAATATTATGAGACAGAAACCGCAAGCCATCAAAATGACAGACCGCGCCGCCGCGCGTGTGAAGCACCTTGTTGCCAACGCGAAGGAGCCGGTTGCCGGCTTGCGGCTGGGCGTCAAGTCCGGCGGTTGTGCGGGCTTCACCTATGATCTGGGCTATGCCAAAGCGCCCGAGCCGTTGGACGAGGTGGTGGAGCTGGAAGGCGCCACGGTTTATATCGATTCCAAGGCGATCCTATATTTGCTCGGCACAGAGCTTGATTGGGAAGAAAGCAAGTTCAGCACCGGCTTTGTGTTCAACAACCCGAATGAGACGGATCGTTGTGGTTGCGGCGAAAGCTTCTCCTTTGCGGGTGATGGGCCCGATGGCCTGCCTGCCGGATTGAACCTGCCGGATGCGGGGTAAGGCCTTAGGGGCCTGAAACCCATGGCGGTCACTCCCCAATACACGGAATATTTGCGAGAGTTGTTCGAGCCCATCGGCGCGGTGGAGGTCAAACGCATGTTTGGCGGTGCAGGGGTGTTCTTTCATGGGGTGATGATCGCCCTATGTGCGGATGAACAGATTTACCTGAAAAGCGATGCCGAAAGTGACCCGCAATTTGAAGAGGCGGGGGCAGAGCCGTTCGTTTTTGAAGGCAAGAACGGTAAGCGTGGCGTGATGAGTTACCGGCTGATGCCGGATGAATGCTACGATGACCCCGATGCTTTCAAAGACTGGGCGCGCATCGCCATTGATGCTGCCTTTCGTGAAGACGCCAAAAAACCGCCGAGTAAGCGAAAGCGGAAATAGGTTGTCACTTGACAACTTTACAGGGATTTGGTATGAAAAAGCGCGCTAAACACTCGAACAAGGATATTGAGACGACTCTAAGGGAGTTAGAGGCACTTGGGTGGATTGTTGAAAAGGCCAAGGGTAAGAGCTCCCATAGTTGGGGGTTCATACTTTGCCCTTGGAATGCGGAAGATTGTCGGGATAGGCAGTTTTGTCGAATGTCTGTTTGGTCAACACCGAGGAACCCGGCGCAGCATGCCGCCGCTTTGCTAAGTAAAGCCGCGCATTGTGTGAAGGAGTCACAAGATGAAGACGAAGATGAAGATGAAGACGCAAACACAGAATAAGGTATTTGAGTTTGATCTCATTTTTACACGTCCATCAGATATGGACGATTTAGGTTTGTCTGATGCGCTATTTGAGGCCGGGCTTGATGATGGTGTCATTGGACTGGGAGAAGCGGGGTTGTTCGCCGTTTCGTTGGAACGCAGCGGAGAGGAAGCCGAGGCAGTGATTGAAGTAGCGATTAGGCAGATTGTTAAGGCTGTGCCTAACGCGATATTACGCGAAGTAAAACCTGATTTGGCAAGTCAGGCAGAAATTGCTGGGCGATTGGGAGTGACCCGTCAAGCATTGCAAAAGCGCAAAATGCCCGCACCGTCGCTCGGGGGGCTTTATCGCGTCAAAGAAGTTGAAAGCGCGCTAGGCGCAAGCAGTGGCAAAATTGCTGAGCGTCTTGCAGCGGCGGAGCCATGGTTTCGTGCAGCAGAAGGGGCGCAACGCCTGAACGCCAAACTAGCTTTGGAAGAGTCGTGAACCTGTAAATCACCCAACGGGCCAATTATCAATCAGGCGGGCTTTACCGATTTTGGCGGCGACATAGGCGCGGGCGGGTGCTGCAACCTTGCCCTCTACCAACGCCATGGTTTCCATATCGCGAATTTCAAGATAGTCGATCTGGGTGATGCCAGCGTCTTCAAGTTTGCTGCGGCCTTGGGCTGTCGCGTCTGCTGCCGTTGCGCCTTTTGCAATGGCCTCCGCCATTGTCTGCAAGGTTCGGTGAAGATGCAGGCCTTGGGCGCGGTCATCATCGGTGAGATATTTGTTGCGCGATGAGGTGGCAAGGCCATCTGCATCACGAATAAGGGGTGCGCCCAAAATTTCCACCGGGATATCAAGATCGCGGACAAAGCGGCGAATAACTTGCAGTTGCTGAAAATCCTTTTCGCCAAACACGGCGACATCCGGCCCGCATTGCAGCAGCAGCTTGGTAACGATCAGCGCCACGCCATCAAAATGACCGGGGCGCGCCGCGCCGCACAACACATCGCTCACGCCGCCAACGGTAACTTTGGTGGCAAAGCCGTTGGGGTACATTTCGTTCACCGTGGGGGCATAGACCATATTGCCCCCTTGCGCGGCCACCATGGCGCAATCTTCCGTCTCTGTGCGGGGATAGGCATCAAAGTCTTCATTAGGGCCAAACTGGGTCGGGTTCACAAAAACGGAGACGACGACTTTATCCGCATATTTTTTGGCGTGATCGATCAAGGTCATATGACCGTGATGCAATGCGCCCATGGTTGGCACCAAGGCTACGCGATGGCCCTCTGCACGCCAATCGGCGACGGTGGCGCGTAGATCATTGACGGTGCGGGTAATCGGCAAATCAGCCATATGAACCTCTCCCAAAGTTGGGGCTGCTATAACCCAGCTCGCACCTGTTGGGCAACATGCTCACCAATGGCAAGGGCGGCGGTGAGGCCGGGGCTTTCAATGCCGAACAGATTGGTCAGCCAATCAAGGCCATGGGTTTCGCCGCCATCAATGCGGAAATCGGCAAAGGCTTGGCCCGGCCCGGCCAAGCGGGGGCGGATACCGGCTTGATCAATGGTAAGTTGCTTGAGGTCTAGCGCGGGCCACCAATCCTGCACGGCGGCCGCGAACCGGGCCGTGGCATTTGTTGGTGCCGAATATTCCGGTGCCTCTACCCATGTGCTGTCTGGCCCAAGGCGGGCGGTGCCATCGGTGTCCAGGGTCAGATGCACACCCAACCCGGTTTCGGGCGGCAGGGGGTAAATAAGGTGCGAGAAGGGCACATGCCCGCTCACCCGGCACCAAACGCCTTTGGCATAATGAACTTGCGGAATGTGTTGCGGCTTTAAGTGTTGGGTGGCGCGGGCCAATAAATGCGCATGGAGGCCAGCGGCGTTGATGATGTGGCGGGCCGTTACTTTGTCTTGCGCGGTGGTGATAAGCGCGCCCGGTGTGATGGATTGAATGGCGGTGTTGAGTGCCAGCGTGCCGCCTGCGGTCTCAAAGTCTGCCAACAGGCTGTAGGCAACGGCATGGGTATCGATAACGCCGCTATGGGGACTGTAGAGGGCTGTGTGGTTTTTTAGGGCAGGCTCTTTTTCTGCCGCATCGATAAGGGTGAGACCGTCAACGCCGTTCGCGGTGCCTTGGGCTTTTAAGGCTTCAAGCCGCTTAGTGTCGCCTCCCACTATCAGTTTGCCGCATTTGTTGTGGGGAATGTTGCGGGCGTGCGCATAGGTATAAAGCTGGCGGGCACCGGCAACGCAAAGCTGTGCCTTCAAGCTGCCGGGGGGATAATATAGCCCTGCGTGGATCACGCCCGAATTGCGCGCACTGGTTTCTGTCGCAATGGCTTTGTGTTTTTCTGCGATCAGGACGGACATGCCTTGCAATGCTGCCGCGCGGCCTATGGCAAGGCCAATAAGGCCCGCGCCTACAATCGCAATGTCAAAATCCGGCGGCATGGGCTTGTTGTCTCATCCTTGTGGGGGTGCGCCAGAATCATTGACGCGATAAGGGTTTCGGCCCAAACATGAGGCATGTCAGACGGTGATTCAAATAAAGAAACCGGGCCCAATGTCCGCAAGGCGGGCCAAGCGTTCAATTTTGCGGCGCAGATGAACCCCAAGGGGCGCAAAGCTGCAATTGCGGGCAAGCCGCATGTTATTGTGTTGGGCAATGAAAAAGGCGGTTCCGGCAAATCAACTACGGCGATGCACATTACCGCGGCTTTGATGAAACTTGGCTTTTCGGTTGGGCTGCTGGATTTGGATGGGCGGCAGCGCTCACTTAGTCGTTATGTCGAAAATCGGGGTGAATATGCGCAGCGCCATGGGTTGAAGCTGCCAATGCCCCGGCACCATGTGTTGATGCGCTCCGAGCTTGATTCCATGGAAGACCGCGCCGCGGCAGAGCTGGCGGCGGTGCAAGCCGCCTTGGATGATTTTGCCGACTGCCAATTCATAGTGATTGATTGCCCCGGCTCCGACACGCATTTGTCACGCCTTGGGCATTCACTGGCCGATACGTTGGTGACGCCAATCAATGACAGCTTTGTAGACTTTGATTTGATTGGCAAGGTCGATCCTGAAACTTATGAAGTGAAAAGCCCCAGCCTATACGCAGAACTGGTATGGGACAGTCGCAAGCAACGTATGATGCGCGATCGCACAACGGTGGATTGGGTTGTGATGCGCAATCGCTTGCAACAGCTAGACGCCAAAAACAAACGCCGGGTGGGCGAGGCGCTGACCGTACTGGCAGACCGTATCGGCTTTCGGGTCGCGCCGGGCTTTGGCGAACGGGTGATATACCGCGAGCTGTTCCTGAACGGCTTGACCCTGATTGATCTGGTGGGGGCCGATACGGGTGTGAACCTGACCATGTCCCACGTTGCGGCACGCAATGAAGTGCGGGGGCTGATCGAATCCCTCAACCTGCCGGGGCTTGAGGGACGACTGGCAGAGCTTTAGGCTGCTACTTCATTCATTGGAGGAAATTTTGCATGCCGTGGCTGATGGCTGGAATTGTCGTTTTGGGCACTGTTCTTTATATGGCGTGGCGCGCGAAAGAGGCTGAGCCAACGGCCTTGGCGCGCAATGTGCGCATTGCAGGTATCGGCGTGTTGGGTGTTGCCACCGTTGCCTTGGCGCTGACCGGGCGCATTGGGCTGGCCGCGATGACAGGCATGGGCGCGGCGGGATTATGGCGCACGGTTTTTCCCACAAAACACAAAGTCACCGATCAATCAGCGGATGAGGGGGAGGCCCAAAATGCCCCCCGCAGCAAAAGCAATATGGCCCGCGATGAAGCGTTGGAAGTGCTGGGGCTGGATGAAGGCGCCAGCGCGGATGAGATCAAAGCCGCGCATCGTCGTCTCATTAGCCAAATGCATCCTGATAAGGGTGGCAGCGATTGGCTGGCCGCCCGGTTGAATGAAGCCAAAGATCGTTTGTTGGATTAGCGGTTCAGTGCCGCCACGCTGCGGTTTTTCTTGGGCGCGATGGTCAGGCAATCAAAGCCTTTGCGGCTTAGGCCTTTACAGGCACCATAGGCCGTGGGCTTGCTAAGACCCGCAATGCGCGAACGATAAATTGTGCGTGACCCGCGGCGCAGAGCAGGGGTTACGATTTCTCCATCAGATAGCGTTTGGAGCTTGCCTTGCGCATCCTTGGCGCGGGCGTGGGCCTTTTCTTTGGAGTAATAGGCCCCAACCTGTACTTGCCAGTTTTCGGTATGGCTGCTTGTTGCGGCATGTGCCGGTGATGAAATGATGGCCGCTGCGATTGAGCGTGATTTTGGCATGGCGGGCGCTGCAGCAAAGCCCGGGCGGGCATTGGGCATTGGCGTATTGGCACGCACAGCCCTTGCGGCGATCTGTGTGTTTTGCTTGGCAGACCATTGCCCGGCTGCCATGGCAAGCCCACGGGCCTTCTCATATTCCCATGCGGTTTGAATGCGTTGGCCACCGCGCGGGGTGGGGCGGGGCAAAAAGTCGACCACATATTGCGGCTTGGTTTTGCCTTGGCGGACGGCTTTGAAGGCATCTGTCAGCAGGGCCTTCATGTGGTTGTTGCGCCGGGCAGGACTGCGCCCCCCAAACACAACACCAATCAAATGATGCGGCCCGCGCTTAACGGAGCTTACAAGGTTATAGCCAGAGGCATTGATATAGCCGGTCTTGATACCGTCCGTGCCGGAATAAGTGCCCAGCAATTTGTTGTGGGTTTTGTAGGTGCGCTTGCCGAACTTAAAGGCGCGCGTGGAAAAATAGTGATAGCGATCCGGGTAATGTTCAATCAAGGCGCGTGCCAACAACGCCATGTCATAGGCGGTGGTTTTTTGATGCCTGTTAGGCAGGCCGGAAGCGTTTTTGAATGTGGTGTCTTTCATGCCCAAGGCACGGGCGCGTTCCGTCATCAAAGAGGCAAAGCGGCTTTCGGTGCCGCCAATGGCTTCACCCAACACGGTGGCAACATCATTGGCAGAGCGTGTGACCAGCGCGAGAATGGCTTGTTCAACCGAAATGCGTTGACCGCGCCGCAAATGCAGCTTGGAAGCCGGTTGCCCTGCCGCCCGGCGCGAGGTTGTAAGCTGCTGATCGATGGACAATTTGCCTTCGGCCAGAGCCTCAAACGTCATGTAAAGGGTCATCATCTTGGTCAGGCTGGCGGGATAGCGTTTGGCGAGTGAATGCCGATTGTGGATAACTTCACCCGTTTTGGCATCTATCACGATGGAGGCATATTTGGTGGCAGCCGCAGCCTGCGAGGCGTTGGCGAGCACAAGCATGAGCCCAAGCAGCAATGCCGTGATCCCAGCCCAAAGAGCATGTGATTTTATAAGCCGTTGATTTGTAATGGCTTTCGCCTTCATCTGCCTCGCCTCGGCTGTTCATTTTTCTGCCGAATCACCCTGCGGTTAGCATAAGGGACGGAGAGTCAAGGGAGCAAGGGAATTCTCGCCCAAAATTGGTTAATTTCTTCCTGATTCCAGCCACTTAGCCTGTGGATAAATTGTGAATGAGTACTCTGGCCTCAAACTCGATATGCATTGGCAAAGATGCCTCTTTCACCTTCAGCAAGAATAAGGATAATGCGCCCAACATGAATTTTGCGTAAACGGGGGTTAATCATGAGTAATGGGGGCAATGTGAGTGCTTCGGCGGCTTTGCCGACTGGGCTGCAAACGGCGATCATTGTGGGGGCCGGGGCATCTGGTCTGTGTACGGCGATCAAGCTGAAACAGCAGGGGATCGACAAATTTGTGATCCTTGAATTGTCCGATGGCGTGGGCGGCACATGGCGCGATAATTCCTATCCCGGTTCGGGCTGCGATGTGCCAAGCCACCTTTATTCATTCTCATTTGAACCTAATCCCAATTGGACCCGGCGCTTTTCCCGCCAGCCGGAGATTTTGGATTACTTTGAATTTGTGGCGGATAAATACAAGCTGCGGCCTCATATCGTTACCAATACGCGGGTGGATGAGGCGCGTTACGACGCGGAAAATTCCACATGGAAAGTTACCACCGATAAGGGCGATGTGGTTGAAGGACGGTTCCTGATATCGGGCACCGGGCAACTTAACCGTCCCTTCGTGCCGGAGATTGAAGGGACAGACAGTTTTGCGGGCACCGCCTTTCATTCTGCGCGGTGGAACCACGACCATGATTTAACGGGCAAAAACATTGCGGTGATCGGTAATGGGGCCTCTGCCATTCAATTCGTGCCGGAGATCGTGCCGAAAGCAGCGAATGTGACCATCTTCCAACGCAGCGCAAACTGGATTGTTGAGAAGCCGGATCGGTCTTATCCCGCCTGGGAACGCGCGCTTTATAAATATGTGAAGCCATTATTGTGGCTTTCCCGCCAGCGCATCTTCTATGCGTTTGAAATGCGCTTCAGCTCGTTCAAGCAAGGCACATGGTTGAACAAGGTGGCGGACAAAGCTGCGCGTGAGCACATGGAAGAAGAATTGAAAACGGACGAAGCGCGCGCGCTGCATATTCCTGATTATCCAATCGGGTGTAAGCGGGTGCTGATCTCCAATGATTATTTGGCCGCGGTGCAAGAACCGCATGTGAAGGTGAACACCAGTGGTGTGGCAAAGATAGAGGCCGATGCGATCATTGGAAATGATGGGCAGCGGCACGAGATTGATACGCTGATTTATTCAACAGGTTTCAAAACGTCTGAGTTCATTTCGCCGATGAAAGTGGTGGGCGTTGATGGCATTGATCTGAATGCGGCATGGAAAGAAGGGGCCGAGGCGCACCAAGGCATTACGGTTGCGGGCTTTCCCAATTTCTTTATGGCTTATGGTCCCAATACCAATCTGGGTCACAATTCCATTATCTTTATGGTGGAATGCCAAGTGCGCTACATCATGAATTGTTTGAACATGGTGTTGGCGCGCGACTTGAAGGCGCTTGATGTAAAGCGTGAGGCAATGTCGGCTTACAATACCCGGTTGCAGAACGCACTTGGTGATACCATTTGGGCCGCCGGTTGCGATAGCTGGTATAAAAACGATGCTGGCAAGATCGTCAATAATTGGTCGGGCTATGCGTTGGGCTATCGCAAGGAAACGCGCAAGCTTAGCTGGGATGACTACCAGTTGATCGCCTGAAGAATATAGGGGATCGCGGCGGGGCCAATGGTGCTGTGCCGCGCGCCTTCTACCTCAATAAAAGTGCCCTGCGCCTGATGTGCAAAGCGTTGAATGACGTGCGCCGGAACGGTTTTGTCGTTTTGCCCGGCAATGTGCAATTGGGGTGTGCCCGTGAGGAGCGGGGCTTTTTCCAATGGGTCATCAGTGGGTAAGAAGGTTGAAACCTGATGGTGGCGCGCCCACTCATTCAAGGCCAGTGGCGCGGCCAGTGTGATGAGCAGGCGGGTGTTCGTTTCTGTGGCCAGATGCGCGGCGATAACGCCGCCACCTGAAATGCCGATCAGGATTGTGGGGCGCGCGGACAGGGCGTTCAGGCTTTGCTTTAAGCGATTTTGCGCCTCTGCCCCAAAGCGATCAAGCAGCCACAAATTCGATGGGCATTTTGCCAGTTCTGCCGCGGAGAGATATTGGCAAGGGCGCGCCATATAGGCGACGGCATGATCAGGCAGGGCATTTGCCAGACGGTTCGCCAGAAGAAATCCATCCGGCGTTAAAGGGGTCGGGTCGGGGGAGGGCGTATAACGATTGATGAAGGCCAGCCCGTCGCCCTCTATTACCACCAGCATTGGGTGTTGGGGGCTGCCTTTGCGCAAAAGAGCAAGGGGGTGTTTCGCACTGCCTGTATCGACAAGCTGGAAGCCCTGCCCGGCGGCGTGTTCAAGCAGCCCGGCACGATTGTCAAGCGAGGTGCCTGCGCAGCCGACCAACATAAAAAGGCCGCACAGAAAAATGACTGCGCGGCCCATTTGCATCAACTAAACAACTAAAGCCTAGAACGGGAAGCGGAAGGTGGCCGCACCCGTATGCGCCATATAGTCGGACCCGATGGTGAAATCGTAGCCGACGGTAAAGGTGGTGCCGCCGCGGCTTGCCAGATCAAGGCCCAAGCCGGTAGTGACGCGATCTGCTGGCACTTCAACCGCCCCGGCGCTGAAACTGCCGGCAGAGGGAATGTTCAGCAAGCTGGCATCAACCGATGAGGTGTCGTCCAAAAACTCATGCGCCCAGTTGAACTTGAACTTGGGCAGAGCTGCCAATTTACCAAGGCGTGAGGGCAGGCCCACATTGACGCCCAAAACTGTTTCCAGTGAATGCATGTTGATGCTTTCCACCGATAGCAGGCTGGGGGAGGTGCCAACCTCGTCATAGCCGCCTTGGTTCATAAAGCTGTATTGCAGCGCCGCGTTGGGGGTGATCAACAGGCGGCGCGCTTTCATATTTGTATCTGCGGCAGCGCGGAAGGAAAGGTTCCAGCCATCGGCCTCATAGGCGGCGCGGCCACCCCCCAGCGGTGCACGTTCCCCCTCCATCTGCGAGACACCACCGGCCAGCGAAAACTCGGCAGAGGCGGTGCGGTTAAACGTTGTGTAGTAAATCCCGCCATTAAAGGCGTTGATGGTGATTTCTTCGCCGTCGGCCCCTTTGGATTCAATATCTACTGCGCCATAGCTGCCGAAGATGCCCAACAGGCCCGTGCGGGTGAGGCGACGATCATAGCCGAACACAACACCCACATTGGCGGTTTCATGACCCACATCACTATCGGAGCGTTCGCGGTCGCTGATGCTGCCAAAGGCTTGGATCCAGAAACGGTTGGCTTCCCAGATATTCCCGGCATTGACGCCGCTAATGCCTGCGCGCGCGGCCATGGCACCCAGATCCGGGTTTTGGGCAGGATCGGAAATCAGCGCATATTGCGTGGGCGCGGCCATGCCACCTGCATCGGCCCGCACGGTGGCGGACCGCAGGGCAACGGTGCCCAGTGTCATTTGCTGATTGGCAAGCAGCCCTTGCCACAAGCCGGAATGACGGTTGGGTTCAAGTGCGCGCACGCCCAAATCAATGGTTTGTGCTGACCGGGGGGCAAGGGCCCGCACATCCGCATCCAAAGCGCATAAGGCCGGATCAACATTAGCGTTGTTCTGGCAACCGGCGGCATTGGCCAAATCAAATACATTGTCCAGCAAGGTGCCAGCGCCCACATCATAGTTGCCGTCGCTCAAAGTTTGGGCAAGGCCGGGCGTGCGACTGGCCAAAATGGACACGATGGTTTGGCTGCCCGTGTTTTGCACTTGATATTCGAAGGCATAAAACGGGTTTTCATCGAGCAACATAATGTCTTCAAGATGGGCGGCATTGGTGACGACCACATCTGATTGCGGCTCGGCGGCGGTGGGGCCATCGGCTACGACAAGCCCGGCTGAGGTAACGACCTGAATGGCCACGGGAGAGAAGAAATCCGCATTGGGGTTTAAGTCAGTGGCAAGGGATTTTGTATCAAGCGCAAGGCCCAAGCTGGAGCCGCGTTCAAGGGTTAGGCGTGCGCCTTCAGAGGCGACAACACCGGCGGCACTGCTTTCCCCAAAGCCTTGATAGGTTCTGGGGTCAAAAAAGCGCCCGGCATTTGCAATGGTGGTGACGCCTTCTTCATCCGTTTCGGTGCGCACGGTGAACAACATAGAGCCATCTTCGCCATTGGTGAAGGTGGCCGAGCCTGCCTCGTTCAACAATTGCGTATCGGCACGGAAAACCAAGGAGCCATCATTGCGGCCGGAACTGATATTAAAGTGCGCCTCGCTAACGCCATTGTCGGAACTGATGGAGCCATGTTCGCCCAGATCAAGAGAGGCATTTTCAGCAATATCCAAGCTGCCGCCCAAGACGAATAAAGCGCCGCCTTCGGAATAGTCGAGCGCCACTGCACCGGAGGTCACATCAAAGTTTTCAAAGCTATCGAAATTAAGTGCGCCAGAGATGGTTGTGGTAGACCCATCGGTACTGCCGCGCACTTCCAGCGTATCAGTGCCCGTGCCGCCATCAATTTCACCTTGTATGAACAGCGGTACAGCGCCGTTGGGTGCCAGTATCACCCGGTCATCGCCACTGCCGGCATGAAGGGCAACGCCATCTTCTCTGGACAATATGGTGCCGCTGATCAGCATGGCCCGATCATCGCCCTCGTCCAGCGAAATCATGGAGCTAAATATGCTGTCGTTCACATCCTCGGTATTGGCGGTCGCTGAAACTGTGCCGCCTGAAAGCGTGAACAAATCATTGCCCGCACCCATATAGACGGTTGGGTTATAGATATGGGTGTCGGTATCCCCGTCATCAAGTAGATATATGTGCCCGCTGGAGAGGGATACGGCGTTGGAGCCTTCCCCCTCGAACCACACGCGGCCTTGCATGGTGCCTTGGTTGGTGAAGCTGTCTGAATCCGCGCCTTCTATCAGTATGGATCCATCGATAAAGCCGCTAAAGTTGTTGGTGATTCCTACACCTTGTGCATCATGTGCGCCCGTATCTGCATTCAAGCCGCCTGTCACATTGGTTGCGGTTCTGTCTGCTTCGACGTGGATGGCAAGTTTTTCCCCCAGAAAATTGCTGGTTGAGGCCCCTGCGGTATGAGTGCCCAAATTTTGATAGGTGCCACCGACACTTTCCAGCGGGGCGTTGTCCCCACCTTGGAAGGTGACCGTGCCTGTGATGGTAGCTTCACTCAAATTTTGCACCGTGTGCTCCCCGGAAACGCCAACATCGATATTGCCATTTATTGCGCCTTCATTGCTGACGACCACATTGAAGCCGCGGAAAAGCACCGTGTCGTTATTGTCGTCCTCTACCGTGTGGGCGGTGTTGTCGATTAAAATTGCTCGGTTATCTGTCGTGGCGTTTAGCGTGCCGTTATTGGTGAAAATCTGTGTGGCGGTGGCGGCGCTATCGCTATCCAGAAACAAGATGCCCCCATTCACAACGCCATCATTGGTGAGGGAATGATCGCCGCCTTGGCCCAAGGTAATGGCCCCGTCTACTTGACCATTATTGCCGATGGTAATTTCGGTGGTCCCCATTTCCTGTTCAACGAAAACCGCATTCGAGGCGGCGTCCGGCACAGAAACACGGCCATTGATCGTAATTTCGCCGCTGGTGCCATCGTTTACGCGAATGGCATTATATTCCAGTGATGTACCTTGGCAGGCGCTATCATCAATTTCGACGACGCCATTTCCACCAATGTTGATATTGGTTGTCTCGACCTCGGATAACACGGCGGTGCGGCCCCCGTCGGAGCAACTGCCATCATTGTCGGAAAGCTCAAATATCCGCTCTGTCGTGATGCTGATGTTGTTTGCACCATTATTGCTGTCTGCCCCGGCTTCGATTTCCGGGTCGTCATCAAAGGCTTCTGCCAGTGCGGGAACGGGCAGGGCGAGTGCCGCCAGCAAGGCGACAAGAACGGAAAGCTGGGTGGAAGATGTCATAGCGGTCCTCGATACAAACGAATTGGTCGGAAACTAGGGGATTTTGCGGGTTTTGGAAAGGTCCGCTTGACCCAAAAGGGGGAGAAGCGCAGGATAGATTTGTCCGAGGGGTGGCTGATGCAAGATTCGGCCTGAGATTTGGGGAAATGGCCCCATAAACCCTTAAACGCACCTGATCCAGATCATGCTGGCGGAGGGACGGACGCGGAAGCCCAAGGCTTCGCATTCTGTTTTCCGGCACATTGATCCTCTTAAACGCCCTATCAAAAGGCTGAAGAACGATGAACGCTGAAACACCAGAAGGGGCTGTCGCGATTGACGGCATTGAAATTTCAACCGGCGCGCTGCCCGCGTCGCGCAAGATTTATGCAGAAGGCAGCCAAGGCCAAAAAGTGGCCATGCGCGAGATCAGCCTGCATG
The DNA here is from genome assembly GCA_049609145.1 of Alphaproteobacteria bacterium. GTDB lineage: Bacteria > Pseudomonadota > Alphaproteobacteria > SPJN01 > SPJN01 > JBMYYF01. The sequence continues at coordinate 77,767 of JBMYYF010000007.1, forward strand.
AAAGCGCGAATGAACCGCCGGTGGTGGTGTATGATACATCCGGCCCCTATTCAGACCCGGCTTTTAAGGCCGATATTCGCGCCGGCCTGCCGCGCCAGCGCGAGGCGTGGATAGACGCCCGTGGCGATACAGAAATTTATCAAGGCCGGATCGTCAAGCCGGAAGACAACGGCTTTGCCAAGGGCAGCCGCCTTGTGCCGGAGTTTCCGCAAAAGCGCCAGCCACGCAAATCCAAGTCTGGCGATGCGGTGACCCAAATCGCCTATGCGCGCCGTGGTATCATCACCGCGGAGATGGAATATATCGCCATTCGTGAAAATGAAGGCCGCACCCAAGCCATGGAAGCGGCCAGCGGCGGCGAAAGTTTTGGGGCCGAGATACCGGGCCTCATAACGCCGGAGTTTGTGCGCGATGAAATCGCCAAGGGCCGCGCCATCATCCCCTCCAACATCAACCACCCGGAAGCCGAGCCGATGATTATTGGCCGCAACTTTCTGGTCAAGATCAATGCCAATATCGGCAACTCTGCTGTTACCTCATCCGTTGCGGAAGAGGTGGAAAAAATGGTCTGGGCCACCCGTTGGGGCGCAGACAATGTGATGGACCTTTCAACAGGTCGTAACATTCACAATATCCGTGAATGGATTATCCGCAATTCGCCCGTGCCCATCGGCACCGTGCCGATCTATCAGGCGCTGGAGAAAGTGGGTGGCATTGCCGAAGACCTGACATGGGATGTGTTTGCCGACACATTGATCGAACAGGCAGAACAAGGGGTGGATTACTTCACCATCCATGCGGGCGTGCGCTTGCCTTATGTGCCGCTCACGGCAGAACGGGTAACGGGCATTGTATCCCGCGGTGGCTCCATCATGGCCAAGTGGTGCTTGGCGCATCACAAGGAAAGTTTCCTCTACGAACATTTCGACGATATTTGCGAGATCATGAAGCAGTATGATGTGTCGTTCTCCTTGGGCGATGGCTTGCGCCCCGGCTCTGTCGCTGATGCAAATGACAAAGCGCAATTTGCTGAATTGGAAACATTGGGTGAGTTGACCCAAGTGGCGTGGAACCATGATTGCCAGGTTATGATCGAAGGGCCGGGCCATGTGCCCATGCACAAGATCAAGGTGAATATGGACAAGCAATTGAAAGAATGTGGCGAAGCCCCGTTCTATACGTTGGGGCCGCTCACGACCGATATTGCGCCGGGCTATGATCATATCACCTCCGGTATTGGCGCAGCCATGATTGGGTGGTTTGGCACGGCTATGCTGTGTTACGTCACGCCGAAGGAACATCTGGGCCTGCCGGATCGCGACGATGTGAAGGAAGGCGTGATTACCTATAAGATCGCGGCGCATGCGGCTGATTTGGCGAAGGGGCATCCCTCAGCGCAATTGCGGGATGACGCCTTGAGCCGGGCGCGCTTTGAATTCCGTTGGGAAGATCAGTTCAACCTGTCGCTTGATCCTGAACGGGCGCGCGATTTCCACGATCAAACCATGCCCAAGGAAGCGCATAAGGTGGCGCATTTCTGTTCTATGTGCGGGCCGAAATTCTGTTCGATGCAGATCAGCCAAGAGGTGCGCGAAGAAGCGCGCAAATCAAACGCGGCGGGCATGGATCAAATGTCGGCCCTGTTCCGGGAAACCGGCGGGGAGGTTTATGTGGAACCAGAAACAGCAGATGAGATAAAGGCGTCCAATGAAGCTCTCTAAATTTATCGGCAAATCTGTGCCGCTGGTATGCTTGGTGGTTGCGGCGATGGTGGCGATAATGTCGTTCACCACGCCCGCCATGGCGCAGGATAAAGCCGAGATGGAGGCGCGCGATGACGGCATTTATCTTTGGCGCGGCAAGCCGATAGGCAAGGCGCAGTATGATATTTTGAACTATTTTGATTTGAACCCCGCCAGCCCCGGCAGCACCATAATGTATGGGGGCACTTTGATGGCGGCGATCCCGTGGGCGGAGATTTTTCCCAATGCGCCCATCCGCAGCTATACAACCTTCTTCGCCAATATTGCGTTCTTGTATATGCAGGTGCCGCAAATAGTGGATGTAAGCCCGCGGCACTTGATCATCATGACGGGTGAAGGCGCAGCCACATCTTTGGAAAACGGCACGCAGGGGCTGATATCCTATCAAAGAGTGCTGGAACGTTTGCGCCGCGATACGCCACGCACCAAGCTGTCGGTTGTGACCATTCCCGTAAGCGCCACAGACAAAAATGTTGAGGCTGTTCAATCATTCAATGCCCGTTTGCGCCGTTTGGCAGCGGCCTATGGCGCTGAAATTATAGATTTGGAAAAGGAAATGTTGGCGGCAGAAGAAAGCGGCAAGCTGTTTTTATATCGCCCCAATTCATTTTTGCTGGGTTCGGAAGGCATACAAATATTATCGCGCATGGTGGCGCCCTATATCGGTGAATGCCGCATTTGCCTTTAAGGGCGTCTTCTAGTCGGCGGGTTTGTCCAGCGCATAGCCCGCCGCGCGCACGGTGCGGATAAGATCGGGCAGGCCGTGAATGTTGATGGCCTTACGTAGGCGACGGATATGCACATCGACCGTGCGCAGTTCCACATACACATCGCGGCCCCACACTGCGTCCAATAATTGTTCACGCGGGTAAACCCGGCCGGGGCTGCTCATAAAGTGATCCAGCAGCCGAAACTCTGTCGGGCCCAGGTGGATTTCTTCGCCGCCGCGATAGACGCGTCGTGCCGTCCGATCCAACACGAGATCTGCAAAGGTAAGTTCTTCGGCGGTGGCAGCAGGCCGCACACGACGCAACACAGCATTCACGCGCGCTATCAATTCCCGCGGAGAAAACGGCTTGGTTAGATAATCATCGGCACCGGTTTCAAGGCCCCGTACCCTGTCGGTTTCTTCACCGCGGGCGGTCAGCATGATGATCGGTACATTGGCCATGGTCTTGTCTGCCCGCAAGGCCCGGCATACCTCGATGCCGGAAAGGCCAGGCATCATCCAATCCAGCAGGATCAAATCCGGGTTTAGATCGCGCGCGGCGGTCAGGCCCTCGTCACCATCCATGGCGGTGGAAACGACAAACCCCTCCGCCTCCAGATTGTATTTCAGCAGGGTGACAAGGGCGTCTTCGTCCTCAACCACCAAAATATGGGGTGCGCTCATGGTCGCTCCTTCACGTGTTCTGCCCTTCACTATGACATAGGCGTTACGGTTTTATGACAGAAAACAGCCGATTTGTGGCACATCAACCATATTAAACACTAAAAATATGGTAAATATATAATTCTACGATATGATCTTGAAAAATAGATTGATTGCCCCCTATATAGAATGAATTGAGTTGCGAGGCGCATTTGGGGTTCCGCATCTTTGGAAGGCTTAGGTCATGAATGTGACTTCTTTGAACGCCCGCAGGGCCAGTAATGTGAGTATCGGTGCCATGACGGCAGAGCAATTGCAGGATCATGCCAGCCAGCTAAATCATGCCTATGAAGGCGTGACGGGCGCGGGGCTGTTACGGTCTATGATTACGCAGGAATTTCCGGACAAGATCGCCGTCGTCTCCTCCTTTGGGGCAGAAAGTGCTGTGTTGTTGCATTTGGTGGCAGAGGTAAACCCCGCAACGCCCGTTATTTTTATCGATACTGGCAAGCTGTTTGGGGAGACATTGCGCTACCGCGATAAGCTCGCCAAGCATTTGGGGTTGATGGATGTGCGCTCTATCCGTCCTGATCCGCAGGAAGAGGCGAGGCTCGACCCTAAAGGCATTCTTTGGAACGGCGATACGGAAGCCTGCTGCGACTTCCGCAAAGTGCGTCCCTTGAACCGCGCCTTGGAAGGTTTTGATGCGTGGGTTACGGGCCGCAAGCGTTTCCAAAGCAGCGAACGGGCAAGTATTCCCAGCGTCGAGGCGGATCGCACCCATGTGAAGATCAACCCGCTGGCCCATTGGGGCGAGGCGGAAGTTACCGCCTATTTTGAGAAACATAATCTGCCGCCGCATCCTTTGGTGGAGGACGGTTACTTGTCGATTGGCTGCATGCCTTGCACGGATAGGGTGGCACCGGGCGCTGATCCACGCTCTGGGCGTTGGTCGGGGCAGGATAAAACCGAATGCGGTATCCATGTGCCCGAAACCTTTGAAGGCGGCGAGGGTATTTAAAGCAAACCGAATGGTCGCACCATGGTGAGCCCAACCATGCTTGACCGTTCATTGCCCGCTTGCTATCCCCCAAACCCTACCGAGTGTGCGGTCGTGGCGGAACTGGTAGACGCGCAGCGTTGAGGTCGCTGTGGGCATTGCGCCCGTGGAAGTTCGAGTCTTCTCGACCGCACCAACTTTCCTTCTGAAAATCTTTGTTTTATCAACGCGTTGGAATGTTTATGCTCCGCCACAACAGGGAGCGAACGTGGCTGATTTTTTCAAACAACTTTGGGCGCGAAAAGTCGTGCAATTTGGCGCGATTTATCTGGGCGCGGCGTGGGTGCTGTTTCAGGTCGCTATTGCGGTTGAAAGCACGCTGGAGCTGCCCGGCTGGGTGGATCAGGTCACGCTGGTGGCGCTAGGCCTTGGCTTCCCCGTCGCTCTCATTCTTGCGTGGGCGCAGGAAAGTCGCATTGGCACATTGTTAGATGGCGTGATGCCTGTCGTCTCCTCCCAAGGGGACAAAAAAGGGCTGGCGCGCATTGCGGTGCTGCCCTTCCTCAATATGTCTGGCGATGAGGATAAAGAATATTTCGCCGATGGGATGACCGAAGACATTATTACCGGCATTGCCCGCAATCCCCATATCTCTGTCACGTCGCGCACCTCGGCCTTTGCCTATAAGGGCCAAGCGGTGGATGTGCGTGAGGCGGGCAAGGCACTGGGTGTTGATTATGTGCTGGAAGGCTCCGTGCGTCCCATGGGCGATCGCATTCGCATTACTGCCCAGTTAATTGATGCGGCATCTGGCGATCATCTTTGGGCAGAGAAATATGACGAGCCGACGGCACAATTGTTTGAGGTGCAAGACGAGGTCATCGCCGCCATCACGCAGGCGCTGGGGGTGCAGCTCATCCGGGCGGAGTTGAACAAGAGCCGTGGTAATGCAAAAGACCTAAACCGCTGGCAGTTTATCCATAAGCAAAATGTTTTCTTAACCATTGGTGTTGAAGACAATATACGGTTGAAAAATGTCGAAGGGCCGCAAAATATGCAGGCGTTGCTGGAGAAGGAGCCGGATTTTGCCCCGGCACATGTTGTTAGCGCGTGGCATCATGCTGCCCTCATCACCAATGGCTGGACCAAGGATGCTGCAACAGATGGGGAAGCCCGCGACAGGCATCTGGCAAGAGGGTTGACGCTGGGACCGAATGATCCAATCGTTTTGATGTATGCGGGCGGTATCAATATCTATGCCGGACGTTTTGAGGAAGGCATTGCGCAGTTGGAGCGGGCGCTGGACCTTGATCCAAATATGGCGGAAGCGCATTTGCATTTGACCATGGGGTACGGCGCGCAGCTCAGGTTTGAGGACGCAATGGCAGAATTTGCCAAGGCCCGCGCAGGCGGTTTGATGGCAACCCACGCCCCATGGCTTTATTGGTATGAAGCATTGGTGCGCCTCATAAATCTAGATTTTGATCAGTTCAGTCCCTTGCAGATGCAGGCGATGACAAAAATGCCGGGTATGGATTTGCCGCTCTTGTTGCAAAAGGCCACAGGTGCGCTTGCCAGCATGACGACGCCGGGCATTAAGGAGATTGAGGCGAGTTTGCGTCAAGCTGTTGCCCTGATGCCGGGCTATGAACTGCCCGCTGTTTTGCTGGCGGCGACCTATGCGTTGATGGCGCGCCGGGATGATGCTTTGAAGATGCGGGCGCATGCCATGAAAATAAACCCTGACTTCAAGCTGGAGAATCTGGATTTTCTTTTCTCACTAGCGCCGGATCAGCGCGGCATAGAAAATACGCGCGGCGCGCTGCAAGCCCTGTGGGCGATTGAGGTATGAGCGGTTTCCTCAAGCAGCTTTGGGCGCGCAAGGTGGTGCAGTTTGGCGCTGTCTATCTTGGCGCGGCGTGGGTGCTGTTTCAGGTCGCCATTGCGGTTGAAAGCACGTTGGAGCTGCCCAATTGGATAGACCAAGCCACGCTGGTGGCCTTGGGCCTTGGTTTCCCCATCGCGCTTATTCTTGCATGGGCGCAAGAAAGCAAAGTTGAGACCGTAGCTGTTGCCCCCGCACCGATGAACGAGGATGGCAGTCTCAAACCCACCATCGCCATTATGCCCTTCACCAATATGTCGGATGATGCGGAGAAAGAATATTTCGCCGATGGCATGACCGAGGACATTACCTCAGGGCTGTCGCTCAACCCGCATTTGTCGGTCAAATCGCGCACGTCTACCTTTGCCTATAAGGGCCAAGCGGTGGATATACGCCAAGCGGCGCGTGATTTGGGCGTGGCCTATATTGTGGAAGGGTCCATTCGGCCCATTGGCGCGCGCATTCGTATCTCGGCACAATTGATTGATGCGGTGAGCGGCGATCACCTGTGGTCAGAGAAATATGATGAACCCGCCGAACAACTTTTTGATCTGCAAGATGAAGTCATCAACGCCATCACCCAAACCCTTGGCGCGCAGCTTACTCGTGTTGAGTTAAAACGCGCGCGGGCCAAAACAACAAACTTAACCTCGTGGGAGTTTATCCACGCCCGCAATCCCTTGTTCTTGGTGTCTGATACTCAAAAGACCCAGCGCCAACACAATGAGGAAGTTTTAAGCGAGTTGGGGGCCATGATAAAGGCTGATCCTGATTACGCGCTGCTTTATGCGTGTGCGGCCTGGAACCACGCTACAATGCAAGGGCTTGGATGGGCGCGCGATGCTGAATACGACATGGCGCAGGCGCAGATAAATCTTGAACGGGCCTTGGCGCTGGCCCCCGATGATCCATTCAATCTTGTTTATTGTGCCGGCACGGCAGATGCGCTGGGCAGACCATTGGAGGCGATAGAGCTGGCAGAGCGGGCCTTGAAGATTAATCCCAATTATGCGGAGGCCTATCTGTTTGTGGCACCGCCCTATGCGCATGTTGGCCAATTTGATCGGGCGTTTCAGGCCATTGAAAAGGCACGAGAAGGCGGTGTGGGCGCCACTCTTGGCCCATGGTTGGCGTGGCACGAAGCGGTCGTGCGCATCTTCGCCTTGCTCGCCGGGGAAGACGCTGTCGCTGCAGGAAATGTGCCTGAGCCTGATATCGACAAAATTGTCGCCCTACTGCGTGACGCGGCGGCAGGCTTGCCCGGGTGGGAACTGCCGGCCATCTATCTTGCCGCCAGTCTTGTTATGACAGGGCAGGTAGAACCCGCCCGGGCGACACTTGCCAAGGCGCTGACGATCAACCCGGGTGTGACGCTGCCAGACTTGGCGCGCCTTATCGGCGGGGATGAAGTGGAAAATATGGGAGCAAAATTGTTGACCGATTTGCTGAGCCCCATTTGGCCTAAAGACATTCCAGCGGAAGAAAGCACATGACGATCAAATCCATTAAGCTTTGGCATTATCCAGCCACGCGTTCGGCGCGGGCAAAGTGGGCGCTGCATGAAACATGGGGCGATGATTTTACCGTCCAGCCCATCGCCCTGTTTGAGATGGCGCAGTTGGAACCGGAATATCTGGCCATGAACCCCAACCATAATGTGCCGGTGCTGGAACTCACCATGGAAGATGGTACCCACCACACCATGCTGGAAAGTGCGGCCATGGTTGAATTTCTGGTGGATGGCTTTCCTGACAAGAACCTTGCGCCCCCGCCGGGGTTAGGCACGGCGCGTGCGGACTATCTGCACATGCTGCATTTCGCCAGCACGTGGATGGATATGATGCTTTGGCAAATTCGGTTGCAGGAACATTTGCTGCCGGAAAAACTGCGCGATGAAAAAGTCATTCGCTATTACCGTGAAAAGTTTGTGCGCGAGGTTGAGCCGCAATTGCTGGGTCGCCTTGAAAATCAGCCGTTCATTTGCGGTGAGGTGTTTACGGGTGCTGATATCATCATGGGCCACAATGTGTTCTGGGCGCAGTTCTATGGGCTGGCCAAGAATGATGTGTGCGATGCCTATTTGGCGCGCTTGGGTGAACGCCCGGCCTTTCAGAAAGCATTTGCAGACATAGGGACCGAGCGCATAACCTGATCGCTTGTAACAGGTCAGGGGGGCAAATGACCAACAGTGAAACCGATACGCGCGCGCTCACCCGCCGCGCCATTTTCATGCATGGATCACTGGCGATCCCGCTGGCCATTTATGGCTATCCGCTGGCGATCTGGTTGCCCGCTCATTATGCGGGGCAGCTTGGTATCTCACTTTCGGTCATTGGCACAATCATTATGCTGTCGCGCTTGACGGATGTGTTCACCGATCCGTTGATGGGCGAAATCTCGGATAAGGGGCGCACCCGCTTTGGGCGGCGTAAACCCTATATTTTGCTGGGCGCGCCTGCCTTGATGATCTCTACCTATTTTCTGTTTGCGCCATCGGAAGGGGCCGGGGTTGTTTACCTGCTGGTCTGGCTCACGCTGTTTTTCGCCAGCGCGACCATGATCCAGATACCGTTTCGGGCATGGGGCGCAGAGCTGTCGAATGATTATCATGTGCGCAGCCAAGTAACAGCGGCGCGAGAGTTCTATGTGCTTGGTGGTTTGCTGCTTGCCGCTGCCGTGCCCATGGTCGTGGAAATTTTGGCCGATGGCGGCGCGGTGGCCGACATCTTCTCGGCCGTTTGGGCCGATATGGTCGGTGCGTTCACGGGCGACATTTTGAATAAAACGCCTACAAGCCGGGCGGCGCTGACAGGGCCTGTCATGTTCTGGCTTGCCATGGTGATTATCATGCTCACCCCGCTATTGGCTGTGCTGGTGGTCGCCTTGGTGAAGGAACCACCCAAAACCGCGAATGAGAGCATTCCCTTCCGCGAAGGGGTGCGCCTGTTATGGCGCAACGGGCCCATGCGCCGCGTGCTGATTATTGCCTTTTTGGTCATCGCGGGGGAAAGCCTGCGCAATGCGGTTTCCCTGTTTTTCATTCGTGATGTGGTGGGTATTCCAACCATCGGCGCAGCGTATTTTTTGTATTTTGTGGCTGGCATTGCTGCCATTCCGTTTTGGCTCAAAATGGGCCAGCGCTTTGGCAAGCATAAGGCCTTTTTGGGCACACTTGCCTTTGTCAGTGTGGTCAGTGCGTGCAATCTGTTTTTGGGCTATGGGGATTACTTCGCGTTCTTCTGCCTGTTCTTGTTGAAGGGGGCCGCCTTTGGTGGCTTGCAATTCCTGCCCTTGGCCATGCTGGCCGATGTGGTTGATATTGATAGCGCGCGCAGCGGCGGCAAGCGGGCAGGCACCTATTTTGCCGTGTTGGGTCTGGCGGAAAAATTGGCCTTGGCCCTGTTCACAGGCTTTGCGCTGAATATTGTTGGGTTCTTGGGCTATCACGCCTCGGGCGGGGTGGATGCCTCTGCCGATAGTGGCGTGCTTGCCCTGCGACTTGTTTATTGCTTGGGACCGATCACGCTTTATGCCATCGCGACGCCTTTCATTTGGTCATATCCCCTCACACCGCAACGCCATGCGCGCCTGCGTGATGCAATCGCGCGCAGAACCAAACGGTTACAGGCGGGTGCCTAAAAACAAGCAGAGTGGATTGTTTTTTGATCCAATTGCAGGCAAGCTGCGCCCAACATTTTTTAAGAGGAGATTGAGTAATGGCTAAAGGATACATCATCGTCACGCAAGATGTGAAAGACCGGGCAGGGCTGGAAGCCTATGGGGCGGCCGCATTCCCCACCATGATGGCGCATAAAGGCAAGCCGCTGGTGGTGTCTGATAATGTGGAAGCACGCGAAGGCGGCTGGCATGGTCAACGCACAGTGGTGCTGGAGTTTGAAAGTTTGGACGCTGCCAAAGCCTGGTATGAGTCTGACGAATATCAAGCCGTTATCGGCATGCGCCTGGACGCGGCTGATTGCAATTGCGCCATCGTAGAAGGCTTTGAAATGCCGGGCTAAGCCATTCGGCTTGTCACGTTCTTATCGCTCATGCCAGCGGCGCTATTGCACCGCGGCTCCCCTCTATTGAATTTGGGGGCGCCAAACTGTTGGTGGCGCGCAGTCGCGGGCTGGGTTAAGTAGCGTGTTCCATTATTAGTACAGTTGCACCCATTTTGCTATTTGGGGGGCTGGTGGTCTGCTCAACAGGCTGCCAGCCAAGTTTTTTGTAGAGGCCCCCATCAAGCTGCACGGTTTGCAGGGAAAGCTGCGCGATGCCAAGTTTGCGCGCCAGTTTCGTCACCTCGTATGAAAGATCAGATGCCACGCCGCGCCCGCGTGCGTGTTCCGCCACAAATACACCGCCCAACCAAAATTCACGTTGGGGATAGGCTGGGTGTTCACGCAACCGCAATTCGGCGGTGCCAATAGGCTGATTGTTCTCAATCGCGACAAGGCGAATGGGCGGGGTGGTTTTGCTCATCCCTTCATGCAGTTTCTTAATCGCTTGATCCAAATCCATGCCGGGGTGTCGTGTGCGCCAATCAGGCAGATAAAGCTTGGCGATTTCCGGCACCAGCGTTGGATGATGGGCAAGAAGATCAATCATTGGGTGTAATTTTCCACAAAGTCGGCGCGGGAGGCGACATCCAGTTTTGGCAGCTCTATCACCTTATACCCCAGCGCGGGAAAGGCCGTGGCAAGCGCATCATATTCCGCCAAGGCGTCATCAAAGCTGTGCTGGCGCTCATCATCATTGGCGAAAAGGTCTGCCCAAGGCGGTGCCAGAAAAACGGGATTGTCGTAGCGATATTGCTTGAGGATATCTGGTTGCGGGTGGCCCAGCCGTGCCAACCCCACCGCCGCATCTACAAGGCCGCGATCAAAGAAGGCGCGCGGCCCTGCCGTCGCCTCAAAATCGGCGATGGCCTTGGCCAATGCCAAATCAAGAAACGCTTTCGCATCCAACCATGGCAGGGCATCACCGCCTTTGTCGATTTGGTCACGCACGATGATGCGCCCCGGCTCTGCCACGGTGCTGTGGCCGCGCCGTGCCAGCTCTGCCAACAGGGTAGACTTGCCACCGCCCGAACAGCCTGAAATGCAAATCCTAGTCATGCAGAGATTGCGCACTTGCCTCCAAAATATCGGCGGGCTTGTAATCCACAAATATGGGGGATGACCAAGCGCGCTGGCCACTCATGGATGTGCATTGTTCTGATTTGGGTGTTTGATAATCTGCGAAGCAGGGGTTCACCTTTATGCAATTGCCATCGGCATCATATTCGCAGCGCAAATTATCTGCATTGATAACGGGCGTTTCTTCCTCCACCGCGCGGGCATAATAAAGCGTGTCGCGCGCCGCGCTCACATAATCCTCATCAGTGAATGCCACCGTGCAGCCATTGGCATCGGGCGCGCATTCAAACACTTTCCAAGGATCATCAATCAAATCGGCTACGTCTTCTTGCGCGTTTGCCTGCGGGCGAATACGAATAATCTCAATGCGTTCGATCACACGGCGTTCATCTGATGGGTTGTAGCATTCATTGGCACAAATATGCGCCAGCTTCTCTGCGCCTAAGGCTTCTGACGCATAATCAGGGCAGCCGGGTTTTTGCTTGAACGACCCCAAGGCCCGCACATTGAAAGCGGGAGCCTCACCCATTTGGGTTTCGCCGCCCATGGCCACTTCGCCTTGCGGTGCATTCAACAAATCAAACCACAGCAATATGCGCGGGCCGGATGTGGCATAAACCTCTCGTCTTTGCATGGCATCCCAAATCGCACCGCGGTCGCGGCCTTGGGAGTGGGCGGCAATTAGGCCCCCGGTCAGGAAGAAGGATGATTGCCGTTCCGTTTCTACAATTTGGAAGGTGTTGGTGGCGGTATCAAACACCTCCTGCACACTTTCAAAGCGGCGCGAGCGGGCGGGCTTTTCTGTGGTATCGCCGCGGAAGGCATTGGCCACCTCTTCATTGTCGGCACCAAAGCCATCAATAAAGTTCTTGCGGTTCACCTCTTTATATCCAGTGCCGGGCCGCGCCGTATGATTGTCGGATGATCCCATAAACCCAAAGCGAAAACGCCTTGGCTTGCCGTTTTCATCCATCTCATCAAAGTTGGAGATCGCCATCATATATTGCACCGAACTGGCCGGACGGTAATTGTAGGAAGGCTGGAAGCAATCCTTGCACTGGCCTGCATCCAGCCAATCATCGATGGTGGCACCGGGCACGGCCATGTGGCCTGCGGTTAAAATGCGCGCCGCATTGGCACGGGCTTCAACGGCGCGGGCTTCGCATTCTTCGTCGCTTTCGCCCACCTCAAGGCAGCGGGCGCGAATAATCTCACCCGCGCGCCAACATTTGTTCAAATAGCCTTCGGTGGGGGCAGGGCATTGGCCAGACAGCGGGTCGTTCGGGTCGGCCATTTCAACGGCGCGCCACGCACGATATTCTTCCGAATTGCCGTGACCGGAATAAAGCTCAACCATGGTTTGGCGTTTGGGGTCGTGCATCGCGCCTTTAAGCTGCTTGTCCCAGGATGAACTGGGCGGCGTGTAAAACCCCCATGTCGTGCCATGGGGAATGACGATGCTTTCATGGCCCCATTCACTCAGCTTTGCATAAAGGTCGGCGGGGGTGGCGGCGTCTTCATAACAATCGGCGGCCATGTCGCGCACCGGCAGGTTTTCATTACAGCGGGTAAGGTTGCGCCGCTCCGCCAAAAATTTCGTGGCGTCGTAATAGGCTTGCTCGCGCCCCAGTGCCACTGCCAGCACGGAAACAAAGGGCGGGGCAGATAGGGCACCCGCCGTTGCCCCGGCAGACGCGATGGGCCGTGCCGGAATTTTGTCGTCAGCCAAATCGCGCAGCACCACATTTTTGTGGCCATAATGTTGAGTGGGGTCGGTGCCCACTTGCGTCCATTCCCAGCCCAGATAAGCCACCGTGTCGGGGTTTGCGGGATCACCCGCGGCTGCGTTGCATTGGCGGATTGTGTCTACAATCTCCGTCCAGTTTTGGTGCGGCAGGTTTTCGGCGTGATCATTGATCGACCAAAAATCAAGCGCCGAACAAAAACGCGCAAAGTCGCACGCATCGGCAGGGGGGTGCGCCCCTTCACCGCCCAGCATGGGCAGGGAGCCGGCAAACGCGTCGGTAGAGAAGGTGGTGTGAACATGCAAATCACCGAACAATATTTGTTTGTCTTGCGATGTCGGTGTTGCGACAATGGGGCGTGAGGTGGCGGTAATCTCGCCCGGCCCCAAATGTTTGCCAAACCAACCTTGCACCGATGCCACATAGAAAGCGGCCAGTGCCACCACAATCAGCCCAAGTGTTATTCCGATTTTCTTCAACATGACAATTGCCCCTTATGCTGGGCAAAGCCTAGCGCGCATTCCGCTTTCTGATAAGGGCATTATTCGCTAAGCTGCGGCGCGAGTCAGATTAAGGAAGTTTCATGCGTCGTGATCACAGGCCCCTTTGGTGGAAACGTATCGAAAGCAAGTTGAACGATTGGTACGTCACGCGCTTTATCGTGCCGCGCTTCGACAAGATCGGGCCGCGCCGTTACATCATCAATGCGCGTTATTTCGAACCGTCAGGCCGCAACATCACGGCGGGGGATGCGCTCTATGCCATCGCCATGCCCGATAACCCCATCCGCATTTCAGTGTGGCCGTCAAATAATGGCGGCGCACCTGATCCGCATCTCACCATCGGGGATAATGTTCTGTTTTCGCCCGGCACGCGGGTCACGGCGGGCTTGTCCATCACCATTGAAGATAATGTGATGTTCGCCGCCAACACCTATGTGACAGATGCCGATTGGCATGGCCTGTATGACCGTGAACTCCCCATCGGGGATGCCAAGCCCGTGCTCTTGAAGGAAAATTGCTGGATCGGCGACAGTGCGACAGTGCTGAAGGGCGTCACCGTTGGGCGGCATGCTATTGTGGCCGCCAAGGCGGTCGTCACCAAGGATGTGCCTGATTACGCCATTGTGGCGGGCAATCCTGCCAAGGTGGTGAAAATGTTAGACCCGGAACGCCCCATGGGCACCCGCGCCAATGTGTTCGATAGCCCTGATTTCGACTTCGATCAGCTCGCCGCTGATCTCGACAAGCTGGAACTGCAAGGCAATACATTGAGCGACTACATTCGCAGCAAGTGGAAGCCCACCACCGAAGACTAATTTGCTGCGCTGCACCTAAATCAAGATTAAGGTCCAAATGCGGAACTGCCCCGCAGTTTTGCGGCGCGTTCAGTAGCATTCATCACATTCATGCCTGTTCAAGGGGTAATTCGGTTTGGCGACCCTTCAATCTCTGTCATGCTTCCACATGGGCTGAACAGAAACGCACAAAGATGCGGAAGGAGTGATGATGAAACACCGATCACTAATTATGGCAGGCCTGATCGCCGCCAGTATGACAATAACCAGTGTTGGTTTGGCGCAAACCCGCGCAGATGTGCCCGATGATGATGGCGCAACCCAAGGTCAAACCAAAGAACACATTCTGTTGAAGGACGGCAGCAAACCCGACCCTCGTTCTGCCTTTGTTAAGATGAAAGGCGTGAAGGGTGAATCAACCGCGACTGCCCCGGAAGAAAATGACGGTGCGCGAAACACTGGCGGGCCGAAGGAAAAGTTTCCACCCACCAAGCAATCTTCTGTAACCACCCCCACAAAAGGTGAGGCACCGGATCGCCCGCGCCCCGATCCAAAGCCAAAGCCAAAGCCAAAACCTGAACCAAAACCGGGCGGTGGTCATACCGGGCCGGACAAGCCAGCCCCTATCCCGGTTGATCCCGGCCCCAAGCCAGCCGAACCGGGCAACACGACCTTGAAAGGTGCCCCGCCCGCCGGTGGTGAAGGCACGTTTGAGTTTGATTCCGGCTTCAAAACAAAACCCGCTCCTCAATCCGGCCCCAAGCGTATTGTCAAAGTGGGCGGCGGCGATACGGGTTACAAGTGCTTTGGTGAGCAGCAATGGAACGGCCAAACCCTGCCGCCGGAATGCGTTTGTGACGGGGTGGCTGATTGCCTGAAACTGTCAAAGTCGGGCAAGTGCAAAGGCGATGTCAGCTTGGAAAGCCCGGATGACCCAAGCTCTGGCAAATGCGCCTGGGATGAATAGAGCCACTTGAAAGGACCAAACATGAAACGCAATTTCAAAGTACTGTCTGCGGCCATCGCCCTCGTTCTATGCGCAATGTTCACGAATGTTGCGACCGCCGCCGATCATCGCGAGGCTCCTGCCATCTCCAAAGCGCCAATGGCAGCAATGCAGGCCAATCGCGCACCCACCAATCCCGGCGGCACGCGATATGATTGTACCTATGGCGAAAGCAAGGTTGATAAATGCAACTGCAACTCGGTTGTTGATTGCATCAATCTAAGTAAGGCCAATCACTGTAAGGGCGAAATCAAGGATCTGGGCGGCGGCAAGGGTGAATGCACCGCCAAAAGCAGCGCCCGCCCCAAACCGCAAGCCCCTGCCAAGCTGAAAGCCAATAGCGGTGGTGGCAACGCGTATGAGTGCGACAGCCAAAAGGGCACCTGTTCCTGTGACGGCATTCTGGATTGTCTGGATTTGCAGGCATCGGGCAAATGCAAGGGCGATGTCAGTGAAAACCCAAATGATGACGGTCAGGGTTCTTGCAAGTGGGATAATTAGACCGATGAAAGGAGTAACGAATATGCGTTTCAAACCTCTTATAGTGGCCTTGGTCATCGGTTTTGGCTTGGCCATGCCAACTCATATGGCGTTCGCGCAAGAGCGTGCGCAACCAGCCGCCGCGGAAAAAGCGGCAGATGATAATCAGGCCAATGACAAGAAGGCTGGTGAAGGTGCTGCGGGAAGGTCAGGCTTGTCTATCACAACAGCCACGAGGGTGCCGCGCGACAACCAACCCGCGGGCGGCGATCCCGGTGCGGAAAATCAGGCGGGGGAAAGGAAAAAAGGCAAGGGGGGCTCTGATAGTTCTCATTTGTCGATTGTTCAGGCCCCGGAAAAGCAGACGAGTGCCGGTAGCCCGGAAGGGACCGCGAGTGTGCCGATTATTGTGCCGCCCGGCCAACATGATAACTCGGGGAATCCAAAACCGGGCAATTCAAAATCGGACATGGCCAAAATCAAAAGCAACAATGATGGCGGCACTGATTATAAATGCACCTATGGCAGCGATATTGTGCCCAAATGTTCCTGTGATGGTGTGGGTGACTGCATTGCATTGAAGAAAAGCGGCAAATGCTCAGGCGAAATCAGTGTGGAGGAGCAAGGCATTGGCACGTGTCAGGCGAAACCCTAGCAATCGCCAAAACAGGAAATGAAGTTGAGATCACGCGGCGCGGCCTTATTCCGCGCCGTTTTTCTTGCAGGTTTTCCTAAAACACCGCGCTTGGAAAAAAGTCGCCGCGGCCACTGCGCGTTTGGTCCAGCATGTTCCACAAGGGCCACATCATATCTATATGGCGGCTGTGTTGGCCGGGGTCATCGGGCGCATAAAGCAGCTCTGATCCCCAAACATGGAAAATGCCTTCGGCGGTTTTTTCAAACACATTCAGCATGGGTTGCTGGGCACCTTCGGCGGTTTCGCCAAAATAGTCAGCGTTATAGCTATTGGCGTTGGATGACAGATAACACAAATGCCGCCAGCCACGTTCTTTGGCCAGCGCATCCATCTTGGGTAAGGGGGCTTTCGCGGCAATCCAGAAATTCGCCCGCTCGTTCACATAACGCGCATTGCCATCTACCGCATCCATGCAGGATGTGCAGGCCGGGCAGGGCCGTTCGTGCGCCGGGTTAAACATGAAGCTGTAAAGCAGCAGGTCTTTCTTGCCGTCTTCAAATAGGTCAGAAAATTTGATCTGGCCGTTCGGTCCCTCAAACACGTAGTCTTCTTTCAACGCACCGCCGCGGGGCAGGGCGCGTCGTGCAGCGGCCAGCTTTTCAGTAGTGCGGCGCAGCTCTAGTTCTTGGGTCAGCAGATCAGCGCGCGCGTTACGATAGGCAGCGCTTTCATTGGGGAAGCGTTTGTCGTGTAGATCACTCATTTACCTTCTCCTCTAATCCAGAATAGCGGGCAGGCGATAGGGCTCGCCCTGCGCGGCCAGATTGGCGGGGCTCATGCCATTTGCTGCGCCAATCAAGCGACCACTACAGTTCAGCAAATCATCGGCATGTTCAATCATCAAGGGGTTGGGCATCGCCCAGCTTGACCGGGCGCGCATCAGTTGCGCGGCCTCCTGCTCACGGCCGGGGTTTAGCGCCGCCAATGTCATCAAGGCGGCAGCGCCTGATCGGGATACCCCTGCCCAGCAATGCACCAGCAGCGGGGCGGCGCGATCCCAGCTTAAGGCCACCTCTATGATGCGTTCGGCATCTTGGCGCGCTGGCGGCACCATGTCGAACTCTTGCTCAACAATATCGTGCATCGCCAGTTTTATGTGGCGCGCAGGGTCATAGCCCGGCGGCGTATCGGGCATATAGTCTGCCCCGATAACAGAGATGATGTAGGATGGTCTGTCCGCCAATGCCACCGGTTCCACATGGGTGAGCGGGGCAACAATAATTTCGCTCATGGCATCAGCCTTTCTTGCAGCGCGGAAATAAGCGGTGGCGGGGCAGTATAGGGCACGGCTTGTCCCACACCCCAAATAGGGCCGGGCCAAGCGGCATCTTCTTCAAAGCGGGCCACGATATGCACATGCAATTGTGGCACCATATTACCAAGGGAGGCGATGTTCATCTTGCGCGGTTGGATGATGGCTTTAAGGGCGCGGGCTACCTTCATCACCTCGGTGTGGAGTTGCGCGGCATCATCATCTGCCAAATCCTGCCAGTCACTCGCGTCTTCAAGGCGCGGCACGGCCAGCACCCATGGGTAGCGGCTGTCATTGATCAGGCGAATGTCGCACAGGGGCAGGGCGCAAATGGGCAGGCTGTCGGCCTCTAACTGGGTGTGCAGGGTAAAGCTCATGCCGCTACCAGATAGGTGATGAACAGCAGCACCATCACACTGTCGCCCAGCACGATGATTTTGCCTTGGGTGTTTTTGTAAATGGCCCAATCTTTCAGCATCATCAAAATCACGCCGCCTTTGCCAAAAATTGCGAATGTGAGGATCGGCACGCGATACTCCGGCACGGCCCCAGCCCAGATCAGCAATGCCCCGGCAAGGGCAATGACGTAGCTCCAATGACGAAACAGCAGGCGTTCACGATCGTCTGTCAGGTCACGTCCGAACAGGTCGCGAAATGCATTTTCGGTGCGGATGACACCCAAAAGAGTGCTCATGGTTGCCGCGCCGCAGACATAGAGAATGAAACTCATGTTTTCGACTAAAACTGACATTGTTTTGAATTCCTACTTCAGTTTTTTTGGCCTGTTTTTTGCGTCAGCTTAGCGACCTCTTGATGCCGAAAACAGGGGGTGATGTGATCGTTCACCATGCCCACCGCCTGCATAAAGGCATAAACAATCGTGGGGCCAACAAAGCGAAAGCCCTTTTGTTTCAAGTCTTTAGAAATGGTTTTTGAGAGCGGTGTCTCCGCCGGCACGGCCTTCATGGTCTTGAACTTATTTTGGATCGGTGCGCCATCCACAAAGTTCCATAAATAGTCGCTGAAATCGGCGGTTTCTTGCAGTTTCAAATAGGCTTGGGCATTGGTGGTGGCCGCTTCGATCTTCAGGCGATTGCGCACAATGCCGGTATCTTGCATCAGCTTTTCGCGGCGCTTTTCAGTGTAGCGGGCCATTTTCTGGGGATCGAAATTATCGAATGATTTCCGAAAGTTATTACGCTTTTTTAATATCGTTATCCACGACAAACCCGCTTGGAACCCATCCAGCAACAGCTTTTCAAACAGGGCTTCGCTGTCCCATTCCGGCACGCCCCATTCAGTGTCGTGATAGGTGATGTAGAGATCGGTGTCCTGCGCGCCGGCGGTCTCGCACCAAGGGCAGCGCTCAGCCATTTTTCGGCTCCTTCACGGTTACTTTTGCCCCGTCTTCGGTGGTGAACGTGGCACCTTCGGCCAGTGCCGCTGCCAGTTTTTCAAGCCGCACAAAGCCCAGCGCCAAGCCGGGGGCGGTGGAGCCTATGCGCCCAATTTCCTTATTGTTTGCAAGCAGTTGTGCGCCTTCTTTCGCATCGCCCTCAAGCGTGACAAAGCCTTTTTTTACAGTGCCGCGGCGCTTCATGCGGCTGGTTTGTTCCTGCCCGATGAAGCACCCTTTCTGAAAGGCGACCCCGTTTAGGCGTTCGGCTTCACACTCCAGCCAGAAGGTTTTGTCGACCTCTACATCCGGCGGGCCTTGCGGCACGGTAAGGGCGATTCGGTGGGTGTGCCATGCGGCTTCATCGGTATTTGTCTCACAATTCCAATAGGTTTTGGCACCAAGGCGCGGATCGCGGGGATCGGGAATGGCACCCTCCGGCGCAGGTCCATCCCAATGTGCCGTCACAGGATGGCTGTCGCTCACATCTTGCAGGGTCATATCGGCGCGCAATTTGTACATGGTGAGCCGCTTGATAAGGTCGCCCAAGCGCGCGTAATCACATTCAAGAAGGATCGTATCCTTCTGATTTATAACGATAAAGTCGAACAAATATTTGCCTTGCGGGGTGAGCAGGGCGGAATATTGCGCAGCCCCCTCAGCCAATTGGTCAAGGTCTTGGGTCAGCAGCGATTGCAGCAACTCGCGCGCATCTGCGCCGCCGATCTCGATCACACCGCGGCTGGTTAGTCTGGCTGAATGGGTCATAAAATCCTCAATTGTTGTAGGGATTTAGCGATGCTCCGCCGCCAATTGCAAGCCCGACAATTGAAGGCTATGAAAGACAGATCACAAAGCGGGGCACAAATGGCCAAGGGCAACATTCTGTTTATTACCTGGAGCCGTTTGGGCGATGCCCTGCTGTCCAATGGTTTGTTGGATCATCTGGCAAAAACGGTACCAAATGCCCGGATTACGGTTGCTTGCGGCCCGGTTGCGGCAGAACTTTATCGCGATGCACCGGGCGTGGTTCATGTGCATGTCATGCGCAAGGGGCCGCGTGCCAAGCATTGGCGGGAATTGTGGTGGCTGGCAGTAAAAACCCGATGGGAATATGTGGTTGATCTGCGCTCGTCTGCGATTGCCTACACGCTGTGGGCGAAGCATCGCAAGGTGTTTAAAGGCACCGATGACAACATTCACAAAGCCGCACAAGTGGCTGATTTATTTGGGGTAATGCCCCAACCTGCAACAGCTTGGGCGAGCGCGGCATTGGTTGAGAACGTGTCCAAAGAGTTTCCGTCCGCACCCTTGATCGCTATCGGGCCGACCGCAAATTGGCATGGCAAGCAATGGCCGGGGGAGCGCTTCGCGGTGCTGGCCCACCGATTAATCGCGCCGGATGGGCCTTTTGCAGGGCACAGGGTTTTGGTGCTGGGCGGGCCGGGTGAGGAAGACCGGGCCGCGCCGGTGTTGAAAGCCTTGGGAGACAACGCGGTTGATCTGGTAGGCAAGCTCACCCCGCGCGAAACCTTTGCGGCGCTGACCCGCGCGCGCTTCTTCATCGGCAATGATTCGGGCTTGATGCATATGGCCTGCGCGGCTCGCTTGCCAACGGTTGCGCTGTTTGGACCGTCGAATGAGGCAATCTATGGTCCCTTCGGAGTGCCACATCGGGTTGTGCGCGGCAAAGCCTATGCGGAGATAACCGGCGCGCCTGACTATGTCAGCCATGGGCCGCATCTTTGCTATATGGAAGACATAACGACTGAAATGGTTTTGGCCGCGACGGTTGATTTAGCGCAGGAATGCGGCCTGTTGGGCGCGGCAGAATTGGAGTAGGGTAGTCTCATGAGCAATTCAGAAACATTTGACCTAATTTTGAAAGGCGGCACCGTCGCCACCCCCTCTGGCATCGGTGAAATCGATGTGGGCGTGCGGGCTGGGAAAATCGCGGCGATTGCGGATTTGGATGCCGCGCAGGCAGATGAAGTGTATGACGCCAAGGGGTTGCATGTGTTGCCCGGGGTGATCGATACGCAAGTGCATTTTCGCGAACCGGGCCTTGAGCACAAAGAAGATTTGGAATCCGGCGGACGTGCCGCCGTCGCCGGTGGTGTCACCGCAGTTTTTGAAATGCCCAACACCAATCCTTCGACAACGACGGTTGAAGCATTGGCAGACAAGGTTGCCCGCGGGCGTAATCGTATGCCATGCGATTTTGCCTTTTTTGCGGGGGCAACGGCGGAAAATGTGACCGAACTGCCCAAGCTGGAACGGCTTGAAGGCGTGTGTGGCGTGAAGCTGTTTATGGGGTCTTCTACCGGCACCCTATTGGTGGCAGATGACGACACGGTGCGGGAGGTAATGCGCAATGGCCGCCGCCGCATGTCTATCCACGCCGAAGACGAAGATCGTTTGATCGAGCGGGAACCGATCACCAGATCAGGCAATGTAGCAGACCATTCCAACTGGCGGGATGTGGAAACGGCCGCGAAAGCCACGCGCCGGGTGCTGAAACTGGCCCGCGAAGTAGGCCGTCGGGTTCATGTGCTGCATGTGACAACCGCCGATGAAGTGCCGCTGTTGGCGGCAGCGAAAGATGTTTCGACTATGGAGGTGACGCCGCAGCATCTAACGCTCAGCGCGCCGGATTGCTATGAACGCCTTGGATCATACGCGCAGATGAACCCACCGATCCGTGAGGCCCATCACCAAGCGGCCTTGTGGCAAGCGGTGCGTGACGGGGTTGTGGACGTAATCGGCTCAGACCACGCGCCGCATACCAAGGAAGAAAAAGCACGGGATTATCCCGGCTCGCCCTCTGGCATGCCCGGTGTGCAAACGCTGGTGCCTTTGATGTTGACCCATGTTGCCGAGGGGCGGCTAACGCTTGAGCGCTTTGTGGACCTTACGGCCCATGGGGCGAACCGCATTTTTGGGATAGCAGGCAAGGGCCGTTTGGCGATTGGCTATGACGCTGATTTTACCGTGGTGGACTTGAAGGCGAAACGCACCATCACGACAGACTGGATTGAAAGTCGTTGCGGCTGGACACCCTTTGAAGGTTTTGAAGCCAAGGGCTGGCCCATGGCAACCATTGTGCGTGGACACTTTGCCATGCGTGATGGCGAAATCACCGATCAAGCGGCGGGTCAACCCGTGCGGTTCCAAGAAACAATTTAACACCATTTAGAGGATCTAGAGAGATGAGCATCAAAGCCATTGTTGCGGAAAAAACAGATGACGGCCAAAAGGTTGAACTGACAGAATTGGACGCCCCGCGCGGTGAAGGCGAAGTAGTGGTTGCAGTTGAGTATTCAACCTTGAACTTCAAGGACGGGCTGGCAATGACGGGCGCTTCGCCCATCGTGCGCTCTTACCCCTTGGTGCTGGGCATTGATTTGGCAGGCACGGTGAAATCATCGGAGGATGCGCGCTTCAAAGAAGGTGATGCGGTGTTGCTCAACGGCTATGGCCTATCTGAAAGCCGCAATGGCGGTTATGCCACCCAAGCGCGTGTGCCTGCCGAACCCCTTATCCCCATTCCGGCCCCGTTCACAGCCCGTGATACGATGGCGATTGGCACTGCGGGCTACACGGCCATGTTGTGTGTGTTGGCGTTGGAAGACGGTGGCGTAACGCCTGACAGCGGCCCTGTCTTGGTAACAGGTGCGGCTGGTGGCGTTGGCTCCGTCGCTATCACGTTGTTGGCCAAGCTGGGCTATGAAGTTATTGCCTCTACCGGGCGCGCCGAAGAGGCTGATTATCTGAAGGGCCTTGGCGCATCAGAAATTATTGATCGCAGCGAATTGTCGGAAAAAGGTCGTCCTTTGGCGAAGGAACGCTGGGCCGGTGTTGTGGACAGCGTTGGCTCACAGACATTGGCGAACGCCATTGCCGCCACCAAATATGGCGGCACGGTGGCTGCCTGCGGTTTGGCGCAGGGCATGGATTTACCATCAACCGTTATGCCCTTCATTTTGCGCGGGGTGACCCTGGCAGGGGTGGATTCGGTCATGGCACCACGCGCAGCACGTGAGCGGGCCTGGGCGCGCCTGGCGAAAGACCTTGATCCGGCAGCGCTGGCGAAACTTACACAAGAAGTTGCATTGGAAGACGTGATCTCCAAAGCACCGGATATTCTGGCAGGGCAGGTGCGCGGGCGCATGGTCGTGAAAGTCGCGTAACGCGCGGCGGGGCCAAAACAAATGGAATGGCTTGATCTGGCGGGTGCGGTTCTGCGCGGTGTTGTGATCGGCTTTCTGGTGGCGGCCCCTATCGGGCCGGTTAACCTGATATGTATTCAGCGAACCGTTACCATTGGGCGGTGGAATGGTTTTTTGGTGGGGCAGGGTGCTGCGGTTGGCGATGGCACATTCGCGATCGTGGCAGCCTTTGGGCTGACGGCTATTTCTTCCTTGGTGGAAGCCTATACGACACCGCTGCAAGTTGTTGGCGGCACTGTGTTGATCGTTATGGGGTTGCGTACCTTTTTAACAGAGCCGGAACATGCTGCGCGTGCGGAAACTAGGATGGATACCGTGCATGGTTTGGGAGCAACCTACTTGCTGACAATCACTAATCCTGCAACCTTGCTGGGTTTTATCGCGATAATGGCAGGTGCGGGCGGCTTGGTAGATGGGGCAGCGCAGGCGCGCGGTGGATATCTTTATGCTGCCGTTCTGGTATTCGGCGTTTGGCTTGGATCAACCTTGTGGTGGCTGGGGGTTACGTCCCTCGCCAGCCTGATAAAACTTGGCCCGGATGATCGTCGGCTGGCTCATATCCATCATGGTTCGGGTGTATTGATCTTTGTGTTCGGTTTGGCGGTGTTTGCCAAAGTGGCGGGCTGGATAGATTTTTGATCAGTCTTCGCTTGGGCCGCGAGCGATGAAAAACGGGTTCTCAAATTGTGGCTTGCCATAGGTAAAGGGACTGCCATCCATCTTGGTCATGGTGCCGCCTGCAGCACGCAATACGGCATCACCGGCGGCGGTATCCCATTCCATGGTGCGGCCATGGCGGGGGTAGAGGTCGGCTTCTCCTGTTGCGACCAGGCAAAATTTGAGGGATGAGCCTGCGGCGACCATATCTTTCACCTTGTAGGCAGCCAACAGTTCGTCTGTTTTTTTATCTCGGTGGGAGCGACTGGCGACGACGATCAAGCCCTCGGCATCAGCCGATTGGTTCACCGTGATCGCGCGCATATTGCTGAGGGATTTATTATCAGCCTGACAGTCAACCACGGCTTCCATTGCTGTGCCATCACCGTTTACGGCAAAGAGGCGCTTTTTGGCGGGGGCGTATACGACGCCAAGCGTTGGCACGCCATGTTCGATCAACGCAATATTGACGGTAAACTCCCCATTGCGGTTGATGAATTCCTTGGTGCCATCCAGCGGGTCGACCAAGACGAAGCAATCACCGACATCAGGGATGTTGCCAGCGGCGGCGCTTTCTTCGGCTACTACCGGGATGCTTGGGGCGACCTTTGCCAGCCCGGCCAAAATAATCTCTTCGCCCGCTTCATCGGCATCTGTGACGGGAGATTTGTCAGATTTCTCACGCACCTCTGCACCGCGATCATAGATTTCCATGATTTTGGTGCCTGCCTGAATGGCGATTTCGTTTAAGGCATTTGCCAATTGGGTGCGATCAAAATCTGTCACGGTGTTCGCTTTCGATTGAATAAAAGTATGGCCCCATGAAGCATGGGGCCATGTGTTAGGCAATGGGTGCCGGCGTCGCGCTTGCTCAAAAGTGCTTACCAGTTTTCAACATGTGGCCGGATCATGGTGTCGAATGTCCAGGCGGAGCGCGCTTGATGCGCAATGCGGTAGCATTCTTCTGCGATGTCTCTGGGTTGGCAGAAGAATTCATCCGGCGCATCGGGCAGCATTTCGCGCGTCCACGGCACATCAATGGCAGCGTCGATTGCAACGAATGCAACATGAATACCTTTGGGGCCAAGTTTGCGGGCCATGGTTTCAAGCAAAATGCGTTGGGCTGCCTTGGTGGGGGCAAGCCCGGCGAAGAACTCCTTGCCGCGATAAGCGGACGTGTTGCCAGTGGCGACGATGGAGCCGGAGCCTGCCTCTTCCATGGCTGGCGCAACGGCTTGCACCATACGCAACAGGGCTATCACATTTACTTCCATGTTGCGGCGCAGATCTTCCGGCGTGATTTTGGTAAAATCACCGCGGGTGGAAGCAACGGCATTGTGAACCAAGGCACGCACGGGGCCGTGTTCTGCCACGAGGTCAGCCATACATTTGTCTAGCGCTGTTTCATCAGCGACATCAACGAGGCAGGGGATAGATCCGTCAATCTCCTTCTCAAGCTCATCCAGGCGTTCTTTCACCCGGGCCATCATGGCGACACGATACCCCCCTTGTGCGTAGCGCCGCGCAAGGGCCGCCCCCGTACCGGGGCCAACACCGGTGACGATGCACAGACCTTTTTCGAAACTCATGAGTTATCCTTTGTGGAGGGGGCTTGTTGAGACGACCACACCATCGCGGTCGGCATAAATATAATCGCCGGAATTGATTGTCTGTCCGGCGAAGGTAACAGGCACATCATAAGTGCCGAAATTCTGTTTTACGCTTTTACGGGGGCAATGGCCAATGGCTTTGAGGCCAATATCTTCGGCGTCTATTTCATCGCCATCACGGGCGCAACCATAGATGACAATGCCCGCCCAGTTGTTCTTGGCGGCCAGCACAGCCAGGTTGCCGCCGAACAAAGCACAACGGCGAGAACCGCCACCGTCAACAACGAGTACGCGGCCCTGGCCATCGGTTTCTACAGATTCGCGCACTTTGGTGTTGTCTTCGAATGTTTTGAGGGTGCGCACTTCACCATGAAAACTTGTGCGCTTGCCCAGCGAAATTGGGAAGATGTCATCTAGCACCCGGGCTTCGTCGCCATGATCATCGCAAATATCTGTGGTGGCAATTGTCGCCATGCGTCCCTCCAATTTTCATTGTGGGGACTTTATCGGTGCGGCGTGAAAGGATCAATCACTTGTAAGGCGCCGACGATCTTTTTCATGTCACGGCGCCTATAAACTGTATAGAGCGCGCAGCCAGGAGGCCGCTCGGCGATGGCGCGCAGCATGCGTGGGCGCACTTTTTTCTTCCAAGTCCAGACATAGAGTAGGAATTCGAGGTCAAAGCGTTCAGGGCAGCCGGGTGCAGAATCGGGGCGCACCTTGCCATAGGTCGTGAAGATGCGTTTTATGACGCCTAACATACATTTCCAGCGCGGCAGATCCAGATACACAATCGCATGGGCGCGCGGCATAGTGTGTGGCCACGTGATTGAATAGCCGCCATCGACGATCCATTTTTCTTGTTGGGCGATCCCAGCCACCTCAGTGGTGAAAGCGTCTAAATCGCCCTCTACCCAGCCGGGCTGCCAAAAGAGTTGGTCAAGGTGAACTGCCGGAAGGTCAAGAGCTTTGGCGGCCATACGGGTGAAGGTGGATTTGCCAGCTCCCGAGCAACCTAAAACGATGATGCGTTCAGCGGAGCTCATAGTTACAGAACGCTTTCCACAATTTGTTCAACCAAGGCTGCCCCCACCCATGAGGCGACGGGGATCAGCATATAGAGGCCAAGACGGGAAAAGGCGGAGCGATCAAACGGCCATTCGCGCACAGCCTCTATCCGTTTGCGATAGGCGATTAGACTTTCCAACTCCTGCGCAAATTGCGGCCACTGGGGCGCGCCTGCCTGAAGCCTTGAGAGCGTCTTTCGGCGTGTAGCGATTTCCGGTGCCAGTTGCGCAAGGGCGGTTTCTTTTTCCGTTCTTATGCGGCGGGCTACACCAAAGGCAGGCAAAATGAAGCCAATGGACGCAATAATCAACGTTATGGGGGCCATGGTGCCCACCATGCCGTAGTAACGCGGGTCAATCAAAAAGGGCGACAACATTGCTGCAAAGCCAGCGATGATGGCCACATTCAACAATCCCTGTCTTACAGATGCTTGCAGGGGAACAGGATCGAACAAGTCAAACGATGCTTCTGCCAATATGCGCTTTGATATTTTGCGGGCTTCGGTGACCATGAAATAGGAGCCGCGCGCAAGATGCCAGCCAATTATCGGGACCAATATTCGGTGGTGACCGCTTTCCCAATGCCATGCAGAAATGTCATAGGGGCTCCAACCTACTTCGGAAGCCTCAAGAAAAGGGGCAGCGAGCGAAATGAGGATGCCGACAATTCCTGCCAGAATTTCACCTGTTGCGCCGTCGTCCAGTTTGCCCCCGGCGCGACGCAGCAGGGCAGCGTATGAGCCTACGGCGTAAACAAGCAAAACCGTTAGCAGCATGGACATGATGAGCATGCCGTATATGTCATCTGGCGCGATGTCGTAATCGCGGGACAGTTCACCCCAAAATAGGGAACCTACTAAAACAGGGGCGGCCCCTATGATGAAAAGCAGGGCGCATTTTAGTACAAAATGGCCAGGCATCGCTTCCAGCAGGCGCACAAGAATAGGCATTTTCATAAAGCTGCGGTTCCTCAAAATATGATAAGTTAATGATAACAGTTCCATGAGCCTTGTCATCTGTGTTGAAACGCGCGAGAAAGATGGGGTTCCGATTTGGAGGATGATTGGGATTTAAATGAAATTGACGACGCGCATTGTGGGGCTTGTAGTATTGGCTGTTGCTTTCAGCTGCCTGCCTGGCCTCGCGTCTGCGCAACCGGCCGTGCCGGAATACGATCTTGAGAGCCTAGGTGAAGAGATGGGGGAGCCGACAGGTAGTGAGCTGTGCCAACAATTCACAGCAGAACTACAGCGGCTTGCCGGATGTGATGAAGTCGTCGATGAAGATGAGACGGGCGAAGACGACCCATCTCTCGAAGGTGTCGAGGCGGCAGAGATCGACGACAGCGGGGCCGGAAACTCTCCATTTAGTCCGATCGATCCCACACAGGATATGATAAATGGGTTGCCCGGCGGTGGTGGTGGGTTTGATCCATTCGGGCAGGCCATTGATGATCTGACCGGGGGCCTCTTTCTGGGCGATCAACCGTAGTCGTAAAAATTATCTTGCTTTAGTAGTAGCCGGTTTGGCGTTAGACTTGCCCCATGAAACCTCTACGACTAATTGCTATTGGCATTTTTGCCTCTGCCGCTATGGCGGCGGTCGCTATTGCATATGACCGGGTAACCTATTTGCGCATTGCAACAGGCTCTGCCGGGGATTCCGTCTTTCGCGCGGCTGAAATCATTGCATCTTCGATCAGCCAGCCGCCGGGGGCGCCGCCATGTGATGATGGTGGGCGGTGTGGTGTGCCGGGGTTGATTGCGATTGCCCAAAGCGCAAACAGTGTGTTGGCCAATATTGAGGCGGTGGAAGAGGGGCGCATTGAATCAGCGCTGGTGCGGGCCGATATTGCGCACTGGGCCTTTCATGCCGAGGAAGCATTTTTTGGCCGTAAGCCCTTTCGTAATCTCCGTCTGGTCGCATCGCTTTACGATGAGCGGTATCATTTGGTGGTGGCCAATGCATCAAGTGTCAAATCGGTGCGGGATCTTAAAGGGTTGAAAGTCGCTGTCGGTGCGGAAGGGTCTGCCACGCGTATTGGTGCGGAACGGCTATTGGCTGCGCATGGTGTGCGCAAGCGCGATATCAAACGTTCAATGTCTGGGTCGGGTCATGCGGCTGACTTATTAAAGGCCGGCATTATTGATGCGTTGATTATTTCTGCGCCGGTACCGTCTCCGATCGTCAAGGAACTCTTGGCAGAAGGGGTTGGCAGATTGGTGCCTTTTGATCCTGCGGCTGTTGCGATAATGGGGGAAGGGCGTCCCTATTATCGGACTGATCAGATTGAGGTGGCGACCTACAATAACTCGCATGCGTTGCCGACACTTGCGGTTTCTGCGCAATGGATAGTTAACCGTAAAGTTGATGATGGCCTCGTCTTTCAGGCAACATGGGCACTTTGGCACCAAGGTAATCGTCAATTTATGGACATTGCCCAATTGGCATATGGTTCCTTCGATTTGCAACGTGCATTGCCCGCTGGTGCCATATGGGTGCATCCCGGCGCTTACCGTTATTATGAGCAACATGGATTGGCGGATTTAGCGGCTGTGTCTTCGGGGGCGGGTGCTCAATAGCCATGCAGCCTCCACAGTCGTGATCTGTCATTTGATGGGGGGCTCAGCTATGATTGGCATTGAAATAACAAGGATTGGTGAGTATGCGGCCCATTATCGAAGAGTTTGACCCCTTTCTGGCAAAAGGCTCGGACGAAGCAAAAGAAGCCCTTGGCGTTGTGCTGGTATATGCAGACAGTTGGGAGCAGTTGTTGACTGGGCCCGATATAGAATGGGCCAAGGCGCAAGAATTTACAGGTTTGGTAGGGACTGTTCTGGCATTGCCCAATTGGGAAACCGGTGGTGTTCGCGGCTATGCTTTTGGACTGGGCCGGTCTGATGAAACACCGGACCCCATGCTGTTTGGACATCTTGCACGTAAGGCCAATACGGACACACCACTGTGGCTTGAAAATGCTGAGCTTGCTCCGGTTGGCTGGCTGGAGCCCGCCGTAATTGCCTTTGGCTTGGGAGCATATCGATTTGATCGCTACAAGTCCACGATTACGGGGCATGAACCGCGTTTGGTATTGGATGACGCGGAACTGCTTGAGAGAGCCCGATTGATTGTTTCAGCGTCGGCACTGGCACGTGATATGATCAATATTCCTGCGGCCGATATGGGGCCAGCGGCATTGGCTGCAACAGTTGAAATGGTGGCGGCAGAGCATTCCGCCACTTGTTGGGTGATCGAAGGGTCAGCCCTAGAGGAAGAAAACTTTCCGATGATCCATGCCGTTGGGCGTGCAGGCGGTGAAACACCGCGGCTGATTGATATGACATGGGGAAATGAAAGCGCACCGCGCGTCACGCTGGTAGGTAAAGGGGTAACCTTCGATACCGGCGGGCTTGATTTAAAGCCATCAAGCGCAATGGGCTTAATGAAGAAGGATATGGGCGGGGCTGCAAATGTATTGGCGCTGGCCAAGATGATTATGGCCGCTGGTCTTAATTTGCGCTTACGGGTTCTTATTCCTGCCGTTGAAAATGGCGTGGGGCGGGATGCCTTTCGACCCGGGGATATATTGCCAAGTCGCAAGGGGATCAGCGTTGCCATTGGTAATACAGATGCAGAGGGGCGCCTTGTGTTGGCCGATGCGCTGGCTTTGGCAGACGAGGAAGAGCCTGAACTGATGATCGATATGGCGACATTGACGGGCGCCGCGCGTGTTGCGCTTGGGCCGGATCTGCCACCCTTTTATACCGATGATGAAATGTTGGCGGCTGATTTGGCTACCGCGGCGGCAAATGTGCACGACCCGTTGTGGCGATTGCCATTGTGGGCTCCGTATAATGATATGATTAAGAGCAATATTGCTGATATCGACAATGCCGGGGCGGGCGGTTTTGCCGGGTCTATTACGGCCGCGCTATTTTTGAAGCGCTTTGTTGAAAACGCCACTGCCTATTTGCATCTGGACATTTATGGGTGGTCACCCAAGGCGAAATCGACAGGTCCGGAAGGTGGCGAAGCCCAGGGTATTCGTGCCATATTTAACTTGCTGGAAGCGCGCTATGGCAACAGCGAATGAGCTCGACCCGCGCATTCACCCGTGGCGGCCTGAGATAGCGGCAAAATCTCTGGAGGGGGTTGTTACCGCGGCACGCTTTGTTGAAGGCGAAACGGCAAATTTATGTATCGGACAAGCAGGGTTGTTCAAAGACCCAAGGCCGGATGCGGAGCAAGTAAGCGAACTGCGCTTCGGTGAGAGGTTCTGCATTTATGACCGGATTGAAGGTTATGCGTGGGGGCAATGCGGCACGGATGAGTATGTTGGCTGGGTAGCCGAAACTGCGTTGGTGGTCGGCGAGGTGGAGATCACCCACCTTGTGCGCGCGCAATACAGCCACATTTATGCCGTGCCGAATATCCGTTCGCAAATCGTGGAGCTATTGCCGATTGGTGCGCGTTTGGCCGTTGAGAGAGAGCAAGAGGGCTATGCTGTGCTTCTTGGTGGGCGTGGACTTGTGCCGGCCCAGCACCTTCTAAAACGTGTGGCGCCAGTGGCAGATTGGGTAGCAATTGCAGAACAATTTTTGGGTGCGCCCTATTTATGGGGCGGCAAGACTGCCCGCGGTATTGACTGTTCCGGCCTTGTGCAAGTGGCGCTGGAGTTTTCAGGCTTAGAGGCCCCGCGGGATACAGACCTTCAAGCGATGGCGCTGGGGCACGCGGTGGCGCGATCTGCCGAGTTGCAGCGCGGTGACATTGTGTTCTGGCAAGGGCATGTTGGCATTATGCTGGATGGCACATATCTCCTTCATGCCAATGCACATCATATGATGGTCGCCGCAGAGCCATTGGAAGTTGCAGAAAAACGTATTTCTGCAAATGAATATGGACCAATCACGGTGATCAAGCGGCTATAAATCCAGCTGCATGATGGTATGAATTTTGCCATCCTCATGAGCGAATGTTTCAACAGTGCGCCATCCCATCAAATGATAGAACCGCATTCTATCAGGCGTGAAGAGGTAAAGCCTTTGCACGCCAGCGGCACGGGCATGGGCTTCAATGGCGGCTACGACCTGTCGGCCAATGCCTTGACGTCTTGCCTTTGTGGGGGTTGCCACGCTGGCGAGCCAGGGTGTTAGATCCTGTCGTGTCTCCAAATCATATTTGGCGAAGGTCGCGGTGCCGAGAAATACCCCATTGTTGTGTGCCACATAGGTTACATAATCATTGCGCCCGGAAGAATTGGCCGTGAGCATTTTGCGGCGATCTTCAAGGGAGCGTCCCGATGGTTTGGAAAATTCATGATAAAGCAAATCAGCCGTTGCATCGAAGTGTTGTTTGGCGTGCTCAAGCTTTTCAATCGTCAACGGCATGCGCGTATCTTCCCTAATACCCTTTTAGCGTATCAACAATATTTGCCGGCAAGACGCCGCGCTCGAAATCATTTAAGGCAAGCGCAATTTGCGCCCCTAGCGCTTTCCCATCGGTTGTGGAGGCAATATGAGGGGTGATAACGATGCGTGGATGTGCCCAAAGGGGGTTGTCCGCGGGCAGGGGTTCTTCCGGTGTTACATCAACCGACGCGCCGGAAAGGTGTTTGTTGTTGAGGGCCGTCAGCAGATCGGCTGTATTCAGATGTTCGCCTCGACCAACATGCACCAGTGCTGCGCCTTTTGGCAGTTGTTCAAACAAGCTGTTTGCCAGAATGCCCCGTGTTGCATCGGTCAATGGCAGTAAGCATACCAATATTTCTGTATCAGCCAAAAATTTGGGCAATCCTGCTTCGCCATGGAAATGGCTGACACCGCTTGGCGATTTCTCGCTTCGGCTCCAACCGGATATCTGGAAGCCAAGGTTTAAAAGTGCCTTGCCTGCATGTTGTCCCAGCCTGCCATAGCCCAAAATACCGACACGTCGATTTGCTGCTTTTGGCGTTCCAAGCGGACGCCATTGTGATTGTTGTTGCAGGGCAGAGTAATCTTGTCCACGACGGTGGTGATGCAGAACTTGCCATACAACATATTCGCTCATGCGTTCAGCCAGATCGTCGGTCACTGCGCGAATGATTGGCACTTGCGGCAGGTTTTTATCTTCGAATATGTGGTCAACACCGGCCCCAAAAGAAAAGACAGCCTGCAAATTTGGAAATTCAGCAAGGCGTCCATGTGGTGGTCGCCAGGCAAGGGCATAGCGCACGTCGTTATCTGGTTGATCGGTTACCAAGGTAACGTTGGCACTTGCAAAATCTGCAATTAGTTGGTCGAGCCATTGCGGGGGCAGTTGCGGCCCGGAGACAATCAGTAGCTTGTTCATACTGCTCCCCCATATTGCCTGTTTGCCCAATCATCGTAGCCGAAGTGAGAACGACGCATGGCAACGAAGCTGGCTAATCGTTCTGTGTCGCGCAAGTTGTGGGCACAATCCATTGCGATAAGCATCAGCAGATCGCGTTGGGCGTTACTGCCGCCTATCAGGTGGTGGGTATCGGCGCTGGCTTCAAGGTGGGCCAAAGCGGTGGCGTAATCCCTTGCAGCATGTGCCGCAATCGCCTTCGCAAGCGCCAAACCTGATTGCGCGACCGTATCACCGTCGCTGGTGCCATCACCGGCGTGTTCGCGCAATGCAGCGACAAGGGTGTCGACATTCGTCGGCTCTTCACCATGGGCAAGGGCCATAACATAATGCAAGTCCGCAAAACACAAAACCTGTTCACGCATACGGGTTTTGGCCTTTTCGGCCACGGCCTGCCAGCGCCCCTCAGTCTCAACCCCGGCAATATCCAGCCGCAGAAGCAGAGAGGCAGCATTGCAATGATCCAGATATTCTTCCGAGGAAGCATCCCAGCTTGTATCAAAATGCTGAAGGGCGCGGTCGTGATCGCCCAGATCCAGCAACATTAAGGCGCGATGCCAAACGAGGTGGTAGCGGAAATTGTTTGCGCCCGCCCATCCGGGCTCTGTTTCTGTAAGCCAGGCAACACCTTCTTCACTGCGCCCTGTCATCTCCATTACATGGGCAACGGCGTGTGTGGCCCAGCCTTCTTTTGGTTGTAGTGCGACGGCGTCGCGGCCAAATTTTTCGGCGCTGTGATAGTTGCCGGTTTCTTCGTGTCCAAAAGCCTGTATGCCCAAAAAGCTGGGATAGTGACGCATGCCCTGACTGTAGGCTGCGGCCACCTCATCAACAGACGCCTTCATGGCATTGCTGTTACCTGCGTAGAAATGCCCGTATTGAGCAAGTTTCAGCGCCAGCATGTCTGTTGGCCACTGCCGCAATATTTCTTCCCAAAGTTTGAGCGCGGCAATGGCATTGCCCAAGGCCCATTGCCCCAGCGCATCCACGTGGAGCTGTTCGCGCGGCAGTAACTCATGCCGCCGTTCTTGCAAAGCTGTATGGGTTGAAACAGCGCGCGGGATCATAACACGCCAACCGCGTAGAATGTTGAAGTTACCGGCAAGCACCTGCCCCAAAGGCAGTTCGCGGTCAGCGGCAAACATGGCTTTGACCTTGTCGGGAATGTCCTGCGCGCTCAGTAAAAAGGCTTCGATGGCGTCATCATAGGCGATTGCAGCGTTTTCGTTTTCCGCGGTCATCTCAAGCCCGTGGGCATCTTTGAATATCGGCATAGCTGCCTCCCCTTAATGCGCGGTAACGCTTTTGCTGTCGGCTTTCAAAGCGAAGGCGGCAGCCATTAATGCCTTGGTGTAGTCGCTTTGCGGTGCATCGAATATTGTGTCGGCTGACCCTTCTTCAACGACTTTGCCGTCTTTCATAACAATAACGTGGTGAGACAAGGCGCGGACAACTTTTAGATCATGGGAAATAAAAATATAGGCAAGCGCGTGCTTGTTCTGCAGTTCGCGAAGCAAGTCTACAATTTGGGCTTGCACCGACATATCAAGTGCGCTGGTTGGTTCATCCAAAACGACGAGCTTGGGTTTCAAGATCATGGCGCGCGCAATGGAAATGCGTTGGCGTTGACCGCCGGAAAACTCGTGTGGATAGCGGTGGCGGCTGGCGGCGTCCAGCCCAACTTCTTCCAATATGGCCGCGGCGCGTGTGTCCCGTTCTTGCGGGCTCAAAGCAGGTTCGTGAACCTCCAACCCTTCTGAGACAATCTCACCCACCGACATGCGCGGTGATAATGCCCCGAAGGGGTCTTGGAAGACAAACTGCATATCACGCCGCAAAGGTTTTAGGGCCTTGATAGGCAGCGCAGCTACATCATGACCAGCGAACTGAATGGCGCCCTCAGGCTTGATAAGCCTTAAAAGACTTTGACCCAATGTGGTTTTGCCGGATCCTGATTCACCGACTATGCCAAGCGTTTCGCCGGGCCGAACGCGTAATGTAAGTCCGTCCACTGCCTTTACGTGGCCGATAGTGCGCTTGAAAATGCCGCGTTTAATCGGGAACCAAACCTTAACATCCTCGGCGCTGATAATTGGAGCCGCTGCCTGTTCAAAGGGGCTTGGGCGGCCCTTCGGCTCGGCAGCCAATAACCGCTTGGTATATTCATGCGAAGGGTTCTGAAAAATATTTTCTGTGTCGCCATGTTCGACAACCTGCCCTTCGGTCATGACATAGGTGCGATCAGCCATGTGGCGCACAATACCAAGATCATGGGTTATGAGCAGCAGCCCCATGCCCATTTTCGCCTGTATATCCCTTAGCAGCGCCAAAATCTGGGCTTGTACGGTTACATCAAGCGCTGTGGTAGGTTCGTCGGCGATGAGTAAATCGGGCTTGCATGCCAATGCCATGGCAATCATGACACGTTGGCGTTGGCCGCCAGAAAGTTGATGCGGATAGGCTTGCATTTTTTGCTCTGGGTCTTGTAACCCAACCAAATTCAGCAGCTCCAACACACGATCATGTGCTTGTACACCATCGAGCCCCATATGAAGTTGCAGCACTTCTTTGATCTGCCGTTCTACGCTGTGCAGAGCGTTGAGGCTGGTCATCGGTTCTTGAAAGATCATTGCAATGCGTGAGCCGCGAACTTTCCGCAATTCAGCATCGCTGGCTTGCAACAGGTCTTGGTCATCAAAAAACACTGCGCCACTTGGGTGATGTGCAGCGGGATAAGGCAGGAGTTTGAGAATAGAAAGGGCAGTTACAGATTTGCCGGACCCGGATTCGCCGACCAAAGCAACTGTTTCACCCTTATCAATCGTGAAAGAAATCTCTCTCGCAGCGGGCGTGTCTCCAAAGGAGACAGAGAGTTGAGTGACCTCCAGAAGGCTCATGACGACCCCCCGACGCTAAGTGTTTTGCGCGGGTCAAAGGCATCTCGCACGGCCTCCCCGATGAAGATTAGCAACGAAAGCATGATGGCGATCACCGCAAAGGCCGTAATGCCCAGCCAAGGCGCTTGCAGGTTGGATTTGCCTTGTGCCAGCAGTTCCCCCAATGAGGGAGAGCCGGGCGGCAAGCCAAAGCCCAGAAAATCGAGGGAGGTTAAGGTCGTGATTGAGCCGTTCAAAATAAAGGGCAAAAAGGTGAGGGTGGCGACCATTGCGTTCGGCAGAAGGTGACGCGCCATGATTGTGCTGTTTGAAACACCAAGCGCGCGGGCAGCCTTTACATAGTCGAAATTGCGCGCCCGCAGAAACTCTGCCCGCACAACCCCTACAAGCGACACCCATGAGAACAGCAACAATATGCCAAGCAGAATCCAGAAGTTTGGCTCTATGACTGCCGCAATGATAATGAGGATGTAAAGTTGGGGGATCGAGGTCCATACCTCAATAAAGCGTTGAAAGAGTAGATCCGTCAGGCCACCGAAATAACCCTGCACCGCGCCGGCGGCCACCCCTACTACCGATGAAACAAGGGTCAATATCAGCCCGAACAATACTGAGATGCGGAAACCGTAAATCACGCGGGCCACAACATCGCGACCTTGATCATCAGTCCCTAACCAGTTTTCAGCACTTGGCGGGGCGGGCGCTGGCACCTCAAGCCCCAGATTGATTGTATCATATGAGAAACGAATGATGGGCCAGATGGCTTTGCCGCCTTTGGCCGTAATGAGTTCGGCGACATAGGGGTCGCGGTAGTCGGCCTCGGTCTCGAAGTCGCCGCCAAATTCAGTCTCAGGGTAGGAGACCACTACAGGCCAATAGGTTTTGTCATCGGTGAAAATAACGATGGGTTTGTCATTTGCGATTAGCTCAGCAAACAACGTTACGACGAAAACCAGCAGAAATAGCCACAAAGACCAGTAGCCGCGCCGGTTGGCGGTGAAGTTTTTGAGGCGCCGTTGGTTGAGCGGGGAAAGATTTTTCATGCCTATCCCTCCCGCCCTTCAAAATCGATCCGTGGATCAATCCAGCTATAGGCCAAGTCTGACAGTAAGCTGATTACCAACCCGATCAGTGAGAAGATGAACAAGGTGGCGAAAACGACGGGGTAGTCGCGATTGATAACACTTTCAAAGCCCAAAAGGCCTAGCCCATCAAGCGAGAAAATTGTTTCGATCAACAAAGAGCCGGTGA
This sequence comes from Alphaproteobacteria bacterium, assembly GCA_049609145.1. Taxonomy (GTDB): domain Bacteria; phylum Pseudomonadota; class Alphaproteobacteria; order SPJN01; family SPJN01; genus JBMYYF01. The sequence continues at coordinate 114,878 of JBMYYF010000007.1, forward strand.
AAAAGATGGAGACAAAGGCGCCGGGAAACCCGGCAATCACAATCAACATCGCATTGCGGAACACATGCCCATAAAGCACTTGTCGTTCGCCTAAGCCCTTGGCGCGTGCGGTAGTGACATATTGCTTGCCGATTTCATCCAAAAAGGAATTTTTGGTCAAAAGGGTCGTGGTCGCAAAACTTGAAATCGTCATGGCAATTACGGGCAGGGTGATGTGCCAAAGGTAATCACCCAACTGTTGCAACGGCCCCATCTCATCAAAATTCTCGGATGTCAGGCCGCGTAGGGGAAACCAATCAAGGTAGGAACCTCCAGCAAACACGACGATCAACAAAATGGCGAACAGAAAGCCGGGGATTGCATAGCCGACAATGATTGCGCCGGATGTCCAAACATCAAAAGAGGTGCCATCCCGCCGCGCTTTGGCGATACCCAGTGGGATGGATATGAGGTAAGTCAGCAGCGTGGTCCAAAGCCCCAGCGTAATTGACACAGGCATTTTTTCGATGATGAGATCAATCACCGCTACATCGCGAAAATAGCTTTGGCCGAAATCGAAAGTGGCATAGCTAACCATTAGCTTAAAGAAACGTTCATGCGCCGGTTTGTCGAAGCCAAATTGCTCTTCAAGCTCTGCGATAAAGGCCGGGTCCAAGCCCTGTGCGCCGCGATATTTTGCATTCGTGCCCGCGCTGGCATTTGTTTCGAATTGTTGGGCGGCTTGATTGCCCAGCTCACCGCCGCCACTGCCGCTGAACCGCGCCGTGGCTGAAACGTCATTCCCTTGAATTTGCGCGATCACCCGTTCAACCGGTCCGCCGGGCGCCAATTGGATCACAGCAAAATTGATCAGCATGATGCCGATCAGGGTCGGCACCATTAGTGCCAGTCTGCGTGCAACATACGCCCCCATATTTATTGATTGCCCTTTTGCTGCAAGGCCGTTTCCTTCGCGGGATCGACCCACCAAAGATCGAGAATGCCCCGCGCATATTTTGGTTTATGAGGGGGGCGACCAAATTTGTCGTAATAGGCAATACTGTGGGACGCCTTGTACCAATGGGGTACCAAATAATTTCCGGCCATTACCACCCGATCCAGCGCACGAGCGGCATCCAGCATGTCCGCACGATTTTGGGCCTTGATGACTTTTTCGATCAAAACATCAACAACAGGATCACTGATACCGGCCAAATTGAAACTGCCGGGCTGTTTGGCAGCTTGGGACCCCATATAGCCGCGCAATTCGTTGCCCGGGGTGTTGGGAAAGGTGAAACGTGATGACACCAAGTCAAAATCATAGCTTTCCACACGGGCCTGATATTGAGCCATGTCCACCACACGCATTTTGCTTGCAATGCCAAGCTTTTTTAGCCGCGCGATATAGGGCGCAATGATGCGTTCGAAACTGGGTTCAAACATCAAAAACTCTGCCGTTAGGGCTTCGCCCTTTGCGTTGACCCGATGGCCGTCTTTGATTTCCCAGCCAGCCTCTTTCAGCAGATTGGCAGCTTTGCGTAGGTTCCGGCGATCCTTGCCTGAGCCGTCCGTCTTGGGTGCCTGATAACGGCTGGTGAATACAGATTTCGGCAATTGATCGCGATAAGGCTTCAACAGGGCCAATACCGGGCCTTCGGGCGGGCCTTGCCGAGCCGCCATTTCTGAATTTTCAAAGATAGATTGTGTGCGCAGATAAGCTTTGTGGAACAGTGTTTTGTTAGTCCATTCATAGTCGAACGCCAAATCCATCGCCTGCCGCACGCGGATGTCCTTGAACTTATCGCGGCGCGTGTTCAGAAAAAAGGCCTGTGTGCCTGAGGGGCGCTCATCCGTTAGCAATTCTTTCTTTACCCGGCCTTGGGTAATGGCGGGAAAATTATATTCAGTCGCCCATGTTTTGGAGGTGAATTCCTCCCGCAAATCAAGAGCGCCGGCTTTGAAGGCTTCGAATGCGATGGAGCGATCACGGAAATAGTCAAAGCGAATATTCTTAAAGTTCCACCGTCCGCGATTGACGGGCAGATCGCGTGCCCAGTAATCGTCACGGCGTTCATAGGCAACAAATTGCCCCAATTTTTTATCTGCCACGCGATAGGGGCCAGAGCCCAATGGCGCTTCTGTTGTGGTTTGATCAAAGGGCTGCATGGCATAATAGTCAGCAGAAAATATGGGAAGCTGAGAAACAGTCAGCGGTAGATCCCGCAGTTCTTCGCCCTCAAATTCGAATTTGAGGGTGAGGGGATCAATGATGATGGCTCGCCTTACATCGCGCAGTGGAAACCGCCATGCAGGATCCCCTTTGGTTTTAAGCAAATCAAAACTCTTGGCAACGTCGCGTGCGCGCAAGGGTGACCCATCAGCGAATTTTGCCTCCGGCCGCAAGCCAAAGGTTACGCTCTTTTTATCATCGGCAACGTTCGCCCACGCCGCGACAAGGCCATAAACGGCATCAGGCTCATCCATGGCGCGCACCATCAAGCTATCAAGCAGCAAATCAAGCTTGGCGGCGGGCACGCCCTTTAGAATATAGCCATTGAGGGAATCAAAACTGTTCTGGGCAGTTGTGCTTTGCGTTCTAAGTGTGCCTGCACGCGGTGCATTCAGCACGACATAGTCAAATTGTTGAAAATCCGCGGGGTATTTCAGTTCGCCAAAGGCCGACAGGCCGTGTGTGCGCTCAGCCGCGTTTGTCACGGCAGCGCAAAGGGTGAGGGAAATGACCAGACAGGCAGTTTTTAACATGGCGCGGAGTATAGGCACATTCCTGTCAAAGTCACGGATTCGTGGAACCGGAAGTAGCTTTTGCCCACCATGTATCGGGGAAGCCGGTTTGATAGCGTGGCGGGGTTTCAGGTCGTTCAAATTTGTCCCACCAAGCCATACGAGACCCTTTGATGTGCCATTGCGGCACAACATAGTGTCCCCACAATAGCACTCGATCCAGCGCACGGGTGGCAGCCACCAGATCTGCGCGACTTTCGGCAAAGATGATCTTGTTGATAAAGGCGTCTATAACGGGATTGTTGATCCCGGCATAGTTGCGGCTGCCGGAGCGCGCAGCGGCTTGTGAGCCCCAAAAGTCACGTTGTTCATTCCCGGGGGAGAGTGATTGCGCCCAACCGCCGGAAATAATATCAAACTCAAAACCATCGACCCGGTTTTGATACTGCGCGGGATCGATCACCCGCAGCGAGGCTTTGATGCCTAACCGTTCAAGTGATTGCTTGTAGTGGGCGACGATGCGTTCAAAGGCAGGAGAGACAAGTAGGAATTCAACTTCCATTTTCTCGCCGGTTTTCGTGTGGGTCAGGGTGCCGTTTAGAACCTCCCATCCCGCTGCTTTCAACAGCTTTCCGGCTTCACGCAGTTCTGTACGGTTTTGCCCGCTGCCATCCGTAACTGGTAATGAATAGGGGGTCGTGAAAAGTTCTGGCGGTAGCTGATCACGGAAGGGTTTCAGCAAGGCACGTTCTGCCTCACTTGGCAGGCCTTTCGCCGCAAGCTCGGAGCCATCGAAGTAGGAATGAGTGCGCGTATATTGGCCGTAGAATAGAGTTTTATTCATCCATTCGAAATCAAAGGCGAGTGCGAAGGCGCGGCGCACGCGCGGATCGCTGAACTTGGCGCGGCGGGTGTTGAATATAAAGGCTTGCATGGCCTGTGCGCGCTCCTGGTGCAAAACCTCCTTCTTAACCTTGCCTTGTTTTAATGCAGGGAAGTCATACGCCGTTGCCCAGTTTTTGGCTGTATTCTCGGCGCGCACATCAAACTCGCCGGCTTTGAAGGCTTCCAGCGCAACGGTGTCATCACGATAAAACTCATACGAAATTGTGTCGAAGTTCCAGCGGCCTTTATTGATAGGCAGATTGGCAGCCCAATGGTCTTTCACGCGGCTATAGGTGACAGAGCGCCCGGCATCCGCCTTTTCGATCTTATAAGCACCGGACCCAAGCGGCGGATCAAGCGTGGTTGCCGCAAAATCTTTGTCCGCCCAATAATGTTTCGGTAACACCATCAATTGCCCCATAATTTGGGGAAGCTCGCGGTTCCCCGCCTTGTCAAAGGTGAACTTGACGGTAAGCTCATCCAGTGCTTCTACTTTTGCGACGTTCGCGTAATAGAACCGATAAAAGGGGCGCCCCTTATCCCGCAAGGTTTCAAACGAAAAAACGACGTCTTCCGCGCGGATCGGGTGACCATCATGAAACCGTGCTGCTTCACGCAGGCGAAACGTAACGAAACTGAAATCTTCCGGCACTTCCACCCATTCGGCAATCAGCCCATATTCGCTGGCGGGTTCATTGGCGGCGTCTGCCATAAGGGTGTCATAGGTTAACCCAAGGCCCGTGGCTGGTTCGCCCTTCAGGATGAACGGGTTCAGGCTATCGAAGCTGCCAATAGCAGCAAGGCGCAATTGTCCGCCTTTTGGCGCATCCGGATTGACGCCGGGCTGATGCGCGAAATCTGCGGGTAAGGCTACATCCCCAAATAGCGAAAGGCCGTGATTACGTTTAACAGTCGGGGCTTCTGCATAGGCGGTTGAGAGGGCTAGACCAGCCCCCAACAGGGCGGCAAGAAAACGGCGCATGGGCAACAACTCCTGGAGCTTTCATTCATATTGGATTATGCGGCGGATGGGGCCAAATCAAGGCAGGCATTTGGCAATATCACGGGCTGGGGCAACCCAGACATCCTGTTGTGCTTGGAGAAGGGCGATGGTGTTTTTCAGCACCTCCAACCTTTCGGGTCCCTCTTTTGTTGCCGGGTCTAGCAGGAAGAGGTGAAAAATAAGGGTGGCGGCTGTATTGTTGGTCGCCGCCAACGCCAATTCGCTTTCGATTGCGGCTTGCCATTTTTGTGGTGATTGAACCTCTGCGGGATCGCCCTTGTGTTGCCTGACGGGGGCCATGTCTGGCTCAAACCAATAGGCGTCAACGGCTTTCCATGAAAAAGGCACCGTGGCCACCCCGGTCTCTTTATCGCGCCGGGCCATGCGTCCGACGGGGGACACATATTTATATCCTGCCTGTTTCAAAGCAGGATAGGAGCTTGGCAGCAGGGCACCGCCGGGAGGACGAAACCCAGCGGGCTCCAGGTTCGCCATCTGATAGGCGGTGCGGCCTGCGGCGAGGTTCAGCGCCTCTTGTTCTTGCGATAAGTTGGCCCAAAGCTCGTGCTGCATGGCATGAAACGCGACCTCATGACCTGCCGCGGATAGTGCCTTCACGGCATCTGGGTAGAGCGCAGCGGATGCGCCTTCAACAAAGAAGGTGGCCTTTAGATCACCTAGCAGCTCAATCAAGAGTGGCACTACATGGCTGGCGGTGCGATGATTGCCGATTGGTGTATCATCGGGCCAATTGCCAAGGGCGCGATCTGCTGTCTCGCCCAAATTGTCGAAGGTTAAGGCGATGGCACCTTTGGCTTCATTGGGCCATTTGATGGGATCAGCTTGCGGCACGGGCTTGTTCCATCTGTTTGTTGAATGTCACGGCATCAACGAATTCTTCCAAGCGGGTGATCTTGCCATTGGCGCATTCAAAAACGATAGCCGCATGAATGGCAAAGGAGCGACCATCAGGCATGGTGGCGTGCAAGATGTGGGTTTGCAAAACACCGCCGTTAATTGGTTCCCGGCGTAGCACCTCATATCGCGGTGACTTCAAAAGACCGAAAACAGCCTTCAAGATGGCGAGGGATCCCGCCTTGTCCTTCTCGCGATTGTCTGCATTGTGCCAAACGATGACGTTGTCAGCGTAAAAGGATACCGCAGTATCTTGGTCTTCTGCCTCTAGCGCGGCGAAAAACTGCTCAATCAGGGCTATGCGTTCAGCATCTGTCATTGGGGTGATCTCGAGTTTATGTTTCGGTTCCCACCACTTTGCCAGAAAACGCCCTAAACACCAATCGTGACAGGGCGTTGCTGTCAGCGTAAACTATGAGCAACAGATATTCTCAATTCTATTGTTTGGAGCCATTATGCGTTCATCCCTTGGGCCTGTTTCCCGTAACTTTTTCTCTCAGCGATTGCGCCTGCACTATGTCGATTGGGGTAATGAAGATAAGCCCCTGCTGCTTTTGGTGCATGGAGGGCGAGACCATTGCCGCAACTGGGATTGGGTGGCGGAGCAATTGCGGGAAGATTGGCACATCGTAGCGCCTGATTTACGTGGCCATGGCGATTCGGAATGGACCAAAGGGTCGAATTATTCGTTCCACGAACATGTGCTGGATATTGCCCAGTTAATTGAACATCTGGGCGAAGATCAGGTCACAATTATGGCCCATTCCATGGGCGGCTCCATTTCGTTGCGCTATACCGGGCTGTTCCCGGAAAAAGTGCGCAAGATTATCGCGATTGAAGGCATGGGGCCGCCACCTGCCATGATCGAGCAGATGCGTAAGAAGTCATCCAAGGATCGTTGGCTGAATTGGATTGAGCAAAATAGGGAGATCGCGCGCCGTAAGCCACGGCCTTACAAAACGGTGGAGGATTGCATTGCGCGAATGCAGCAAGAAAACAGCTTCCTGAACGATGAGCAAGCAAGGCATCTGACCGTTAATGGCATCATCCGGCAGGAGGATGGCACCTATACGTGGAAGTTCGATCCCTATATGCGCCAAATGGGCCCCACAGGGTTTGATCCCTCAGAGATGACAACCATGTTGGGAGAAATTACTTGCCCCGTCATGTTGGTGCGTGGCGAAAACAGTTGGGCCGCTGACCCGGTAGAAGATGGCCGCGTGGAGGCTTTTTCAAACGCCGCAAAAGTACAGGTTGAAACGGTGAAAGAGGCGGGCCATTGGGTGCATCATGACCAGCTTGATGTGTTTTTGGAAATGGCGCGCACTTTTTTGAAGGACTGACTATGCGAATTGAGCGGCTGGAGCGGGATGAGGCGGAGACAGCGGTGCGGGCTGTGCTCGCTACGTTGCCGGACTGGTTTGGCATCGAGAAATCGAACGAGGACTATGCCAAGGCCGCCCATATTTTGCCGTGTTTTGGCGCGGTTGATGCTGCCGGCGTGGTGCAAGGCGTGGCCCTGCTTTCGCCTGCAGAATTTTCTCATTGGTGTAATGTGCCCTCTGTCGGTGCCGCTTTTGAGGGGGAAGGTTTTGTTGAAGCCGAAAGCGTAGAGCTGCACTTGCTTGCCGTCCGCCCCGATCATCATCGTGACGGGATCGGTTCCGCGCTACTGGCCGAGCTGGAAGCAGAAGCCAAGGCGCACAAAGCCAACCACTTGTTCGTGCTGACCCTCGGCCCTTCGGAACCATATGAACCTTATCAGCGCACGCGTGCCTTTTACGCAGCGCGTGGTTTTCGGCCTATCGTGGAAACGCCGGAGATTTGGGGGCCAACCGATCCCTGTCTAATTTCTGTTAAGACGCTTTAGTCGACTGTTCAGGCATCTTTCCAAGTGCCGTGAAACCCATAGGGAATGCGGGTGGGCAAATGCGCTGTCGCAACCGGCCCGGCGCTCACATTCATCGCATCCAGTACAACAATGTCGGATGTGTTGCTGCCAACGTTGTAGGTGGGCGCAACTAAAAAGCCGTCGCCTTCCGCGACTGCATTGTTGCGGGGCACGAAAATAGGTTCCTGTACATAAACCCCTTCACCGGCATTCCATTTTTGAGCCGTGTGGTTGAGCATGTCCCGCGCCAGGATCATGTTGAATGGCCCTTTGTTTTGCGTCATGTCTTCTTTGATGCAAAAATAGCCATAGCGGTTTTCGTGCCCAGTATAGCGTTCGTCGTGCCGGGGAAATTCTCCGGTAAAGTCGTCAAGCTGAGTTTGCTTAAAGTCGGACGTATTTGCGGCAGGGTCCAGTTCCCAACGTATGAGCTTGCTGCTGTTGTCTTCCAGCGCGTCGTTGGTGCCGCCTGCCGTGTTGAATAGGGGCGCGCGGTCATATTGCACCATGTCTGCCACCACTTTGCCATCAGCCGTCTCATAGCCGTTCAGTGGATGAAACACATAGGCGGGGGGCGCTTCAAACCATTTGGTGTCCTTTATGTCTCCATTGCGGGGGATTAAGCCTACATGGCTGGTCTGTTTTTCATCCCACGCCACGAACGGGCCACCGGCGATGATACGTTCCAGATCTACCGTTGCGGGAAAGATTGGCAGAATAATGTAATTTTCCGTGATCAGAAAATCATGGATCATACTGCAATAAGGCACGTCCAGAATTTCTGAACGGGTGAGCGTGCCATCCTTTGCAACCCAGTTCAGCGCCACTTTGGGTTCGCCGGGCATGCCGCCGAAATAAGCAAAGAACACCATCTCGCCGGTTTTGGGATCAACACGGGGGTGAGCAGTCATAGCGCCCCCGTATTTGCCATCAAAGGTCCAGGGACCATGGGTAGCAAGGGTGGTGGCGTCAAGATGAACAGGTGGGCTGCCTTCTTCCAGTGCCAACAACTTGCCGCCGTGATGGACGATGGCGGTGTTGGCCACATTAAGCGGAATGCCGGCCGCCCGCGGATCGGGCGTCATGTCATTGAAGCTGGAGGCCATCAAGGTTTCACCTGCCTTGCGTTCCGCCTCGAACTTTTCGGTGCGCACCCAACGATTACGCCAATGCACCTTGCCGTCATCAAAGGTGATGGCGTGGATCATACCGTCGCCCAAAAACCAGTGATATTTGTCATTGCGCGGTGCGAACTGGGGGTTTGGGCCATTGCGGAAAAGGGTGCCGTTCAGTTCGCGGGGCATTTCGCCGGTGATAAGCAGGTCAGGCGCTTCGCCTTCCATACGCAACGGCGCATAGTTACCTGTGAGATATCGGTTTTCCGGAAATGGCTGGGCCATGGTTTCTATTCCCCCTGTTTAGTGCGGGCGAAGTGTGGGGTTTATCGCAAGTCATGTCTACCCGGAATAACGCGAACTCAATCCATGTTTTCAGAAGCGAATGCTGACATGGGCCAGCGCCTGACCATCCCGCAAATTGGCGGCGGATTGATCCAGCGTTAGCCCTAACCGGATGGCATCGTGTTTGAAGCTGTTTTGCCAACCAAATACAATATGCGGCTGTAGATGGGCGTCCATTGTGTTGGGCATAGCAACTGTTTGGAGTGCGGTATCGATCATCATGTTCAACGGTGTTAGCGGTAAGGCGATGCCGGATGTAAAGTTACCGAAACGTGCGATGGCATGTCCGGCCACAAGGTTGCCGGATGCTTGCTGTACGAAGCTATTTCCTTTGCCAGCAAAGCTGAAACGTCCCACTTCTGCAGCGAGTTCCAGCCTGAGAGAGCCAAGCGTTTGTTGGTGGCTGGCGCGCAATGTTGTGGAAACACCTGTGCCCGCAAGCGCGAAAGAGCCTGTACCGCTCAGTCCCAGCAGGTGGTCTTGCTCAATCAAGGTAGTGGCAGACAAGGTGCTTTGCGTGTCGAGAGCAAGCGTTGTATCCACCAAAATAGAGCCGTTTTCGCCGCGAGCCGCTACGAATTTTGCTGTGCCATAGTCAACACGAATAAAGCCGTCGCTACTATCGGCCAACGCAAAATCGCGCAGGCTGGCATTTGATAATGCTGTGGCAGAGAGGGACTGGTCAACAAAATGTGCTGCCTGCGCAACCCCGCCGTGAAGGGAAAAATCAGGGCTTACAAGCGATACCGATTGGCTGGTGCGATCATCGAAGGCGATCAGCGTCAGGCCTTGATCAATGCCAACAATTGCTGTTTCGGGCAATCGGGCTGCGCGATCAAGTTGTACACTCAGTTGATCAGCTAATCCGGCATCAAAGGAGATGGGGGTTCCCGTAATAGCCTGTTGTGAGGTTAAAAACGTGCGCCCCAGCGCGTCCTTTGAGACCACGTTCATCGTACCCATGGCGTTGGCAATCTGGGCGCCGGGGCCAGAGGCGCTCATTGTGCTGCCGGGGGTCGGCGAGAAGCCATTGCCATTTGCGCTTTGAGCTTGAAGGGACAGGAAGGGAGTGAAGGCCCGATCTAAATTCAGGATGCCGTGGCCATAGATGTTGTCCACGCCTGCTTGGCCCGCATCATCAGCGGTTTCGAATAACAGGGTTTGGATTTGGGTGGCGCTTAGCTCTGGCCAAGTTTGTTTGATAAGGGCATAGGCGCCTGCGATTACAGGGGCCGCAAAAGAAGTGCCGGAGCCTATAGCCGTTTCTTCCTTGTCGCCCACGTCATTCGGCATGATGCCGACACGCCAGCCGGGCGCGGCCATGCACCAATCGCGGGCGACACCGCAACGGTCGGAGCCTTGCGGCGTGCCATCCCCGGGGTTTGCGATCTCGCCATCCTCTGAATCTGTCGCAACGGCAACGATCATATGATTGGCTAGGCTCGGCATGTGTTCAGGGTCATGTGCCATAACAGAGCTTGGGTTGGGGCGGGTAGCGTTGCCCGCTGCCACCACCAGCATAATGTCCTCATTGATTGCTCGGCGATAAGCGGCTCGAAAACTCTGGCTGGGCCCGTCATAGTCCTGATGCTCGTCCGGGCGGGAGAAAGAAGACAAGAATGAATGGTTTGTAACCGCTGCACCATTGTCTGCTGCATAGATGATCGCATCAGGAATGAGGTCGCCATCTGAAATTTGGCCTGATGTGCTGCGAGATGCGACGCCGATCCCCAGTACCGTGGCATTGTATGCAACGCCTTGCACCCCGTTTCCATTGCGACCACCAATGGCGATGTTTGCTACGGCGGTACCGTGATTGGACGGGTTTAAGATATCAGGAAAGCCGATGCCGCCGCGCAACACAGGACGAGACGCCGGGTGGATGCGATCTGCATATTCAGGGTGATCGTCGTCAAATTGTGTGTCGATGATGGCGACGATAACGCCGCTGCCATCTGCATCGCGGGAATAAGCGCTGCTGGCCTTGATCATCGGCAAATAGCGGGTGTTGTTATATTCGTTGTCTTCAAAACTTTGCGGGATTTGGCTGACGGCAGGAAATGTTTCACGGCCAAATTGATCAGGTTGGGGATCGGAACCGCCGCCGCCACTATCGCCGCCGCCGGTGTCGCCACCACCCGTATCACCTCCGCCGGTGTCGCCACCACCCGTATTACCTCCGCCAGTGTCGCCACCGCCTGTATCGCCTCCACCTGTATCACCGCCGCCAGTATTGCCACCGCCGGTGTTGCTGCCTGGGGGGTTGGATGACCCGCCAGAGCCTGCCGCGGCAGCCACCCCGACAACGGCGCCAACCGCCAGCAAGCCACCGCCGATGTAAAGCGCGACCTCGCCACCTGTGGCTCCTAGTTTTTCGCCGCCAACAGGCTTGTAGGCCTGTTGCAAGCCCAACTGTTGAACATCATCAAGATTCTGCGCAACATTTTCAAACGCTGCGGCGGTGCCCGTGCCCAGTAGGCTTAGGCCCACAAATCCTGATGTGATATGGCGCATGGTGGCCCCTTTTATGATTGTGGGTTAAACGGTGCCGCGCGACGGGACGTCGGTCAACCCGCAGTCCCGTCAATTTGGATCAATTATTCGGCGGCTTCAGAGGCTTGTTCTACGCCAGGCCACACCAATACCGGCTTGCGGGCAGCGTGGGTTTCATCCAGCCGTGCCCGTGGGGCATGGAATGGCGCGCCAGAAAAGCGTTCCGTGTTGCCTGCTTTTGCATCGTGCGCCAGATCAAGCAGCGCATCGCAAAACAGATCAATGCTTTCCTTGGATTCTGTTTCGGTCGGCTCAATCAGCATGGCACCATGCACCACCAGCGGGAAATACATGGTCATGGGGTGATACCCCTCATCGATCATGGCTTTGGCAAAGTCCAGCGTAGTGACCCCCGTGCCTTCCAAAAAGCGATCATCAAATAGCGCTTCATGCATACACGGCCCGTCGAACGACGCTGTGAATTCGCCTTTCAACCGCGCCAACACATAGTTGGCGGCCAACACTGAATCTTCCGCCACTTGGCGCAAGCCATCGGCCCCGTGGCTGAGCATATAGGTGAGCGCCCGGGTGAACATGCCCATTTGGCCGTGAAAAGCCGTCAATCGACCGAACGGTTTTGTGCCTTCAATGTCCTGACTTTCATCCTCCACCAGCGTCAACGTATCGCCATTGCGCACATGAAAGGGCCGTGGCGCGAACGGGGCCAAGGCTTCCGACAAGACAACCGGCCCGGCACCGGGCCCACCGCCACCATGGGGGGTGGAGAAGGTTTTGTGCAGATTGATGTGCATCGCATCCACGCCCAAATCGCCCGGACGCACGCGGCCCACAATCGCGTTAAAGTTTGCGCCGTCGCAGTAGAAATAGCCACCCGCTGCATGAATAGCATCGGCAATCTCGATGATCTCGTTTTCGAATAGACCGCAAGTGTTGGGGTTGGTGAGCATGATGCCAGCGACATCATCTCCAAGCTTCTCCTTCATGGCCGCTAAATCTACACGGCCTTGACCGGTGGCCGGGATAGAATCGACTTTAAAGCCGCAAAAGGCGGCCGTGGCGGGGTTTGTGCCATGGGCACTTTCCGGCACCAAAATGCGATTGCGGTCTTCGCCTTTCGCTTCGATGGCTGCGCGAATAGCCATCAGGCCGCAGAGTTCACCATGGGCGCCCGCTTTGGGTGAAAGGGCAACGGCTGGCATACCTGTCAGCGTCGTCAGCCAATCGGCAAGCTGTTCCATCGCTTCCAATGCCCCCTGCACGGTGGAGAGCGGCTGCAGTGGATGCGTATCAATGAAGCCGGGCAAACGAGCCGCTTTTTCATTAAGGCGTGGATTATGCTTCATGGTGCAAGAGCCCAGCGGGTACAAGCCCGCATCAATGGCATAGTTTTGGCGCGACAGGCGCACATAGTGGCGCATGGTTTCCGGTTCAGACAGGCCGGGCAGGCCGATTGTGTCGGTGCGAGCCATGTCGCCCAAACGGCTTTCGGGCGCGCCCTCAGGCATGGGGGGAATATCCACGCCGGTTTCATCAAACCGCCCCAAATCGAAGGAGAGCGGTTCTTCCAGATTCAAGCCCTTATTGCCGGTGAAGGTTTGGTGCTCGCCTTCGGCTATGGCCTCGGCAGGGCGAGAGGGACGGCCTTGACTGTTCATGCTCATGACAACACCTCCGTAAGGGCGGAAAGCAAGGCTTCTTCATCCTCATCTGTCGCGGTTTCTGTAACGGCCATGATCAGCAGATTTTCGGCTTCTGCGACCCCAGGTAACAAGCGCGATGCTGGCAAGCCACAAATGATGCCTTGATCTGCCAGTGTCTGCGCCACCGGTGCAGCGGCGCGTCCAAGATCAAGCGTGAATTCGTTAAAGAACCGATCGGTGAGCAGTGTGACACCGGGCAGCGCCGCCAACTTGTCGGCTAAGCGACAAGCGCGCGCGTGATTAACTGCCGCCAATTCACGTAAGCCGCGTTCACCCAACAAGGTGAGGTGAATGGTAAAGGCGAGTGCGCACAGGCCTGAATTGGTACAGATATTGGAGGTGGCTTTCTCGCGGCGAATATGTTGCTCACGGGTGGAGAGGGTGAGCACAAAGCCGCGCTTGCCGTTTGCGTCCACCGTTTCGCCTGCAATGCGGCCCGGCATTTGGCGCACAAATTTTTGGCGGGTGGCAAACAAACCGACATAGGGGCCGCCAAATTGCAAACCCACGCCCAAAGCTTGGCCTTCACCGACCACGATATCCGCCCCCATCTCCCCCGGGCTTTTGATTGCGCCAAGGGCAACCGGTTCTGTGATGACGGCGATAAGCAGCGCACCAATTTCATGCGCCATGTTGGCTATGGGTTCAAGGTCGATCACATTGCCGAACAGATCCGGGCTTTGCACAACAACGCAGGCGGTGTCGTTTGTTATTTCAAGCGCCTCATTGCCATCGATAGCCAATGGCGCGCGCGACGCAGAGCCCGTGCCGTGCTTCAAATTGGTTTCAATTACATCTGCGTAATGGGGATGCAGACCACCCGACAAAACAGCACCGGAACGGCGTGTTAGCCGCATTGCCATCAACACAGCCTCAGATGCGGCGGTAGAACCGTCATACATAGAGGCATTCGCGATTTCCATGCCTGTCAGCCGCGCGACCTGTGTTTGAAATTCAAACAAGGTTTGCAGCGTGCCTTGCGAAATCTCGGGCTGATAGGGCGTGTAGGCTGTCAGGAACTCTGAACGCTGGATCAAGTGATCCACCGTGGCCGGTACATGGTGCCGATAGGCGCCGGCCCCCAAAAAGAAGGGCGTATCTTGCGCCGCTAAATTTTTGGCGGCCAATTTCCGCATATGGCGGTCCACCATCAGCTCTGATTGGTGTAGTGGCAGGTCCACCAAACCATCGCGACGGGCCGCTTCAGGCACATCGATGAAAAGGTCATCAATCGATTCAACGCCGATGGTAGACAGCATTGCGCGGCGGTCTTGATTGCTTAGTGGCAAATAACGCATTGGGTTAGCCTTCAATCATGGCTTGGTAGGCTTCTTCATTCATCAAGCCTTCCAGTTCACTTTCATCGGCGATAGTCATGGTGAAGAACCAGCCTTCGCCTTCTGCATCGGAATTTACAAGGGCGGGATCACCTTCCAGCGCGCTGTTTGTTTCAATCACCGTGCCTGCGACAGGGGCATAAACTTCCGACGCGGCTTTTACACTTTCCACCACCGCGGCTTCGTCACCTTTAACCAGTTCGCGACCTTCATCGGGCAGCTCGACGAAAACGATGTCGCCAAGCTGTTCCTGCGCGTAATTTGAAATGCCAACCGTGGCTGTATCGCCTTCTACGCTGATCCATTCATGATCTTCGGTGTAATAAGTGGACATGATGTTTCCTCCAGGCTGTGTTTATTTGGCTGTCCGCACATAACGATGCGGCACAAAGGGAAGGGGGGTGACGGTCGCGGCAATGGGTTTGCCACGCACTTCGATAGAAAGGGCGGTGCCCTCGCGCGAAAATTCTGCATCCACCAGCCCCATGGCGATGGGGCGTTCAAGGCTGGGGGAAAATGTGCCCGATGTCACTTTGCCAATTTCTGTACCATCTTGATCCAGAATTTTGCTGCCTTCGCGGGCGATGCCTCTGCCTTCTGGCAACAAGGCGATACGCTTGCGAATTGGGCCATCGAACAGATCCCGCATAATCTCTTCCTCGCCGCGGAAATCTCTATCCATCTTGCGGCGCTTGCCGATGGCGAAGGTAAGGGCGGCCTCAATCGGATTGGTAGTCTCGTCAATGTCGTGACCATAAAGGGGCAGGCCTGCTTCCAGCCGCAAGCTATCGCGCGCGCCAAGACCAATCGCTTCTACAAGATCATCGGTTAACAGGGCATTGGCGAGCGCCTCTGCCTTGTCATTCGGCACGCAAATTTCAAAGCCGTCTTCCCCCGTATAGCCGGAACGGGAAATGAAAAGGGGAGCGCCTTCCCACTCAAATACATCTGCCGTCATAAAGGTGAGCGAAGTGACATCGGGGACCAGTTTTGTCAGTGCATCGATAGCTTTAGGCCCCTGCAGGGCCAATAGCGCGCGATCCGCCAAGATGGTCAGCGTTTGACCTTCACCCAAGGCGTTTTCGATCAGGGCAAAATCTGCGTCTTTACAGGCGGCATTCACCACCACCATCATTTGATCTGCTGCATCGAAACCGGGCAGGGCGGAAGCGGGGCGTGTGACCATCAAATCATCCAAGATGCCGCCTTGTTCATTCAACAACATAGAATAGCGCATCCGTCCGGCTTTGAGTTCAGCCAGTGAGCCGGGGCACAGTTTTTCCAGCGTTGCGGCAACGCCATCTGCACCATGCACAACGGCCTGCCCCATATGGGAAACATCGAATAGACCGACGCTGTTGCGGGTGTGGAGATGTTCTTTCAACACACCCAGCTTGTACTGCACAGGCATGGCGTAGCCTGCAAAGGGCACCATGCGGGCGCCCAGCGCGCGGTGCAGCGCATCCAGCGGTGTGGTTTGTAGATTTTCTGTCTTCGTATCGGCCACGGTCGGTTTTGCTCAACTGTCACTATGCCATGCACCCAATGTGCATTGCGGTGACCCTTCTGTCGCAAAACCTGAGAGAATTGACTGGCGCTAGTTTGCGGCAGCTTGCCCCCTTCGGTGAGGCCGGATCACCCCCCAAAGACGGTGCGGCGGCCTGCTATCCAGAGTTTCATCCCCTTGCGGTCCGTGTGCCTGAGAGTTTCCGGGCCGGTTGCTCCTTCGGCGTCGCCTCATAGTGTGGCGCGCTCTCCCGCGAGGATCGAATGATTGACCGAAAAAACGCGCAGTCCTGCGGGCAAGTTCGTTGAGGTCACCCTAGCTTGAGTGTGCGGGGAGTCAATTGCGACTTGGCGTGCGTGTGGATAAGCCGCAATTCCTGTTTGAGATGAGGGGCTTACGCCTGTTAGGTTGCCAGGGTATTGCCCATTTCCTTGCGAATCTGCTGGCGAAACAGGTCTATGGAGACAAGTTTGCCGTCAAATTCCACATGCCAGAACGTCCAGCCATTGCAGGCGGCTGCGCCTTGCAGCTCAGCGCCAACCTTATGGATGGAGCCGGAAACATCACGTGCCACCAGCGAACCGTCCGCTCGCACCTTGGCGGCATGTTTGCGGCGATGATCCATCAGCACCGTGCCTGGCTCAAGAAGACCGCGCTCAACAACCAACCCAAAGGGTACACGCGGGGCGGATCGTTTGGACGGGGTGACGGTTCGTGCCTCCGGTTCCAGCGGATTGATTTGGCGAATGCGTTCCAGAGCGACTTTGATATAGGCCGGATCACGTTCAATACCGATAAAGCGCCGGCCAAGTTTCTTGGCCACTGCGCCTGTTGTGCCGGTGCCGAAGAAGGGGTCAAGCACCACATCCCCTTCATTGCTGGCAGTTAGCAGCACGCGATAAAGCAGACTTTCCGGCTTTTGGGTGGGGTGGGCCTTTTCGCCCTTGTCGTTCTTCAACCGCTCGCCACCTGAACAGATGGGTAAGGTCCAGTCCGAACGCATTTGCTGATCTTCGTTCAATGCCTTTAGGGCATCATAATTGAACGTATAGCCTTTGCCGCCCTCGCTGGGGCTTGCCCAAATCATAGTTTCATGGGCGTTGGTAAAACGGCGACCCCGAAAATTGGGCATAGGATTGGTTTTGCGCCAGACAATGTCGTTCAAAATCCAGAAGCCCATATCCTGCATGATCGCGCCCACGCGGAAGATATTGTGATACGAGCCAATAACCCAAAGCGTGCCAGTTGGTTTTAGGATGCGTTTGGCCTCGGCCATCCAGTCTTTGGTGAATTGGTCATAGGCCCCGAAGGAAGAAAACTTGTCCCATTCATCATCAACCCCGGCGACTTTCGTATTGTTAGGGCGTTGCAGCTCACCGCTGAGCTGAAGATTGTATGGGGGGTCGGCAAAGATCACATCAATGCACTGATCAGGTAGGCCGCGCATGGTTTCGATAGAGCAGCCTTCCAAAATCTTGTCCAGCGGCAGCTTTGCTGTTGCGGTTGTTGATTTCGGTTTGCGTTTTGCCTGCGCCATTTCCAGCCCCTTATATGTGTCAGGGGCGCATCCTGAATCATGCAGGATTCCGGTGTCAATAAGTATGTGGAATCAATGGTTTACGCCTTGTTCTTCATTTTTGACTCTGACACAAGATGTTGTGGACAGGCTTAAAGCTGCGCCGATGATGTGGTGTGAGTCCGAACGTCGCAAGGGCAGATAAATGTGCCTTGGTGGGATAGCCTTTGTGCCGTGCGAAGCCGAATTGGGGGTAGACCCGGTCCATTTCTACCATTTGTCGGTCGCGCGTTACCTTGGCCAGAATAGAGGCTGCGGCGATGGACAAAGACCGGGCATCACCCTTGACCAACGCATAGGCGGGCATGGGCAGGTCGGGCAATTTGTTGCCATCAATGAGCGCGGTGGTTGGTCGGATGGGCAAGGATTCAACTGCCCGCCGCATGGCAAGTAGGCTGGCTTGCAGAATGTTTATGGTGTCAATTTCCTCAACGCTTGCCTCCCCAATGCCGAATTGAGCGGTGGCAGTTATTTCCGCAAACAAGGCTTCTCGCTTGGGTTCAGACAGCTTTTTTGAATCGTTCAGGCCCTTTGGTGTGTTTGCTGGATCAAGTATGACGGCGGCAGCCACCACCGGCCCGGCAATAGGGCCGCGGCCTGCTTCGTCTACCCCGCAAAGGGGGGCGGGATAGCCCTTTTCGATTTCAAAGCCGGGTTTTGATGGCAATTCTAGTTTTGGCTTGTGCATACCCCTTGGTGAGGCAGATCGGCAAACAGGTCAAGTTGTGGGCGCAGGCTATCGGGAACCGCGAACAGGTCTGTGCGCAAGCCGGGCCGGTTTACTTTCAGCCGGTGGCGCTTCAAGGCAATTCGGAAGCGGCTGGCGAGAAGCTCTGCATATGGTCCTTTGCCACGCATTCGTTGAAAATGGGCGCTGTCATTATCATTGCCGCTGCGTGCCTCACGAACATGGCGCATTACGCGCGCCAACTTGTCTGGCGCAACCTCCCCCAGCCATTCGCGGAAGAGGGGGGCAACCTCATTTGGCAATCGTAACAAAATATAGCCCGCACCGGTGGCGCCACGATTTGCAGCCTCCCTCATGATCGCCTCCATTTCATGATCAGTAAGACCCGGAATGACCGGGGCAACCATCACGCCGGTTGGCACACCGGCTTTCGAAAGCTCTTCAATCGCATGAAGACGTCGCATGGGGGTGGCGGCGCGCGGTTCCATGGCGCGGGCAAGTTTTGGCGTGAGCGTGGTGACGGATAGGGATACGTGCACAAGCTCCCGCCGGGCAAGTTCTTGCAGCAAATCAATGTCGCGCAAAATAAGGGCAGATTTGGTGACAATACCAACCGGGTGCCTGAACTCCAAAAGCACTTCCAGCAATTGGCGCATGGTTTTTTGTTCCCGCTCAATCGGTTGGTAAGGGTCTGTATTGGTGCCAATCGCGATATGGCGCACGCGATAGCCGGGGCGCTGTAATTCTTGCCTTAGCAGGGCAGGTGCGTCGGGCTTGACCAGTATGTGCGTTTCAAAATCCTGCCCGGGAGACAGTCCAAGATAAGCATGGGTGGGGCGGGCGAAACAGTAAATGCAGCCATGTTCGCACCCCCGATATGGATTGATAGAGCGGTCAAACCCGATATCCGGCGACGTAACAGGATTGATGATGCTGCGCGATGTATCGCGAATTGTTTGGGTGCGGGGACGTTTGGATAGGCTATCAAGGCTACCCCAGCCGTCATCACTGATTTTGGTGGCCAGTTTTTCAAAACGACCGGCATTATTCGACCGAGCCCCGCGGCCCCTAAGGGCATTGGGGTTGATCTGTGTGGCACCTGCCGGGGCTGGCCGAAAAGATGTATCTGGTTTGTTCATGAATAGAACATACAACGAACACATAGCGGAGGCAAGGGGCAAAATTTAGAGGTTTCCTTTATGAATCTGTATGTTAGTGTTCCAGCTTAAGGTTGCGCCGCCGGAGCTGTCTGCTTCGTGGGGGTAACAAGTCCATTGGTGTGGCAGGCGTAGAGCCTGAAAAATAGAGGGAACCATCAGATGACTTTGATGCGTTTGGTTTCGAAAACGGTTGTGGCAGCCGGTTTCGTAGTGGCGACGGCAGCGGGTTCGATCGGTGTGGCGCATGCTGCAGACAATTGGGACAATGATACTTGGGATCAATATCGCCGCATGATGGCTGAACAAGATGGTCAATCAGGTATTCGCCCGGCAACCTATAAGGAGCCGGTGCAAAAGAAAGAATGGAAAAGCGCTGATGGCAACGTCACGCTAACCAAGGCAGGGGCGCAAAACCGCCCGGCAGCAGGGCCGGTAAGATTAGCCTCTGCTTCTTCCGGCAATGCTTCTGCACCAGCAACACGTCCGGCTACTGTGCCGGGTCGTACAATGCCGGCGCAGTCATCCAGCGACAGGCAGGGTGAGCAAGTGGCATTGGGAGCGGCAGGGCTTTCATCCTTGATTGTGATTGCGCTTGGTATCGCGGCACTCCTCTAGGTAACGTGTCTTTTCGACTGCCAAGCAAATTGAACCCGACGATGTGTCTCCTATCGTCGGGTGGAATTTTTTTTGAATGATTACAATTGTCATGCCGTGCCTGAACGCCGCGCAAGATTTGCCGCGTTCATTGCCGCCCTTGGTCGAGGGTGTGTTGGCGGGGTTGGTTTCCAGTCTTGTCATCGTTGATGGCGGTTCGAGCGATGAGACACTGGAAATTGCAGACGCTGCCGGCGCTGAAATCATCGAAACGACTGCTGGGCGTGGTCATCAATTGCGCCTTGGCGCTGCGCAAGCAACCTCCGACTTTCTCCTGTTCCTTCATGCCGATACAGCGCTTGCACCTGAATGGGTAAAGGCTGCGGGGCAATTTGTGCAAGACATCGGGCCGATGGGTGCGGGAGCAGCTTACTTTCACTTTGCATTGGATGATCGGGCTCGTGCCGCGCGGCGGCTAGAACGAATGGTTCAGTTGCGCAATGCTGTTTTTGGTTTACCCTATGGGGACCAAGGGTTGCTGATCCCCAGAAATTTCTACGAAAATCTTGAGGGCTATTCTGAGGTTTCATTGATGGAAGATGTGGCTTTGGTACGCAAAATCGGCAAGCGGCGATTGCAACGACTTGAAGCAACCGCCCAAACATCGGCGCACAGATATCAGGCGCACGGTTATTTACGTCAATCCGCTTCCAATCTATGGACCTTAATGCGCTATATGGCTGGAGCCGATCCTGATAAACTGGCAGCGCGCTATCATCGGACGGCTGCGCCTTGAAGGCTGGGCTATGACACTGCAAAATCAGCTCATCATATTCGCTAAATGGCCTCGTGCGGGGCAGGTTAAAACGCGCCTTGCCGCAGATATTGGCACGGCGAAGGCGTTACAATTTTATCGCAAAAACACAGATGACTTGATGCGCCGTGTTGGCGGCGATGCGCGATGGCAAACCAGTGTGGCGTTGACACCAGATCATGCGCCAGCCTTGCCACTGTTTGGTTATTGTCCCGTGCGGTCGCAAGGGGGCGGAGATTTGGGTGCACGTATGTATCGGGCTATGGCGGCGGCTCCGCCGGGGCCTGTCATCATAGTCGGTTCCGATATTCCGGGCATTCGGGCAGCCCATATTGCAAAGGCGTTTAACCTGCTTGGTCGCAATGATGCCGTGATCGGCCCGGCGCATGATGGCGGTTACTGGCTGGTCGGTATGCGGCGCCGACCGATGACAGATAACCCGTTTAGCGGCGTGCGTTGGTCCAGTGTTCATACATTGGGTGATACACTGCGCAATCTGGATCGTCGCCGTGTCGCGCTGATCGATACACTGGTGGATGTAGATCGCGTCGACGACCTTAAACTTATCGCTCGGCCAGACGCGGCAATATCTCAATAAAGTTGCAAGGCTTGTGACGGCTGTCCAATTGCATGTTTAACACGCCATCCCAGCCATCTTTCACGGCACCGTTGGAGCCGGGTAGGCAAAATATAAGCGTTTCGCCAATAATCCCGGCACAGGCCCTAGATTGCATGGTCGAGGTGCCGATACTGGCAAAGGAAACAGCGTGAAACACCGCTGAAAAACCATCAATCTCTTTGTCAAATAGGGGGGTAAGGGCCTCGGGCGTGATGTCGCGTCCGGTCAGGCCCGTGCCGCCTGTGGTGATAACAGCTTGAATGTCCGCGCGGGCCACCCAACCGTTAATTTGCGCGCGTACTTTTTCAATATCATCGGTCACAATGGTGCGCTCCGCCAATATATGTCCTTTGGCGTTGATGCGCTCACACAGCAAATCTCCCGATGTATCGTCGTCCTTTGTGCGGGTATCCGAAACTGTCAGCACGGCGATGCCGATTGGTTTGAAGGTCATCGTTTCATCAATGCCGGCCATTTGTGTGTTCTTTCCTGTGGAGAACTTAGCGAGACGCCACGCGGCGACGGTCATCGCTGGTATCAAGTGTGGTATATCGCGGCCATTCCCCGGCTACCAATTGGTCAAGCGAGGGGGTTGGTTGCCCCAGACGCATTCGGTAAATCCACAAATTGCTTAAAACACGTTCCACATAATTGCGAGTTTCGCGCGATGGTATGCTTTCAATAAATAAAAGGGGGTCGTCGCCGTGATCTGTTTTGCGCAGCCAGGTGTTCAAATTTCCCGGTCCGCCATTATAGGCAGCAATTGCTTTAAGCAGATTGCCTTTATAATAGTGTTTGCCAAGCAAGCTGTTGATATAGCGTTGGCCGATGGCAAGGTTTTCAGCAGGGTTGAATAGTCGATCACGCCCGGCCTCGCTTGCAAGGCTTTTATCTTTCATAAGATAGCCCGCCGTGCTGGGTAAAATCTGCATCAAACCGGAAGCGCCAGATGGGTTGTAGGCTTGGGTTAAAAACCGGCTTTCCTGTCGTGTGAAGGCAAGCAACATCGCCCGATCAATTTCATAGCCGTTTTTGGGTTCCCATGGCGGCATGGGATATAGCGCGGCGTCGTAGGGTCGTGGTTCCAGCCCTTTGGGTAATTGTGAAACGCCGCTTTTGCGCGCCACTTTATCGTAATTGGCGGCGCCCAGCCCGATCAGATATTGGGTGTTGGGCAAGTTCAACACCGTGGCCAAGGCAACCAATGCGGGATCAAGCCGCCAACTTGTGCGCCCATAGGCAAGCCGCAATTCTTTCTCTGCATCGGCTTGTCGTCCAAGTTCCAGCAGCGCGATTGCCCGGCGAACTTCCGGCACCACAAGCAGGGAGGCAACCTTATCGCGGCTAAGTGGGGGGAGGTCGAACCGCAGCAGAGCTTTTTCGCCCAAGGCACGAGCGGCTAACAAGCCATAGAAGCTACGTGGATAATCCGCCGCGATGGCCAGCATGGACACAACTTTTTCGGCGTTTAGCAAAATGAGGTTCGCCCGTGCCGCCCAATAGGCTCCGGCTGCGCGGGTCCAGCCTGATGTTGCCGGTGATGTCGCGACAACTTCAAAATGGCTGGCAGCGCGCTTAATGTCGCCTTGTCGCCACTGCATAAGACCGGCGTACCAATGGCTGAGCGGCACCTTGTTGCCGCTGCGAGCGGCAGCTTTTTCAGCAAGATACTGCGCTTCCTTGTAGCGACCCTTATAATAGTAACCGGCGGCAATCCATTGGCGGGCATTATCGGTCTCAACGGCATCTAACTGGCTATCAATATCCGGTGATGCCAGAAAGGCCCGCGCTTCATCCAGTTGGGCTTTATAGACCAATGTCTGGATCGTCTTCTTGATTTCAGCAACACGAGCCTTGGCATTGGCGTCACGGGCAGCACGCGAGCGATGATGTTGTATGGCATCCGCCTTGGGAATGCGGGTGCGCAAAGATCTGGCCCGCGGCCTTTTGGGGGGCGGCAACGTTACTTCCTGCCGTTGGACAGCTAGCCGATAAATTGTGGGCGCACCGGCATTGTCGTGATGGTCGGCCATCCAGTCGCGTAATTCGCGGAAGGTTGCGTAGTAGCTGGGGTGCATCAATATATGATACCGCACATGGCCTTTCAGAACGGGATCATGCACGTCATTTAGATATTTTTCGGCCTGCTTGAAGTTTTTGGCAGCAACAGCTTCAAACGCACGCGCATAGCGGGCTCGGTCGTGATCCGACAATATGGTGACTGGCATTGGCCACGCCGTGCGGACAGGATTTACACTTGCCGGTGGATTAGGCCGGGCGCGCGGCATTGGCGTGGTGTCATTGCTTGTCAGATTTGCTGTGGCGAAAGATGGCAGAACAATCAACGCAGCACAGGCCATGATACCCGCGATCAGCGGGTGTCGCTTTCTGGACCTATGTTTGCCATGCTTTGTTGTCACCGGGTCAATGCCTGCTAATTAGTTGATCTGGTTTGATATAGGGCTAAACCGCGCCCTGCAAGAGTGCGAATCATGGCGCATGTGCAAGACCAAGCTCAGCCATTTTTTTCTTAATGCTTAGTAAATCGGCCCAAGTTTCGCGTTTGCGTGCCGGTGTTCGCAACAAAAAGGCTGGGTGGAAAATGGGTAAGGCCGGTATATTCTTGGCCGTGCGCACCGTTTTATAGTCCTGCCAGCGCCCTCGCAGCCGTGTAATGCCGTCTGGGGTGCCCAGCAATGTTTGCGCCGCGGTTCCTCCCACAAACACCAACATATCAGGGTCCATCAGCTCAATTTGGCGCGTGATAAAAGGTAGGCACATGGCTTTTTCGCCATCTGTCGGTTTGCGATTGCCGGGAGGACGCCATTGTACGCAGTTGCCGATATAAACCTGTGTGCGGTCAAGATCGATTGCGGCCAGCATTTTGTCGAGCAATTGTCCTGCCTGTCCCACAAATGGCTTGCCTTGAATGTCCTCATCGCGGCCGGGGGCTTCTCCCACCAGCATAATTTTGGCATTTGGGTTGCCATCGCAAAACACCAGGTTTTTTGCGGTTTTCTTTAGGGGGCAATCGTCAAATTGTTGGAGGGCTGCCTCCAAAGCTTCAAGCGTGTCGGCCGCTGTTGCGATTTGGCGCGCCAATTGTGCCACCTCACTACTGGCGGCCAATCCATCGGGCTGCCGCGGCGGGGCCGGGGATTTTAAGGCAGCGGGCTTTGGTACCGGCTTTTCCCTGTTTTGTTGTTGGGCGGGTGCCGTTATCACCTCTTGGGTGCGGTCTATTGGATCGTCCAGCAAGGCAATATCAGCGCCCATCTCTACCTGCCATCGTAGTGCAGAAAGCAAGGCTGTACGCATATCTGGCGTCTCTGCTGGGCCGGAATGTGGATCATTGGGTGTGTTCATTGGGGCACTATAGCGCGTTCTGCCATTTGACGCTCGCCTTCCTTTAAGGGATAAGAATAAAAATGTGAATTATTGCCCTGCCTTTTAGGCTTTGCGGGCGCGCTTTGGCTGGAGTTTTGAGAATGAGCGACGAAATCGAACGCGAATTTACCGAATATGATGTTGTGATTGTTGGTGGCGGCCCCGCAGGCCTGTCCGCAGCGATCCGTTTAAAGCAACTGGCAGGTGATGATCTGTCAGTCGTCGTGCTGGAAAAGGGGTCGGAAGTCGGCGCGCACATTCTTTCAGGCGCGGTGGTTGATCCGATCGCACTTGATGAGTTGATCCCCGATTGGAAAGAGCAAGGCGCACCGCTGGATACAGAGGTCGCACACGATACATATCGTTTGCTGGGTGCCGCCGGTGGCTTGACCATTCCACAATTTATGTTCCCGCCCTTGATGAAGAACCACGGTAATTACATTTGCTCATTGGGTGAGGTCGTGCGGTGGCTGGGCGCGCAGGCCGAGGCGCTGGGCGTTGAGATTTATCCGGGCTTTGCCGCGGCTGAAATCACCTATGATGAAAATGGCGCGGTGCGCGGTGTTGTTACCGGCGACATGGGCATTTCCAAAGAGGGTGAACAGAAAGATACGTTCCAGCCTGGTTTTGAACTGCGCGGTAAATACACCATCTTCACCGAGGGTGCGCGGGGCCACCTGACCAAGCAGCTTATTTCCAAGTTCAATTTGGACGAAGGCAAAGAGCCGCCGAAATTCGGTATCGGCATCAAGGAACTTTGGGAGGTTGAGCCTTCCAAGCACAAAAAAGGCCATGTCACCCATGCTGTTGGTTGGCCGCTTGATGGGAAAACCGGGGGCGGTGCCTTTATATATCACTGGGGCGATAACCTTGTATCCATTGGTTACGTGGTTCACCTGAACTACACCAATCCCTATCTCTCTCCGTTTGATGAG
Source organism: Alphaproteobacteria bacterium (assembly GCA_049609145.1). Classification (GTDB taxonomy): domain Bacteria; phylum Pseudomonadota; class Alphaproteobacteria; order SPJN01; family SPJN01; genus JBMYYF01. The sequence goes on from JBMYYF010000007.1 coordinate 140,584, forward strand.
ATGCAGCGCTTCAAGCATCATCCTGAAATTCAGCCAATGCTGGAAGGCGGCAAGCGTTTATCTTACGGCGCGCGCGCCATTACCGAAGGTGGCATTCAATCTGTGCCGCAAATGCATTTCCCCGGCGGCTTGCTGGCCGGGTGTTCAGCGGGCTTGGTGAACGTGCCGCGTATTAAGGGCACACATAACGCCATGAAGTCCGGCATGATGGCGGCTGAAACCATTCAGGCAGCGATCGCGGCAGGTCGTCAGCGCGATGATCTGGTTGAATACGAAGAAGTGTTCGACAATAGCTGGGTGAAGAAAGACCTGCACCGCGTGCGTAACGCAAAACCGCTGCTGTCCAAGTTGGGCACGATCATCGGGGCCGGTGTTGGCGTGGTGGATATGTGGATGAACAATCTGGGCATTGGTCTTCCCTTCACGGCAAAGCACGGCAAGCCCGACAGCCAAACCTTGCTGCCTGCCAGCGAATGCAAGCCAATCGATTATCCCAAGCCCGATGGCAAGATATCTTTCGACAAGCTGTCTTCGGTCTTTTTGTCGAATACCAATCATGAGGAAGACCAGCCGGTTCACTTGACGTTGAAAGATCCTTCCATTCCCATCTCAGAAAACCTGCCCAAATGGGCCGAGCCTGCGCAGCGTTATTGCCCGGCCGGTGTTTATGAGGTGATTGAGGAAGAAGGTCAGGCACCGCGCTTCCAAATCAACGCCCAAAACTGTGTGCATTGTAAAACCTGTGACATCAAAGACCCCTCACAGAACATTACGTGGATTGCACCGGAAGGCATGGGCGGTCCCAACTACCCGAATATGTAGTTGCGAAAACAATTTTGGGCGGCATTTCCCTTTGGATTTGTCGCCCTTATACTGTCTGAATGGTAAACGGCCCTATCGGGGCCATAATCTGTCGGCAAACACATAAGTCGATCATCGATGCGAGTAAACGGAGCAGACAGGGCAGCATGGCGTTTGTGCGAAAAGCAGTGAAGAATGGTGCCGTTGTGGGGCTGACAGCCGCGCTGCTGACGGCATGTTCAAGCAGTTCGGCTAAACTGTCGGATACGTCAATCGACATTGCAAATTGGCGACAGGATATCGGCCCGTTTATCACACAGGTTTGGCCGGCTGCGCGTAGTAAAGATCGCTTCGGGGCCTATCTGGCTGGCACCCATGCGGGCATCCATCATGATTTTGAGATTGCCGCAGACCTGCTGGCCGATGCGCTGGACCGTGACCCCAAAAACACCACAATTCTCAGTCGCGCTTTTTTGAACGCCATCGCCGCTGGCCACAGGCGCGAGGCAGAGCAACTGGCAGAACGTTTGGTGGAAGAGGCAAACAGTGCCGGTGTTTCCAGGTTGGTATTGGCGATCCGCAGTCTGCGCGATGGGCAGCCGGAGCGCATTTTGCAGCCTGCCGGTGAAGGCGATGACGACGAGGTTGGTTTAGGCATCTTGCTGGAGCCATTGGTGGTGGCTTGGGCTTATGCCGGGCAAGACAATTTTGAAGCGGCGCAAGAAGCCTTGGAAGAACTGGGGCATGAGGGAGCGTTTGGGTTCTTTAAAGATTACCATACGGCATTGATCGCCATTGCCTTGGGCGAAGAGGCGGCGGCTGATTCCGCCTTCGCCAAAGCATTGCCGCGTGGCGGCTTGGCCATGCGGCAGATTGTGGCCTATGGGCGGCATTTGGCAGCCAGCGGCAAGCAGGGCGATGCAGTAACGGTGTTCGATGCTTATCTGGAACGCTCGCCCAATCATCCTGTAATCGCACAGGAACGTGCAGCCATTTTGGCGGGCGAAATTCCTGCACCTCTTATCGGCTCACCCAGTGCCGGATTGGCTGAAGCCTTGTTTGGCACGGCAAGTGCTTTGATCAACGATAGGGCGGATCGGCCTGCCTTGCTTTATCTGCGACTTGCCTTGTTTGCCCAGCCGGATTTTCCTGCAGCGCAGCTTGTGCTTGCCGATTTGTATGAGCGTGAGGGACGGTATGAGTCTGCCCTTGAAGTATATGAATCAATCGCATCCACAACACCGTTGCGCTTTACCGCAGAACTTCGCGCCGCCGCTGTGTTGGATCGAATGAGCCGCCCAGATGAAGCGTTGAGCCGCATGAAGCGATTGGAACGCAAATATGCAGGGGATAAAGCTGTCGCCCGAGATATTATTATTGCGCGCGCAGACCTATTGCGGGCAAATGAACGATGGCTGGATGCTGCGGCCATCTACACTCAGGTGATCGAGGCGTCGCCCTCAGCGCTGGCAAGTCGGCGCGCGCAGCAGTGGCCCTTATTCTATGCACGCGGCATCTGCTATGAACGGGCAGACCAGTGGGAAAAGGCAGAGGCTGATTTGCGCAAGGCGTTGGAATTGCAACCACGCCAGCCGCAGGTGCAAAATTATCTGGGCTATTCGTGGGTTGATAAGGGCCTCAACCTTGAGGAGGGTCGTTCCTTGATCGAGGATGCGGTCAGCCAGCGGCCCTTGGATGGTCATATCGTCGATTCACTTGGCTGGGTATTATACCGTTTGGGTGACTACGAAACCGCCGCAAAAGTGTTGGAGCGCGCGGTGGCGCTTATGCCCGGCGATCCCATTATCAATGATCATTTGGGTGATGCCTTGTGGCAATCGGGCCGTAAACGCGAAGCGCGCTTTCAGTGGCATCATGCGCTTACCATGGAGCCTGAAGGCGATCACGCCGCAACGCTCAAGCTGAAAATAGATCAGGGGTTGGATGCTGCCACTGATGTGGCTACCGCCAGCTAGTCTATGCTGGCACCGGCCAAAATCAATCTATCGCTTCATATCATCGGCCAGCGCGCCGATGAATATCATTTGCTGGATAGTTTGGTGGTGTTTGCTGATTACGGCGACAAACTTACGGCAATTCCCAATGGTTTCGAGATAGCGGGGCCGTTTTCCAACGGTCTTGCGGATACACCGGATCACGACAATCTGATCCTAAAAGCAGCAGAGGCATTTGGCGTGGCAAACGGCACCCCGGCGACGGCGATCGGCTTTCGCCTTGAAAAGAACTTGCCTGTTGCCTCCGGCATTGGCGGTGGTTCGGCTGATTGTGCTGCGGCGCTGGTAATGATGAATTCATGGTTCAACAAGCCATTTGATGCAAACCAATTGGCAAAAATAGGTGCCCAACTTGGGGCAGATGTGCCGGTGTGTTTGCGCGGGCAGCCTAGCCGCATGGGCGGTGTTGGGGATGATTTATCTGATGTGCCGCCTTTGCCCGATATGGCGTTGTTACTGGTAAACCCCGGCATTGCGGTTTCAACCCCAAAGGTTTTTGGGGCCTTGTCTGTGAAGGATAACCCGGCGATGTCGATGCCAAATGCCTGGCACGACTATGGCGATTTTGTTGATTGGTTGGCGGCGCAGCGCAATGATTTGCAGGATCCCGCGATCGCTAATGAGCCCGCCATATCGTCTGTGTTGGCGGCGCTTCATGAGGCAGACTTGGCCCGTATGTCGGGCAGCGGGGCAACGATATTCGGTGTGTTTGCAGATTTGGCTGCGGCGGAACAGGCGGGCAGGGCCATCGCCCAAACCCATCCCGATTGGTGGGTTCAGGCCGCAAGTGTCCGTCGCTAGGCGATGTAATTAGATTGCGCTTTCAGGTGTGATCACTAGGATGGATCCAAATGTGAGGGGTAATCATCTTGGCTAATTTATCAGCAGAAAAAGCGACAACGCCGGAATTCAGTGTGACGCCGAATTATAGGCGTTATGTTTTGGGCATTTTGGTCACGGTCTATACGTTCAATTATTTGGATCGCCAAATCCTGTCTATTCTGTTGCAACCCATCAAGGAAGACATGGGGTTGTCGGACACGGCATTGGGTTTTCTGACAGGTGTGGTCTTTGCCATCTTTTACGCCACGCTTGGTTTGCCCATCGCGCGCTTTGCGGATAAAGCCAACCGTAAAATGATCGTGTCCGGCTCGCTTGCCATTTGGTCGGGCATGACGGCACTTTGCGGTACCGCGCAAAACTTTTGGCAGTTGGCGGCTTATCGCATAGGCGTTGGCGTGGGGGAAGCCGGTGGCAGTCCGCCCTCATACTCCCTTTTGTCTGATTATTATGCGCCCGAAGAACGGGCCACAGCCTTGGCAACCTATGCTTTGGGTGTGCCGTTTGGCATTTTGTTCGGCTACGCTTTGGGCGGTATCATTAATGATCTGTTTGATTGGCGCACGGCATTCTTTGTTGTGGGCTTGCCCGGCGTATTATTGGCGGTTGTAGTGTGGTTCACAGTGAAGGAACCGCCGCGGGGCTTGTCGGAAGGCAAGGTTGAGGCCAATGCCGCCGCGCCGGATGCCCCCCCCATGATGGAAGTTGTGCGCCATATGTGGGGTCAGCGCACTTTGCGCCACGTCATTATGGGTGGCACGCTTACCAGCTTTGTGGGCTATGGCTTTGTGATTTGGGCTCCCTCATTCCTGATCCGCTCTCATGGCATGAGTGTCGGCGATGTCGGGCTGGCGCTGTCGCTTATCATTGGTATTTCCGGTGGTATTGGCACCTATTTCGGCGGCTGGTTTGCCGACAAATTGGGCAAGAAGGATATTCGGTGGCGCTCATGGGTGGTGGCTATTCCCATCGTGGTGTCTTTGCCCTTCGGTGTGGGCATGTATCTGTCGGACAATATTACCTTTGTGCTGATCTTTATGATTATTCCCGGCGCTGTCGGTTCCCTTTTTCTGGGGCCATCTTTGGCCATGGTGCAAGGCTTGGTGACGGTTAGAATGCGGGCCTTTGCGGGCGCGGTGTTCCTGTTTGTGTTGAATTTGATCGCCTTGGGGCTTGGTCCGCAACTCGTTGGATTGCTGTCCGACATGCTCATTCCCGCCTTTGGGGATGATTCGCTGCGTTATGCGCTGCTGTTCAGTTCGGTGCTCAATATATGGGCCGCCCTGCATTATGTGCTTGCCGCGCGTACGCTGGCAGAAGATACGGCAAAAATGGAAACGCTTTAGCCTTGCAAATAAGCGATTCTCAACTATGCTCGGGGATGAAAAGCCTAGTAATGCTAGGCGGTTGGAGAGGGAATTGAATGATGGTTGGCAATAAACACGCCTCTAAACTTTTTGGGATGGTGTTTGCTTTCATGCTCTCGGTGATGATGGTGCAACCGGTTTTGGCACAGGGGCCTCGGCCGCTGCCAACAGCGCCGGGTGGCTCTGTTGCGCCGGGTCCGGTTAGAAGTGCTGGCGCTGGCATGGCAGAACAACAACGCGTTTACTGGACGATCTATCGCGGTACTGATTTTATCAAGGCAGATGATCACACCAAGGCGGTTTACGTGGCCGGGGTGATGGATGCGTTGAATATGGCCGTTCGCACGGGCTTTGTGGCTGGCTGGTTGCAGGAATGCGCTGCCGGGCGTGAGGCGACTGATGTAGCCGAACTGTTCAGTGATTGGTTGAACGAAAATATGGGCAAACAGTCAGAACCGGCAGCTATGCTGATCTGGATGGCTTTGGGCGATGAATGCGCCTATCCCATGCCGTCTGCCATGCGCTAAAGCGCGACAGCCTACAAACAAATGAAAAAGGGCCTGCACTATGTGCGGGCCCTTTTGTTTTTCGGCAGATAGATTTTTGCAAACGCTACAGCGCGCTGGTGTCTTCCAGCGGGCGTTTGTCCAGCATTTTGTCGAAGTTTGCCCACACGCCTTCATCTCCGTGCCAATCACCTTTGGTGGCGCCTTTTGAATATTCGGTGGCGCGCTGCTCAAAGAAGTTGGCGTGTTCCACCCCGTTCAGAATCTCTGTCAGCCAGGGCAATGGATGTTTTTCAATGCCGTAAATCTTGGGCAGCTTGAGCTGGCCTAAGCGCCAATCAGCGATATAGCGAATATATTGCTTGATGTCGTCGGGCGTCATGCCTTCAACCGCTCCCATTTCAAAGGCCAGGTCAATGAACTTATCTTCAAGCCCCACAACGGTTTTGGCACAATCCACAATATCATCTTTCACTGATTGGGTGAGGCACCCGGTCTCTTCGGTGAAGGTGTGGAAGGTTTTGATCATCGCCTCGCAATGCAGGCTTTCATCACGCACCGACCAGCTAACCACTTGGCCCATGCCGCGCATTTTATTGTGGCGCGGGAAGTTCAGCAGCATGGCGAAGCTGGCAAAAAGTTGTAGCCCTTCGGTGAAGCCGCCAAACATGGCCAGTGTGCGCGCAATATCGGCATAGGTATCCACGCCGAACTTTTGCATATAGGTGTGCTTGGCCACCAGTTCTTCATATTCAAGGAACGCGGTAAACTCACTATCGGGCATGCCGATGGTTTCCAGCAACAAAGCATAGGCGGCGATGTGCACTGTCTCCATGTTGGAGAAGGCGGCCAGCATCATCTTTACTTCGGTGGGTTTGAAAACGCGGGAATAGCGCTCCATATAATTGTCGTTCACCTCAATATCGGATTGGGTGAAGAAACGGAAAATTTGCGACAGCAAATTGCGTTCCCCGTCATCCAGCTTGGTGGCCCAGTCCTTGCAGTCTTCGCCCAGCGGAATTTCTTCCGGCATCCAATGAATTTGCTGCTGACGTTGCCAATAATCATAGGCCCACGGATAGCGAAACGGCTTATACGCCAAAGAGGGGGTCATCAACCCCGGCAAATCTGCGGATTCAAATAGATCTGTGCGCCCCATGAGCTTATTCCCTGTTCTGGATTCGAAACCAGATGATATGCGCTATATATGGTGTTGGAAAGCTCATTTGGGACAAAATGTTGTGGAAAAGTCGGTTTGGCTGTGCTTTTTTGCTGCCAGTATGAAACAGGGGGCGATGAGATGGGACATATCGGTGACAAGGCAGACGTGGCCAAGGCGGCCTATGTCCATGAAAGCGCGTGGATTTACGGGCAGGTAACATTGGGGGAGGGCAGCTCGGTCTGGCCCAATGTGGTGATGCGGGCCGAAATGCATGAAATTGTGATCGGCGCGCGCACCAATATTCAAGATTTTTGCATGGTGCATGTAGGCGGCCGCACACCCACCATTATCGGGGATGATTGCTCCATCACCCATCACGTTACCCTGCATGGCTGCGAAGTGGGAGATAAATGCCTGATTGGCATTAATGCCACGCTGATGGATGGCAGCAAGATCGGCCAGCATTCCATTGTGGCTGGACATACGATTGTGATGGAGGGGCAGGAGTTTCCAGAAAACTCCATCATCGCCGGCGTGCCTGCCAAGCTGGTGAAGGCGCGCGATAACGGTAAAGCCAATTTCTATAACGCCGCCTTCTATCATGAGAACGCCAAGAACTACGCCCAAGGCATTGATCGCTTGAGCTTTGAGGAGTTGGGGGAGCGGTTGAAGGCCAAACAGGTGTAGCGGGTAACAGCGCCTTGGGCGCATTTCACATTGAGATTTGGGTGGCAGTAGCTATGCTGCCGCATGGTGTAAGCGGACTATCTGGAGTGCAATCCTATGCATGGTGAACAGGAAATGGAATCCAATGGTGAGGTCGTATTTCGGCAAAAAGATGGGCTGGTGCAGACCATAAAGTCGATCTACTGGTCGGCGATCGCAAGTGCGTTGTACAGAAAATCATTAAGCCATGCGGAACAGGGACGCAAAAAGCTCGTCACCTTCTCCGATGATATGATCTCCCATCAAATCAACATCTATGGCGTGCATGAAGGTGTGCTTTTGGATGCACTTTTTGATTGGCTCACCACACGCTACCCGCAAATGATGGCGCGGGCTAAGTCGGAGGGTACGGTGATCGATGGTGGTGCCAATATCGGTAATCATAGCCTCTATTTCTCAGATCATTTTGGCAAGGTAATTGCTTTCGAGCCAAATCCGGCAACATTTGATGTGCTTAAGCTAAACGCCCAATTGGTTCGGAATGTTGAAACGCATCGGCTTGGCCTGTCAGATGAAAAAGGAAGCGCCCAATTATCGATTGAAGATGCGAATATGGGGGCCTCTTCTATCGTGTCGGCGGATTCGGATGATGCCAAACTAACCATCGACCTTGAGTGCCTTGATGATGTTCTGGCTCCCGACGAGAATGTTCTAATGTTGAAGCTTGATGTCGAAGGTCACGAATTCCAGGCGCTTGGTGGAGCCAAGAAACTAATTGAGCGCGCCAAGCCAATCGTAATGTTTGAGCAGCTTGAAAGAGAGTTTGTTGACGGTTGTTCCCCTGTGGTCGAACGTTTGCGGGACTATGGGTATCATCGATTTGTATCGGTTCGCGAAACGCCAGACATCAAGCGGTCTGTTCCGGCTATTTTGCGCCACCCCGGCTTGGCCGCTATGAGGTTGGCGTTTGGCAATGGCGTCTCTATTACCAGCGTAAGTGATTTGAAGCCGGATTTTTATCCACTTTTGATAGCGCTTCCCGACTGGCTTGAAAACACTGACACCGCGTAAGGGCGTTGAAAGTTCCACAACTGCTGACATACTAGCAAGCCGGGAATATGTGCTTTAAGGCTTGAGCTTTGAGAAATTGGGGGAGCGGTTGAAGGCGCAGGCTAAGTAACAACAGTCACGCCGGGCTTGATCCGGCCTCCAGACAGAATTTCAAATTGCACCTTGGTGGAAAATTGCGCCGCCCACTGGATGCCGGGTCGCGGCCCATTAGGCTAAGGGGTCTTGCCCGGCATGACGGAAGCGTGGGTGTTGGTCGCTTGAGTTTTAAGGAGTTGGGTGAGAAGCTGAGGAAGCAAAATGGGGAGGGGGGTCCTATGTCTTTGGAAACCATCTATTATATCGGCCAAACAATAGCCGTGGTGGCGCTAGTGCTTTCTTTGGGGTTTGTTGGTGTGCAAATTCGGCAAAATACGCGCGCAACTCGAGCCTCGTCTCACCACGCGGTCACTGATGCTCTGAACCAAATCAACTTTATCTTTGCCACAAATGATGACGTGACCAACCGTTGGTTGGCGGGGATAGACGGGCGGGCAGATATGTCGCCAAAGGACCAATGGCAGTTCGACGCATTTTTGCGCGCGTATTTCCATGCCTGCGAAACTATGTTTGTGCAGGCTCAACTTGGGGTGGGTGATCGCGAGATTATGATCGCTGAAGAGGGGGGCCTAAAGTTTTTGATGAACACAGAGGGCGCCCAGCAATTTTGGGACGAAAATCTCTTTGGATTTGGTCCGAACTTCCGGGCCTATGTTGAAAGACTGCGTTCCGGCGCAGGCTAATGAAAAAGCCCGGTGATTTTTCACCGGGCTTGCGTTATTCAACGATGCGTTAGCCGTCTACTGGCAAGCCTTACTGACAGGCAAGGCACTCATCATAATCCTTGCGTTCAACCGTCATGTCGCCCATGCCGGTTTCAGCTTTTTCGCCCCCGGCAAAGCCCGCGCGTTGCACAGATTTGGAGCGGCAATAGTAAAGGCTTTTCACGCCTGCTTCCCATGCTTTCCAATGCAGCATGTGCAAGTCCCACTTATCAATATCACCGGGCAGGTAAAGATTGATGGATTGGCCTTGGCAGATGTAAGGCGAACGGTCCGCCGCCAGCTCCACCACCCAGCGCTGGTCAATCTCAAACGCGGTTTTGAAGGCCATCTTTTCATCTTCCGACAAGCCTTCAAGATGCTGCACCGAGCCTTCATGTTCCAAAATGCTCTGCCATGTTTCCATGGTGTTGAGGTTTTTGTCGTCCAGCAGTTTTACCAGATGCGGGTTCTTCACCGTCCAGGAGCCGGACAAGGTTTTGTGCGTATAGATATTGGCCGGGATCGGTTCAATACACGCACTCACCCCACCGCAAATGATGGAGATGGAGGCCGTTGGCGCGATCGCGATTTTGTTGCTGAAACGGGCATTTACACCGCGTTCTTCTGCATCGGGGCAGGGGCCGCGTTCTTCCGCCAAAATGATTGAGGCTTTATCCACGCCCGCACGCACATGTTTGAACAGGCGCATATTCCACGCTTTCGCCATGGCGCTTTCAAAGGCCACACCTTGGCTTTGCAGGAAGGAATGGAAGCCCATCAGTCCCAAGCCCACACTGCGTTCACGCATGGCAGAATAACGCGCACGTTCCATGCTGGCAGGGGCGCGATCGATAAAGTCCTGCAATACATTGTCAAGGAAGCGCATCACGTCTTCAAGGAACATGGGTTCTTTCGACCATTCTTCCCACTTCTCAGCGTTCACGGAAGACAGGCAGCAAACCGCGGTGCGATCAACGCCTTGGTGATCGGGGCCGGTATGCAGCATGATTTCAGAACACAGATTGGAGGTTGAAACCTTCAAGCCCAATTCGCGCTGATGCTTGGGCATATTGTTGTTCACCGTGTCGGAGAACATGAGATAAGGCTCACCCGTTTGCAGGCGCACTTCCAGAATTTTCTGCCACAGCTTGCGCGCATTGATGGTTTTGATCGTCTCATCATTTTTCGGGCTGCGCAGGGCAAATTCTGCATCTTCGCGCACCGCATCCATAAACTCATCGGTAATGTTAAGCGCATGATGCAGGTTCAGGCTTTTGCGATTGAAGTCGCCGGACGGTTTGCGAATTTCAAGAAACTCTTCCACTTCCGGGTGATGCACATCCAGATACACAGCGGCAGAGCCACGGCGCAGTGAGCCTTGGCTGATTGCCAGCGTAAGCGAATCCATCACGCGGATGAACGGAATGATGCCGGATGTTTGGCCGGATTTGCCGACCTTTTCCCCAATGGAGCGCACACCGCCCCAATAGGTGCCAATGCCACCGCCATTAGAGGCCAGCCACACATTTTCATTCCATGTATCAACAATGCCATCAAGGTTATCATCGACGGAGTTCAGGAAGCAGGAGATCGGCAGGCCACGCCCAGCCCCACCATTTGACAGCACGGGGGTGGCAGGCATGAACCAAAGGTTCGAGATGTAGTCATAGATGCGCTGCGCATGGGCATCGTCATCGGCATAGGCCCCAGCCACGCGGGCGAACAGATCTTGATATGATTCGCCGGGCAGCAAATAGCGGTCTTCCAGCGTGCCTTTACCGAAATCCGTCAAATTGGCGTCGCGCGTGCGATCGATGGTGACTTTCTTTTGGCGTTCGCGCGCAATTTCCAGCGGCGCAGCGGGGCGCGTTTTTTCCTTGGCAGGCTCTAATACATAAGAGCGATTGAAGGCGTCAGCCGCATGGGGTTTGCCTGCCAGCGGCGGCGGTGTGCCATCTTCGGTGGAATGGCGCGGCACTGCATTTGCGCGCACCCGTGCCAAAAGCTCGTCTGCTTCTTCGTGTGTTTGCTGAACGCCTTGATCCAGCGCTTCACTACCCTCAAATGCCTGACTCATCGGTTTGCCCCGTTTTTTAATTTGTTCTCAAATTTGCAGACTGTTTGGGGGTAAGCCGAAAGATAAGCGCCCATGCTTGTCTTCGGCTTATGTGTCACCCTCTATGTGCCCGCCTGTTTCTCGTCCGGTTCTTAACTACTTGTTGCCGGTTGCCCGGTTTAGCCAATTACGCGTGGTACTCACCAAATATGGGGGATGATGTTGGCGATAGACCCAAAATCTATATATATGCCAGCCGCAGCCCTCACAGGTTCTGTTGGAAGGGGGTGGAATATTCCCTTTTTTATCAAGGGTTTATGTTCCGCCTCCCGGTTTTTCGATTCTCCGGCTGTGATGTTTTCCACAGGAAACAATCAATATGCCGTAGGTCGAGGCCCTTCAGAACGCTACATATAGTGATCAGCTCTGTCGGAACCGTCAAGCAAACAAAATTGGCCGTAAGCATTTTTTTGGCCTTGACCACGCCCATGCCCCTGCTTCGTTTTCCCCGGAAGGGGCGAAACGCGGGCAGGGCGGCACTTTGGTATTGGTGCTGAACAGAAACTTTTGGAGTGTTAAACACGCTATAGGCGAAGTGTGATGCAATGCTGCAACAGGTCGGCAAAATAGCTGTCTGAAAGACGGGACTTGCTGGGACAGACCGACTTGTCGCACTTGGATTCCAAGGGAAATTGGGGCTAAAGTCCGCGTCAGTTGGGGGCTCGACCTAATTTGTGGAGCTCTTCGATGGAGGAACAAGAATTTGCTGCCTTCGGGCGCTTTTTGGCTTGCATCTTCGGCGTGTCCGAGATGCAGGTTCAGTAGAAAGGGATATTCTAATGCGTGAGGTATTAGCTTCAGCCGCGTTCGCAACTGCGCTTGCATTCGCAACCCCCGCCGCCGCAGAAATGCCGGCGGTTGCAGGCACCAATGTCGATCTGGAAGGCTTCGGCATCATCATTGATGAAGACACACTTTATGGTGGGGCCGGTTCACTGGCATTGCCGATCACCGAACAAATCGGTGCACAGATTGACGTTGTTGGCGGCGATTTCGATGAAGAGTTTACATGGGGCGTTGCCGGTCGTTTGTTCTGGCGCTCACCTACAGCGGGTCGTATTGGCCTGACAGCCTCTCATGTTGAGTTCGGCGATCTGTTCGACATGCAGCAATATGCGCTTGAAGGGGAATACTTCTTCGATGCCGTAACCCTGCAAGCTTCCGGCATTTATCAAGATGACGAAATCACCGAAGGTGGTGGGCTGCTTAATCTTGGTCTGCGTATTTATCCCAGCGATAATTTTGTGATCAATTTGGCTGCCAGCGGCAAAACCTTTGATGACTTTGATGACATTCAAGGTGCCGTCGGTCTTGAAGCACAATTGTTTAACGGTTTCTCATTGTTCGCTGATGCCTATGTCGGCTCAGAATCAGACGAAACCTACATGCTGGGCCTGAAGGTAAACCTTGGTGGCCGTGCGAAAAGCCTGAAAGATCAGCACCGCATGGAGCAAGTTGAGAACTTCCTGCTTGGTAGCAGTGGTGCCTTCGGTGGCGGTATCGGTGCAGCCGGTGCCACGATCGCTGCGGCTCGCGACTTCCAAGTGTTCGCAGCACAGTGCGGCATTGTGGGTGATTTGCTTGTTCAAATCGATAATGCTTCCGGTTCAGCTCTGACAGCTCTGTTGTCTCAACTGGCGGGCGTTGGTTACACGGCTGATGACGCACTGCTTTGCGCAGCCAATGACCTGATCACGATCCCGCTTGGTCTGGACCTTGATGCCACATTTAATCCGTAGGCCCAGGCTTACAGATACAGAATTCGACCCCGGCGTGGTTTCCGCGCCGGGGTTTTTCTTTGCCCTATTTTCTTTGCCTAAATTGCCCAGCGCTTTACACTCACCCCGATTCGAGTTTCCCTGAGCGAGAGCATCCATGGCCATCACCACCGAACAGCGGGCGGAAATTAACGCCCAGCGCGAAAACACCTTCACCACGCGCCGTGCCACTGTGCCAGCGCTGGAAGAAATCCTGTATCAGCCGCTTGAGGTGCTGGACCATGGCTTCGTGCGGGTGATCGATTATATGGGCGATGACGGGGCGGTTGTGCAGGCGGCCCGCGTCTCCTATGGCACTGGCACCAAGAAGGTCAGCACCGATCGCGGCTTGATTCGCTATTTGCTGCGCCATCGGCACACCACCCCGTTTGAGATGTGCGAGATCAAATATCATATGAAGATGCCGATCTTCGTGGCGCGCCAGTGGATTCGCCATCGTACCGCCAATGTGAACGAATATTCTGCGCGGTATTCAATTCTCGATAATGAATTCTATATGCCCGGCGATGATCAGCTTGCCATGCAGTCCACAGATAACCGCCAAGGCCGCGCAGGTGTGCTGAGCGGGGCAGATGCGGCGCGCGTGAAGCAATTGCTGCTGGAAGACAGCGAGCGCGCTTACGAGCATTATGAAGAGATGTTGAACGAACGCGCCGATGGCACCATCATAGATGAAGGCCGCGATGGCTTTGCGCGAGAATTGGCGCGCATGAACCTGCCGGTCAATTTCTATACGCAATGGTATTGGAAGACCGATCTGCACAATCTGCTGCATTTTCTGTCACTGCGGGCCGATTCGCACGCCCAGTACGAGATTCGCGTTTTCGCAGAGGCGATGCTTAAAACTGTGCAAGCCTGGGTGCCCAACACCTATGAGGCGTTTGAGGATTATCGCATGGGCGCCGCCAATTTGTCTGCGCAGGCGCTGGCGGTTGTTAAGCGCCGCTTGGCGGGCGAAACTGTGACACAGGAAAACAGTGGCATGGCGGCGCGCGAATGGCGCGAGCTGGAAGCCTTGTTAGACGACTGATAACCGGGGCGACGCGTAATTGCGTGAGCGCAAATTAGGTTGAGGGGGGGATTGATGGAGCAGATTGCAGAAGGGCTTCGTTTTCCAGAAGGCCCCATCGCCATGGCAGACGGCTCTATCATTTTGGTAGAGATCGCGCGCGGCACACTCAGCCGGGTAGCACCCGATGGCACAATCAGCGTCATTGCCGATCTGGGCGGTGGGCCAAACGGGGCAGCCATTGGACCGGATGGCGCCTGTTACGTTTGCAATAATGGTGGTTTTGAATGGCATGAGCGGGGCGGCATGTTGTTGCCCGGTCATCAACCCAAGGATTATTCCGGGGGTCGGATTGAGCGGGTTGATTTGCAAACCGGCGAAGTCGCAACTCTTTATACCGAATGCAACGGCAACCCACTGCGCGGCCCCAACGATATTGTGTTTGATGCACAAGGCGGCTTCTGGTTCTCCGATCACGGCAAAACCCGCAGCCGCGAACGCGATCAAGGCGGGCTTTACTATGCCAAGCCAGATGGTAGCGAAATTCGGGAGGTGGTTTATCCCATGGATGCGCCAAATGGCGTGGGCCTTTCACCTGATGAACAGACAGTCTATGTGGCCGAAACACATACATGTCGTCTGTTTGCGGTTGATCTTGAGGCACCGGGCAAAAGGGCCGGGGGGGTGTCACCGGGCACGCCTGCAAGACTGGTGGCGGGCTTGCCCGATATGCAGTTGTTTGATTCCCTTGCGCTGGATGCCTCAGGCAATATTTGCGTGGCAACCCTGATCAATGGCGGGATCACCTCTATCTCGCCTGATGGGGCAAGGCGCGAACACACGCCGTTCCCGGATTTGTTGGTGACGAATATCTGCTTCGGTGGGGCCGATCTAAAAACCGCTTATGTCACCTGTTCTGCCACGGGCACATTGTGGAAAACTGATTGGCCGGAAGCGGGCCTGCCGCTCAACTTCCTGAACAAATAGGTGCAATATGGCGCGCGTTGAATTCTTCTTTGATTGCTCTTCCCCTTGGACCTATCTGGCCTTTTCCCAGATTGAGCATATATGCAAAAAAGCGAGTGCCCAGCTTGATTTGAAGCCCATATTGGTGGGCGGCATTTTTAACAAAATCAATCAAGAGGTGTATGAAACCCGCGCCAACCCCCATCCGGTCAAAGGCAAATATTACGTCAAGGATTTGCAGGATTGGGCAAACTATGCGGGCTTGAAAATCGGAATGCCTTCTGTTTTTCCCGTGCGCGCCGTTACCATGATGCGTATGGCGATCGTCGCGCAGGAGGAAGGGTGCTTGCCCGCCTTCGCCAAAGCCTGCTTCGAAGCCTATTGGGGCGACCTCAAAGATGTCGGCCAAGATGATGTGTTGCTGGAAATTTGCGCGGCACTGTCTTTAAACGGGCCTGATATTTTGGCCCGTGCAAAAAGCGATGAGGTGAAGGCGCAACTTGCCGCCAACACGCAAGAGGTGATGGATCGCGGCGGTTTTGGATCGCCCACCATCTTTGTCGATGGCGATGATATGTATTTCGGCAATGATCGTTTGTCCTTGCTGGCACACCGTTTGGGGCTTGATACCTCGTTTCGGCGTGCATAGATCAGCGTCATGAACAATCAATCCATGTTTAATGTGCCGCCCGCGGTTGTGCGCCTTGGGGCGTTGATGGTGGTGGTGCATATTCTCACCCTTGTCGTGCCGCAAGATTGGTATGGCACGATGTTGAATTGGATGTCCTTTGTGCCAGCGCGCTATGGTTTGGCAGAAAACGGCATTGATTACATCTTCGGCGGTGAGCCATTCACCGATTACACTGCCTTTTTCACCTATGCGTTTTTGCATGGGGATGCGACCCACCTTGCCATGAATGGCGTGTGGTTGTTGGCTATGGGCACGGCGGTGGCGAACCGCATTGGGGGTACGCGCTTCACGGTGTTTTTCTTCGTCGCCACAGCAGGCGGGGCAGGGCTTCATTTGCTGCTGCATTGGGGGTCGCTCACGCCCGTCATCGGGGCGTCTGCGGGCGTGTCGGGGCTGATGGCGGCGGCCATGCGCATCCTGTTTGCGCCCAAAGCTTTTGCCCGCGGCGCGGATGGCAGGCTGCGCATTGTCTCTGGTCGCTTGCCGGATGTGACAGACCGGCGGGTATTGATGATTGCCGTGGTGTGGGTGGTGATGAACCTCATTGTCGGCCTAAGCGGCATGGTGTCGGCCAGCGGGCAGGTTATCGCTATCGCGTGGGAGGCGCATCTGGGCGGCTTTCTGGTGGGCATGGTGGGCTTCAGCCTTTTTGATCGCCGTCAGGATGAGCCGCGCCTTGCAATCGACGAGAGTGATCCCCACATCTGATCTATCATCAAAAGGAGATGGATCATGAGCGAAAATCAGCAAAACGGTTCCGGCCCGACGCCGGAAGAAGAAAGCGGCCTGCTGCGTTTGGCTTACATGGTAGGCTATGGCTTGATCGCCTATGTCATGTTTTGGCTAACCCTGTTCAGTGCCGCGGTGCAAATTGTGGTGCGGTTGGTAACGGGTGCGCCTAATCAGGAACTGGTGGATTTGGGTGCGCGTATGGCGGGCTATTTGGGCGAACTCTTCGCCTTTTTGACCTTCCAAACAGAAGTTCGGCCCTTTCCGTTCAATGAAGACAGCACCGATGTCGTGAAATCCGACGACAAATAGAGCCGCGCCGCATCGATAGAAATCAAACTTGCCCTTGTCATCTTGGGCGATGCGTTGCAAGATTCGCTCTGAAATAGCCAAATTAAGAACGCGGTCAAGCGTCACTGAAGGCTTTGGTCGAACAGCAGGAAGGCTTGCACATGAATGTTTCCAGCATTTTGCGCGAAAAAGGCAGCGATGTCGTTACTCTCCCCAGTGATGCCAGTTTGGCAGAAATTGCCCGGGTATTGACCGAACGCAAGATCGGCGCGGTGGTGGTGTGCGGGGCCGCAGGCGCCGTGCAAGGCATTGTGTCGGAACGGGATGTTGTGTGTTCTGTGGTGGCGAAGGGCCCCGCTGCGCTTGAGCGCCCGATTGCCGAGATTATGACCGCGGATGTCGTAACCTGCGATACTCACACATCCATTGATGATCTTATGAACTTGATGACTGATCGCCGTATCCGCCACATCCCGGTTGTGGAAGACGGTGCGCTGAAAGGCATTGTCTCCATCGGTGATATTGTGAAACGCAAAATTGCGGAGACAGAGGCGGAAGCCGAAGCGCTCAAAGAATATATCGCAACAGGTTGAACCAAGGCCTGACCAATAGTGCCGTCTAGTGTTGCAAGAACTAATGCACCAGCCGGAAGGCGTTGCCGGGCATGAGGATATAGTAAAGCAGGGTCAGCGCGCTTTCCCTGAACTTTGAAATGCGCTTCATCATGGGGTAGATCTAGGTTGGTGGGCCTGTAATGGGCAAGGATATTCGCTTCGGGCGGGCTAATCTGCAATGATTGCGGGCGGCTTCGGCCGGGGAGCCGGGCAGGATTTTGCCGGAGCGCTGTTGGCCTATGCTGATTTCAAAGGCGTTGATGGCTTGAATAAGTGCCATGGTGCCAGAGCCGGAGAGGCGGCTTTGCCAAAATGGGTGAGGCGCGACCCGTTAGGGGCAAATCAGTCCAGTGGACTGATTTGAGCGGCGAACGCCCAAAGCGCTATGCGCGACGGCCAACGTCTGGCGACTTGATATTCGCCAACGCCGCTTGCACTAAGGCTACATCTTCGCGGGCGTTCTTGGCGCGCCCTACACCGCCTTTCAGAAACGGTTTGCTGAGCGGTTGTGTGTGAAGGGTCTACTTTAAAACGGGAAATTCAGGACTTCGTTGTGCCGCCCGCTGTTGGGTGCCGAAACCGAGCGCTTCTGTAGACCAATAAGTTAGGCTTCGACGATCTGATTCAGGCGGCGGAATGTAGGCGAAGGCAACTACACCAGCATTTGGGCTATAGAGAAACTCAAAAACCTCTCCATACTTTTTGCCTCGCCAAGTGTGCGCCGGCGGCACGGCAATCCGATAGAGATTTTCAAAGCGGTTGCCGAACATTTGAACACTGACATCACGCTCTTTCACGGTGAATTCATACTCGTTGTCCAGCTTATCAGCATACCACCACCCGGAGGTTGCATCGTTCATCTTCCGAGGGAGCGCAAATATAGCGAAGTTATCGAATAGGCAGACATAGTCGGGATCCTCCCGGCAGTCGCCATAGTATCTGACGACATCTCCGCCGATGGTGATTTCCCCGACATGGGCGTCCGGCTTGCTATCCGTATAGGGCACGAACCTCGGATCTTCTCTCAGCATGATTGAGATTCCACCCCACTTGTCTGGCAATCCAGCGTCATATGCAAAATAGGTTGGGTGCTGAATTGGCGCACACCCCGTCAATGCGTAAAGAATCAAAATTGTGGCTCCAATCCTAAGTGTCATCAGCGCATTTCCTCTATCTGTTATGATAGTATCGTAAATAGGCTTGATATGCATCATGCCCGTATTTGTCGGCTTGACGCGCGAAACCGTTCTCATGATTCCAACCTGGATTGAAATGCCCAATCTCATGGGCATAGGTCTCAATTGCTGTCTTCAATGTGGTTGCACCATCTTTGTAAATTACAATGTTGCCTCTGTTCTGTGCATCATAGGGGTCAGATATGTGCTTTCCCAGAATGACCGTTCCGTTGCTATATCCAACTTCATCTTTGTAGCTTACCCTGGTCAGGATGTAATGTGGTACAGGCTTTCGTAGCTGCCCCTTGGCAATCATTTCATCGACAACTTGGACTGCTTTGTTGAAGTTTGCGCTTCTTTCGCTTGCGGACTGTGCCTTCCGCTCTGGCGATAAAACTGCTTCTCGCGTTTTCACCTCAATATCTTTGGCATGGGGATTGGGCTGAAGCTGGGAGAGCGAGCCGCCGATGCGGTTCATCGCATCCTTGATTGGTTTGGGGGTAGGCTGATGGGGCTGGAGCGGTTTCAGGCGCTCGTCCAAGCATTTCACGCCGTGAGGCTTCAGAGTGATGACGCAACGCCCTGTATGGTCGGTCTTGGCAGTGTCTACCACCAGTTCTAGACCTAAGTTGCGGCTACCGTCTTTCTTCAAGCGTTCAAGGTCTTGCTGGCAGCGTTCGGGCAAGGCCATCTCCTTCACCTCAGGTCCGCTAGGGCGGCGCTCATAAGGCTCGGCGATGATCAAGCAAGCGGTGTTCTTGATGCCCGCCAGTGATTGATACTGCATTGGCAGCATTTGCTTCAGCTTGTTCGCCAGCGGGGAGCGTGGATCAATTCTTCCGATCCCTCCAGAATGGTTCAATTGCTTTTCCAGCGCGGTAATGGCGGCTTCAAGGCTTTGCTTGTGGCGGTTCCAGTCTCCATCCACGGGGCCGGACCAAAGGTCAATCCGCTTATGTTGTTTGAGCAGCAGGAAGGCGGCCTGCAAACTCGCCACGTCGTGGACAAGGTTGCGGCCCATCTTGCCGACGGATTGATCGAATTGAGGCATGGGGTTGCTCCTGCGCATCTTTCAAGGAGCTATCCAATATTCACACAATTCTTCGAAAATCTATACCGACATTTGCCGGGGTATGTTTCGAGGGTCCACCTTTGAAATCATTGCGCTTTTCGAGGTTTGGAGACAGGTGGCCGGAAATTTTTTTCTGCCCGCATTTCGCCTCAACAGGGCTATGTGGACAGCACATCAAGCGCGTGTTCGATATAGGGCAAGGCGCGTTGCGCGGCGGCATCTCCTGCATTTATCATTTCCGCTGCGCGGTCAAATTCCAACAAGCCGATATTGCCGAGGGGCGGGGCGATGGTGATATCAGGTGGATCACCAGCAAGGCGCGCGCGGGTCAGCCGGTCCATTGTCACGGTGAAGGCGGCCATCATAACTGTGGACACACCGGGCACTGTTGGTCCATCTGGTTCTGCGGTGGGTGGGGTGCCAAACAGCCTACGTCTCAATTTGCGCGTGGTGCTTAGATTGTTTTCGTCCGGCTCGGGCGGTTCCGGTTTCTTTTCCGGCTCGGGGCGGGCAACGATTTTGCGGATTGGAACATTTGATGCCTCGGTTGCTAAATGTCCCAGATTGCCCAGGCCCAAATGGGATAGGCGCTCCTCATTGTCATCGAAAGTTTCAAGGCCAAAGGCGTCGGCGTTCAGGTTCACGGCGATCACAAGGCGTGCGCCTAAGGCTCGGCAAACGGAGACGGGCACCGGGTTCACCAGGGCACCGTCAATCAACCATTGGCCGTTTATGTTTTGCGGTGGGAAAATGCCGGGCAGGGCATAGCTGGCTTGGATGGCTGGCACCAGCGGGCCGTCGCGCAGCCAGATTTCGTGGCCGGTGGTCAACTCGGTTGTAACGGATACAAATTGCTGGTTGAGCGCTTCGATGGTGATGCCGCCCAGATGTTCCTCCAACACGGCCTCCAATTTCTTGCCGCCAAACAAACCGCCGCCGGATACCGCCACGTCCAAAATGCGGAACACGCCGCGGCGGGTCATGCGGCGGGCAAAATCTTCCAACGCATCCAGCTTGCCCGCTGCATAAGTGCCGCCCGCCAATGCGCCGGCAGAGGTGCCGCAGATGATGTCCGGTTTTATCCCGGCGCGATCAAGTGCGCGGATCACACCGATATGAGCCCAGCCACGTGCAACGCCACCTCCCAGGGCAAGGCCGATTTTCGGTGCCGCCGGGGTTGCTGTTCCGGTCGCGATTCTTGGGGGCGTGTCATTTGACGATGGTGGGGAAGTTTTATTTGTCATGGCGCTATGATTTCACGTCTTTCGAAACTTAACAAACATCAATTTTGGGTGAGTTTTTTGAGTTCCAACCTCAGTTTTTGCAGTGCGGCAATTCTGTCCCGCCTTTTTTTGATTTGGTGATTGACGGGCTCGAAAGGCATCCCTATAACCCGCCTCCACGAACGGCGCACAACACGTTGCAACGTTCTTCCGAAAGCCCTTCAGGCTTTCCCGTATTTTGACATAGTTGGTATTGAGAGGACGCGCAGGCGGCGGGGTTTTATGCTG
>JBMYYF010000008.1:0-160903 GCA_049609145.1 Alphaproteobacteria bacterium
TGCTGGCTTGAAGCAGGCGGCAGTGAATGAGCCTGCTGGCTTGAAGCAGGCGGCAAAGAATAAGCCTGCTGGCTTGAAGTAGGCGGCAGTGAATGAGCCTGCTGGCTTGAAGCAGGCGGCAGTGAATGAGCCTGCTGGCTTGAGGCAGGCGCTAACAATTAGGGGCGCATCATGTCAGCCGAACAACCTATCGCCTATGAGGTGGTTGAAGATCACATCGCGGTCATCACCCTTGATCGGGAAGAAACCCGCAATGCACAGGATACAGATTTTCTCTATGCGTTGAACGATGCGTTTGATCGTGCTGCCCATGATGATGACGTGAAGTGCATTGTGTTGCAGGCCGAGGGCCCCCACTTTTCTTCCGGGCACGATATGCGCGAACGCGATCTCTACGGCGCGATGGAACGGCATGACACGGTATCGACCTGGGGTGGCTTTCAGACCGAAGGCGAGTTCAAGCAATTTGCTCGTGAGCAGGAAATCTATGTTGGCTTTTGTGAACGCTGGCGCAACCTACCCAAACCCACCATCGCGGTTGTGCAAGGCAAGTGTATTGCCGGTGGCATCATGCTGGTGTGGCCAATGGATATTATTGTCGCCGCAGAAGATGCGCTGTTCATGGACAACACCGTCGGCATGGGCGTGAACGGCATGGAATATTTTACCCACCCGTTCGAGCTTGGGCCGCGTAAAGCAAAAGAGATGCTGTTCACCTCCGATTGGGTCACAGCCGAGGAAGGGTTGCGCCTCGGCATGGTCAATCACGTTGTGCCTGTGGGCAACGAACGGGAGAAGGCGATGCAGATCGCGCGCAAGATTATCATGCGTCCCCTGATCGGTCTTCGGCTCTCGAAAGAATCGGTTAACGCCGCCGAAGATACGATGGGGCGACAGCAGGTCATCAAGCAGGCATTTGCCTATCATCACATGGCCCATGCGCAGAACATGCTCGTGCATGGTGGCTTGATCGATCCCACCATGATCAAGGGGTCATTCGGCAAAAAGAAGCGGGCAGACGAAAAATCTGACGAAGCGGCTGAATAACCTGATAAGAACTGTTCAAAACCTCAACAACTTAAGTTTTCGTGAGTTTCAATATGACAAAAGAACTGGCGGGCCGCGTGGCCCTTGTAACGGGCGGATCGCGCGGCATTGGCCGTGCCATTTGCCTCAAGCTGGCATCGCAAGGGGCTGATATTGCTGTGAATTATCGCGGCAATGAAGACGCCGCCGCCGAAACATTGGCGGCTGTGCAGGCTTTGGGCGTAAAGGCCCGGGCCTATAGTGCCTCCGTCGATGATTTCGATGCCGTGGCCGCTATGGTCGCTGGCATTGAAAAAGATTTGGGACCGGTGGGTATCATGGTCGCCAATGCGGGCATTGCAAGCCGTGGCCAGACTGTCGCTGACACGGAACCTGCTGAAATCATTAAAGTTTTGGGCACGCACGCGGTTGGTGCTTTCCATGCAGCGAAGGCTGTTTTGCCCTCCATGCGCGGGCAGGAAAGGGGCGATTTGATCTTTATTTCCTCTGTCGCCACCACCTATATGGCACCCAATGGCGCGCCTTATAATATGGCCAAAGCCGCTGAAGAAGCCTTGGCGTTGACCCTCGCGAAAGAGGAACGTCGCCATGGAATCTTCGTCAATATCGTCGCGCCGGGCTTGGTTGAAACCGATATGGGCACCCGGTTGGCCAAGGCCACACGCGGCGTAAAGGACATGCGCGAACTTGATGCGCAATATCCCTTCGGCCATGTTTGCCAACCTGATGAAATCGCCAGCATGGTCGCCATGTTGGTGGGGCCGGGCAATACCTATGCGACCGGGCAGAAGGTCAATGTCGATGGTGGTGGTCCCGGCAACGGATATTAATATATAAAACCAATAGGTTAGAGAATATGAGCAGCGTAGAAGACTTTTGGAAACTGATCGTTGATGTGTGGGTCAACGGGTTTATGGGCGTGGATATCGGGTCCATATTATTGGGATTGCTGGTATTCATCGTGGCGCTCATGGTGCGTCGGCTGTTCACTGTGTTTGTTGTGGACCGCATCAAACAGCTTACCCAACACACCGAAACCGAGATTGATGACCATGTGATTGAGGCACTTTATGGCCCCATCCGCTTTGTGCCGGTGATCATCGGTGTGTTCGCGGCGGGCCGCATCATGCCGCTTGACGGTTTGATGCTGGAAATTCACGGAAAACTCATTCAAGCCCTTGTTATTTATAACATTTTTTGGGCATTCCATGTGTTGGTGGAGCCCGTCTTTACCCATGTCGGCAAGATTGATGCGCTGCTGACATCCTCTATGAAAACCCTGTTGGTCAAGACCTTGCGGGTGCTTTTCATCTTGTTGGGGGGGGCTATCATTCTTGAAAGCTTTGGGGTGGAGGTCGCGCCATTGCTGGCAGGGCTTGGTATTTTTGGGGTGGCAGTTGCCTTTGGCGCGCAAGACCTGTTCAAGAATTTGATCGCCGGCGCTTTGGTGGTTGTGGAGAAACGCTTCAAAATCGGCGACTGGATTCGCATCGAAGGCATTGTTGAGGGCATTGTTGAAGATATTGGCTTTCGTTCTACCGTCGTGCGCCAGTTCGATAAGGTGCGAGTGATGGTGCCGAACGCCGATTTCTCAGAAAAAGCCGTGCTCAATTTTTCAGAGATGACGCATCGGCGTATCTATTGGAAAATCGGCGTGACCTATGACACGAATGTGGATCAGCTTGCCAATATTCGTAAGCGCATACTGGATTACGTGACCGAGACGGATGATTTTGCACCGGCGTGGGAGGTTTCTACCTTCTGCCGAATTGACTCATTTGGCCCCAGTTCAATAGATATAGCGCTTTATTGCTTCACTACGACAACGAACTGGCTGGAATGGCTTGAGATCAAGGAAAAGCTTGCCTTTGAGATTAAACACATTGTTGCTGATGAAGGATCAAGCTTCGCATTCCCAAGCCAGTCTATCTATGTTGAACAACTGCCAAGCGCGGCAGAGTTCGCGGAGCTGAGTAAGCCGGAACGGTTCGATCCGGCCCCACAACCGCTTGCTGAAGCTGGGCGTGGGAACGAAGCGCTGGATGGCGGCGATGGCGACGGTTAACGCATTTTGCGAGAACACCCCGCCCGCAAGAACTATTTTCGGTAAGCCTGCTGGGAAAGGGAAGGCTTGACCCTTTGCGTTGGGCGTGATTCCCTTCTAGCTGACTGATTCGTAGATTGGGGAGGGGTATGGCCCTTTCAGGTAGCATATGGGATCGCGCCAAAGCCGTGGCTGTACCGTTAGGTTGCGCCACGATGCTTTCTTATTTCGGCTATCATGCTGTGAATGGTGGCTATGGCATACTTTCCTGGATGGAAACATCTGATCGTTTGGCTGTGTTGGAAGCTGAAAAAGCTAGTGCTGAGGCGGAACGCGATTTGTTGCAAGCCAAGGTTGCCCGTCTCCGGCCCGAAAGTATTGATCCTGATTTGCTGGACCAAGAAGTGCGGCGTAATCTTGGATATATCGGCGAACGGGAATTGATCATTAATTCCCAATAATTTTGGTATTTTATACATTTAAAAATATCGAAAGTTATATAAGCTGTTGATATATAAGACAATATTTCACCGATCCACCAATGGTAGAGAGCTGTGTATGGCGCTATGATCTTCTCATCAATGTGGAGATGATAGATATGGCCGCTGCCCCTAAAGCCACCAAAAAGAAAACCACCACCAAAAAATCTTCGAAAAAGCAAGTTCCCTCTGCCGAAACATCGGACGATTTACTGACTTTTTATCGTGACATGCTGTTGATCCGGCGCTTTGAAGAAAAGGCCGGCCAGCTTTACGGCATGGGGTTGATAGGTGGTTTTTGCCACCTCTATATCGGGCAAGAGGCAGTGATTGTGGGCACCATGGCTGCCGCGGGAGAAGGCGATCAATTCATCACCGGCTATCGCGATCATGGTCATATGCTGGCCTGTGGCATCAGCCCAGATGCCGTAATGGCCGAACTGACGGGCCGGGCCGATGGCCAATCCAAAGGCAAAGGCGGGTCGATGCATATGTTCTCCCGCGAAAAGGAGTTTTATGGCGGCCACGGCATTGTGGGCGCACAAGTGCCTATTGGTACCGGGTTGGCGTTTGCCAACAAGTATAATGACAGTGATGCCGTATCTATTACCTTCTTTGGGGATGGTGCAGCGAACCAGGGCCAAGTCTATGAGAGTTTCAACATGGCAGAGCTTTGGCAATTGCCCGTGCTCTACGTGATTGAAAACAATCAATACGCCATGGGCACATCGGTGGGGCGGGCGTCCTCCCAGCCGGATTTGCACAAGCGCGGCGAAAGCTTTTCCATTCCCGGCCGCATGGTAGATGGCATGGATGTGTTTGCTGTGCGCGATGCCGTGGCAGAGGCGCTGACAGAAATTCGTGCCGGGGGCGGCCCGATCTTGCTGGAGATGAGCACCTATCGCTATCGCGGCCACTCGATGTCTGACCCTGCCAAGTATCGCACCAAAGATGAAGTGAACAAGGTGAAGGCGGAGCATGACCCGATTGATCGCCTGCGCGAACGCATCTTTGCTGATGGCGCAGCCGATGAGGCAGGGGTGAAAGAGATTGATAGCGCGGTGAAAGATGTGGTGCTGCAAGCAGCGGAGTTTGCGAAGGAAAGCCCGGAGCCGGACCCCTCAGAACTGATGACAGACATTTTGGTGGAGGGTTAAGCCCATGGCGATTGAAATTCTTATGCCCGCCCTTTCGCCCACCATGGAAGAAGGCACCCTTGCCAAATGGTTGGTGAAGGAAGGTGACACCGTAGAAGCCGGCGACATCATCGCCGAAATTGAAACCGATAAAGCCACCATGGAAGTGGATGCGGTGGATGAAGGCATTGTCGGCAAAATCCTTGTCGCCGAAGGCACCGAAGGCGTGCTCGTCAACACCCCCATCGCCATATTGGTGGAAGCGGGGGAAGAAGTGCCCGCAGAAATGCCATCAACACCTGCTGCTGCCCCCAAGCTTGCAAAGGCAGAGGCGAAAGCCGCCGCGCCGGTAGAAGAAGCGCCAAAGGTTGAGTTGAAAGACCCGGAGGTGCCGGAAGGCACGCCCATGAAAACCCAAACAGTGCGCGAAGCCCTGCGCGATGCCATGGCCGAAGAAATGCGCGCCACGCCAGAAGTATTCGTGATGGGCGAAGAGGTGGCGGAATATCAAGGGGCCTATAAAGTCACCCAAGGTCTGCTAGAAGAATTTGGCGCCAAGCGTGTGATTGATACACCCATTACCGAACATGGCTTTGCCGGTTTGGGCGTTGGGGCGGCCTTTGGGGGCCTTAAACCCGTTGTTGAATTCATGACGTTTAACTTTGCCATGCAGGCGATCGATCACATCATCAACTCTGCTGCCAAAACGCTTTATATGTCCGGCGGGGAAATGGGCTGCCCCATCGTGTTCCGTGGGCCAAATGGCGCGGCGTCCCGCGTGGGGGCGCAGCACAGTCAGGATTACGCAGCGTGGTATGCGCATGTGCCGGGCCTCAAAGTCGTGTCCCCTTACAGCGCGGCGGATGCGAAGGGGTTGCTGAAAGCTGCCATTCGTGATCCCAACCCCGTCGTCTTTTTGGAAAATGAACTGCTCTATGGCCGTGAGTTTGAGGTGCCCGATATAGATGATTGGGTGTTACCCATTGGTAAGGCGCGCATTGCCCGCAGCGGTTCAGATGTCACGCTCGTTGCCCATTCGCTGCCCGTAGGCCTCTGTTTAGAGGCGGCGGAACTGCTGGCCGCCCAAGGCATAGAAGCTGAGGTGGTGGACCTGCGGTCGCTGCGCCCGCTGGATATGGAGACTGTTGTTACCTCGGTCCAAAAAACTAATCGTTGCGTCACCGTGGAAGAAGGCTTTCCCGTTTGCGGCATTGGTGCAGAAATTTCTGCGGGTCTCATGCAAGGCGCATTTGATTATCTGGACGCACCCGTCACCCGCGTAACGGCGAAAGATGTACCACTACCTTATGCGGCCAATCTTGAAAAACTGGCGCTGCCCCATGTGGATGATGTGGTGAAAGCCGCCCGTGCCGTTTGTTATGCCGATAGCGGGGAGGGTTGATCATGAGTATTGACCGCATTTTCGCTTCTCCGCTGGCGCGCCGTATTGCCGGGCAAGAAGGGGTCGATCTGAAATCTATTCAAGGCAGTGGCCCCAAAGGGCGCATTGTTAAGCGTGATATATTGGGTGCGCCGAAAGCAAAAACGGCGGCTCCTGTTGTCACCGGCGATGGTTATGATGCTGTGCCCTTAACTTCCATGCGCAAAACCATTGCGGCGCGGCTTACCGAAGCCAAGCAGACGGTGCCACATTTCTACCTTACTATTGATTGCCAGCTCGATGAGCTGTTGAAGGCGCGCAAGGCGGTGAATGAGGGGCAGGGGATTAAGGTCTCGGTCAATGATTTCATTATCAAAGCGTCTGCCTTGGCGCTAAAAACGGTGCCTGCCGCGAATGCGTCCTTCACGCCTGAGGCAATTCTAATGCATCGCCATGCGGATATTGGGGTGGCTGTTGCGATTGAGGGCGGGCTGATTACCCCCATTGTGCGCCATGCCGAAACCAAGGGCCTGAAAGAAATATCTGATGAGGTAAAAGACATGGCGGAGCGCGCGCGCAACCGCAAACTTATGCCGGAAGAATATCAAGGTGGCAGTTTCTCTATCTCCAATCTTGGCATGTTTGGCATTAAGGAATTTTCTGCCGTCATCAATCCGCCCCATGGCGCTATTTTGGCGGTGGGCGCGGGCGAAAAACGCCCCGTGGTTTTGGCGGATGATACGCTGGGCGTGGCCACGGTGATGAGCTGCACGCTTTCTTGCGATCACCGGGTGGTGGATGGCGCAATTGGCGCAGAGTTCCTGCAAGCCTTCAAGGGCTTTATCGAACAACCCGTTTCGATGCTGGTATAGGGGCGCATCATGGCAGACACAAAGTTTGATCTGATTGTTGTCGGCGGCGGCCCCGGCGGTTATGTGGCGGCCATTCGTGCCGCACAACTGGGCCTGAAAACGGCGGTTGTGGAGCGCGAACATCTGGGCGGCATTTGCCTGAATTGGGGCTGTATTCCCACCAAGGCATTGCTGCGCACGGCAGACCTGAAGCACGATATGGAACGGGCGGAAGAGTTTGGCCTCTCCGTTGGGGAAATCACCTTCGATCTGGACAAGGTAGTGGCGCGGTCCCGAGAGGTGGCAGGCCAGCTTTCTGGCGGTGTGAAGCACCTGCTGAAGAAAAACAAAGTCACCGTGATTGATGGTGCAGGCAAGCTCACCAAGCCCGGTGTGCTGGATGTGGCAGGCACGGCCTATGAAGCGCCACACATCCTTTTCGCCACCGGGGCCCGCGCGCGCGACCTGCCGGATATTCAGGCAGATGGCGACCGCATTTGGAACTATAAAACCGCCTTACAGCCGCCGCGTTTGCCCAAACGTCTGTTGGTTATTGGCTCCGGCGCCATTGGGGTGGAGTTTGCCAGCTTCTACAATGCCTTGGATGTTGAGGTGACGGTGGTAGAAGTCATGCCCCGCATCCTACCGGCAGAAGATCACGAGATTGCAGCCCTTGCCCACAAAATCTTTAATAGGCTTGGGCTGGATGTGCGGGCCAATACTTCCATAGAAGCGCTGGAACGTGTTGGCGACGGGCTGGTCGCGACGTTGAAGACTGCGGACAAGGTTGAAGATATTGCCTTTGATCATGTCATCCTGGCTGTCGGTATTTCCGGCAATCATGAAGATACAGGGTTGGCAGAAGCGGGCGTTGAGATTGATCGCGGCCATGTGGTGGTAGATGGCTTTGGCCGCACTAATGTGGAAGGTGTCTATGCCATTGGAGATCTCACCGGCCCGCCATGGTTGGCGCACAAGGCATCCCATGAAGGGATTACTTGCGTGGAAAAAATCGCCGGGGTAGAGGGTGTGCACCCGTTTGAGACCGGCAATATTCCCGGCTGCACTTTTTGCCGCCCGCAGATTGCCAGTGTGGGAATGACGGAGGAGCAGGCGAAAGAGCAAGGGCTGGAGGTGCGCATTGGGCGCTTCAGCTCTGCCGGCAATGGTAAATCCATCGCTATGGGTGAAAATGTGGGCCTGATCAAAACCATTTTTGACCAAAAAACCGGCGAACTGCTGGGGGCCCATATGGTGGGGGCAGAGGTGACGGAATTGATCCAGGGCTTCGTCATTGCCCGGGGGTTGGAAACGACGGAGGCAGAGTTGATGCATACCGTCTTCCCGCATCCCACGCTGTCAGAAATGATGCATGAGGCCGTGTTGGATGCCTATGGCCGCACTATACATTTTTGAGGTGAGGGGGTAGAAACGGCCTATGGATAAGCAAGTCAGACACCCCGAAAAGGCCCACAGGCCCGATAATCCCGCCCCGCGCAAGCCGGACTGGATTAGGGTGCGTGCGCCGAACGATCCCGAATTTTTTGAGACCCGCAAGATCGTGCGCGATCACAATCTGCACACAGTGTGCGAGGAAGCGGGCTGCCCCAATATTGGGGAATGCTGGGCCAAGCGCCACGCCACCATGATGATTATGGGCGATACCTGCACCCGCGCCTGCGCCTTTTGCAATGTGAAGACCGGCCAACCCGGCGCGCTGGATGCGTTTGAGCCGGTAAATGTGGCCCAAGCGGTGAAAAAACTGGGCCTTGCCCATGTGGTCATTACATCCGTTGATCGCGATGACTTGGCCGATGGCGGCGCGCAACATTTCGCAGACACGATTACGGCTATTCGGGAAGCCTCCCCGCTCACCACGATTGAGATCCTCACGCCGGATTTCCTGCGCAAACCTGGTGCGCTGGAAGTTGTGGTGGCAGCGCGCCCAGATGTGTTCAATCACAATCTGGAAACCGTACCGGGCCTTTATCATGAAGTGCGACCGGGCGCGCGGTATTTTCATTCCCTGCGCTTGTTGCAGCAGGTGAAGGAACTTGATCCCACCATGTTCACCAAATCCGGCTTGATGGTTGGGCTGGGGGAAACGCGCGATCAAGTACTGCAGGTGATGGAAGATATGCGCTGTGCCGATATCGACTTCCTGACTATCGGCCAATATCTGCAACCGACCTTGAAGCATCACCGCGTGGATCGGTTCGTGACGCCCGATGAGTTCAAAGGCTATGAAGACATGGCCTATGCCAAGGGCTTTTTGATGGTGTCGGCCTCACCGCTCACGCGATCATCGCATCACGCAGGGGATGATTTTGCGCGGCTGCGGGCGGCCCGGGCGGCCAAACTTTCTGCTGCTGAATAGTGCCCGTTTTTGAAGACAAGCGTGCCGTACCCTATGCTTTGGCCGATATGGCCGGGCTGGTGGCAGACGTGGCGCATTACCCTGATTTTGTACCTTGGCTCACGGCGCTGCGCATTAAGCGCAAGCTGAAGGTGAAGGGCAATGAGGTGCTGTATTGCGATGTGCAGGCAGGTTTTCGTACTTTCCGCGAGCAGTTTTCTTGCAGAGTGATCAAGCAATCAGACTTGTCAGCCGTGACGGTCGAGTATGTTTCTGGGCCGATGAGCCACTTGGATAATCGCTGGACCTTCAACACCTTGGCGGATGGTCAAACAGAAGTTGGGTTTTTCATCGAATTCGATTTCAAGAATGCCGTTTATCGAAAGGCCGTGGGGCAGGTGTTCGAGAAGGCATCTCTTAAGGTTTTAGATGCATTTGGTCGCCGTGCCCGCAGCCAGTTTGAACCACTGCCGGGCTTTGTCCATCCCGTTTTACCCGGTGATGAGCTGGACCTTACGATAGTATAGACAAAGAAAAAGGGCCACTCCCGAAGGAGCAGCCCTTGAATTCTCTATGGGTAAGGGGGGCTAGAGGCCCTTCACAATATCCTCAACCATTTTCTTCGCATCGGCGAACAACATCATTGTGTTGTCGCGGAAGAACAGTTCGTTTTCAACACCCGCATAGCCTGAGCCCATGCCGCGTTTGATGAACAGAACCGTATTGGCTTTTTCAACGTCCAAAATCGGCATGCCGAAGATCGGGCTTTGCGGATCGGTTTTGGCTGACGGGTTCGTCACGTCGTTCGCACCGATAACGAAGGCAACATCAGCTTGCGCAAATTGGCTGTTGATATCTTCCAGCTCATACACATCGTCGTAAGGCACAGAGGCTTCAGCCAACAACACGTTCATGTGGCCGGGCATACGGCCAGCAACAGGGTGAATGGCGTAGGAAACTTTAACGCCAGCTTCCTTCAGCATATCGGCCATTTCTTTCAAGGCATGCTGAGCCTGCGCCACTGCCATGCCGTAACCGGGCACGATAATGACTGAGCCCGCATTCTTCATGATGAAGGCAGCATCGTCAGCGGAGCCTTGCTTCACAGGCCGTGTTTCCACATGGCCAGAGGCTGCGGCACCATCATCGCCACCAAAGCCGCCCAAAATCACAGAGATGAAGGAACGGTTCATACCTTTACACATAATGTAAGACAGGATGGCGCCGGAGGAACCCACCAAAGCGCCGGTAATAATCAGCGCAGAGTTTTCCAGGGTAAAGCCAATGCCTGCCGCTGCCCAACCTGAGTACGAGTTCAGCATGGACACCACCACTGGCATATCAGCGCCACCAATGGGAATGATGATCAAGAAACCGATCACAAAGGAGAGGATGGTGATCAGCAAGAACAGCTCAGTCGATTGGCCCAAGCAGAAGAACACCACAGAGCCCACAATCGCCAATGCCATGGAAGCATTGATGACGTGGCGCCCGGGCAACATGATAGGTGCACCGGACATGTTGCCGTTCAACTTGGCAAACGCAATGATGGAGCCTGAGAAGGTAATGGCACCAATTGCCAAGCCAAGTGACATTTCAATCAGGCTGGCTGTGTGGATGGAACCGATTTCCCCGATGCCATAGGCAGAAGGCGCAAGAAACGCCGCCCAGGCCACCAATACGGCCGCCATACCCACCAGAGAATGGAAGGCCGCAACCAGTTGGGGCATATCCGTCATGGCAATGCGGCGGGCAATAACCGCGCCTGCGCCACCACCGATAAGCAAGCCGCCAATAATCATGGCCGCAGTCATCGGATCGTTAATGCCGGTTTTGAGAAGCGTCACGATAATGGCAATTGCCATACCGATCATGCCGTACATGTTACCGCGGCGGGAGCTTTCAGGGCTCGACAAACCACGCAAACATAAAATGAAAAGTACGCCAGATGCCAGATAGGCAAGGGCGGCTAGATTAGCATTGATCATATCTTCGCTCCCTTCCTAGCGTTCTTTTTTCTTGTACATGGCAAGCATGCGCTGGGTAACCAGAAAGCCGCCAAAGATGTTAACAGATGCCAAGATAACAGCGCCAAAGCCCAGCCATTTGGAAAGATTTGCTTCCCATCCGGCTTGGTCCATTGCTGAAAGGTCAACACCCACAGCCAACAATGCGCCAACAATAATCACGGATGACACAGCATTGGTTACAGACATAAGCGGCGTATGCAGGGCAGGGGTCACCGACCACACCACATAATAGCCAACGAAAATCGCCAGCACGAAAACGCTTAGGCGAAAGATAAACGGGTCGATTGCAGCTACTTCAGCCATCACGCCCTCCTATTGAAAATTCGGGTGCACTACCGCGCCATCACGCGTTAGTAGTGTGCCGGTCACGGTTTCATCTTCGTAATCCATGGTGAGGACATTGTCTTCGCCCACGAAGGTGGAGATGAAGTTCAGCAAGTTTTTGGCGAACAGCTTGGACGTATCGGTCGCCAAGCGGCCCGGTACGTTTTTGTGGCCCAAAATGATCACGCCATTATCAGTCACAACTGTTTCGCCCGGCTTGGAAGCGGTGACGTTGCCACCTTGCTCCACCGCTAGGTCAACAATTACAGAACCGGGTTTCATGGTTGCGATCATTTCATCGGTGATCAACACCGGTGCTTCGCGACCGGGGATGAGGGCTGTCGTGATTGCAATGTCTTGGCGTGTCAATGTCTTGGCGATCAACTCAGCTTGCGCTTTCTTGTATTCATCAGACATCTCTTTTGCGTAACCGCCAGAGGTTTCGGCCTCTTTGGTTTCTTCGCTTTCGACCATGACGAACTCACCGCCCAAGGATTCAACTTGTTCCTTGGCAACGGGGCGCACATCGGTGGCCGACACAATGGCACCCAAGCGCTTGGCTGTCGCAATGGCTTGAAGGCCCGCAACACCGGCACCAAATATCATGACACGGGCGGGGGCAATTGTGCCTGCCGAGGTCATCATCATTGGCATGGCACGACCATAAGCGGCAGCAGCGTCAATCACAGCTTTATAGCCAGCCAAGTTTGACTGGGATGACAAAATATCCATGCTTTGCGCGCGGGTGATGCGGGGCATCAACTCCATGGCAAAGGCTTCGATATTTGCGGCAGCATATTTCTTGATGCCTTCGGCGTCCTGATAAGGTGACAGAGCCGCAAACAGCTTGGCGCCGGCCTTTATTTTGGCTAGCTCATCATCGCCCGGAGCCCGGATTTTGAAGATAATGTCTGCGCCATCATAGATGGTGCCTTCGGCGGCGATGGTGGCACCAGCTTCTTGGAACTCAGCGTCGTTAACGGCAGAAGCGATGCCTGCACCGGTTTCAACGTGAACATCAAAGCCCAAGCCGGTCAGCTTTTTGACGGTTTCTGGAGAGGCGGCAACGCGCGTCTCCCCATCCCGCCTTTCCTTTGGAATGGCTAGTTTCATGGTTTCCCCTAATGGTGGTGAAATAGGATTAGAATTCAGTTGCAGCAGGCTTAGACCAGCGTAATCGCCATGATCGCCAGCAGAGCTACGACGCCAACAATGCCGACTTTCGACATAGTCATGAAGCCTGCATAGGTGCCTTCGTGCATGGAAATGTCCATTTCGCCTTTTTTGTGGCTATTTTCTTCGGTGCTCATCTTAAAACCTTTGTGGTGCCAATGTAGAAACTGGATGTAGACGCGCGCACTGAAACATAATCAGGCCCCCGCCCTAAGTGGCGCGGACTATATCAGACCTAAGGGCTGGAGCAAGCAGATTGGCATTGTAGGCCCGCGGCGCAATGCCCACCAGACAAGGTGGTGATAATAGCTGGTTTTAGACAAAAAAATGCCGGGTCCGGCGAACCGGAACCCGGCAAGTTTAACAGGGAGGCTTCACGCCCAAAAGGACGTGAATGGGCCGATCAGCGAATGGGGGGCAATCGGACCGGCCCACACCAGCCGAAGCTGGTGGATGACACGGATCGCGTGGTGCGATGCAACATGTCATGGGTCTTATATAGAGTGGGCTATAGTGAGTTGCAAGAAAATTTTGTGCGTTGCACACAAAATTTACCCCATATATCGGTCAATTTGGTGGAAAACCGCATGATATGGCGGGTTTTTCCTCAAATTGCGTCGGCTTGACGCGTACCGATTGTATGTTGCGGCGCGAAATTACTCCGCAGCTTCCGACGAATCACTGCTTGATTCGGATTCCGCCAGAAACTTCTCCGCTTCAAGGGCTGCCATGCAACCCATACCCGCTGCGGTCACCGCCTGACGGTAAATCTTGTCCGTGACGTCACCTGCCGCGAACACGCCGGGAATGTTGGTTGCAGTCGAATCAGGGGCCTTGGCTATATAGCCGCCTTCATCCATTTCGACATGGCCCTTAAACACTTCGGTCGCAGGAGAATGACCGATGGCGATGAAAACGCCATCGACATCAACATCTTGGGTTTGGCCTGATTCGGTGGATCGTAAGCGCGCGCCCGTGACACCGGGGGCAGGTGTTTCGCCCAAAATCTCTTCCAAGGTGTGATTGTAGATAATTTCAATCTTTTCGTGTGCGAACAGTCGATCTTGTAGGATTTTTTCGGCACGAAAGCTCTCACGGCGATGTACCAGCGTCACTTTGGAGGCAAAGTTGGTCAAAAACAGTGCTTCTTCCACGGCGGTATTGCCCCCGCCGACCACAAGAACTTTCTTGTCGCGATAGAAAAATCCATCACAGGTCGCGCAGGCAGAAACACCAAAGCCCTGAAAGGCTTCCTCTGACGGCAGACCGAGCCAGCGGGCTTGCGCACCGGTGGAGATAATAACCGTATCGGCTGTATAAATCGTGCCACTATCGCCTTTTGCCGTGAAAGGGCGCTTGGAGAAATCGACATCCACGATAACGTCATGAATTATTTCTGTGCCTACCTTAGCGGCCTGTTCCTGCATTTGTTCCATCAACCACGGGCCTTGGATCACATCTGCAAAGCCGGGATAGTTTTCTACATCGGCGGTGATGGTAAGTTGGCCGCCGGGTTCCAGCCCAGCCACAACAATCGGTTCCAGCATGGCGCGCGCCGCATAGATGGCAGCAGTGTAGCCTGCAGGGCCGGAACCGATGATTAGAACTTTGGTGTGCTTGGTGTCGCTCATGGCGGGTGTCTCCGAGAGGTATTTGGCTGTTTATGTAAGGGGCAAGGACGCACTTGTCCATCTACCTCACGCATGAGTGAGAAAGTCGTTAAGCCGCGCCACGGCTGCAGCCGCATTGTCAAAGGGTGCAAGGGGCGCACCGTTCAAGGCTCCGGTGAAGGGCGCCGCGCGCTCTAAACGGTAGAGTTCGCCATGAAAGCGTTCGAACTTTGCTGCCTTGCGGGCCGACCGGACCGGTTGGGGCAGCACGAACACTGGTTTGCCCGTTGCAACCGCCTCAGTCGCCATATTCACGCTGTCTTGGGTCACCAAAACGGCTTGGGCTGCTGCCAGAAAAGCGAAATAGGGGTTAGGGCCTTCGCCATCATACAGCCAAATATGCGAATGGGTACCTAAACGCTTCTTCAATATGTCGGCAGCTTCCTTGCCTGTGCGTCGCGAGGCAGTGACAAGAAGGCTGTGATTTCCGATGGCCAGTAGTTGATCGCATAGGTGATTTGCAGTGTCAGGCGTGAAATCAAACGCCGCCGATCGCCCGCCGATTAAGACAGCAAGTGGGTTTTTGTATCGCGCGAGTTGGTCGGCAAATGGCCGGGTTTCGGTCGTCAGCTTGTCTGCGTGAATGCGATGCATGGAGCCTAGCGTAGAAACAACATTCGGCCCCGTGAGCCGATCATGGCTTGGGGCGACAACGAGATCAAAATTGGTGGGATCAATCCGCGGGTCTTGTACATAACAAGTCTTGGTAGGCCAGCCCCGTCGTTTCATGGACAGAAGATAGGGAATGGCGGCTCTGCCGCATCCAATCGCAAGCGCCGGGGCAGGGCCAAGCTTGTCGGGATTGGCTGGTCGCCAACCTACGGGCAGCCATGATAGCGGCGGATTGACGGTAACGGTTTGTTCTGTGACCGTGCCATTCAACCGTTCGGCTAAGCCCAAGGCTTGATTGCGCATACCCGCGCGCCCATCACTTAGCGCCCATATGATTTTCTGCTTTGAATCCATGAGGCAGGGTAGGCGGGCAGCATCGCAAAGTGCAAGAAGAAGAACGTGGTGCCCCCGACAGGAATCGAACCCATGACCTACTGATTACAAATCAGTTGCTCTACCAACTGAGCTACAGGGGCACCGTGCCAGCCCTTTAGGTAAGGGCGGTAACGGCGCGGACAATAGGACTGTCTTTCGTGGATCGCAAGCCCTTCACTTGGCCAAAAATGGCGCATCTGGTTGATGTGGGCGGGGGATCGACGTTTTGGGAGTTTTCCGGCTATGCTATGCCAAACAGGAGGCAAGAAATGACCGCGACTTATACTCTATTTGATCCGCTGCTGACGCAGGCTGAGGCTGATACCATTAAAGGAATCGCCGAAACCTATGGCGCGCATGGCATGTATTCCGACGAGGGGGAAAACAAGGGCATAGGAGAAGGCAAACCGCAGCGATTTGACTCTGTTGTAAACTATCTGAATTCCTATGCGGGCGTGCCGGAAGAACAGGCGCAACCACACACCTTGGCGGCGCGCGCCAATTATTTCCGTGAAACTTATGCTTATGGCACCGATATCAAAGCGCCGGGAATTGAGCCGTTCCTGTTCCATGAAGGTATGGTAGAGGCGGCCCGCGAGATTCACGGTCGCCCAATTATTGAGCCTGCCATTGTGTTTGCGAATATTCTGGTGCCGGGCCAAGAACTGCCTGTGCATACGGATGTTCCGGAATTTCGCGGTGCAAATCGTAAAGTCACGCCGCAATGGCTGTTGGTGGCCATGCATCATTCAGGCTTATTCGAAGATTGGCGCATGCCCATTGCAACATGTGTAAGCTGGTATCATGATGCCGACGGAGGTGCTTTTGTGTTCTTTCCCGATGGCGCAGATCAGCCGGCTGTCAGCCACACGATCAGAAGCAACACGGCCGTTATTATTGATACCGATAGCGTGTTTCATGGTGTGGGCCGGATGTCTGAAAACGGACACCCGATTGCACGACTGCGTCCTGGTATGAAAATCGCCCCCGAAGATGGCGATAAATGGGTGGTGCGCGATAAGGATGATGTGATTGATCACTATAGCTGGTCTGATATGCGCCTGTCGCTTTCGTGGAAGGCTTATTGTTTCCGCGATGAGACAGAACGCAAATTGTGGGCCGAAAAAGCCGATGATCTTACCATTGATTTCATTCTGGAGCGTCTAACTGCTGATCTGCAAAAGCGCGGCGTTATCGGTGGCGATGTACCGGAACCAACCCGTTTGGCAGAGATCATTGTTGAAACCTATATCGTTTTCCCGAAACCGCATCCGGATTTGCTTCCCGCTGTATTTGGGAAGGCAGCATAACGGAACTGCGACCGAATTGTCGTCTTGATCTCGATCAATGCAAAGGCGCGTCGTGTCGATCATGCTCTCAACCATTGAGTGACAAAAAGTCACAAAATGGCAGGAGAGAAAGATGACAGCCGCAACCCCAGCCCGAGTTTCAGCCGCCAAAGCGGCCCCCGCCGTACAGCTTGCGCCGGAACAGGCAAGCCAAACCTATGTTGATGTTCTGATCGTAGGAGCTGGGATTTCCGGTATCGGTGCAGCGCATCACTTGCAACAGCGAAGTCCGGGCAAGAGCTTTCTGATTTTGGAAGCCAAGGATCAGCATGGTGGCACATGGTATACGCATACCTATCCCGGTATTCGCTCCGACAGTGATCTTTATACTTTCGGCTATAAATTCAAACCTTGGTCGGGAGTGCCGATCGCAGAAGCGAAACCCATTTTGGATTATATGGGTGAAGTGATTGAGGATGACGGGCTGGAGGGGTTCATTCGCTACAATCAAAAAGTGGTCCGTGCCGCCTGGGATTCATCTGCTGCGTTGTGGACCGTACAGGTCATGCAAACAGAGTCCGACCAACCCATCACCTATACGGCGAACTTCCTCTACATGTGCCAAGGCTATTACGATCATGACAATCCCTACATACCTGATTGGGAAGGGATGGATGACTTCAAAGGTCAGATCGTACATCCACAGCTTTGGCCAGAGGATATTGACTACAAAGGAAAGCGCGTTGTGGTCATTGGGTCTGGGGCGACGGCAGCAACGATTATCCCCGCCATGGCGGCAGATTGTGAACACATCACAATGTTGCAACGCTCGCCGACTTACTTTTGGACCGGGGAAAACCGGAACGAGCTGGCAGACCGTCTGCGCGGGCTGGATGTGCCAGAGGAATGGGTTCATGAAATTGTGCGTCGTGATCTGCTTTCCATAGGCCAAATGATTCAGTATCTTGCCAAGGCAGAGCCGGAACTGGTGAAGGAGGAATTGTTTAAGGTCATGCGCGAGGCGATAGGGGAAGAGATGGTGAAGGAACACTTCACCCCCAATTACCGCCCTTGGCAACAACGTCTTGCCTATGTGCCCGATGGAGATTTGTTTGATGCGATCAATTCTGGCAAAGCCGGTGTGGCGACGGACCATATTGATCGCTTTACCAAGAACGGCCTTCTGTTGCAATCAGGCATGGAGCTTGAGGCCGATATCATTATCACAGCGACTGGTTTTAATCTTCTGTTTCTCGGCGGGATACACTTTGAGGTGGATGGGCGGAAGGTAGATTTCTCGAATACGGTTACCTATCGCGGGCTCATGATCTCGGGCGTGCCAAATATGGTGCATGTGTTTGGCTATTTACGCACAAGTTGGACCATGCGGGTGGATATGATCGGGGAATATGTGTGTCGGTTGCTCAACTATATGGATGTGCGCGGTGCCAAGGTAGTTGTGGCCGAATTGAGTGACGAAGAACAATCGATGGAACGCAAGCCATGGATTGAGGATGATGAATTCAATTCAGGCTATTTAAAGAGGGGGCGCGATCAATTCCCTAAGAATGGCAGTCATGAGCCGTGGTGCTATCAGCCTGATTATTACAAAGAAAAAGACATGATGCCGAATTACGCGATGGATGATCCGGCGTTGCATTACATAATCAAGAAAAAATTGGCGGCGCTTTAGCTGCCAACATGGCCAAACAAAAAACGGCGCCGAAAGCAATCACGGCGCCGTTTTCTGTTTTGTATCGCGTTGGTTTATTCGACCGGGTCGGTCATTGCCTTGATGGCTTCTGTCATTTCGGCGGGTGGTTGGGGTTGGCCTTGCATAGCCATCAGCTTGGACATATCCCCTTCGATCTGAATTTGACCGGACATAAAGGCTTGCGTCGCAGCAGCCTGATCACCCGTGATGAACATGGAATACGCCACCGCGAAAGGCAGTTTCAGTGTGGTGGGTGCATCGGCTGAAAGGCCGGGTTCCATTTTGCCACCTAAAGTGTGCATTTCAATATCGCCATCGGGGCCACCTGAAACCACAACATTAATCAGCAAGTCTCCACTTTCTTCCTGGCCGTGCTCGGCGCGAATACGGTCAACTTCTGCGAACCATTCCGGTGATAGAAAAGCAGCCATTAGGATAATCCCCCTTGAATTATGTACACACAGCTCAAGCGCGAGCTGTTTCTAGCGTAAAAGCATAAGGGCAAATTAGCGGGGTGCAAGGCTGAATAAGCCATCAAGCCCGCAATCCGAGTGTGGGTGGAACGGGTGTTAAAGCAATATATGGCATGAGAAAAAAGGTGCAGGCTTCTGTTGCCAGGTGCCTGCGAACCCCGCCTAACCCATGCGAACGGATCAGGAGTTTAATTGAAGTACAAGGACCGCATTACGCAGCCATTGCAGCTTCCGCATAGTTGTCATTTGCAACTACTATATGGCCCGATATCGGTGGTGCCATGCCGAGCGAAAGGTCATACCTTTAGACGTCCGTCGATCCTGTTTCGCCCCCATGGAAAACCTCGCATCGCGAGAGTTTGGTGGAGGCGCCGGGTACTGCCCCCGGGTCCGAGCCGCTTATTACGCAGCCGTTTATCGCCATAGTCAGCAAGCTGACGATGCCTATATAGGCTCTAATTGTGGCAGTTTAAAGGGCTTTTATTTGGCCTGGCGGAATTGCGGTAAAAACCGATAGAACGATTGCGTTTTTTAGATATCCAAGTCTTCCACAAAGGCCGCGTTCTCCTGAATGAACTTGAACCGTTCTTCCGCTTTGCGGCCCATCAAGCGTTCCACCATTTGGGGTGGTGCATCAAGTTCTGCCTCCTGCGTTAGGTTCACCCGCAGCAGGGTGCGCAATGCCGGGTCCATCGTTGTTTCGCGCAGTTGCTTTGGCAGCATTTCGCCAAGCCCCTTGAAACGCCCAATGTCTATTTTGCCCCGACCTGTGAACTCGCTTGCCAGTAACTCTTCTCTATGCGCCTCATCACGGGCATAGGCCACCTTACCCCCTTGGCTGATGCGGTAGAGCGGCGGCGTAGAAAGATATAGCCGACCATCTTCAATAAGGCCGGGCATCTCTTTAAGGAAGAACGTCATGAGAAGGGCAGCGATATGCGCACCATCCACATCGGCATCCGTCATGATAATGACTTTTTCGTAGCGCACGGTTTCAGCGGAATAGGGAACGCCCAACCCCACGCCCAGCGCCTGACATATGTCCTGAATTTCCTGATTTTGTCTGATTTTGTCGCGCGTGGCTGAGGCAACATTCAAGATTTTGCCACGCAGAGGCAGAATGGCTTGCGTTTTGCGATTGCGCGCTTGCTTGGCAGATCCGCCGGCACTGTCGCCCTCGACCAGAAAAATCTCGGTCCCGCTACGGTCGCTTTGCGAGCAATCCGCCAGTTTGCCGGGCAGGCGCAGCTTGCGTGTTGCCGCCTTGCGGCTGACATCCTTTTCAGCTTTGCGACGCTGCCGTTCTTCGGCGCGATCAATCACCCATTCCAGAAGTTTGGTCGCGTCTTTGGGGCTTTGGGACAACCAGTGATCGAAGTGATCACGTATCGCCTGTTCGGTCAGCTTTTGCGCGGCGACGGTTGAAAGTCGATCCTTGGTTTGGCCAACAAATTCAGGGTTGGGGATGAAGATCGAAAGCATGGAGGCACCAACCCCCATTACATCATCGGCTGTGATTTGGCCGGCGCGCTTGTTGCCGACCAGTTCTCCATAGGCCTTTAGCCCTTTGGTCAAGGCGCTGCGCAGCCCAGCTTCGTGGGTGCCGCCTTCCGGTGTGGGAACCGTATTACAATAGGAATTGGTGAAGACATCGCCAACGCCAATCCATGCAACCGCCCATTCAAGCTTGCCCTTGCCGGGACCAAAATCATGCTGATCCGCAAATAGCGGCTCTACAACTTTAGTGCGGCCTTGGATGGTCGCGCTCAAAAAATCAGTCAAGCCGCCAGGGAAGTGGAAAGTAGCCTCTGCCGGGGTGTCGCTGCCTTCAACCAATGAAGGATCACATCGCCACCTAATCTCCACACCGCGATGCAGATAAGCTTTGGAGCGCGCCATGCGCCACAAACGCTCTGGCTTGAAGCCAAGTTTCTTGCCGAATATCTCCGGGTCTGGGTGAAACGTGACCGAGGTGCCACGCTTGTTTTTGGCCTCTCCAACTTTTTTGAGTTTGGAGGTGGCAGCCCCACGCGAATAGGTTTGGTGCCAGTGAGTTTGTTCGCGAAACACCTCCACCGTCAATTCATCTGACAAGGCGTTGACAACCGATACACCCACACCATGTAGGCCGCCGGATGTCTCATAGGCATTGTTGGAGAACTTGCCGCCGGAATGCAGCGTCGTCAAAATAACTTCCAAAGCAGGCTTTTTGTATTTCGGGTGCTGATCAATCGGGATGCCGCGGCCATTGTCCTTAATGGTCAGCACATCGTCTCTGTCCAGAGTGATCTCAATGCGGCTGGCGTGGCCTGCTACGGCCTCATCCATGGAGTTGTCCAGCACTTCGGCGGCAAGATGGTGCAAAGCGCGTTCATCGGTGCCGCCAATATACATGCCGGGGCGCTTGCGAACGGGTTCCAGCCCCTCCAGCACCTCAA
Source organism: Alphaproteobacteria bacterium (assembly GCA_049609145.1). Classification (GTDB taxonomy): domain Bacteria; phylum Pseudomonadota; class Alphaproteobacteria; order SPJN01; family SPJN01; genus JBMYYF01. The sequence continues at coordinate 21,393 of JBMYYF010000008.1, forward strand.
TATCTTTTGCAGAATAACCGCCTTTAGGCGCACCGCTTGCCGCCTTCTTGCGCGCAGTCGGTTTTTTGGGGGCAGCTTCCGTCTTGCCTTTCCCCTTGTTTTGGGGGGAACTTCCTGCCACATCATCAAATAAATCAGCCATGCTGTTTCATACGCCTAAAATGTTTGATTCGGAATGGTTGCTCTTGCACTATCAGGGGATAAATCGTGACCAAATTATCAGATCCAATAACGCTGCCATGCGGTGTCACCTTGCAAAACCGTATGATCAAGGGGGCTATGACCGAAGGTTTGGCGGATTTACAGAACAATGCAACCGATATGCACGTTAAGCTTTATAGCCGTTGGGCCAAAAGCGGTGCGGCGGTTCTTTTGACCGGAAATGTGCAAATTGACCGCAACCACCTTGAACGTCCAGGTAATGTGGTGATTGAGGAAGGGGGTGCCGATCTTGAGGCGCTCAAAGCCTATGCGGCGGCGGGCACCCAAAACGGCACGCATTTGTGGATGCAGATTTCCAATGCCGGGCGACAAACCCCCAAAACCGTGAACGACAATCCCATGGCACCAAGCGCAGTCGCACTGGACATGCCCGTAGAAATGTCGGGGAAACCACGGGAGATGACCGAGGCAGAGATTGAAGACATGATCTCCCGCTTCGCCTTTGTTTCCAAAACAGCGCAGGATACTGGTTTTACCGGGGTACAGTTGCATGCAGCGCACGGTTATCTACTTAGCGAATTCCTGTCGCCCCTTGCAAACAAGCGCACAGACAAATGGGGCGGCAGCCTCGAAAACAGGGCCCGCTTTTTGCTGGAGGCGGTAAAGGCCACACGCGCCGCCGTTGGTCCCGCATTTCCCGTCGCGGTGAAGCTCAACTCATCCGACTTCCAAAAAGGCGGCTTTTCGATGAAGGACTGCCTTGCCGTTGTTGAGCTGTTGAACGAGGCTGGCGTCGATCTACTTGAAATTTCAGGCGGAAATTATGAGCAGCCGGCCATGATGAACGGGGAAGGGGAGCTTGAGCCGGAATATGCTGAAGACGTGAAAGAAAGCACCAAGGCCCGTGAAGGTTTCTTCTTGAACTATGCTCGTGCAGTCAAGAAAGTTGCCAAAATGCCGATATTGGTGACGGGTGGTTTCCGTTCCACCGCTGGTATGAACGCAGCCTTGGCAGAAGGTGGGGCCGATATGATCGGTGTGGGCCGCCCATTTTGTGTAGAACCGGAACTGGCAAAAGATGTAATTGCGGGCGTGAGCGAAGGGTGGCCGCGCTACGAGCAGCTTTTGCGCCTTGGTCCTGGCTGGCTTGGTCCGGCATCACCCATCAATGCGATCCGCATGTTGAATATACTGGGTCCGCAGGGCTGGTATTGCATGCAGCTTCTTGGCATGGGCGGAAAGCTGTCTTTCGGCCCGAAAAAGGGCGTATTGGCGGGCATGATTGGTTATCAGCGCCATGAAGCCCAAGCGGCAAAAGCACTTGCAGCGGCGCGGGCAACGCAATCTTAAGGCCAACACCCGGAACGCAGCCCTAATTTCCCGGCGCGCGCCCCTTGCGAATTGGCAGTATCAGTGCCTAAATCGTAGGTTAAGGCCCAATATTGCGAGGGGGGCCGCATAAATAGAAGGGTTAGATCAATGGAACTACACGCTTTTACCGGCTTGATTACGCTGATGGCACTTGGCCAATACATGTTGTTTGGCATTTTGGTGGGCCGCGCGCGCGCAAAGCATTCCGTTCCGGCGCCGGCAATTACGGGCCACCCGGAATTTGAGCGCATGTTTCGTGTTCAGCAAAATACGCTGGAACAATTGATTGTCTTTATCCCCGCGCTTTGGCTTTTTGCCGCCTATATCAGCGACTTTTGGGGCGGATTGGTGGGCATTATGTTCATCGTTGGGCGCGAAATCTATATGATGGGTTATGTAAAGCAGGCCGAAAAACGCAGCCTTGGTTTCGGCATAACCTTTGGGGCCTCCGCCATTTTGTGGGTCGGTTCATTGGTCGGTATTGTCCTTCACTGGATTGGCTAAAAGCCCGCTCTCATGTTTTCGTGTTTGAGGGTGTGGCAGGATGCCCTTTGCGGCACACCCCGAATGTGTGGTCTGTCGGGTTCAGGCATCGTGCGTAGGTGGCGCTTCAACAGCGCTTCGTCGATGCAAAAAGGCCGCGCATAAGCGCAGATGCCTAGGCAAGCTTTTCTACGCAAGTTGCCTGACAACACCGTTACCCAATGGACGCACAGCGTCAGGAACAATATGGGTGACAACACGAAAGTTTATTTTTTGACCCAGTTTACAGATCTCGGCTTGGCCGAGCCCGTCTTGCGTGCGTTAAGCAACCAAGGCTATGAAACGCCAACCCCCATCCAATCCCAAGTCATTCCTGCCATGCAAAACGGGCGGGACATTATGGGGATTGCCCAAACGGGGACGGGTAAAACCGCCGCCTTTGTGCTGCCGATCTTAACCGCCATTTTGAAGGCGGGTAAAAAACCACAAAAGAACAGTTGTACAGCCTTGATCATGGCCCCAACGCGGGAGCTGGCGATGCAGATCGCAGAAAGTGTTGTGGACTATGGACAATTCATGCGCGCGACCGTTGCGGTTGTCGTCGGCGGGGTGAAACCCGGTCCGCAGATCAGGGCGCTCAAAGAAGGTGTAGATATCGTCATCGCAACACCGGGGCGGCTGGAAGACCATCTGCAAGGTGGTGCTTTGAGCCTTAAGCAAACACGAATTGTCGTGCTGGATGAGGCCGACCAAATGTTGGATATGGGCTTTATCCCTGCTATTCGGCGGATCATGGGGCTGTTGCCAAAGCAACGCCAAACGGCGCTGCTGTCGGCCACAATGCCCAAACAGATTTCCGGTTTGGCGCGGGACTTTCTGAACAACCCTGAAGAAATTTCTGTGACGCCAATCTCAAAGCCAATCGAACGCATTGATCAATCTGTCATGATGGTGCCAAAGGCAAGCAAACGGCATGTGTTGAGCGCGTTGGTGGATAAGGGTGGTATTGATCGGGCGATTGTGTTTGCGCGCACCAAGCGTGGGGCCGATAGGGTTGGCCGTCATCTTGAGGCATCGGGCCATCCGGCATCGGTCATTCACGGTAACAAAAGCCAAAATCAACGTAACCGTGCGCTTGATCTCTTCAAGTCTGGCGAAGTTCGTATATTGGTTGCAACCGATATTGCCGCGCGCGGCATTGATATTGACGATGTTTCGCATGTCTTCAATTTTGATTTGCCGGATGTGGCGGAAGCCTATGTGCATCGTATTGGGCGTACAGCGCGGGCGGGCCGCAGCGGTGTTGCCATATCCTTTTGCGATGGGGCTGAACGCCAGATGTTAAAAGACATTGAGCGCCTGACCAAGCAAAAGATCACCGTGGTCGAGACACCGGAACTGGACGAGGCCACAATAGCCAAAGTCAAAAAGGCAGAAGCACAAGCGAAAGAACAGGCCAAGGCACAAAATGGCAGTGGTTCACGCGGCGGGCGCGGACGCAATCATAATGCCGGTCGGCAAGGACAACGCCCCCGTCGTAGTGGTGGGAATAAGGGCGGTGGCGCGCGTCGTGGCGGCGGCCAAGGCCGGGGGAAAGCTGCCTAGGCGGCGATTCCCCCACATTACGGTTCCGGTTGCATCCTAAATGTACGAAATGCGCTAATTTGATGACACATTTTCGTCACAATTCGAATTGAACGTCCGCTCGTCTAACTTAGAAGGAGATGGGACATGCGTTTAACCAATACAATTGCGGCTATTCTGGCTGCGTCAGCTTTGGGCTTTTCCGGTGCGGCTTTGGCCGGTCATCATGAAGAAGGTGAAGGCGGTGTAATTGGTGCAGCAACCGGTGCGGTTGAAGCTGTGGCAGATGCTGTAACCGGCGGTGATGATGCGGCGGAAGAGGATGCCGATGAAGGCGTAGATGAAGATTCCGGAGATGACGGCGCGGATGATGATGCCGGTGAAGATGCCGATGAAGCACCTGAAGATGATGCAGACGAAGATGATGCGGATGCAGATGAAGAGGCAGGTGATGAAGACGACACCGAAGAAGATGAGGCCGATGAAGTAGAAGACACTGCGGCTGAATAACCAACAAACGATCTGATGAATAAAAAAGACCCCGCAGGCAAAACCTGCGGGGTCAATTTGTTTTAGCCTGTCAGCCTAAGGCTTAGCAGGAATAGTACATGTCGAACTCAATCGGATGCGGGGTGTGTTCGTAGTTGTAGATTTCTTCCCACTTAAGATCGATATAGCCGTCGATTTGGCTATCGGTCATAACACCACCGGCTTTCAGGAAGTCGCGGTCGGCGTCGAGTGCTTCTACGGCTTCACGCAATGAGCCTGCAACCGTTGGCACACCGGCCAATTCTTCCGGCGGCAGATCGTACAGGTCTTTGTCCATCGGATCGCCCGGATGAATCTTGTTCGCAATCCCGTCCAGACCAGCCATCAACAAGGCTGTGAAGGTGAGATACGGGTTGCCAGCAGGGTCGGGGAAGCGCACTTCAACACGCTTGCCTTTGGGGCTGGTCGTATGTGGAATACGGCAAGAAGCTGAACGGTTACGAGCTGAATAAGCCAGCAACACGGGGGCTTCAAAGCCCGGGATCAACCGCTTGTAGGAGTTGGTTGCCGCATTGGAGAAGGCGTTGATCGCCTTGGCATGTTTGATCACGCCACCAATGTAGTACAGGCACATATCGGACAAATCGGCATAGCCGTTACCTGCGAACAGCGGCTCACCACCTTTCCAGATGGATTGGTGAACATGCATGCCTGTGCCGTTATCACCTTTGATCGGCTTGGGCATAAACGTTGCCGTTTTGCCGTGCAGGTGAGACACCATATGCACCGCATATTTGTACATTTGAATGCGGTCTGCCTGTTCGGTCATGGTGCCGAACAACATGCCCAGTTCGTGCTGGGAAGGAGCCACTTCATGGTGATGCTTTTCTGTGGGCAAGCCCATTTCACGCATCACAGTAAGCATCTCGGACCGCAGATCCTGCTCGGAATCTACTGGCGGCACAGGGAAGTAACCGCCCTTAATACCGGGACGATGACCCATATTGCCAGCTTCATAAGCAGTACCGGAATTGTAGGGGCCTTCCATGCTGTCGATGGCAAAGCCTGTAGCGTTCATGTCGGTTGACCAACGCACATCATCGAATACGAAGAATTCAGCTTCCGGGCCAAAGTACACGGTATCACCTGTGCCGGATGATGTTACATAGGCTTCGGCGCGCTTGGCGGTGGTGCGCGGGTCGCGCTCATAACCTTCGCCGGTGCTGGGTTCAACAATGTCGCAAACCACAGTCATGGTGCTTTCAGCTGTGAACGGATCCATATAGGCGGTTTCCGTATCGGGCATGAGGGTCATGTCGGATTCGTTAATCGTTTTCCAACCGGCGATGGAAGAACCATCAAACATTACACCTTCCGCGAACATGTCATCGTCGACAACGGCGGTGTCCATCGTAACGTGTTGCCACTTACCGCGGGGGTCAGTGAAGCGCAGATCGACATACTTGATGTCTTCATCTTTGATTTGCTTCAGGAGTGCTGCTGCATCAGCCATTTTATTCATCCTGTCTGTTAGGTTTTAACGTAAGTGCCCGAAGGGGCGTTGATATATACCCTTTGTGAGCCGAGGCCCTTTTGCCATATGGCGTTGGCGCCGGTGGCGGGTGCTCCGCCGGTGCCGAATTTGGATTCTCTATACTGCCTCGCTACCGCTTTCTCCGGTGCGAATGCGTATGGCCTCAAGAACATCGGTAACGAAAATCTTGCCGTCGCCAATGCGTCCTGTACGCGCTGCGTTTTGAATAGCCTCCAGCGCCTTGTCAAGGTCGGCATCGTCGAGCACGATTTCGATTTTTACCTTGGGCAGAAAGTCGACAACATATTCTGCGCCGCGATAAAGTTCTGTGTGGCCTTTTTGTCGACCAAAGCCTTTGGCTTCCACAACTGTTATGCCTTGCAAGCCTATTTCATGTAAGGCGTCCTTCACCTCGTCCAGCTTGAACGGTTTGATGATCGCTTCAATCTTCTTCATGACATCCCTATAGTTTACGCCGCAGTTATCCTGCGTGAGTTACCTGAGCTTGCGCTCGTTCTTGAATATGCAAGGAACGTGCCAACACTGAAACGTGCTGCCACCCTGCTGAATCTGTGCGCAGTCTGTCCTATCGGCAGGCAGCAAAGCAAGGAAAAAGAAGGTGGTGCATAAAAATTAGGCATGTTGCCTGTTTTGTGATCTCGAAAAGCCGACTTGCGCGGCGCAAATGGCTCTGACAGGTTTCCAAGAGTTCAAATTTGGGGGCATCTGTGAGTAACGCAATACTGGATCAATACGGCACCACAATTTTCACCACCATGTCTGATTTGGCGCGGACGTGCGATGCGATTAATTTAGGGCAGGGGTTCCCGGATGAGGATGGTCCATATGACGTGCGTGCCGAAGCGGCGCGTTGGTTGCTGGAAGAAAGCAATCAATATCCGCCCAGCCCCGGCCTGCCGGATTTGCGTGCAGCGGTAAGTGAATCGAACAAACGCCACTACGATCTCGATATTCCGCCGGAGCAGGTGATAGTCACCTCCGGCGCGACTGAAGCCTTGGGGGATTGCTTGATTGGATTGCTCAATCCTGGCGACGAGATTGTGGTGATAGAGCCGCTTTATGATTCTTACCTGCCGATGATCGAACTGGCGGGCGCTATCGCCAAACCTGTGCGCCTGTCGCCACCTGCTTGGACACTGACAGAAGATCTTGAGCGCGCATTCGGCCCAAGAACCAAAGCCCTGCTGATTAACAGTCCGATGAACCCAACCGGCAAGGTGTTTACGCAGGCCGAATTGGAACGCATTGCTGCGCTATGTGTTCAACATGATGTAATTGCCATTTGCGATGAGGTATATGAACATATTGCCTTTGGCACCCCGCACATTCCGTTGATGACATTACCGGGCATGGCGGAGCGCTCAGTGCGCATTGGCTCGGCGGGGAAGACATTTTCCCTCACCGGTTGGAAGATTGGCTACATCTCTGGCCCGGCATACCTGATTGCCGCCATTCAGCGCGCTCATCAATTCGTAACCTTCACCACCGCGATCAATTTGCAGGGGGCGGTTGCTTATGGATTGCGAAAGGAAGATAACTATTTCAACGGTCTTGCCGCTGATATGGGGCGCAGACGCAAGGTCTTGGCCGGTGCACTAAGCGATATAGGTTTCAACGTGTTGCCATCGGATGGCACTTATTTTCTAAGCGTTGATTTCACGCCGTTGGGCTTTGCGCCGGATGACCTGGATTTTTGTAAGACGATCACCCGTGAAGCCAAGGTTGGGGCGGTGCCCATGTCTGCTTTTTATGCGCCAGAGCGCATTTCAGGAAATCCATTAACCGCTGTTGAGCGCAGCACTGCGCGCTTCTGTTTTTCCAAAAAAGACGAGGTGTTACACGAGGCGGCGGACCGCCTTGCTCGCTTCATTAAAAGCCGATAGACCAACGCCAACGCTATTCAACACTCAACATCCTTCGGGGGAAATCATGACTCTTGATCCAAATATGCCCATTTTGGTGGCCGCCAGCCAATTGACCGACAAGGCAAAGCCTGAAGCGGGCTTAAGTCCGCACGCTATGTTGCAACATGTAGCTGAAGAAGCGATTGCGAATACAGGTCAGCCACAAGCAGTACTGGCTGCGATGGATGCCGTCGCGACAGTTCAATTGACGGTAGATGCCCCGCAAGTTCAATCCATGCTGTCGGGCAAATACCCTAATCTGCCACGCACCTTGGCGCAGGCGCTAGGGAAAGACAGTGTGCCGGTGGAAATCAGCTCTGCGACCGGTGGTAACTCACCGCAAATGCTGGTGAACGATATGGCTGAACGCATAGCCAATGGCGAAGCCCGCGTGGCCGTGCTTGCCGGCTGCGAAACCCTGGATACCATGATCAAGCGTTTGAAAAGCGGTATCAGCATTGAAGATTGGACGGATGATCCCGGCGGCAAACCCGTAAAAGTAGGGTCAGATGCCATTGGACAATCCGACTATGAAGCGGCGCATCATATTGATTTTCCTGTGAATATTTACCCCATGTTCGAAAATGCGTTGCGTGGCCACTATGGCCTGACGCTGGAACAGCATTTCAAGAAAATGGGTGAGCTTGCGGCACCGTTCACGAAAGTGGCTGCGGCTAACCCGCATTCATGGTTCCCGGTAGAGCGCACACCGGAAGACCTGGTGACAGTGACCGATAACAATCGTTGGGTCGGCTTTCCTTATCCCAAATTCCTGAACTCCATCATTCGGGTGAACATGGGGGCCTCGGTCGTGATGTGTTCTGTCAGCGCCGCGGAGGAAATGGGAATCGACCGCTCCAAATGGGTGTTCCTGCATGGCTGTGGCGATGCTTATGACCATTGGAATGTGATCGAGCGGGAGAATTACCATTCATCACCAGCCATTCGTACCATTGCTAAAACCGCCTTTGATATAGCGGGCTGGACCACCGATGACCTTGATTTCATTGATCTTTATTCTTGCTTCACTTCCGCGGTTCAGATCGGCGCGGACGAGATTGGGTTGGCCCATGATGATCCCCGCGGCCTGACCATCACCGGCGGGTTGCCTTACTTTGGCGGACCGGGAAATTCATATGTGATGAATTCGATCGCCGAAATGGTTGCCAAACTGCAAGCGGCCAAGCCGGGCTCGAAAGGCTTGGTGACAGCCAATGGCTACTACGTCACCAAGCATTCAATGGGTCTTTATTCTACCGCGCCGAAGGAAGGAAAGTGGGAACGCAAGGCGCAGGCAGAAGATCAAGCAATTGTTGATGCGGGGCCGAAACCCAAGGTGACGGTAGAAGCCAATGGCGATGCCACCATCGAAACCTATACGGTTGTGCATGGACGTAACGCGGCAGATTTCGCCGTCATTCTTGGCCGGCTGGGTGATGGCTCACGCTTCGTAGCCAACACGCCGAAGGAAGACGCGATCTTTAAGTCCTTGATGGAAAAGGATTCTTTGGGCCGTACAGGCAAGGTCAGCCATGCTGATGGTCGTAACAGCTTCATCCCGGATGGCATCTAAGATGGCCAAAATTTACATGGTGCGCCACGGCGAGGCGGCGGCAAGCTGGGGTGATCACAAAGACCCCGGCCTGTCAGACCTTGGCAAGCGACAGGCAGAAGCGGCGGCTGACAGGCTGGAAAGCCTTGGAAAACTGCCAATTTTGTCCAGCCCCTTGCTGAGATGTCAAGAAACCGCGGCGCCGCTGGCGACACGTTGGAGGGTAAAACCCCTTATAGAACAACATGTTGCCGAACTTCCCTCACCCGAAGATCAGGAAGATCGAGCGACATGGCTGCGTGGCGCAATGCAGGGGCCGTGGAGCGACCTTGACCCGCTCTATCAAAATTGGGCGAAGTCAGTTGCTGATTTTATTGAGACAATTCAAGAAGATACTGTCATTTTCTCACACTTTATCGCAATCAATGTGGTCCTGGGGCGTGTGACTGGCTCTGAAAGGGTGGTGACGTTTGCACCCAACAACTGCTCCATTACGATTTTTGGCAATGATAGCAGTGGCTTATCGTTGATCGAGCGAGGTGACGAGGCCGAAACTAAGATCAATTAGCGGATTTTCGGTAGAAAGAATTTCCACCAACAAATGTCTCTAACACATTGATATTACGGATATTTTCTGATTCGCGCGGATCTTGGTCGACTATAATCAAATCGGCCCATTTGCCAGCCTCTATGGAGCCTGTGCGGTCGGCTAATCCCGCTTGCCATGCCGCATCAATGGTGGTGGCGCGAATGGCATTTATCACGCTAATGCGTTGATTTTCCCCAAGAATTTCGCCTGATGACGTTTCGCGTTCGACCGCAGACCACACCATGAGCCACGGTTCCATCGGCACGATGGGGGTGTCGAGATGGAGGGTGAAGGGCAAATCTGCCGCCAGCGCTTCTGCCATTGGGCTCATGCGCGCGGCGCGATTTGGCCCCATAAACAAGGACTTATGGCGATCACCCCAATAGTACACATGAGCATTGAAGAAGGTGGGTGAAACATTCAGCGCCTTGGCCCGAATAATCTGATCGGAACGCATCATTTGTGCATGAATGATCACAGGCCACATATTTTTGGCTTCAGGAAAGGCTTTGCGGCCAATTTCAACCGCATTCAAAATATCATCCATCGCTGCATCGCCATTGCCATGCAAAAACGGCGTTAACTGACGTTGGAAACTCATTTTTACTAAGTTGTTGAGGTTTTCGGGTGAGTGGATCGGGTATCCAGCATAGGTTTCATCATGCAGCGGCGAGGGGACGTGATAGGGCTCTGTCAGATAGCCCGTATAGCCCTGAATCGATCCATCGGTGACAATTTTTACCCCGGCAATATGAAACTTGTCGGAGGAAAAATCGAACAGCGCATCATCGTCATAAAGTTGGTGGGCAAAACTTGCCTCAACCAGCAAGGCGAGACGAAGCGGAATGATGCCCAGACGCGAAAGCCACCCAAGCGGCGCGAAGAGTGATTCTTCCGTTAACCCGTTTTGCGCTGTGGTAACGCCTTTGGCCAAATAGTCGTCGACCCCTGCTTGTATAATTTTCAACTGGTCGCCCGGCCCAAACGCCAGTGCGATTTTCTGGAACGGGTAGCCTGCGGTTTCCATCATCAACCCGGTCGGGTGGCCGTTGGCATCACGGATGATCTCGCCACCTTCGGGGTTTGGGGCGTCCATCGGCACCCCGGCCAGCACCATGGCTTTTTCATTTGCCACCAGCATATGGCCGGAAACGTGAATGACGATGACGGGATTGTCGGGCGCGGCTTCAGCCAAATCGGCGCTGGTGGGATGGCGCATCTCTGCCATCAGCGTATCGTCATAGCCCATGCCGGTGATGACTTTACCCGGCCCAACTTCCTTTGCCTTGGCCGAGATTGCTGCCTGCATATCGGCAATGGAGGTGACGCCACCGATTGGTGGAGCATTGAGATCAATGGCGGCGGCCATCACGCCCCAACCGGGAAAGTGCCCATGGGCGTCGATGAAGCCGGGCATCAACACCTTGCCTTGTAAGTCGTGCACCAGAACACCCGCCGGGGCGACTGCCATTACTGCATCGGTAGTGCCGACCAACGCAATCGTATCATCTTTGACCAATACGGCTTCGGCGATGGCGTTTTCCGCATCCATTGTTAGCACCGTGCCATTGATAAAAGCTTGGGCGGCAGGCGGGGCGGGGTTCCATCGGCGATATTGACCATAAGCAATGGCAACCACCAACACGATGAGGCCTGTTAGAATCAGGAATGCGCGTTTCAATTTGGAAATCCCCCGGTTAATCTAGCGCAACATTAGCGAGGAACGCATGAGCGGAACAGAGCTTTTAAGCATCAAGGAAATGTATGCCGCCGATCAATGGGCAATTGATCATGGCGTAAGCGGCGTTGAACTGATGGAATCGGCAGGCAAGGGCGTGGCTGACGCAATCCGCGCGCGGTTCATGCCGTGCCCCACTTTGGTGCTGTGCGGGCCGGGCAATAATGGCGGCGACGGCTTTGTCATTGCGCGCCATTTGCAAGAGGCAGGGTGGCCCATATCCCTTGGCCTGTTGGGTGAGAAAAACAAATTGGTGGGTGACGCCGCCCACATGGCCGCCAAATGGGAAGGCGCGGTGCATTCCTTGAGCGATGTTGACATTGAAAGCACCGAACTTGTGGTGGATGCCTTGTTCGGCGCGGGACTTTCGCGGTCGTTGGAAGGCGATGTGGCAGGGGAAGGCGATGTGGCAGGCTTGATTGGGGCGGTAAATGCGCAGCCAGAATTGCCGGTCGTGGCCGTTGATGTGCCAAGCGGGATCGATGGCGATAGCGGCAAAGTGTTGGGCGTGGCTTTTACCGCTGAGCTGACGGTTACATTTTTTCGGCGCAAGCCCGGTCATTTACTCTATCCCGCGCATGGTCTGATGGGCGATGTGCACATCGTGGACATAGGGATAGACGCAGCGGCTTTGAACGATATTCACCCCAATGGGCATATAAATATACCAGCCTTGTGGCGTGACGCTTTTCCCAAAGTGGACCCCATTGGGCATAAATACACCAAGGGTCATACGCTTGTTATGAGCGGTGGCATGAGTGCCTCTGGCGCGGCACGGCTGGCGGCCATGGGGGCGCTGCGCGTTGGGGCGGGGCTTGTCACGATAGGCAGTCCGCCTGATGCGATGATTGCTCATGCGACCCAACTAAATGCCATCATGCTGAAAAAGTTGGCAGATGCAGAAGCGCTGGATGATCTTTTGGATGACGCTCGCTTTAATGCGTTGGTCATCGGCCCGGCCAATGGCGTGGGCGAGCGCACAAGGCAAATGGTGCTGACCGCCCTAAAACGCGATCGCGCCGCGGTGCTGGATGCAGATGCGCTGACCAGCTTTACAGAAACGCCTGATATATTATTTGCCGCGATCAAGGAATGTGCTGCCCCCGTGGTGATGACCCCGCATGAGGGGGAGTTCACACGGCTGTTTCCGGATTTTGAGGGTAGCAAGGTTGCGCGCGCGGTTGATGCGGCCAACCAAAGCGGCGCCATTGTGGTTCTGAAAGGGCCTGATAGCGTGATCGCAAGCCCGGATGGTCGCTACGCGATTAACGATAATGCAGGGCCGGAACTTGGCACGGCCGGATCGGGCGATGTGTTGGCGGGCATTATCGGCGGCTTGCTGGCGCAAGATATGCCGGGTTTTGAGGCCGCCGCTGCCGGGGTTTGGCTGCATGGGGCAGCGGGTGCTGCATTTGGCCGTGGGCTGATCGCTGAGGATTTGCCCCACCAGCTCCCAAAAGTGCTGCAAAGCCTTTAATAAGCCAGCTATAGAGGCGGGAAAGGACAGGGCAACATGCAGGTTTCCAAAATGCCGCGGCTGGGCTTCTTTTATGGCCCCAAAGGGGGTGCTATAGGCGTGCCTGATTGAGTAAATCGCGAAGCTAGACCGTGCGGGTGTGGTGGAATTGGTAGACACGCCAGATTTAGGTTCTGGTGCCGAAAGGCGTGGGGGTTCAAGTCCCTTCACCCGCACCACTTTGCGAACACTCGAATGAAATTTGACTTACGCAGCGCCGGTTCGGTGCACAGACAGGATGAAAAGATATGCAGGTTAGCGAACTCACCAATGAGGGCTTGAAGCGCGAATATAAGGTCGTGGTACCGGCAGATGAACTAGGCGGCAAGCTGACCGCCAAGATCGACGAAATTAAAGGGCAGATCAAATTGCCCGGTTTCCGCCCCGGCAAAGTGCCTGCGAAAGTTGTGCGCTCACGCTTTGGCACAGCGCTGCTAGGTGATCTGGTTCAAGAAGCCCTGCAAGAAGGCACCAGAAAGGCGTTTGAAGATAATGATCTGCGCCCGGCCATGCAGCCTAAAGTAGATATGGCCTCTGACATGGCGCAGGTTGAAGGCGGCGAAGATTTGGTCTTCACCATCGAAGCCGAAATTATGCCAGATGTGCCCGACGCTGATTTCCCAACCGTAAAGCTTGAAAAAGAAGTGGCTGAAATTTCCGACGACGACATGATGGAACGTCTGGAAGAAATGGCGAAGAACCAAAAGAACTTCGAAGACAAGGATGAAGGCAGCGCGGCTGAAAATGGCGACGCGGTTGTGATGGACTTTGTCGGTTCCGTTGATGGGGTTGAGTTTGACGGCGGTGCCGCAGAAGGGCATCAGCTTGAATTGGGCTCAGGCCAGTTTATTCCCGGCTTTGAAGAACAGCTTATCGGCCTGAAAGCCGGTGACGAAAAAGACGTGGAAGTAACATTCCCGGCGGAATATGGCTCTGCCGATCTGGCCGGCAAAGATGCTGTGTTTAAAGTGAAAATTCACAACGTCAAAGCGGTCGCGCCTGTTGAGATCAATGACGCCTTTGCTGTGGGCTTTGGCCTGAACGATCTGGACGACCTGAAAACCAAATTGCGTGAGCAGATGGAGCAGGAATTGGGCGAGGCCACGCGCGAGAAGTTGAAGCGGGCCTTGTTGGACGCGCTTGATGACGTTTATGACTTCGATGTGCCCCCCGGCTTGCTAGAAAGCGAGTTCAACCAAATTTGGGGCCAGTTTGAACATGAGATGGAACATCTGAAAAAGACGTTCGATGAGATGGATCAAACAGAAGAGGAATACCGCGCCGAATATAACAAAATTGCTGCGCGCCGCGTGCGTTTGGGTTTGGTGCTGGCCGAAATCGGTCGCAAGAACGAAATCGAAGCCAGCCAGGATGAGCTGACCCAAGCCATCATGCAGCAAACCCGCCAGTTCCCCGGACAAGAACAGGCTGTGTTTGAGTTCTATTCCAAAAACCCGGAAGCCTTGGCGCAGATGCGTGCACCGATCATCGAAAACAAGGTGGTTGATTTCATTTTGGAACTGGCAAATGTGACGGAAAAGAAAGTCACCAAGGAAGAGCTGTACACCTTCCCTGATGAAGAACAATTGCCGGGCATTGTGGGCCACACCCATGATGACGACGACCACGATCACGACCACTAGGGCAATTGCCTGTGGGTGACGCATTACAGGTTGATCTGTCCGAGGGGGTTTTAACCCTCACCAATAATGACGGGCCGATCAACCGTATGTCTCTCGACTATATGGATCAGGTGGAAGCCGCTGTGGCGGATGCAGCCACCAATCGCGATGTGCGCGTGCTTTTGTTCACCGCGGCGGGGGAAGAAAACTTCTCCGTCGGGATGGACCTCAAGCAGATGATGAGCGGGGCAGAAGCCCGTGGCGGCTTCGAGGCAGTGCTGGATCAGCGGCTGCGCGTGCTGTCTATGATTGAAAATATGGGCAAGCCATCCATCGCGACGCTTTATGGCTATTGCCTTGGCGGCGGGCTGGAACTGCCCTTGGCGTGCCACTTTCGGTTAGCGGCGGCGACAGGGGCGAAGATCGGCTTGCCCGAACTTGATCTGGGCACCGTGCCTGCTTGGGGTGGGACCGCGCGCTTGACCCGTTGTGTTGGGCGTGACCATGCCTTGGATATGATCTTGCGGGCCAAAAAGATTGATGGGCCGCGTGCCCTGGAGATTGGGTTGGTGCAGGAAGTGCATGCACTGGCGGAACTCAAACAAGCTGCGCTCAATCTGGCGCTGGAGCTTGCCGCCATGCCGCCCAAAGCGGTTGAAGGTGTGCTGAAAGCGGTTGTTGGGGCAGGGGCCGCCTCGATGGAAGATGCTTTGAAAGTCGAGCGTGAGGCGGTGCTGGCGTGTTCCGGCACCAAGGACCAGATCGAAGGCATGATGGCTTTCATGGAGAAACGCAAACCGGTTTTCACCGGGGAGTAGCCAAGATCACGAGCAATCACTCATCTTCGGGTTTGGGCGGTTTCGCGCAAAAGTGACACGGGCCGGGTTGCAAATTGCTGCCCTTGGCTTATCTAATAGGACCAATTCAAGCGGCATATGATTCGTGGGCAACGGCAGGCCCCATGGTATCGTGGCCCGCTGTCGGCAGCGCCTCTTCTGTCCCCGCGCGCATGAAGGCCGATTTATTTGCCCGCCTTCGAGACTACGCCGTTTGGTGTGGGAAGCTGCGCTGCTTGGCGTGGCCTGTAAGTTTAAGGATGGTTCTGATGCGCGACCCGCATGATATTTACATGAATACCCTTGTTCCGATGGTTGTGGAGCAGTCCAACCGCGGCGAGCGCTCTTTCGATATTTATTCGCGGTTGCTGCGCGAACGCATTATCTTCATTACGGGGCAGGTGGAAGATTATATGGCCGGCTTGGTGCAAGCCCAGCTGTTGTTCTTGGAGGCCGATAACCCCAAGAAAGAAATCTACATGTATATCAACTCACCCGGCGGTGTGGTGACATCGGGCCTGGCGATCTACGACACGATGCAATATGTGCGCCCGCCTGTGGCCACGGTTGTTTCAGGCCAAGCGGCCTCCATGGGGTCGCTGCTGCTGTCTGCCGGCGAAAACGGTATGCGCTTTGCCACGCCCAATGCGCGCATCATGGTGCATCAGCCTTCTGGCGGAGCGCAGGGGCAGGCGACGGATATTGAAATCCACGCCAAGGAAATTTTGTCGGTTCGGGCACGCTTGAACGCTATTTACGCGAAACACACCGGCCAACCGATTGAAAAAATTGAAGAAATGCTGGAGCGTGACCGGTTCTTGTCGCCTGATGAGGCCAAAGAAATCGGCATTATCGATGAAGTTTATGAAAAACGCCCGGTCCCCGACGAAGACTAGGCAATACAGAATAGGAGCCATGGTTAATGAGATTTTAACCATGGTTAAGTTAGTAAAGTACAAGTGGTGTCAATTGTTTGCGAGTACGCTTGAAAGCCTGACGCCAACCATGCTCGTATAGGAGGCAGCAAAACGCGAAGGAATATATTCCGTAAGCGGTGCTGAACCAAAATGGACGATACGGTGTCAAATAGCGATTCAAAGAATACGCTCTATTGCTCATTCTGCGGCAAAAGCCAGCATGAGGTGCGTAAACTGATAGCAGGCCCAACGGTATTCATCTGCGATGAATGCGTTGAACTGTGCATGGATATTATCCGTGAGGAACACAAAAGCGCGGTTGTGAAATCTGGCGAAGGCGTGCCCACGCCCGCAGAAATTCGCAATGTGCTGGATGATTATGTGATCGGCCAAGATGTTGCCAAGCGCGTACTCTCAGTCGCTGTTCACAATCATTATAAGCGCCTGAACCACGGCAGCACGGGTGATGTTGAGCTGGCAAAATCAAACATTATGCTGATCGGCCCAACCGGTTGCGGTAAAACGCTGCTGGCCCAAACGCTGGCGCGTATTTTGGATGTGCCCTTCACCATGGCCGATGCCACCACTTTGACCGAGGCAGGTTATGTTGGGGAAGATGTGGAGAACATCATTCTCAAGCTGCTGCAATCGGCTGATTACAATGTGGAACGTGCGCAGCGCGGTATCGTCTATATTGATGAGGTAGACAAGATTAGCCGCAAGTCTGATAATCCGTCCATCACGCGCGATGTGTCGGGCGAGGGCGTGCAGCAAGCCTTGTTGAAGATTATGGAAGGCACCGTCGCCTCCGTGCCGCCGCAAGGGGGCCGCAAACACCCGCAGCAGGAATTCCTGCAAGTGGACACCACCAATATTCTGTTTATCTGTGGCGGTGCCTTTGCCGGGCTGGAAAGCATTATTGGCAAACGCGGTATCGGTACCTCTATCGGCTTTGGCGCCGATGTGCAGGCCGAAGATGACCGCAAAACCGGTGAGATTTTGCAAGACCTGGAACCGGAAGACCTGCTGAAATTTGGCCTGATCCCCGAATTTGTGGGCCGTTTGCCTGTTTTGGCAACGCTGCGTGATCTGGATGAAGGCGCTTTGGTAGAAATTCTGCAACGCCCCAAAAACGCGTTGATCAAGCAATATCAAGCCTTGTTCGATATGGAAGATGTGAACCTGTCGTTTACCGATGATGCGCTATTGGAAATTGCCAAAAAGGCGATTGAGCGTAAAACCGGTGCGCGCGGCTTGCGGTCCATCATTGAAGGCATATTGCTGGATACAATGTATGATCTGCCAAGCCTTGAAGGCGTAGAAGAAGTGGTGGTGAACGGCGATACCGTGCTGAACGGTGCCCAGCCGCTTTATATCTATGCTGACAAAGCAGATGAGGCGGCCAGCAGCAGCACAAGCGCCTAATCCGCTTTCAATCGCCCAACCGCCTATGGTCCGGCGTTTCGGGCCAACGGGGCGGCTGATGGTTGATTCGGCTGCCGGTTATCCACAGGATTGCGTGTCAAGGGCAATTGGCGCAATTCAAGCCCTTGAAGCGTGCGCCATAGAGAATATCTTAAGTGCAGTATGCCGTGTGTTGCGGGTGCTTGATATCGGTGCCAAAGGTTGACCCCAATTTGGGACGGTCGGGCCGATGAGTTGGAGACTATTATGAGTGATATGAAACCTGCCCAATCGGGTACTTATCCCGTTTTGCCATTACGCGATATTGTGGTTTTTCCGCATATGGTTGTGCCGTTGTTTGTTGGGCGCGAAAAATCTGTTTTGGCGCTTGAAGATGTGATGGAAAATGGCCGTCGCATTTTGCTGTGCACGCAAATGAACGGCGCAGATGATGACCCCCGGACAGATGAGATATATCGTCAAGGCACGCTGGCATCTGTACTGCAATTGTTGAAACTGCCCGATGGCACGGTGAAAGTGCTGGTAGAAGGTGGCGAACGTATGGAGGTTGCCGCCTTTACGGATCGCGAAGAATATTTTGAAGCTATCGCCGATCCGCTGGTTGAAGTTGATGCGGTTGATGAAGAGGCAGAAGCCTTGGCGCGCACAGTAGCCAGCCAGTTTGAGCAATATGTAAAGCTCAACAAAAAAGTTGCCCCAGAGGTTTTGTCGTCGCTCAACCAAATTGACGACCCTGCCAAGTTGGCTGATACGGTGGCGGCGCATCTTGATATCAAGATCGCCGAAAAGCAGGACTTGCTCGAAACGCTTTCTGTGATGGAGCGTTTGGAAAAAGTTTACGGCCTGATGGACAGCGAAATTTCTGTCATGCAGGTGGAAAAGAAAATCCGCAGCCGTGTTAAAAACCAAATGGAGAAAACCCAGCGCGAATATTATTTGAATGAGCAAATGAAAGCCATTCAGAAAGAGCTGGGGGATGGTGAAGACGGGCAGGACGATCTGCAAGAATATGAACAGTTGATCGCCAAAACCAAACTTTCCAAGGAAGCCAAGGAAAAGGCAGAGGCCGAGCTTAAAAAGCTGCGCAACATGCCGCCTATGTCTGCCGAAAGCACAGTTGTGCGCAATTATCTTGATTGGCTGTTGGGTATTCCGTGGGGCAAACGTGGCCGCGTGAAGAAAGATATTGCAGCGGCACGCGATGTGCTTGATCGCGATCATTACGGGCTTGAGAAAGTTAAAGAGCGCATTCTTGAATATCTTGCCGTGCAGGCACGGACCAAGAAAATGAAGGGGCCTATTCTTTGTCTGGTTGGCCCGCCCGGTGTTGGTAAAACCTCGTTGGGCAAATCCATCGCAGATGCTACAGGGCGTGAGTTCGTGCGGATGTCGCTGGGCGGCGTGCGTGACGAAGCCGAGGTGCGCGGCCATCGCCGTACCTATGTGGGGTCTATGCCTGGCAAGATCATTCAATCCATGAAGAAAACCAAGAATGTGAACCCCATGTTCTTGCTGGATGAGATCGATAAGATGGGGCAGGACTTCCGCGGGGATCCTTCATCTGCCTTGCTGGAGGTTTTGGACCCGGAACAGAACAACACCTTTGCCGATCATTATCTGGAAGTGGATTATGATCTGTCGGATGTGATGTTTGTGACGACGGCAAACTCTCTCAACATGCCGCAACCCTTGCTGGACCGGATGGAGATTATCCGGCTGGCCGGTTATACGGAAGATGAAAAGGTAGAGATCGCCACGCGTCATTTGATCCCCAAACAGATCAAGGATCATGGTTTGAAAGCCGGTGAGTTGACGATCGCGGAAGATGCCGTGCGTGATTTGGTGCAGCGTTATACGCGCGAAGCCGGGGTACGGAACCTTGAACGGGAGCTGGCTAATCTGGCACGGAAAGCGGTGTTGCAATTGATGGAGAACAAGCGCCGCAAGAAGATCAATATTACCAAGAAAAACCTTGAAGAATTTGCCGGTGTGCCACGTTTCCGTTTCGGCATTGCGGAAGATGAAGATCAGGTGGGTGTGGTAACGGGCCTTGCCTGGACCGAGGTGGGTGGCGAGCTGCTGCAAATCGAAAGCGTGATGCTGCCGGGCAAAGGCAAGATGACCGCCACAGGCAAGTTGGGCGATGTGATGCAGGAAAGCATTCAGGCCGCGCAATCCTATGTGCGTTCCAAATCGATTGATTTTGGCATCAAGCCGACCTTGTTTGAGAAGACCGATATCCATGTGCATGTGCCCGAAGGGGCCACGCCGAAAGATGGGCCTTCAGCCGGGGTTGGTATGGTCACATCCATCGTTTCGGTGCTGACGGGCATTCCTATCCATGCGGATGTGGCCATGACCGGTGAGGTGACGTTGCGCGGGCGGGTTTTGCCCATTGGCGGCTTGAAGGAAAAGCTGCTGGCAGCATTGCGGGGTGGCCTCAAAACCGTGTTGATCCCGAAAGACAACGAAAAGGATTTGGCGGAAATTCCTGACAATGTGAAGGAAGGTCTGACAATCATTCCCGTTGCCACGGTGGAAGAGGTGTTGAAAAACGCCCTTACGGAAATACCAAAGCCGATTGAGTGGGACGAGGAGGCGGAGGCCGCCAAGGCGGCTGCCCTTGCTGCTCAGGCTGCTGGCGGCAAGGGCGCGGCTGTCGCGCATTAAAATTATGGGGAACAATTTGTGCCGTCTTGTATAATGGGCGGCACAAATCATTTGAGGGGATATCATAATGGCACGGACATACAAAAAAGTTGGCGAAGACTTTGTAAAAGCAGGCGGCGGGCGCACGGTCACGTTTGATCTGCCGTTTTCGGCGGCAGATGCCTTCACGGCGCTGGGCAATGCCGATAGCTGGAAAGCGTGGATGGATCTGGAGGTGACATGGACCAGCCCGCAGCCTTTCGGCGTGGGCACCACGCGCACAGTGATTGCGGCAGGTCAAAGCATGGATGAGGAGTTCTTTGCTTGGGACGAGGGCAAGCGCATGGCCTTTTGCTTTGTTGAAGGCGGATTGCCCGTGAAGGCCATGATTGAAGACTATGTGCTGGAAGATGTACCCGGTGGCGGCAGCAAATTGCACTGGACCTTGAAGGCGGAAGGCTTGGGTATTTTGAAGCCGCTGCTTTATCGCGTGATGCAAGGTGCCGCGAAAAAGGGCCTGCCCAAATTCATCGCCTGGGTCGAAGCCAACAAAGCCGCTTAGTTGTGGCTCACGCCAGTTCAGCTTTGCTGAACGGCTCCCGACATTTTGTGGGCGCAGGCGCGCAACTGTGCGCGAGATGCGGGCGCACCTAGTTGAAGTAGAAACAAAGTTGAAGCAGAAACAAAAAAGCCCCGGACAATTGTCCGGGGCTTTTGCGTTCGGATGGAACGGAATTCTTAGAACTGGCTTTCCGGCATGGCGACCTTCAGGCCCTCATGCTCTTCTGCCACTTTGATTTGGCAGCCAAGGCGGGAATTGTCTTTCACCTCATGGGCGAAATCCAGCATGTCTACTTCCATGCCTTCGGGCTTGCCGATTTGTTCGGACCAATCTGCATCTACATAAACATGGCAGGTTGAGCAGGCGCAGGCCCCGCCGCAATCACCGTCAATGCCGGGGATCATGTTCTTTACGGCACCTTCCATAATGGTGTGTCCCACAGGCACATCCACAACGTGTTCGGTACCGTTAAACTCAACATAGGTGATCTTTGGCATGATTGTCTTCCTGTCGTTATCTTTATATTAAGGCGATATGGCCCGTTTGGTCGAAAAGTGCAAGGGACAGATGGGCGCGGTCATTGGAACCCGAATAACTAGCCCTGCATCAGTTCTTTTACCGGAATGTCAGTATCGGCCAACCGGGTGGGATCAACTTTCAGCCGCGCCGGGATCATCCGCTTGGCGGCCATGAATTCGCGGGCCGCATTTACAGCATCAACGGCAATGATTTCCCCGTCTTTCAGGTAAAAGGCCGCAAAACTGCGATCCGCCGGCTTGCCGCGCACAACAACTTCATCGTGTCCTTGCAATAGGCCCACTGTTTGCAGTTGTAGATCATACTGGTTGGACCAGAACCACGGAATTTGTTGATAGGGCACTTCTTTGCCCACCACCATGGCAGCGGCGGTTTTAGCCTGTTCCAGCGCATTGTGGACCGATTCGAGCCGCAGATTGCGCCCGTAATGGGCGTTGGGATGGTTTGTGCAATCGCCAGCCGCGTAAATGTTGGGGGCGGAGGTGCGGGTAAGCTCGTCTACCACGATGCCGTTATCGCAAGTAATCCCGGCTTCTTCCGCCAATTCAACATTGGGAATAATGCCCACGCCGATTACCACAAGATCGGCATCGAAGGTATCGCCGCCTTCGGTCAGCACTTTGGTGACTTTGCCATCGGCGCCTTCAAAGCCCGTAACCTTGACACCATAGGCGATCTTCACGCCTGCGCCGGTGTGTTCCTTGTGATAGAAATCAGACACGACAGGCGCGGTAACGCGGGCCAACACCCGGTCTTCCATTTCCAGCACGGTCACATCCAGCCCGTTTTTGGCGGCAACCGCGGCGACCTCCAGCCCGATATAGCCCGCACCGACGATCACAGCCTTTTTGCCGGAACCGAAGTTTTTGCGGATCAGCTCCACATCATCGATGTCGCGCAGATAACCCACGCCCGCAAGGTCGGCGCCGGGCAGGAAGTCCAGCCGTCGCACACGTGAACCTGTGGTGATGATTAGGTGATCGAAGGAAAGGGTTTCGCCGCCTTCCGTCGTTACGGTCTTTGCATCTTTATCAATGGCGGTGACGCGGGTGTTCAAGCGCACATCTGCCTTGCCTGCGTCTTCCGAATAAAATTCAGGCGGCTTGAACTCCACCCGGTCCACGCCGATTTTGCCTGCCAGAAAATCTTTGGAAAGGGGTGGGCGCTGATAGGGATAATAGGGTTCCTCCCCAATGAGGATGATCGTGCCTTCAAAGCCCTGCTGGCGCAGCGATAGAACCGCTTGGCCAGACCCGTGGCCAGCGCCAACAATAATACAGGTTTCTGATTGAGACATGGGGGGAGACTCCTCTTATTTGATCCCGTGTCTTAGCACAGCTTTTCGGCCAAAAAACCCCTCATCACACACATTGATTGGCTTGGGTTGGCAGGCCAAAGTGAGGAGAAGAGGGATGAGTGATTCGCATGGACGCACAAAATTTCGATTTAGAGGATGAAGCCGCAACCATGGCGCTTGCGCAGCGCATGGCACCTTGCCTGCGTGTTGGCCATGTGGTGGCGCTGGAGGGGGATTTGGGGGCTGGTAAAACCGCTTTTTGCCGGGCCTTGATCCGCGATCTATTGGGCAATTCGGAAGAACCGGTGCCCAGCCCAACCTTCGCCCTTGTGCAAACCTATGAGGGGCCAGATTTTCCCATCACCCATTTTGATCTCTATCGGCTAAAGGATGAACGTGAATTGGACGAGCTTGGCTTTTTTGAAGCGCTGGATGAAGGCGTGACACTGATTGAATGGCCGGATCGCGCGGGCAGATCACTGCCGCATGATTGTATTCGCCTTAGCCTTACGCACGGTGAAGATGAAGGCCGCCGTATCGCCAAGCTTGAGGGGATAAACTTATGACCGGGCGGCCTGATCTACGCCACGCATTTGCGCAAGCCAATGGGCTTGATCCAGCGCAAGAAGTGATGATTGCGGGGGATGCCTCTTTCCGGTCCTATTATCGTTATCCGTATCAAAGCGGCACGGCGATTGTGATGGATGCGCCGCCGGAAGATGGCGAGGATTGCAGACCCTTTATATTTGTGGCGCGCTGGTTGAAGGCGCAAGGTTGGTCGGCCCCCGACATCATCGCTGAAGATGTGGGACAGGGCTTTCTGATTTTGGAAGATCTGGGGGATGACCTTTTCAAACCCTTGATCGAAACAACGAAAGCACCCGTGGAGCTTTTATACGGTACGGCGGTTGATTTGCTGGTGTGCGCGGCGCAAGTGCCCGCGCCTGCGGAAATTCCAGCTTATGACGAAGCAGTGCTGGCACGTGAAGTGGAACTGCTGACAGATTATTACTGGCCACTGGCCCATGGCGAAAATCTGCCTGCCGCCGCACGGGATTCTTTTTTCGCGGCTTGGCAAAAATTGTGGCCCTTGGTTGCCAAGCCGGATAACCCGGTATTGGTGATGCGGGATTACCATGCAGAAAACCTGATTTGGTTGCCAGCACGCAGCGGTGTGGCCCGTGTGGGGCTGTTGGATTTTCAAGATGCCCTGGCAGGCCACGCGGCCTATGACCTGATTTCGTTGGCTGATGACGCGCGGCGTGACGTAAGCCAGGCAGAGCGCCGCTTTATGTTTGATCGCTATGTGGCAGGGCGCTTGGCAGTATCGCCGGATTTCAACAGGGCGGAATTTGATACCGCCGCAGAAATATTGGCGGCCCAGCGCAATACAAAAATCATTGGCATTTTTGCGCGGTTGGCGGTGCGTGATGGCAAGCCGCTTTATCTTGATTTGCTGGGCCGTGTTTGGGGTTATTTAACGTCAAATTTGGAACATGCTGCTATGACAGAGTTGAAAGCATGGTTTGATGAATATTGCCCACACGATACGCGAAAGAACATAAAGCAATGAGTATCGCTATCCCCAAAACAGCTATGGTGCTTGCCGCCGGATTGGGGCGACGCATGTTGCCGTTAACGGAAAACACGCCCAAGCCATTGATAGAGGTGGGTGGCGTGCCGTTGATCAATCACGTGCTGGATCGATTGGCAGGCCAAGGGGTGGAACGCGCGGTGGTGAATGTTCACCACATTGCAGATCAGATGCGGGCGCATCTTGCAAATTATCAAGGGCTTGAAGTCATAATATCGGATGAGACTGATGGCTTGCTGGATTCCGGTGGTGGCATCTTGAAAGCACTGCCCTTATTGGGGCAGGGGCCTTGGTTGGTTGTAAACTCCGATCTAATCCTTCTGGAAGATGACCCATCTATTCCGCGCCTGGCGGATTTCTTTGATGAAGCGCAGATGGATTTTTTGATGCTGTTGGCCCCAACGCTGGAGACAACCGGTTTTGAAGGGCCGGGAGATTTTCATTGTGCAGCCAATGGGGTTTTGTCGTGGCGGGCGCCGTGCGAAAAAGCGCATTACATGAATACAGGTACGCAAATTGTCGGCGCTGATGTTTTTGCAGGGCTTGAAACAGGTGCCGGGGCGCAGGCGGCGTCCATCAAACCCTTGTGGCACAAGGCAACCGATAATGGCCGCTTTTATGGATTGCCCATTGCAGGCCGTGCCTTGCATGTGGGCGACCCGGCCGGGCGGGACAGCGCATCCTTGGTGATGCAAAAGCAGGCGGAGCCGGCCTGATGACCCTGACGCCGGATCATTCTATCTACACCGTTCCGGCAGCACATGCTTTTGCGGATTGCTTGGCCAGAACGCTTGCTGCCCGCTATGCAGATGGTGATGACCCGCTGGGGCTTGCAAGCCATCTTATTCTTGTGCCCAACCGTCGATCAGTGCGGGTGGTGCGAGACGCCTTTTTGCGGGTGTCGGATGGGGCTCCTATGTTGTTGCCACAAATCAGACCCATCGGAGATGTCGCCGAAGACGACATGCTGTTTGCGGAAGAAAGCGCAGCAGGGGAAGACCCTACGCAATCTTTGTTTTCTGCGGCGGAGGCATTGGCCATACCCCCGGCTTTTGACGGGCTGGAGCGCGACCTTGCCTTGGCCCGGTTGGTGCAGCCCATGCTGGGGAAGGCAGGCGGCGGGGATGTGTCACCTGCCATGGCGGCGGCTCTTGGACGATCACTTGGGCGGTTTTTGGATAGCGCCGCCTCTGAACGGGCGGACTTAACGGGCTTGGCCGATTTGGTGCCTGAGGAGTTTGCAGACCATTGGCAAAAGGTGCTGGCCTTTTTGCAAGTGTTGAGCGAGGCGTGGCCTCAATATTGTGAAGCCGCCGGGCGGATCGATGCCGCCGACAGGCGCACACGCTTGATTGAAATTCTGGTAGATCGCTGGCGCACGGCACCGCCCGTGCATGGGGTAACGGTGGCGGGTTCCACCGGGTCATTGCCCGCGGTTGCAGAACTTATGGGGCAAATATCTTCCCTGCCAAAGGGGGAAGTTGTGCTGCCGGGGCTTGATCGTGATCTGGATGAGGCAAGCTTTGCTGCTCTGCCGCCGGGACACCCGCAAGCGGGGCTGAAGCGCTTGTTGGATAGGCTGGGTGTGTCGCGCGATCAAGTTGCAGATTGGCCGGGTTTGCCGCCTCTTGATGCACCACTACAGGATCGTTCCGCGCTGCTGGCAGAGGCCATGCGGCCCGCCGAGACAACAGATCTGTGGCGTGCGCATAAGGCGGCGTGGCCACAAGATAGAATTGTCGCCGCACTGACTGGCGTGCAGGCTTTGCAGGCTCCCGCAGAACGGGAAGAGGCCGAAGCCATTGCCATGGCATTGCGCGAGGCCTTGGCCGTGCCGGGAAAAACAGCGGCCCTTATTACACCGGATCGTGGTTTGGCCCGGCGTGTGGCGGCGGCCATGGGTACCTATGGTATTACGGTCGATGACAGTGCCGGGGTGCCACTGGCGCGGACACCGGCGGCGCAATTGGTGTTATTGGCGGCAGATATGCTGGCAGAAGATTTTGCGCCGCTGCCTCTTTTGGCGTTGTTGAAACATCCACTTTGCCTGTTGGGGCAAGAACCGGGACGGGCCAGACAAATGGCGCGACTGTTGGATCGGGCGGCATTGCGCGGGCCGCGCCCAGCTGCGGGGTTTAAAGGCTTGCGACAGGCGGTTAAGGCGCTCAAGCCGACACCGCCCACCAGCTTGCTGGAGCTGTTGGATTTACTGGCCCCGATTGTTTCAAAACCGGCACACGATATTGCAGGCTTGATCACGATTGCTGATCAATTATCGCTCGACGAAAAAGGGGAAAGCCAGTTATGGGCCGGAGATGCCGGTGACGCGCTGGCCGGTTTTCTAAGTGATTTGACGATTGCTTTGCCGCTTTATGATCAATCCTTGGCGGGTGGCGAGCTGCGGCCATTTCTGGAAGTGTTGATGCAAGGCCGCGCGGTGCGTCCACGGCGCAGCAACCATCCACGTTTGTCCATTTTGGGGCCGTTGGAAGCGCGGATGATGAGTGCAGACCTGACCATTTTGGGGGGATTGAACGAAGGAGTTTGGCCGCGAGCGGCCCCAACCGACCCTTGGTTGTCACGCCCCATGCGCAGTGCGATCGGCCTGCCGGAACCGGAACGCGCCTTGGGCCTTTCGGCGCATGATTTTGTGCAGGCGCTTTCTCGCGGTGAGGTGATTTTAAGCCGGGCTGAAAAACAAGACGATGCCCCGGCTGTCGCCTCACGCTGGCTCACCCGTTTCGAAACGGTGCTGAAAACCTTTACCGGCAATGATGATGCGGTGCTGCCGCAAGGGCCTTGGGTGGATTGGGTGAAAGCGACCAATGATTTTGGCGGTGGAAACCCGGTGCAAGCACCGCGGCCAACACCACCGGTTGAGGCCCGGCCCATGGGTTTGTCTGTCACCCAAGTTGAGAAACTTATTCGTGATCCCTATGCGATTTATGCGCGTCATGTTCTAAAGCTCAAAGCGCTGGACCCATTGGATCAAGAACCCGGCGCGGCAGAGCGTGGGCAGATTGTTCATGCCGCCTTGGAAGAATTTGTGCGCCGCTATCCCCAAAATTTACCGCAAGACAAAGCCGATGCGTTTGAGGCTCTGCTCGATATCGGCTCTGATCTATTTGATACGCAGGCCGACCGACCGTCGATCCGGGCTTTTTGGTGGCCGCGTTTTGAACAAATGGCGGGGTGGTTTATCGACTATGAATATGATCGCCGTGGCGGGATGGCCCGCGCCCATGTAGAGCTGGATGGCGTATATAAGTTTGAAACAAAGCTGGGGCTTTTTGCTTTACGCGCGCGGGCCGACCGGGTGGATCAATTGGCCGATGGCCGTTTGGCGATACTGGATTACAAAACAGGCGGCGTGCCCTCTGATAAGGAAGTGGGCGTTGGCTTTGCACCGCAATTACCGCTGGAGGCGGCGATCGCCGAACGGGGCGGCTTTAAGGGGCTTGGTGCTGCGCAGGTAGCTGAGCTTGCCTATATACAACTGACCGGGCGCGATGCCGGTGGCAAGGCGCGGGCAATCAAGGCAAACCCATCCGAAATAGGTGAAGCTGCCTTGCAGGGCCTGCAAGACCTGATCGCCCTTTATGCTAATCCGGCGCAGCCCTATTTATCCAGACCTCATGTGAAATATCGCAAGGATTATAGCGATTATGATCATTTGGCCCGTTTGGGAGAATGGCAAAACGGGGAGGGCGAAGAGATATGAACAAAGATCTATCTGCCCTTGCGCGCACCAATCAATTGCGTGCCGCCGATCCTGCCGTTAGCGCCTGGGTGAAGGCCCATGCGGGTTCTGGCAAAACGCGGGTACTGGTAGAGCGCGTGATCCGCTTGTTGTTAAGCGGTACACGCCCGGATCAGATTTTGTGTCTCACCTTCACGAAGGCAGCCGCGGCAGAAATGAAGGAACGCCTTTATGGAGAGCTTGGGCGTTGGGCCGGCATGGAAGATGCGGCGCTAATCAAAACAATCTCGGATTTGTGGCCGGGCTATGCCGCAGAGGAAAGGTTGTACGAGGCCCGCCGTCTATTTGCCCGGGCATTGGAAACCCCCGGTGGCCTGAAAGTGCAAACAATCCATGGGTTTTGTCAGGCTGTGTTGGAACGCTTTCCCGCCGAAGCGGGGGTGCCGCCCTCATTTGAGGTAATCGATGATCGCACGGCGCTGGATCTCAAGCGCGATGCGATTGGCCTGCTTATTCAATATGCGCAATCGGCACCTGCGGGTGATGGCTTGGGGCGGGCCTTTGCCTTTTTGGTAGACGAAGGGGGCGAACACGGCTTTGAACAAGCCATCGGCGATGTGATTCAAAAATCTGCGCCGTACCGCGCGATGCTGGATGGTTATGGCAACGATCTTGAACGCGCCTTAAGCGATGTGTTTGAGGCCCGCCTTGATGATAAGCCAATGGCCGCGTTTGCAGGCAACATCGATATGGCTGCATTGCGCCAAATTGCCAATGACATGCTGGCCACTGGTCAAAGCAGCATGGAAAAGCAGGGAAAACTTCTGGCAGAATTTGTGGAAGACCCAAGCCAGATAGATTTATTGCGCAAGGTGTTGCTTAAAGCAGATGGCGACCCGCGCACAGCCCGCAGCTTGTTGACCAAAAAAGTGGGAAATTACGAGGGCGCGCTTACGCATCTGCAAAACCTGCAAGATGAAATTGTGGAAGCCGCAGCGAAGGAAGCCGCGGTTCACAATTTGCGACGGGCATTGGCATTGGCCGATGTGGTGCGCGCGGTGCTTGGCTTTTACGAACAGGCAAAAGCGGCGCGCGGCGTGCTGGACTATGAAGACCTGATCTTGCGCACTCGCGATCTGATAGCCGGTGCCGGTGGGGCCAGTTGGGTGCACTACAAACTGGACCGCGGCATCGACCATATTTTGGTTGATGAGGCGCAAGATACAGCACCAGCCCAATGGGCGGTGATCAGCGGGTTGGCCGATGAATTTTTTGTGGACACCTCAACCGCCGCGCGGCCCCGCACGGTGTTTTCGGTAGGGGATGAAAAACAATCCATCTATCGGTTCCAAGGGGCTGCGCCGCGCGCGTTTGCCGATATGGCAACACATTTTGCGGCGCGCGCGAAATCAGTTGGCATGAAATTTGAACAGGTGCCATTGGGCGTTTCATTTCGTTCGACGCCGCAGGTTTTGTCTTTTGTTGACAAAGTGTTTGCGGTGCCAGAAACGCTGGCGGGTTTGGCATCGGGTGATGAAGCCGTGGAACATATTGCATTCCGTGAGAACGCGCCTGGCTTGATCGAGATATGGAAAGCGCTGGAAGTTGCTGATGAAGATGCAGAGGCAAAACCATGGGATGCGCCTCTTGATATGCCATCAAACCAAGACCCCAAGGCGCAAATCGCCAACCGCATTGCCAACGTGATTGCCCAATGGCTGGAAAATGGCGAATGGTTGGCATCGGAAGAGCGCTTGGTTGAGCCGTCCGACATTCTTATTTTGGTGCGCAGCCGGTCGCAATTGGTGGATCATCTGGTTGCCGCATTGAAAAAGCGTTCGGTGCCTGTGGCGGGTACGGACCGGATGGAACTGACCGAACAGATCGTTGTGAAAGACTTGATTGCGCTGGGCCGCTTCGCCTTACTGCCGCAAGATGATTTGAATTTGGCGGCTTTGCTGAAAAGCCCGTTATTTGGATTGGACGACGCAGCCCTGTTTGATCTGGCGTATGATCGCGCGTCGTCACTATGGGGCGTGTTGCGCAAGGCGGCAGGTGGCCCCTTGGGTGAGGCCAGCAGCGTGCTGAGTGATATGGCGGCACGGGCAGATTTCGAACGGCCTTTTGAGTGGTTTTCCCATATGCTGAACCAGCAAGGTGGGCGCGCCAGGCTTTGCGCCCGGTTGGGCACGCAAGCGCATGATGCGATAGATGCCTTTTTGGCCCGCGCTTTGGCTTTTGAACAAAATAACGTGCCCAGCCTTGAACGCTTCTTGCATGAAGTGGAGCGCGAATCCCAAACCATCAAGCGTGATATGGATCGCGCACAGGGGCAGGTACGGATCATGACCGTTCATGGGGCGAAGGGGCTGGAATCAGAAATTGTGTTTTTGCCAGACCTCATTTCAGCGCCGAGCGGGCGGCATGACCCGGTTGTGCTGCCGCTGGATGGGGAAGCAGGGCAGGGGCCGCGCCCGCTATTTGGCTGGGCCGGGCGACAGGCGGCAGATGATCCTGTGCAGCGCGCGGCACGCACCCGCCATCGCGAAGCCGATGGAGAAGAATATCGCCGCCTGCTTTATGTGGCGCTGACCCGGGCAAAGGATCGGCTTTATGTGACCGGCTTTGAAGGCAAGCGTAAATCGGAAAGCCGCTATGCGTGGGCAGAAATGATCGAAGCGGCTAAGGGGGCCGATGGCGTGGCGACAACGCGAGAATTAACCGATGGTACGCAGATCGACATTTGGCGCATGGGAGACACACCAAAGCAATATGAGGGTGAAATTTCTGCACAAAGTGCTGCTCCCCAAATTGAGGCGCCTTCTTTTTTGTCTCAACCCCTGCCTGATGAACCAACCGTGCCGCGGCCGCTGGCGCCATCGCGGTTGGACGAGTTGGGGGATGAAGGAAGCGAGCCTAGCGCAATTGCGCCGGCCATCGCGCAGGCAGGCGGTGTGGATTCGCGCCAACGCGGCACCATCATTCATCGATTGATTGAATTGTTGCCGGACATACCGCGCAGTGCGCGTAAGGGGATGGGGGCGCGGTTATGCGAACGCTTGGCGCCGGATGTAGCAAAAATGGAACGCAGCGCCTGGGTGACAGAAGCGCTAAACGTACTGGATGATCCCGCCTTTGCAGAGCTGTTTGGCGAAGGTTCCCGCGCGGAGGTTTCAATCGCCGGGCATGTGCCAGAATTGGGGGAAGGCACGGTTTTATCGGGGCAGATTGATCGACTGGCGGTTACGGCTGAAAAAGTATTGATCGTGGATTACAAAACTAACCGCATGCCACCACAAACGGCGGAAGACGTGCCACTGATATATCTTAAGCAAATGGCGGCCTATCGGGCGGCGCTGCGGCCAATCTATCCCGGTAAGCGGGTGCTAACAGCGTTGCTGTGGACAGCAGGCCCGGTGCTGATGCCGTTGCCTGATTCGTTGTTGGATGGCATTTTGAAGCGCAAATCCGGCTAGAAGACGTTGAATTATCACGCCTTAGTGAGCGTGGTTGACGCTGCGCCAAGCGCTACCTACATTCAGTTCAAGCAACCAATCAGGAGTGAGTGCCATGGCGACCAAAGCCGTAACCGACGACAATTTTGAGACCGATGTGCTGGGTGCGGACAAGCCCGTGCTGATCGACTTTTGGGCCGATTGGTGTGGCCCGTGCAAACAAATTGCACCGGCACTGGAAGAGCTTTCAGACGAGCTGGCCGACAAGATCACCATTGGCAAGCTGAATATTGAAGAAAACCCTACAACGCCCGTGCAATTTGGTGTGCGCAATATTCCCGCCATGATGATCTTCGCCAATGGGCAGGTGCATGCCACCAAGGTGGGCGCGATGCCGAAGGGCAAGATCAAGGATTGGATCGAGGATGCGCTGTCAGACGCCTAGGGGCTTTAACCAGCAAAACGCTTTTCAAGGCCCGCCTTTATGGCGGGCCATTCTTTTTCCAGAATGGAAAACACCATCGTATCGCGGCGAAAATTGCCCTGTGTGAACATATGGCTGGGTAAAGTGCCATCATGGTGAGCGCCAAGTTTTTGAATGGCCGCCGCTGAGCGTTTGTTGCGACTGTCGCAACGCAGTTCAACACGGGCCGCGCCAAAGCTCTCAAAGGCTTCACGTAGCAGCAGGTATTTCGCCTCTGGGTTCACATGGCTGGCCCATTGATCTTTGCGGTACCAGGTATTGCCGATTTCCAGCCCATGATTGTGGCGATCGATATTCAGAAACGTTGTGTGGCCCAAAAGTGCGCCGCTGGCGGTATCTGTCACCGCATATCGCAGCGCCTGCCCATTCTCTTGCCCGGTGTGGCTCTTATCAAACCATTTGTCGAATCCATCGCCTATACCTGAAATGGGCATAAAGGTCCAAATTTCAGCATCTTGGCTGATTTTTCTGAGAGGTTCCTTGAGAGATCTATCCACCGGCACCAATGACAGATGCGGGCCTTCAAGCTGACGGTGATGTAATTTCATTGTCGGCTTTAAGAGTTTTCCGGATCCAGCAGGTGTCGGGAAAGCCGCTTCTTTTCCTTATGCGCTTCCCGGGCTGCCTTGCGGTGATGGCTTTGGTTAAGCCATGTCATGCCAGATCCAACCACGATACCGATAAAGGCCGCGCCAAACAGCAGGATATAAAGCGGCAGGGTTGTAACCAACGGCCCCATAATGCCGTCCATCGGATCGATGCTGACAACCACACCATGGCTGTTTGCCAGGGCAATAAGAACAAATAGCAGTGCTGTTGCCGCCAAAACGGCAAGCCTGATCCAGCGCATTTACGAGCCTTCTTGAGCTTTGGCGGCGTTGAGGCGGTCCCGCAACTCCTTACCCGTTTTAAAGAACGGCACATGCTTTTCGGGCACATGCACGGTTTCGCCGCTGCGGGGATTACGCCCCGTGCGCGACGGGCGGTGCTTTACCGAAAAGGCCCCAAAGCCGCGCAGCTCAACGCGTTCACCGCGCGCTAAGGCCATGGCGACTTCTTCGAAGATTGTATTGACGATGCGCTCCACATCCCGATGGAAGAGATGCGGATTTTCGTCGGCCAACTTTTGGATCAACTCTGATTTGATCATTGGCTACCCCTGTTTTTAACCTCAGCCCCTTGTTTGAGAGGCCCAAAAAGCCTTGTGTCTCAAAAGGTTAATGGAAAGGGTGCCAGAGAGCCATCACGCCGTCAACAAAAAGTCCTTTGCTTTCAATGGTTTTTGAAGCATCGGCCAATCCGGCCATGCGCCCCAACGGCCCCAAATAGGCCCCGGCAACGCCAAATGGACTGCCAACCGGCGGCAACATAACGTTTACCACCTCGCGATCGGCGGCAATCCCATGATTTTTGTGCAACCATTCTTGTGCTGCCTGTTCATTGCCCAGCGCGTCTATCAGCCCGGTTTCAAGCGCCTGTTTGCCGCTGAAAACCCGGCCATCTGCTATCAGGGCCGCTTGATCTGTAGTGAGGGACCGCCGTTCAATGACCAATGTGTGGAACCACTCAAACCCATCTGCAATTAATTCTTCCATGTGGATTTTGGCGGCCTCTGGCGTTTCCTCAAAGCCGGAAGGTAAGGCTTTTAGCTCGCCGGACCGATAAGTTTCGACCTCTACGCCGATTTTATCCAGCAGACCGGTAAGTTGAGGGGCTTGGAATATAACCCCGATAGAACCGGTGAGCG
The DNA here is from genome assembly GCA_049609145.1 of Alphaproteobacteria bacterium. Classification (GTDB taxonomy): domain Bacteria; phylum Pseudomonadota; class Alphaproteobacteria; order SPJN01; family SPJN01; genus JBMYYF01. Next base: position 55,161 of record JBMYYF010000008.1, read on the forward strand.
TATTACGCCGCGCGATGATATGATCTGCCCCAAGGGCGGTGATATAGCCGCCAGAGGCCGCCATAGTGCCCATAACCGCTACCACGGGCTTTTTTTCGGCCACAAGGCGCAGCGCGTTGAAAAGGTCTTCTGAACCCACAATGGTGCCGCCGGGACTGTCAATCACCACCATCAAGGCTTCGGCCATATCATCTTCCGCGATGTCTTTCAGCAATTCATCCCGCTGTGGATCGGCAGCAATAAAGCCGCTTACCTCATAGCGCGCAATATGCGGCCCAAAGGGCAGGCTGGCGAACTGGCTTAGTGCGCCGATGGCGATACCGAGGATCAATAGCACGCTGATCCGTCGCCAGCGCTTTGCCCGCTTACGTTGCTTTTCGCGGTCGATCACTGCTTCGATGGTGGTGGCTGTTTCTTGATCCATAAATTCCGTCTCCGTTTAAACCGCAGTCTAACCCTTTCGGCGCATAAAAAAAGGCCCGCACGCATTGCGCACGGGCCTGATTATTTCACGATTGAGGGAAACGATTATTCGTCGTCGCCGCCCTTGTTCATGGCTGCGCCCAGAATGTCGCCCAACACGGCTCCGGTATCGGAGGAACCATATTGTTCAACGGCTTCTTTCTCCTCGGCAATTTCCAGCGCTTTGATGGAAACACCGATGCGACGGGTTTTGTTATCGATGGAGATGATGCGGGCATCAATCTTGTCACCGATGGCAAAACGTTCGGGCCGTTGGTCGGCACGGTCGCGGGCAAGGTCTGACTTGCGGATGAAGGCGGTTACACCTTCTTCGCCACCCAGTTTCACTTCAACGCCGTTGTCTTGAACGGCGGTGACTTCACAGGTAGCGGTTGCGCCGCGGTTTAGGCCAGCAACAGATGTGAACGGATCGGAACCGAGCTGTTTGATGCCCAGTGAGATACGTTCTTTATCGGCATCCACTTCCAGCACTTGGGCTGAAACCGTGTCACCCTTGGTGAACTCGGCCAAAGCCTGCTCGCCGGGGCGGTTCCAATCCAGATCGGACAAGTGAACCATGCCATCAACGCCTTCTTCCAAGCCGATGAACAAACCGAATTCGGTGATGTTCTTGACTTCACCTGTAACGGTAGAGCCAATCGGGTTGGAGCCTTCAAAGGCTTGCCACGGATTTTCCATGGTTTGTTTGATGCCCAAGGAAATACGACGCTTGGAAGCATCAACTTCCAGAACCATCACATCAACTTCCTGGCTGGTGGAAACGATTTTGCCGGGGTGGATGTTTTTCTTGGTCCAGCTCATTTCTGATACATGGACAAGACCTTCAACACCGGGTTCCAGCTCAACAAATGCACCGTAATCGGTGATATTCGTTACGCGGCCTGTGAAGCGGGCGGAAAGCGGATATTTCATTTCCACGCCATCCCACGGATCGGACTGAAGTTGTTTCATGCCCAGTGAGATACGTTGCGTTTCAGTGTTGATACGTACCACTTGAACGGAAACAGTTTCGCCAATCGTCAAAGCTTCTGACGGATGGTTGATGCGCTTCCAGGCAATGTCGGTAACATGCAGCAAGCCATCGATGCCGCCAAGATCGACAAAGGCACCGTAATCGGTGATGTTTTTGACAACACCTTCCAGCACTTGGCCTTCTTTCAAATTGGTCATCAACTCGCTGCGTTGTTCCGCACGGGTTTCTTCCAATACGGCGCGGCGTGATACCACGATGTTGCCGCGGCGCTTGTCCATTTTTAAAATTTGGAACGGTTGCGGCTGGTTCATCAGCGGGGTCACATCGCGCACGGGGCGAATGTCAACTTGCGAGCCGGGCAAGAAGGCCACGGCGCCATTTAGATCCACGGTGAAGCCACCTTTAACGCGCCCGAAGATAATGCCGGTAACGCGGTTGGTTGCTTCAAAGTCTTTTTCAAGATTGACCCATGCTTCTTCGCGGCGGGCTTTGTCACGGGACAGCACGGCTTCGCCATTGGCGTTTTCAATGCGATCAAGGAACACTTCCACGGTATCGCCAACGGCGATTTCCGGATCTTGGCCCGGGGCAGCAAATTCTTTAAGGGAAACACGACCTTCTGTTTTCAGGCCAACATCGATAACCGCGAAATCGTTTTCCACGGCAGTAACGGTGCCTTTGACAACGGAACCTTCGATTGAGGTTTCGCCGTTGAATGATTCATTAAGAAGGGCTTCAAAATCTTCACGAGAGGGCGTCATCGACGCCATATCAGTTGCAGTCATAAGAACTCCAGTATCTTAAGTTTTCTGGCCAGCCGGTTGGTTCCGGCGGTCTTTGTGCCTGATATGACCCCATGTCATATCTTGGGCTTATTGATCCAACAATTTCTAGAAAGGTGGGTGTTGCAAATCAGGGCAGGGAAATCCCAAGCCCACGCAACCGTGCCGACACTATATCTAAAGCGCGCTGAAACGCGCCTTCAATATCTAATTCGCTGGTATCGAGCAAGGTTGCGTCGGCTGCCTGCGACAATGGGGCTGTCGCCCTGTTCATGTCCCGTTCGTCCCGATCGCGCAGCTCTCTCAGGATTTGGGCATAGGTTACATCCGCGCCTTTGGCGGTGAGCTCGTCGAAACGGCGCTGGGCACGCACTTCATCATTGGCGGTGACAAACAGTTTGCAGGCTGCTTTGGGGCAAACGACAGTGCCGATATCGCGCCCATCCAATACTGCGCCTTTTGCGTTTTGGGGTGGCTTTTGGGCAAAAATCCGCTGAAACTCCAATAGGGCGGCTCGCACCTGTGGCATGGCCGCCACGATGGAGGCGGCGGCCCCGGTCTCCGCGCTGCGCAGGGCGGGTTTTTGGGTGATGGCCAGATCAAGCGTGCGTGCTGCTTTTTCCGCGGCTTGTTGATCGTTCAAATCTACACCTGCTTCGAGAAGGGTGAGCGCAACGGCCCGATAGAGCGAGCCGGAATCCAAATAGGCAAAGCCAAGCTGTTCAGCCAAGCGCTTAGCCAGCGTGCCCTTACCCGACGCGGCAGGTCCATCAATTGCGATCACCGGCATATTATCAGCCATTGCCGTGTCTCACTGATGCGCCCAAGCCTGTCATCAGCTCCATGAAACCGGGAAAGCTGGTTTCTATCGGGCTGGCATCATCAATCGTGACTTGATCTTTGCAGGCGAGGCCAAGAGTGAGAAAGCTCATGGCGATGCGATGATCCAGTTCGGTCGCGATCGTGCTGCCGCCGCCGGGCAGGGGGGCGCACCCGGTGCCCTCGATGATAAGCCCGTCTTCCAGTTCCTCAACGCGGACGCCGCAAGATTTCAATCCCTTGGCCATCACGGCCAATCGATCGCTTTCTTTCACACGCAATTCTTCCAGCCCGCGCATCGTGGTTTTACCCTCTGCCACTGCGGCGGCGGCAAACAGCACGGGAAACTCATCAATCATGCTGGGCGCGCGTTCCGGCGGCACCTCAATGCCCTTAAGGGCGCTGTGGCGCACCTCAATATCTGCAATGGTTTCGCCGCCCGCATCTCGCAAATTCGTGAAGGTGAGGTTTGCTCCCATCTCTTGCAAAGTGGTGTAAAGGCCCGTGCGCGTTGGGTTCGTCAACACATCTTCCAGCACGATATGGGAGCCTTCAACCAACAAGGCGGCGACGCAAGGAAACGCCGCAGAAGACGGGTCGGCTGGTACGGTAATATTTGTGCCGATCAATTCGGCCTCTCCATGCACTGACACGGCGATCCCTTGGGCGCATGGTTCTGATGTAACCTTTGCACCAAAGGCCGTCAGCATACGTTCGGTGTGATCGCGGGTGGCTTTGGGTTCTATCGCGGTGGTGATGCCCGGCGCGTTCAAACCAGCCAGCAACACGGCTGATTTCACCTGAGCCGACGCAACAGGCAACAGCCATTCGATAGGACGGGGCACCGCAGCACCGATGAGGGTTAGCGGCAGCAAATTGCCATCGCGCGCAGTGATTTCTGCTCCGGCAAGGAGTGCGGGATCGATTACCCGGCCCATGGGGCGCTTGGAAAGCGATCCATCGCCGACAAAAGTGGCCGTTACCGGCTGGCTGGCCAGCGCGCCGATCAACAGCCGGGTGGAAGTGCCGGAATTTCCCATATCAAGCACGCTGCTTGGCGTCGTAAAGCCGCCTGTGCCCACGCCGTGTATGGTCCAGCTGGCATCCGTGTTTTTGGTGACTTCCGCGCCCAGCGCCCGCATGGCGGCGGCAGTGCTCAGCACATCTTCGCCCTCAAGCAGGCCGCTGACATGGGTTTCTCCCACCGCCATGGCACCAAACATGATCGCCCGATGTGAGATGGATTTGTCGCCCGGCACCCGGATACGGCCTTGCAAGGGCTGGTTCGTATATGTCGAAAAAGCTGTCATAGAATGTTGATACCATTGTGCGCGATCCAGCGCGACGGGTGTCAGCGGCAAAGGTTGCGGCAATCTGTTGCGTCACAAGCGCTGATTTGGGCCGCGTTGGCGCAATCGCCCCTTTGACAGCGCTGGTAAGCCGTGGCAACAAGCAGACAGTTTTTGAAACGAATTTTTGAATTTAGGCCACGCTTTCAAGCGCTGGCATGAATGGGAGTGATGACAGTGGCGAAACCGGAATGGGGTACAAAGCGTACCTGCCCAAGCTGTGGTGCACGCTTTTACGATTTCGACAATGAGTTTCCGCTCACCTGCCCGAAATGCGAGACAGCCTTCACGCCGGACCCGGTGTTGAAGCCACGTCGCGCCCGGGTGGAAGAAGAAAAACCGGCAGAACCGGAAAAAGAAGAAGATGCAGATGATCTGGATGCCGACGATGTAGAGGTGGATGACACCGACGATGCGTTGTTGATGCCGGATGATGATGACGACGATGCGGCTGATGTAGTGCCGATTGTCAAAAAGGGCAGCGGGGACGAGTAGTCCAAAGCTGCACGGCCATCTTTTTCGCTTGATAGAAAAGCGCGCGGGCCATATTGTCCGCGCACTTCATAAAACAACGATGAATAGTCCCAAATCGTTGTTTGTGTGGGGCCGTAGCTCAGTTGGGAGAGCGCAGCAATCGCACTGCTGAGGTCGTCGGTTCGATTCCGTCCGGCTCCACCATTTTCAATTTTCAGAAACTTGTAGGCGCGCCAAAGTGCAATCTGCGCTTTGCCAGATGGTGCGGGCGCTTGCCAAGGTGTCTGAATTCCTCCAAGACCCAAGGGGTGATCAACGCGTTATGCTTTTGGGGGATATGGCAGATGACAGACTTAATCTGTGTTGGGCTGACAACATTGGATATTTTGGTGCGCACGGTCGATGCGCTGCCGGACACGCAAACGCCCATAATCGTAGATGAAATTACACTGGCGCCCGCAGGCACTGCCGGTGGCACAGCCATGATCGGGGCCGTTTTGGGACTTCAGGTGTCGCTGATATCTGCCGTGGGGCAGGATGTGAATGGCGGCATCACCCTTCAGTTGCTGGCTGACCATGGTGTTGATTGTACACATGTTGCTCGGTTGGATGTTTTGCCAACCTCCAGCAGCGTGTTGGCAATCAGGAAAGATGGGGAGCGGCCCGCGTTCCACATGGTCGGCGCAAGTGTTCTTACCGCGCTTGAGGGAGAGGCCGTGGCAGCGGCAAAGCAATCGCGTTTTTTGCATTTTGGCGGTGTTGGCTTTCCCAATTTGTCATCCCCACAAGCGGTGGAGGCACTGGCGGCCATTCGCGCTGCACAAACATTCATCACCGCAGATTTGATTGCACCCCAGCCGGGCACCTTGGATATTTTGCGGACCTTGCTGCCGCACATAGATTGCTTCATGCCAAGTGAGGCAGAGGCATTGGCTCTGCTGGGCAATGTGACAATGACAGAGGCATTGCAGGCATTTGTTGATATGGGTGCTGGCAGTTGCATCATTAAACGCGGTGGCAAAGGGAGTATTGCCTTGCATGAGGGCAACGTTGTCGAAACACCCGCGAAAGACATTACCCCAATAGACACAACAAGCTGCGGTGATTCATTTTGTGCCGGATTTATATCCGGCATGGCAGACGGTCTGTCGTTTCGCCAATCGATTGATGTGGCAACAGAAACGGCAGCCAAGGTCGCCATGGGATTGGGCACGCTTGGCGCACTTGAAAAGAAAGTGGCAAGCTGATGGATAAAGAACTGCAAAAGCACGGCGATGCCTTGGTCGCCATTATGCGCGAAATGGATGCGGCGGGCCTTAATCACGGCACCGCAGGCAATGCATCGGTGCGGGTAGGGGATCATTATCTCGTCACGCCATCAGGCATTCGAGCCGCGGATCTAACGGCTGATTTGATGGTGCTTGTGGATGCAACCGGGGCCTTTGAAGGCGAGGTGCAACCCAGTAGTGAATGGCAAATGCATGTGGGCCTGTTGGCCGGGCGGCCTGACATAAATGCAGTGGTGCATTGTCATTCAAGGTTTGCCACCACACTGGCATGTGCCAACAAGCCCATTCCGCCCCTGCATTACATGACGGCGATCAGCGGTGGCCCCGAAATTCGCGTCGCGCCTTATGCGGTTTTCGGCTCGCAAGCCTTGGCAGATTGCGTTATCGAAACATTGGATGGTCGCCGTGCTTGTTTGATGGCGAACCACGGGCAGATCGCCCTGGGGCGCAGCCCGGCAGAAGCCTTGATGATCGCAACAGAGGTAGAGGTGCAAGCGTCGGTCTATCACGGCACATTGGCAATAGGTGGCCCAACAATTTTGTCAGACGCTCAAATGGCAGAAGTTTTTGAAGCCTTCATGACCTATGGTCAAAAGCGCAAATAGCTAAACCCTATCCAGTGATGGATACCTGTTCGCTAGATAAAGGCGGCGGGATCTTCCTCGCCTTCTTGCCATGTATGTTCCATGGCATGGGAGGGAAGTTTGGAACCTGCGCAACCGGTAATCTTGGCGGGCACGCCTGCGGCAGTGCATCCGGCAGGTACGTCTTTCAAAACCACAGAACCGGCACCAACGCGGGCGCATTCACCTACCTCGATATTGCCAAGCACTTGCGCACCCACGCTCACCAATGCGCCACGACGCACCTTGGGATGACGATCGCCTGTTTCCTTACCCGTGCCCCCAAGGGTCACGGAATGAAGGATCGAGACATCATCTTCAACCACGCTGGTTTCGCCGATCACAACCCCGGTGGCATGATCGATCATCACGCCTTTGCCGATTTTGGCGGCAGGATGCACATCAACGCCGAATTGCTCTGAGATACGGTTTTGCAAAAACAGCCCCATGGCCTTGCGATCAGAATGCCAAAGGTGATGTGCCACGCGATAGGCTTGCAGTGCATGGAACCCTTTGAAATAGAGCAGGGGGGTGAGCAGGCAATCGCAGGCAGGGTCGCGGTCGTTTACGGCATTTAGATCAGCGCGCATGGCAACGCCGATATTTTCGTCCGCTGAAAAAGCGTCATCAAAAACCTGTCGCAGCAACATGGAAGGCATTTCCTCCGATCCCAGCTTTTGGGACAAATGGAAGGAAAGGGACGCCTCAAAAGTTTGATGGTTCAGCACCGTTGCATGCAGAAAGCTCGCCAGCATAGGTTCGCGCCCGGCAATCTTTGCGGCTTCTTCACGAACATCGGCCCATACCGGGTCGCAGGTTTCAAATTTTTGGGCAAGTTCTGGCACGGTCGCCTCCCTTTTTCGCCTGTTTCAGCCGATTTACGGGGGTTTGGTGCAGAATGCAAGCGGAAGAGCCGCCATCTTGTTCCGGGTGTCGCGCCAAAATGGGCTTCACCGCGCCATCATCGCGCCATAAACTGCGCAGAAGTATGTCCAGATTCGCGGAATTTTAGGAGCTTGCCTCATGCGCTTTGTTACAAAACTTGCCGGTCTTCTTGTGATGAGTGGTGCGCTGTTGGGCGCTGCCACCGCGATGGCCGCAGATTATAGCCAGCTTAGAAAGGGGTTGGGGATACCCCGTTCTGCGGCTGTGGGTGCCGCGGGCTTGAAAGACGGTGAAACCATGAAGGTGCTGGTAGAGCTTGCGCCGATTGTCAAACCTGCCATGGGCATTTTGAGCGCAAGCGGCAGTGCGGTCGATCAATTGGGACTGCGTGGCATTCAGGATTTGGTCGAGTTCAAACATCTGCCATTGCTCTCGCTGTCGGCTACGCCGGAAGTGATTGAGCGCTTGGTGGAAAGCAACTTGGTCAGCCGGGTGATGGTAGATGACATTCACGTTGTGAATATGAGCCAATCAAACGACATCATCCGTTCAGGTGAGGCATGGAAACGCGGCGCGCGCGGCAAGGGCGTTTCTGTTGCCGTGCTGGATACGGGCGTTGATACGCGCCACAAGGCATTTGCAGGCCGCATTGCGGGTGAGGCCTGCTTCAGCTCCAGCGGCTCATTCAAGGGTAATCGGGTAACGTCTGCCTGTCCGGGCAAGCGACGTTCATCCACCGCCGTGGGGTCAGGGCGTGATTGTCCCTCAGCCTATGAGTGTTCGCATGGCACCCATGTTGCAGGCACCGTTGCCGGGGGCGATGCCGGTTATGGCGGCGTGGCTCCCGCAGCAAAAATTGTGGCGGTTCAGGTCTTCTCTCTTGTCGATGGACCTGCGTGTGGCCGCAGTCGTAAATGCGTAACGGCCTATACGTCAGACATTATCAACGCGCTTGAGTGGGTATACGACAAACGCAAGTCCATGAAGATTGCCGCCGTGAATATGAGCTTGGGTGGCGGGCGTTATAAAGGCACCTGTGACCGTGAAGCGATTGCGCGTGCCATCAACCTGTTGGACAGCGCAGGCGTTGCCGTGGTGATCGCCGCGGGCAATGAAGGTTATGATAACTCAGTTGCCAGCCCTGCTTGTGTCAGCCGCGCGATCACTGTTGGCTCTACCGATAAGCGTGACCGCGTGTCGTCCTTCTCCAACTCCAATAAGGTGATGGATATGTGGGCACCCGGCGGCTCCATTCGCTCTGCGGTGCCCGGTGGTGGCTACGGCACCAAAAGCGGCACCTCCATGGCCGCGCCGCATGTCGCTGGGGCTTTCGCCATTATGCGTGCGGCCTATCCTAATGCGCCGCTGGAAGATTTGACTAAGATGGTGGTCAATAATGGCCCCCGCATTCGTCACCGCAGCAGCGGCTTGACCCGCAATCGCCTTGATGTGGCGGCGGTTTATGCGGCCGCCTCCAAGCGTTGGGGTGATGGCAAAGGCGGCGGTGACAACGATAATGACAAGCCGGATGATGGCAAGAAAGGCGGCGGCGGATTGCTGGATGTCGTTCCCGGTTTGGGTGGCCTACTCGGCGGAGATCGCTGATATGTCTAAATCCGTTTTAACCGCGCTCGCAGTGGTGGGGCTACTGGCTTTGACCGCTTGCGGAGAAAGCAGCGACGATAGCGCCATGTCGCCGCAAGCGGTCAAGCCCGGCTGTGAAAAACTGCCGATCGGCTTGGAAGCCCGCCACAAAGGCGTGGTAGACCCCGAAGTTTGGAAACAGGTGTCAGACACGGGCAAGGCGTGGGTCGTTGTTGTGCTGGCCGATGAGAACGCCGTAGCAGAAGATGGCGAACACAAAGAACCGGACCAGCAGGCGATCGAGGCTATGCAACAGCGCTTGCTGCATGATCTGGATGTCTCGGATAAGGAACGCATCTTCGGTGGGCGCAATGTTGCTGTGATCAGTCTGGAAATCGGGCCGGGCCGCGCCCGTCTGCTTGAGACACTGCCTTATGTATGCCATGTGTCCTCCGATAGAAAACTTTGGCCGATGGAATAGGGCGGTCTAAAAGCGATGGAGAGGGATACAGGCAGTGATCAAAGTCATTAAACTTGTGCTGGCGATATCAACCGGCGTCGTGCTGGGCGCGGTGTCGCTGGTGATGTTACTGCAAAGTTTTGGGCAAGGCAGCGGGCAAATCCAAAACGGCCCCTGGTCCACCGACCTCACAACCGGCGGGGCAGATGCCAGCATGTATACCCGGGCGCGTGTGGCGCTGGGTGGCCTGTTGGCGCTTTCCAAAGAAGAGACGATCTATTTCACCGCCTATGAGGATAACGAGGGTTTAACTCTGTCTGATGGATGCGACTACACCGTTATAGGTCGTGACCCGGCAACGCGGTGGTGGAGCATTACCGCCTATGCGAGCGATAATTACCTGCCGCAAAACGACGACAACCAATTGTCGATGGCGCAATCGACGGTAAGGCGAGATGCAAGCGGGCAGTTTGCCATCAAGGTGTCTGCCGCGCCGCAAGCAGAAAATTGGATATCATCGCGTAATGCAGGCAATTATTCGTTGACCCTGCGTCTATATAATCCCGCACCGCAAGTGTATGAGGCCCCGGCCACAACGCCGTTACCCAAAATCATCAGGGGGCATTGCCAATGATGTCGATAGTGAAATGGCTGGGGCTGGTGCTTGTCATTGCGGTCGCAAGTCACTTTTTGTTTGTGGCCGCACTGCCATCGGCATTGATGTCGGTATTGATCGGCGGTGCTTCAAGGCAGGCTGGTATCAATACAATCAATCACCCGCCACAAATCACCGCTGAAAGCCGTCTGGTTGTTCGCCCGGCACCTGATTTGGCCTATTCAAGCTGCGCTTTTGATGTGAGCGACGGGGCGGTATCATTGACGTTGACCCAATCAACCACCTATGCCTCGCTATCCCTGTTTGCCGATGATACGGTGAATTTCTTCGCGCTGAATGATCGTGATGTGCGCGGCGCAGAAACCCAGATTGTGATTGTGCGCGTGGGGGATCGCTCAACGATTATTCCGCCGGGGGCGATTCGTGTGGAAGCCCCCAGCAATCGCGGTTTGGCCTTATGGCGTCGTGTGATCCCATCGCCGGATGCTTGGCCGGTAATCGATGAAAAGCGTCGCGAAGTAGCTTGTGGTCCGCTTGCGTCTTGATTTTGCGGGATTTTTCGCAAATTTAGGCCATATCCCCTAAGTCGTTGAGTTCATTCATATTTCGTACTGGAATATTAGTGCGGCAAAATGGACCAATTTCCTTGACCTTGCAGGCAAACGCCTTTAAATCCCCGCCCGTGGGTAACAAATGCGGGAGATGATAATGGCAGTACGCCTTCCCAAGAATTATAAGCCGTCGAAAGACGAACCTTTTATGAATGCGCGTCAGCGCGAATATTTCCGTCGCAAACTTGAGGCGTGGAAAGCCGACATCATGACTGAAAGTCGGGCAACGCTGGATCATTTGCAGCAGGAAACCGAAAACATCCCCGATCTGACAGACCGGGCCACAACAGAGACGGACCGTGCGTTGGAACTGCGCACCCGCGACCGCCAACGTAAACTGGTTTCCAAAATTGATCAGGCGATCGCGCGCTTGGACGAAAAAACCTATGGCTATTGCGATGAAACGGGCGACCCAATTTCATTGGAACGGCTTGATGCCCGGCCTATCGCCACTTTATCTGTTGAAGCACAGGAACGGCATGAACGGCGGGAAAAAGTGTATCGCGACGATTGATATATATGTGTTTCTTGGTCGAAGAATAGGGGCGGCAAGGTCAATGTTGATCTTGCCGCCTTTGTTCATTTTGGCCTCACTCTTTTTCTGTATAGCTCTAGGAGACTCGCTGTGAGTGGGTCACAATAAGAAATGGCTGAGAGCGAAACACAGGCGGCGGCGGATCTCGCATTGGGGCAACTTCAACGCGCCATTGATCGAGCGCCCATCGGGGTTGTGTCGTTGGATCATGCCGGGCACATAGTCGGCACCAACGACCTGGCGCGCACCTTGTTGGGGGGTGGGCGGCTTTTGGGTCGCAAGGCCGTGCCGCTATTCGCGGATGAGGTGGGTTTAAGCAAAGCCCTGACGGCGGGAGAGGCCGTGCCGCTGGAGACAGTGATCATCGCCGCCGATAAGCCCTGTGAGCTGACGGTTGTGCCGTTTGATGAAAATATCACACTGCTTTACGTGGCTGATCTCAGTCACCATCGTGCGCTGGAAGCACAATATCGACAGTCGCAAAAAATGCAGGCCATTGGGCAATTGGCTGGCGGGGTAGCGCATGATTTCAACAATTTGCTGACCGCCATGTTGGGGTATTGCGATCTATTGCTGGATCGTCATAAGGCGGGCGACCCGTCTTTTGCCGATATCGTCCAAATTAAGCAAAACGCCAATCGGGCCATCAATTTGGTGCGTCAATTGCTGGCCGTATCCCGTCAGCAGGCCATGCGTGCCGAAGGGCTGGATCTGCGCGATGTTGTAGGCGATGTGTCAGAGCTTGTGCGGCGCTTGGTGGGAGAACGCATTCAGGTACAAGCCGCCTTGGGCGATGCGCCGGTGGCCGTGGTGGCTGATCGGGGGCAGTTGGAGCAGGTCATTATCAATCTTGCCGTTAACGCCCGTGATGCTATGCCCGCTGGTGGTACGTTGAGCCTTGGCGTTTTTGTACGGGAACTGGCCACCCCGCTGGAGCATCGCTTGGGCCGGATCGAACCGGGTGCTTATGGGGTGTTTGAGGTGGGGGACACAGGCACCGGTATTCCCGGCGATGTATTGGATAAGATTTTCGAACCGTTTTTTACCACAAAGCCTGCGGGCGAAGGCACTGGGTTGGGGCTGGCCACAGTGCTGGGGATTGTGGATCAACTGGGCGGGCAGGTGGTGGTGGAAACTGCTGCCGCCAAAGGCACGCGGTTTTTGATCTATTTGCCAATCGCAACCATGCGCCCGCAAGCCAAGCCGGAAATAGCCGAGCCAAGCAAAGCAGCTCAACGGTCCTTGCGCATCTTGTTGGTAGAAGACGAACGTGCCGTGCGCAAATTGGCGCTCCGCGCTTTGGAGGATGCCGGCCACACCGTGGTTGCTGCCGCCGATGCGGAAGAGGCACTGGAGATATTGGAAGACGGTGAGATAGAACCGGAGTTTCTGGTCTCCGATGTTGTGATGCCCGGCATGGACGGTCCCAGTCTTTATCGTCGGATTTCGGTGGAAAGACCGGATATGAAAGTGCTGTTCATGTCAGGCTATGCAGAGGATGATTTGCGCAAGGATATCGGGGATTTAACCGAATCGCCTTTGGCGGGGTTCATTGCCAAACCCTTTACATTGGCGGCTTTGCGTAGCGCGATACGGCGTCTGTCTGATTGACCCCTGTGTCTATATTCATGGAATGTCCCATGAACACATTTGTGAAAACATATTAAAAACAACGGGTTAAAATTTTCCTTGCCAAAAGGAACATTTGCCGTACATTTATCTCGATTTTAAGGAGCACTCGACTCTGCGGGCGGCTCCATGACATAGAAGAAGGGATCAAATCATGGCGAAGTCAGCACTCAGTGTAGTGACCGATCAGGGGAATTCTATGGATAAGAACAAGGCGCTTGACGCTGCGTTGGGCCAGATTGAGCGGGCCTTTGGTAAAGGCTCCATTATGAAATTGGGCCAGGCAGATTCGGTGGTAGACATCGAATCAATCTCAACAGGCTCACTGGGGCTGGATATTGCCTTGGGCATTGGCGGTTTGCCAAAAGGCCGGATCGTTGAAGTTTATGGCCCGGAAAGTTCCGGTAAAACGACCTTGGCCTTGCATGTTGTTGCCGAAGCGCAAAAAGCTGGCGGCATTTGCGCCTTTGTGGATGCGGAACACGCGCTTGATCCTGTTTATGCCCGCAAGCTGGGCTGTGATCTGGATGAGCTGATTATCTCCCAGCCTGATACGGGCGAACAGGCGCTGGAAATTACCGATACGTTGGTGCGCTCCGGTGCGGTAGATGTGTTGGTGGTGGACAGTGTGGCAGCCCTTACACCGCGGGCAGAGCTTGAAGGCGAAATGGGCGATCACCATGTGGGCCTGCAAGCCCGGTTGATGAGCCAGGCCCTGCGCAAGCTCACCGGGTCTATTTCGCGCTCCAACACCTTGGTGATCTTCATTAACCAAATTCGCATGAAAATTGGGGTGATGTTCGGTAATCCCGAAACCACAACGGGCGGTAATGCGCTTAAGTTCTATTCTTCCGTGCGGCTTGATATTCGCCGTATCGGTCAGATCAAGAACGGTGACGAGGTGGTGGGCAACCAAACCCGCGTAAAGGTGGTGAAGAACAAGGTGGCGCCGCCTTTCAAGCAGGTTGAATTCGACATCATGTATGGCGAAGGGGTTTCCAAGCTGGGTGAATTGATTGATCTGGGGGTGAAAGCCGGGGTGGTTGATAAATCCGGCTCGTGGTTCTCCTGCGGCGATCAACGCATCGGGCAGGGGCGTGAAAACGCCAAGCAATTCCTGCGCGAAAATCCTGATATTGCCGATCAGATTGAACGCACCGTGCGCGAACAGGCCGGTGTATTAAGCGAACAGGCGCTAGAAACCGGCCTCGGCACGGAAGAAGCAGGCGAACCTTTGGAAGATTAGGCGAAAAATAGGGCAAAGCACCGCCTTTTCTTGGGCGTCACTTGTCGTTAAAAGTCTTAACTGAATTTGCGAAGCGGGCTTCATGTGAGGTCCGCTTCGATCTGTTAGACACCTCATATCTGGGATTGCCCACATGGCCAGCCTGAACGACATACGCGCCACTTTTTTGGATTACTTCGCGCAGAACGATCACAAGGTTCAAGCCTCCAGCCCGCTGGTGCCGCTGAATGATCCAACCTTGATGTTTGTCAATGCGGGCATGGTGCCGTTCAAGAATGTGTTTACGGGCCAAGAAAGTTTCGATGCGCCGCGCGCAACCTCCTCCCAAAAATGCGTACGGGCAGGGGGCAAGCATAACGACCTTGATAATGTGGGCTACACCGCGCGCCATCACACTTTCTTTGAAATGTTAGGCAATTTTTCCTTTGGGGATTACTTCAAGGAACAGGCCATTCATCACGCCTGGAAGTTGATTACCAAGGATTTTGATGTTTCCCCCGCGCGTCTTACCGTTACGGTTTATGCCGAAGATGATGAGGCGCATGATCTGTGGCGCAAGATTTCCGGCCTGCCTGATGACCGCATTATCCGCATCGGCACATCGGACAATTTTTGGTCCATGGGCGATACGGGGCCTTGCGGACCATGCTCTGAAATTTTCTTCGATCATGGGGATCACATTTTCGGTGGTCCTCCCGGTTCGCCGGATGAAGATGGTGATCGCTTCGTCGAAATCTGGAACCTTGTGTTCATGCAGTTCGATCAGCAGGCAGATGGCACGCGCCTAAACCTGCCCAAGCCGTCTATCGATACGGGCATGGGGCTTGAACGCATTGCGGCGGTTCTGCAAGGCACCCACGACAATTACAAGACCGATCTGTTCCAAACCCTGCAAAATGCGGTTGCTGATGTGACAGGTGTGGCGCCCTCGGATGATGTTGCCAGCCACCGCGTGATCGCAGATCATTTGCGCGCCGCGTCGTTCCTCATCGCCGATGGGGTGCTGCCCGCCAAAGATGGCCGCGGCTATGTGCTGCGCCGTATCATGCGCCGCGCCATGCGCCACGGTCATTTGTTGGGCGCGCGCGATCCCATCATGCATCAACTGGTGCCAACGCTGGTGCGCGAAATGGGCGTCGCCTATGGCGAGCTTGGCCGGGCAGAGGCATTGATCACCGAAACACTCAAGCTGGAAGAAACCCGGTTCCGTCAAACGCTGGATCGCGGCTTGAAACTTCTGGATGAAGAAACCGCAGATATGGCAGAAGGTGGCGCGCTTGATGGCGGTATCGCGTTTAAACTTTATGACACCTATGGCTTTCCGCTGGATTTGACAGAAGATGCCTTGCGCCCGCGCGGCATCACCGTCGATCAATCAGGCTTTGATACAGCGATGGAAAAACAAAAGGCAGAGGCGCGCAAGGCATGGTCCGGCAGCGGTGATGCCGCCACCGAAAGCCTGTGGTTTGAACTGCGCGACACGCTGGGCGCAACAGAGTTTCTGGGCTACGAAAATGAAAGCGCCGAAGGCGTTGTCACTGCGCTTGTGCGTGATGGGGCAGTGGTTGAAACCCTTGCGCAAGGCGAAGATGGTTTTGTTATCACCAACCAAACACCGTTCTATGGAGAAAGCGGTGGCCAAGCCGGTGATAAGGGGGAAATTAAAACCCTCAATGGTTTCGCGGTTGTCAGCGATACGCTGAAAAAGTTGGGCGATCTGCATGTTCATGCGGTCACGGTGCAACAAGGTGCAATCGCCAAGGGTGATGTCGCAGATATGTCGGTCGATCACGCAAACCGCACAGCAACCCGCGCAAATCACTCCGCCACCCATTTGGCGCATGAGGCATTGCGCAGGGTGCTGGGGCCGCATGTGGCGCAAAAAGGCTCGCTCGTTAATGGTGATCGTCTGCGCTTTGATTTCGCGCATCAAAAAGCTATGTCAGATCAAGAGATCGCAGCGGTTGAGGCAGAGGTGAATGCCCGCATACGCGAGAATACCGCAGCCCAAACCCATCTGATGACGCCTGAGGCCGCGATAGAGGCAGGCGCGCTGGCGCTGTTCGGTGAAAAATATGGGGATGAAGTGCGCGTGCTCACCATGGGGCGCGCGCCGGATGCTGATAAAGCCTATTCTGTCGAACTGTGTGGTGGCACTCATGTAAATCGCTTGGGCGATATCGGCCTGTTCAAAATTGTGTCTGAGGGGGCTGTTGCCTCGGGCGTGCGCCGCCTTGAGGCCCTAACGGGAGAGGCCGCGCGGCTTCACCTCGCTGCGCAGGAAAATCTGGCGCTGGAAGCTGCCAGTGTGCTTAAGGCCAAGCCCGCTGATTTACCTGCCCGCGTACAGGCATTGGCGGCAGAGAAAAAACAGCTTGAGCAAGAGTTGGCAGAGGCCAAAAAGAAGCTGGCCCTGGTGGGCGATGGTGCATCTGGTGGTGCGCCAGCCAATGAGGTTGAAGAGGTAAATGGCATCAAAGTCATCGCCCGCAGTTTTGATGGACTAAACCCGAAAGACCTGCGCGGGTTGGTGGATGAAGCCAAAACCAAACTCGGCCAGGGCATTGTTGCCTTTGTTGCCGTGAATGATGGCAAAGCCGCTGTGGCGACAGGCGTGACGGATGATCTGATAGATCGTATCAGCGCGGTTGATTTGGTGCGCGCAGGGGCACAAGCCTGTGGTGGCAAGGGCGGCGGCGGGCGGCCCGATATGGCGCAAGCTGGCGGGCCCGATGGTGATAAAGCGCATGAAGCTATCGCGGCCATGAAGGCGCTGGTCGCGGCACTTTAGCCTCATTTTAACCCATTTTGGGCTAAACACAGCCATATATGCCATGGGGCACGGGGTTTGATCACGTTTTCGCCTCGGTGCCACATTCCCGCCGCATTTCGGCAATCTGTGCGCCTAAATCGGCGTTTAGGGCTTTCTCGTCAGGGAAGCGGTAACCCCAATTTGGAGGCACTATGTTTACAATTTCGAATCTCAAAAAGGCGGCGGTTTTCGGGCTCGTCGGCCTTGGTCTGGCCGCATGTGCCAACGACCGCGTGACATCCTATGTTGATCCTGCCTATCGCACGCAAGGCGCGCAAGATTGGCGGGTCGCCATTGTTGGTCGTGATATGGCACTGAAAGAACAAGAGGCATTGATCGAAGAAGCGCGCGATGAATTTCGTTCCCGCGGGGTAGATGCGTTTAACGGCCTGCAAATCGTGCCGCCCACCCGCTCGCTGGAGCCGGAAGAACTGCGCAAAGCCTATCAGGAGGCGGGCGTGCATGTTCTGTTGGAAATCGCATCCACCGATAAGGATGTATACACAGATCAGGATAATGTAGGCGCCTACTATCATCCGGGCACCTCGCACACCACGGTGCGGCGCGAACGTTCGTTGATTGATGGCACCAATGTGTTGTCTGAGCGCACAACGGTTTCCAGTCACCATCATCCCGGTTATGTGTCGGGCGGTTATTCCACAACGCGTTCAACCGCCAGCTATACGGCGCGTTTGATCGATATGTCGAATGGCAAGGTGGTATGGCAGGGCGACAGTCAGGTCAGCCGCACAGGCAAAAACTTTGAGCGTCATGCCAAAGCGATTGCCGATGATTTTGTGGATCGGTTGATCGATGATGGCGTCATTCTGGCGGCTAACTAAGCCATTCTAAAACAATCGCTTGTACCGGCTCTGCGTATTTTGAGCCAACGGAAAAGCCTTGCTGCCTGCCCAGGTAGCGGGGCTTTTCTTATTTGTGGCTAGGGTGCCGCTTTGGTTGATTATTGCAAGGCGCTAAACAAACCAAGGCCCACAAAATTGGCAACGGCATAACCCAAAGTGCCTGCCAAAATGCCCGGTGTTACCAGCCCGCGCCAACCCATTGTGCCAGCCATGGCCGCCGCAGTCGCTGCGCCAAGTATGCAGGCGTTTGATCCCACCATCAGTTCTGAAAGCTCCAGCTTGGCAATTTTGCCCAACACCAACACCACAACAAGGTGCACCGCAAGCAGGATGGCCGCAAAGGCAAACAGGGTTTGGCCTTTCGCCAGCATCGCCCCAATATCTGCGCCTGCGCCAATCACCACGAAGAACACAAACATGGTCAGCATACCAAGCTGAAAGGCACCCGCCGCTTTGGCAATCAACGGGCGTGCATAGGTCGCCAGCAAAAGCGTGATCACGGTGGTGAACAAAATTGAATAGGTGCCAAGCCCTAAAGCCGCAGAACCAAACTTGGAAACCGCAACGATGGTGAAAGCCAACGCCAGTGCGATGGCCAGCGATAGCGGGGTAACGCTTTGGGGCGCATCTGCCGGGTCGGTGCCGCCTTCGCGCACCGCATCTGAAGCGACAACAAAGCGATCGGCAATAAACTTCAGCGATGGCAATGCCACCAGTGCCGCCAACAAAAAGGTGCCCGCCAAATTGTCGGCTGCTACTGCCGCCGACAGCGCATCGGATTCGCGAAAACCCGTGGCTTCTGCAACCGCAGCAAAATTGACAGAGCCGCCAATATAGGTCGCCGCAAAAATGCCGGAAAGCGCCGCACTATCTGGCCCAAGGTCAACAAAGGCCAAGCCGGTAAAGACACCCGCCACTGTGCCAATTGCGCCGATACCAAAGGCGATCAGCACCCGGCCTGATTCGCGGAAGATGCGGCGCAAATCAGCGTCAAACAACAACAGGCACACCGCAATTGGCACACCTTGTCCCCACACCACATCATAGGCAGGCGCGGCAGTTGGGATCACGCCCAAGTTAGAAGCTGCCGTACCCGTCAAAATAATGATGACCGCGCCCGTCAAGCGGCGACCAATCTTCGAATGCCGCTCGGCTAACAAGCCCAGCACAACAATGACAAACAAGGCCCCCCAAAGGGCGAAACTATCATCAGGTGAGATAAACGGCATGGGTGGTTCCTCCAGATTGCCTAAGCCTTGCCGTTTTGCGTTCCTTGGGTCAAGTTACGCCCTTGGATTTTTGAGGGGGAAGTTATGAGTGAACGAAAAGCCATATTCATCACAGGTGCCGCCAGCGGCATGGGGCTGGCAACCGCGCGGTTGTTTGCCTCCAAAGGCTGGTTTGTCGGCGGGTTTGATGTCAACGACGCCGGGTTGGATGAACTGCAAAAGGAACTCGGGCAGGAAAACTGCCTTACCGGCAGGCTGGATGTACGCGATATAGAGGCATTCCACCAATCTGTCGCGCGCTTTGCAGAAGCCAGCGGTGGCCGCATGGACGTTATGTTCAACAATGCCGGTATCGGCGAAAGTGGCCGTTTCCACGAAGTGCCCCATGAAAACGCCATGAATGTGGTGGAGGTCAATCTAAAGGGCGTGATCAATGGTTGCTATGCCGCCATTCCGGTACTGAAAGAAACGCCGGGTTCGCTCATGTTCAACAATGCCTCATCCTCTGCCACCTATGGTATGCCCGGCATTGCGGTCTATTCAGCCACCAAGCATGGCGTAAAGGGGCTGACAGAGGCGCTTTCCGTGGAATGGGCCGAATTTGGGGTGCGCGTGGCAGATAGCCTGCCGGGCCTGATCAACACGCCTATTTTGTCGGGCACGCCCAATCATTCCGGCGATGATGTAAAGCACGAAGACATTGTCACCCGCGCGCCCAAAAAAGGCATGTTTGCCCTGACAGAGCCGGTAGAGGTCGCCAAGGCGGTCTATGCCTCCTATGAGGATAAGAAAGGCCGCCTGCACTGGTATATCCCCAAGGGGATCGGTTGGCTGGATCGTCTCAAAGCGCTCAAGCCTGAATTTGTACGCGCCCAACTCATGAAGCGCGCAGGCAGTGAAGGCGGCTTGTTTGGGGAATAGCCCCTCGAAAAAGTGTCGCATTCGCTCATTCCTGCGTGGTGACAGTTGAGCCGGGCCGGGCAGGGGCGTATAGATCGCGCATCTATTACGGTGATTTGGAGTGCCGAAATGTCTGCTCTGCCTGAAGGTTTTCTGTCTGCCTCATTGGCGCGTATCAAGCCCAGCCCCACCATGGCGGTCACGCAAAAAGCGCGTGAGCTGAAAGAGGCGGGCGTGGATGTCATCGGCCTTGGTGCCGGTGAACCTGATTTCGATACGCCGGACAACATCAAGCAAGCCGCGATCAACGCCATTGAAACGGGCGACACCAAATACACCGCTGTCGATGGCACCCCGGCCTTGAAAGCGGCCATCTGTGCCAAGTTCGCCCGCGAGAACAATTTGGACTATACGCCGGACCAAATCACTGTCGGCACTGGCGGCAAGCAAGTGCTCTACAATGCGCTGATGGCCACCTTGAACGAAGGCGATGAGGTCATTGTGCCTGCGCCCTATTGGGTCAGCTATCCCGATATGGTGTTGCTTGGCGGCGGTACGCCCGTGATCGTTGATGGCGTTGAGGCCGATGGCTTCAAACTCAAGCCCGCTGCGCTGGAAGCGGCGATTACGCCCAAAACCAAGTGGATCATTTTCAACTCACCGTCCAACCCATCTGGCGCCACCTATTCAGCAGATGAGCTAAAGGGCATCACCGATGTGTTGATGCGCCATCCCCATGTGTGGGTGATGACGGATGATATGTATGAACACCTCACCTATGATGGCTTCAAATTTGCCACCGTGGCAGAGGTTGAGCCCGGCTTGAAAGATCGCACGCTCACCGTCAATGGCGTGTCCAAAGCCTATGCCATGACCGGCTGGCGCATTGGCTATGCGGCGGGGCCTGCCCCTTTGATCAAGGCGATGGCGAAAATTCAAAGCCAGTCCACGTCCAATCCTTCCTCTGTGGCGCAAGCCGCGGCGGTAGAGGCCTTGAATGGTCCGCAAAACTTTATTCCAGAGCGCGCAGCCGCCTTTCAGGAACGGCGTGACCTCGTCGTTTCCATGCTGGGCCAAGCCGCTGGCCTAACTTGCTTGAAGCCGGAAGGCGCATTTTACGTCTATCCATCTTGCGCTGGCACCATCGGCAAAAAAACGCCCGGCGGCGTGACCATCGAAAATGATGGTGATTTCGCGCGCGAATTGCTGGAAGCGGAAGGCGTTGCCGTTGTGCATGGGGAGGCCTTTGGCCTGTCGCCTTATTTCCGGGTGTCCTATGCCACATCTACCGAGGCATTGACCGAAGCCTGCGAGCGCATTCAGCGTTTCTGCGCCTCTCTCACAGACTAGCTGGCACCTTCCTTAAAAGCGGTCTATCCTCATCCATCAAAATGGAGGGAATAGGTCGTGGAAAAAGTAACAGCATTTGGCGGCGTCTTCTTTCGTGCCCGTGACCCAGAAGCATTAAGCACTTGGTATGCCACGCATCTTGGCGTGGATGGTCCCCCTTGGTTTCAAGATGGGGGGCCAGCGGTGTTCGCGCCCTTTGCCGCCGATACAGATTATTTTGGTCGCCCAGAACAGCAATGGATGATCAATTTCCGCGTCAGCGATTTGAACGCCATGATCACCCAACTCGAGGCAGCAGGCATCGCCGTTGAAACACGGCCAGATGAATGGGATTCTGAAGTAGGGCGTTTTGCCCGCATTCACGACCCAGAGGGTAATCCGATTGAGCTGTGGGAAATGCCTGCCAGTCTTTAGCTTTTAACCGTTCTTGCGCGGTATCACGACATCAAGCGTCTCATACCCTTTCACAAACACGGAATAAACGCGCTTGGGGTCGTCCACCACTTGAATTTCCGGGAACCGTTTTAGTATTTCTTCCCAAATCACGCGTAATTGCAGCTCCGCCAATCGGTTGCCAACACACCGATGAATCCCAAACCCGAACGACACATGATGCCGGGGCCGTTCACGATCAATGATATATTCGTTGGCGTTTTCGATAACATCTTCATCACGATTACCCGACACATACCACATCACAACCACATCATCTTTCTTGATGTGTTGGCCGCGAAATTCAACATCTCGTGTGGCGCGGCGGCTCATATGGGCCAGGGGCGTTTGCCAACGAATTGTTTCCGAAACCATGGAAGGGATAAGCGCAGGGTCAGCCCGCAACTTGGCATATTCAGCCGGGTTTTGATTAAGCGCCAATACAGAGCCTGAAATGGTGTTGCGCGTAGTGTCATTGCCACCCACGGTCAGCAACACCACATTGCCCAGCATTTCCAGCTTGTTCATATCGCGCGTGGCGGGACCATGCGCCAGCATGGAAATCAAATCTTCTGATGGGGGCGCATCAAAGCGTTCTTCCCACAGGTTCAAAAAATAGGCTCCAAATTCCCTGAATATCTGCTGTTTGTGTTCGTAAGAGTCAACCAAGCCCTGTCCGGGTGCTGCCGTAATACAATCAGACCAGTAGAGCAGCTTTTTGCGATCTTCTTGCGGCATACCAAACAAGGTGGCCAGGGTCATGCCTGTCAGCTCTTTGGAAACATGCTCAACCCAATTGAACTTTTCGCCAATCGGCAACCCATCCAAAATGCCCGCGGCGCGCTCACGGATCAACGGCTCCAGCTTCGCCAGATTGAATGGCGATACCGCAGGCGTAACGGTTTTGCGTTGCTCATCATGCTTGGGTTGATCCATGGCAATAAACATGCTGGCACCGCGGCGTTGGCCGTTTTCATCTTCCTGCAGCATGTCTTTGGGCACCAGCGCAATGCCGGGTTCTGACGAAAAGGTTTTGTGATCGGTGTCTATGGCAACAATGTCGTCAAACTTGGTGACAGACCAATAGGGGCCATAAAAACTGTCGGGCGTGTAGTGAACCGGGGCCTCATTACGTAAGCGCTCAAAATAGGGCCACATCTCATCTTTTTGGAACAGGGACGGGCGGGCGGGATCAAGCGTTTCCAAGGGCAGGGCATAGGCTTTTTCACGCGCCGCCTGCTGTGCGGCTTCTCTCTTTGCGTCACGTTCGGTGTGTGGTGTTTGCTTAACCGCTGCTTGCTGCTGCATCTGATTCAACCCCCAATTCTAATTTGGAGAATTAGATTTTCTTTTGTCGACAGAGGCAATCTTTTTCTGGTGCTTGCTGCGTTGGATACCGCACAAACGACCAGAAAGTGGATGAATTGGCGGAGAGAGAGGGATTCGAACCCTCGGTACGTTTGCACGCACAACGGTTTTCGAGACCGCCCCGTTCGACCACTCCGGCATCTCTCCTGACAGCCCGTTCGAGCTTGGGGCGGGGATAGCCGGAAAAGGCCCTTCAATCAAGCGTTTACAACCGCTTGATCGCAAGTGCGGTGTTTTGTTTGGATATCCGCGTGAATGGGGCGTCCATCGCAGTCCCTTGCGTGGTGTCCTCAAACAGGGCTGTTTTCGTTAAGCATAGAGGCACCGTCATGCGACACCCTTACCGAGTTGCCCCGGCGCGCAAATACTGCCACAAAACGCCTTAACAGCGCGGCGGTTCAAAAAGCCTTGCATGTTCAATAACTTGCGAATTATTCGCAATTATCAGGCTTGCAGTTATCGGCTCCCAAAGCGCAAACTTGGACTGTAGCGGCACTGCTTGGCATATGTTGAAAAGCAGCCGCAAACCGTCGCTGACGGAAGGGCCGCGCATGGACTATGAGCGCAAATTTGAAGATGCGATTGCCGCGCTAAGAGGCGAGGGGCGTTATCGCGTATTTGCAGATTTGCTGCGCCATGGCGGCGATTTTCCGCGCGCCACATTCCACAATGATCAAGGCAATACGCGTGAAGTGATTGTGTGGTGTTCCAACGATTATTTGGGCATGGGCCAAAACGAAACCGTCACCGATGCGATGAAACAGGCGGTTGATAAGGTGGGGGCCGGTTCTGGTGGCACGCGCAATATTTCCGGCACCACACATTACCATGTAGAGCTTGAAAACGAACTGGCCGATTTGCATGGCAAGGAAGCCGGGTTGCTTTTCACATCCGGCTACATTTCGAACGAAGCAACGCTCGCGACACTGCAAACCATTTTGCCCGGTCTTATCATTTTTTCAGATGAACTGAATCACGCTTCGATGATTGGCGGCATTAAGGGTGGTGGCGGACCAAAGCGCATTTGGCGTCACAACGATCTGGCGCATCTTGAAGAACTGTTGGCCGCGGAAGATGTCAACGCACCGAAAATGATCGCCTTTGAAAGCGTCTATTCCATGGATGGCGATGTCGCGCCCTTGGCCGCAATCTGTGATCTGGCAGATAAGTATAACGCCATGACCTATCTGGATGAGGTACATGCCGTTGGCCTTTATGGGCCACGCGGTGGCGGCATTTCAGATCGCGATAGGGTGGCCGAACGTATCACCATTATTGAAGGTACCTTGGCAAAAGCCTTTGGAGTGATGGGCGGGTACATCACCTCATCCGCGGCCTTGGTCGATGCAATCCGGTCTTATGCGCCGGGCTTTATTTTTACCACGTCACTGGCACCGGCATTGGTGGCAGGTGCGCTGGCCTCTGTGCGCCATCTCAAACAATCGAATGCGGAGCGCACCAAACATCAGGAACGGGCCGCCACCCTTAAACAGCGTTTGGCAGATCGTGGTCTACCGGTGATGATGACCCAAACCCACATCGTACCTGTCATGGTGCATGATCCGGTTTTGTGCAAACAAGTCTCGGATGAATTGCTGGATGAGTTCGGCATCTATGTGCAGCCGATCAACTATCCTACCGTGCCACGCGGCACCGAAAGATTGCGCTTCACGCCGTCACCATTTCACACCGATGAAATGATGGATCAACTCGTGGATGCGCTTGATCGGGTATGGCAGCGCCATAACCTGAAACGGGCGGCTTGAAATTCGTTCATAACCTGAACAACAGGCTTTTTTGTGAGTTTCAACGTCAGTTTTTTGACACAGTTTTGAGCAGCGATTTTCTTGTGCGCTGCTTGTGGTTTTCTTTGGCAAGACCCGCAACATATGGTATCAGGCCTCTGCATATTCGCGGGCGGCTGGGTTCGTTGCAGATTTTCGGCCAAACACTTTGAGGGAGGGCACACCCCATGTCCAACACAGCAGAACAAACCATTGATACTTCAGGGTTTTTTACGGATCAATTGGCCGATGTCGATAGTGAGGTCATGGCCTCTATCAACGCCGAGCTGGGCCGTCAGCAGCAAGAAATTGAGCTGATTGCCTCTGAAAATATCGTCTCGCGCGCGGTGTTACAGGCCATGGGCACGGTTCTCACCAACAAATATGCGGAAGGCTATCCCGGCAAGCGCTATTATGGCGGCTGCGAACATGTTGATATCACTGAGGATTTGGCCCGCGACCGCGCCAAGCAGCTTTTCGGTGCGGCCTATGCCAATGTGCAGCCGCATTCCGGTGCGCAAGCCAATCAGGCGGTTCAACTAGCGCTGTTGAAGCCCGGCGACACCATGATGGGGATGGATTTGGCCGCCGGTGGTCACCTGACCCATGGCTCCCCCGCCAATATGTCGGGCAAGTGGTTCAACATTGTGCCATACGGTGTGCGTCAGGACACGCAAACCATTGATTATGAACAGGTTTCTGCATTGGCGGCGGAGCATAAGCCCAAGCTGATTATTGCCGGTGGCTCAGCCTATCCCCGCGAAATCGACTTCGCCAGGTTCCGTGAAATTGCTGATTCAGTTGGGGCCTATTTGATGGTGGACATGGCGCATTTTGCCGGGTTGGTGGCTGGTGGGGTTCATCCCAGCCCGATACCCCATGCACATGTTGTGACTACCACGACCCACAAGACTCTTCGTGGTCCCCGCGGCGGTATGATCTTGTCGGCGGATGAAGACATCGGCAAGAAGATAAATTCGGCCGTTTTCCCCGGTTTGCAAGGCGGGCCTCTAATGCACATTATTGCTGCAAAAGCAGTGGCTTTTGGTGAGGCTTTGAAGCCAAGCTTTAAGGTCTATGCCCAAGCCGTCAAGGACAATGCCGCAGCTTTGGCCGAAACTTTGAAAGGCGAAGGGGTGTTTATAACCTCTGGCGGCACGGACACGCATTTGATGCTGGTTGACCTCCGCCCGAAGGGCTTGACGGGCCGTGATGCGGAAGCCGCGCTTGAGCGCGCCTATATCACTTGTAATAAGAACGGCATTCCGTTCGATCCTGAAAAGCCGATGGTTACCTCCGGCATTCGCCTTGGAACACCGGCAGGCACGACCCGCGGTTTCGGCGTCGCGGAGTTTCAACAAGTTGGCCATCTGATTGGCGAAGTGCTGGACGGGCTCACAAAAAACGGGCCAGAGGGTAACGCTGCCGTTGAGGCTGCCGTTAAGACGAAAGTTATTGATTTGACTGCCAAATTTCCGATCTATAACGACTAGAACGATCGACTAGAGGGAAGAGGGACCCAATATGCGCTGTCCGTTTTGCGGTAATGAAGATACGCAGGTAAAGGATTCGCGTCCGACCGAGGATGGCACGGCGATCCGGCGGCGGCGCTTGTGTTCTGCTTGTAGTGGGCGTTTCACGACGTTTGAACGGGTACAAATGCGGGAGCTGACGATCCTGAAGAAGGGTGGCCGGCGCGCGCCATTTGATCGCGATAAGCTTGCACGGTCCATCTTCATGGCGCTACGCAAACGGCCTGTTGAGCCTGACCGGGTTGAACAAATGATTACCGGCATTGTGCGCCGCCTTGAAACGCTGGGAGAGAGCGAAATCAAGTCTGACGTTGTGGGCGAGATGGTGATGGAAGCCTTGGCCAATCTGGATCAAGTTGGTTATGTGCGCTTCGCATCGGTCTACAAAAATTTCCGTGAGGCGCGTGATTTTGAATCCTTCATCGATACGATGGAAGGTGGAGAAGGAGAGGGCAGCTAGGAAAACGGGTCGCCCCAGGATCGCCATGCCAAATCAGGCAGAAATAGATCATCGATATATGGCCTTGGCCTTGCGTTTGGCTGCGCGTGGTTTGGGCCAAGTTGCTCCAAACCCCTCTGTCGGCTGTGTTCTGGTTCAGGATAACCGTATCATTGGCCGCGGCTGGACCCAGCCGGGTGGGCGTCCTCATGCTGAAGCCCATGCTATTGAAGCAACGCTGGAGCGTCTTGGTCATGGTGCCATTGAAGGGGCAACGGCTTATGTGACACTGGAACCATGCTCCCATCATGGCAAATCTCCACCATGTGCCAATGCCTTGGTCAAGGCGGGAGTGACGCGCGTGGTGGTTGCTTGTCTTGACCCTGATCCACGCGTTAACGGCAAGGGGATTGCGGCCTTGGCAGACAGCGGAATCGAGGTAATCCAAAATGTTCTGCACGATCCCGCTGTGGCATTGAATGCCGGGTTCATTTCGCGGGTGACGCTGAAAAGACCGATGGTGATTTTCAAGGCAGCAACAACACTGGATGGAAAAATTGCCACCCACACCGGCGACAGCCAATGGATTACGGACACAGAGGCACGAAAACGCGGTCATCTTTTGCGTGCGCGGGTTGATGCGATCATGGTTGGCGGCGGCACGGTTATTGCCGATGATCCGGAATTAACTTGCCGCATTCCGGGGCTGGAAAACCGTTCACCGTTGCGCGTTGTACTGGATAGTCGCCTTGGCACACCGCTTACATCCAAGCTTGTGAAGACGGCGCATGCGCAAGAGGTGCGCCTTTATACGCGCAAAGATGCTGATAAAAGCCGCGTCAAAGCCTTTGAGGCGGCCGGGGTCACTATTGTCAAAATTGAGGCTGATGCGGCGGGAAGAGTACAGATAACAAAGGTTTTGGAAGATTTGGCAAAGGCTGGCATTACACGTTTGCTGGTGGAAGGCGGCGCGCATTTGGCGGCAAGCCTTATGGCCGCAAATTTGGTTGATCGCCTTTGCTGGTTTCGCGCACCGGCCCTGATTGGCGCAGATGGGCTAAGCGCTCTGGCCCCCTTTGGTATTGATAACATGGGGCAGGTGCGGCGCTTTGCGCAAATTGCGCAAGAACGATTAGGCGATGACGTGTTGGAAATTTTTGCGCCAACAGCGTAAAACAAAGCCATGTTTACTGGGATTGTGACAGATGTTGGGCGAGTTAGCGCCATAGAACAGCGGGGCGACCGCCAGTTCACCATTGCAACACGCTACGATGTTGATGACATTGACCTTGGTGCATCCATTTCATGCTCCGGCGCGTGCCTGACCGTAGTGGCTAAAGGCCGGGATGAAAACGGGGAAGGGTGGTTTCAAGTAGATGCCTCTGCTGAAACGCTATCTTGCACATCGCTTGATCAGTGGGTCGCAGGAACAGCGGTAAATTTGGAACGCGCCTTGCGTGTTGGCGATGAATTGGGCGGCCATATTGTAAGCGGCCACGTTGATTGTATTGGCACGATAACGACCATTGCCGATGAAGGCGATTCCAAGCGCATCGCCTTTGCGGTGCCCAGTAATGTTATGCGCTACATTGCGCCTAAGGGCTCTATCACGATTGAGGGGGTATCTCTTACCGTGAACGGCGTAAGCAACAGTGGTTTTGATATAAACGTTATTCCACATACTCAATCGGTCACAACTTTTGGGGGTCTAGTAGAAGCGCAGCAAGTGAACATCGAAGTTGATTCACTGGCGCGCTATGTAGATCGCCTGCTTAAATTTTCAGAAACCCCATCTCAAGCGGGAGCTTAAACCTATGTCGAACCCAGAAGAAGCGCCGAACAGTTATTCTGATTTCATCTCATCAATTGATGAGATCATCGAAGATGCACGCAATGGCCGCATGTTCATTTTGGTTGATGACGAAGACCGCGAAAATGAGGGCGATCTGGTCATTCCTGCACAAATGGCAACTCCTGAGGCAATCAACTTTATGGCTATGCATGGCCGCGGCTTGATTTGTCTGGCACTCACTACGGAACGTGTGCGGGGTTTGGGTTTGCAACTCATGAGCCAAACCAATCAGTCGCGCCATCAAACGGCCTTCACTGTTTCCATAGAAGCGCGTGAGGGCGTAACGACCGGGATTTCAGCGCACGACCGTGCCTTGACCGTTGCGGCCGCGATTGACCCGAGTAAGGGCGCAGCAGATATCGCAACACCGGGCCACGTATTTCCGCTGGAAGCGCGCGATGGTGGCGTGCTGGTGCGCGCGGGCCACACCGAAGCCGCCGTTGATATTGCACGCCTTGCCGGGCTTAACCCTTCTGGCGTTATTTGTGAGATCATGAACGAAGATGGCACAATGGCGCGCCTGCCTGATCTGGTGAAATACGCTCAGCTTCATGGACTAAAGGTGGGTAAAATTGCTGACTTGATTGCCTATCGTCGGCGTTACGACCATCTTATTACACGGGCGGCGGAGCGCGAATTTACGACGGAATGGGGCGGCAATTTCCGCATGTGCCTCTATGTTAATACGGCTGAATATGCTGAACACATTGCCTTGGTAAAGGGTGATCTTTCCGGGCCTGAGCCGGTGCCGGTGCGGATGCATGCGATTAATCTGTTTGATGATCTGCTGGGCGCACATTCTGACCGTTCGCAAACACTGCGTGCTTCAATGGAATATATTGAAAAAGAAGGCCGGGGGGTTGTTGTTATCATCCGTGATACACGCGCGACAGTGGTCTCGGAAATGCTAAAGGTTGATGGTATTCCCGGCCGACCAACACCGGTGGCACCTACCGGCCAGATCCTTCGTGATTATGGGGTAGGGGCGCAAATTCTTGTTGATCTTGGAGTGCGGGATATGATCCTGCTGTCCAATACCAAGCACAATATTGTCGGCCTTGACGGCTATGGCCTGCGGGTCGTTGGCCAACAAGAAATCTAGGAGCGTATGAAATGGCAAATCCCAATATTCTAATTGTCGAAGCACGCTTTTACGATGAGCTGGCAGATGAAATGGCGGCCGGTGCCACAACCTATATTGAAGAAAAAGGCGGCACCGTTGAACGTGTTGCCGTGCCAGGTGCTTTTGAAATTCCTGGCGCGATACGGCTGGCGATGGATAGCGGCAAGTATGATGGCTATGTGGCGCTTGGTGTTGTTATTCGTGGCGAAACTAGCCATTACGATTATGTGTGTGGTGAAAGCGCACGTGGCTTGCAAGACCTTGCGATTCAGCACAAAGCGGCCATTGGCTATGGTATTTTGACGGTTGAAAATCGTGATCAAGCCTGGGCACGTGCACGGGTAAACGAAGGCAATAAAGGTGCGGCAGCGGCAGAAGCGGCTTTGGCCATGATTGCGCTTAAACAAAAGTTTGGGGCCTAAAGCGTGGCGCCGCAATCAATTCCCCTAAAGCGCAATCGAACCTATGGGCGTTCGTTGGCGCGTTTGGCAGCGGTGCAAGCGCTGTTTCAGATTGAATTTTCAAAAGCAGACGGCGATACAGTGATGGCGGAGTTTCTTGAACACAGGTTCAAGCATCCGCATGAAACATCGGATGTAGATTTTGCCGATGCTGACAAAGGGCATTTCAAAAAAGTTGTTTCGGGCGTTCTGCTGGAAATGACAGAACTTAACGACCTTGTTCGGTCTATTTTGCCGAAAGAGTGGCCATTGGATAGACTGGATCCTGAGGTTCGCTCCATTTTACGCGCCGCCGCATTTGAATTGGTGTCGACCACGACACCAAGTCCTGCGATCATTGCCGAATATGTCGGTGTTGCCGACGCGTTTCATGATGCTGACAAGAAAAGGTTTGTTGGCGGCGCGCTAAATGGATTGGTTGCACGTACAAGACCGAACGAGCCAGAGGCATGAGCAAGCGCGGCGGTGAATTTGATTTTATCGCGCAGCACCTGAAACCTTTGGCAACCCATAGTGGCGCGCGTTCACTGGCTGACGACGTTGCCTTGCTGGACCCAAATTGGGTTGTTTCCAAAGATATGTTGATTGCTGGCGTTCATTTTAGGCCAGACGACCCAGCGGATTTGATTGCGCGCAAGGCGTTGCGTGTAAATTTGTCGGATCTGGCGGGGAAGGGGGCCGTGCCGTTTGGCTATTTTTTGGGCTGCGCTTTTCCAAACAATTGCGATGAGAAATGGCGCAGTGCCTTTGTGAATGGCCTTGATGAAGACCAAGCACTTTTCGGCTTATCCTTACTTGGGGGAGACACCGTTGCAACGCCGGGGCCGCTTACCTTTTCGGTGACCATGGTGGGTAAATTGGTTGGCCGTGTGCCGGCGCGCAGCAACGCTAAAATAGGCGACGACATTTGGGTGAGTGGCACATTGGGTGATGCCGCGCTGGGGCTGCATGAAAGCCGAGACAGCTTTTTGAGGCAGCGTTATCTGTTGCCCCAACCGCGTATTGAATTGGGCAAAGCCCTGCATGGATTGATCAACGCCTCCATGGATGTCTCCGACGGTTTGCTGGCCGATGCGGCGCATATCGCAACCGCGTCTGCGGCTCGACTCTCCTTGGATATTGAGCGCCTACCGTTATCAACCGCCGTTCAAGAAATTGTAGTGCGCGATGATAGCAAGTGGCAGATGGTCGTTTCTGGGGGTGATGACTACGAGATCCTGTTCACGGCCTCACCCAACAACCGCAGCGAAATTGTGGAAGCCGCAGAACAATCCCAAACGGCTGTGAGCCGCATTGGCGGGGTTGTTAGCGGCACAGGTTTAACGTTACTAGGGGCGGCTGCGAAGTTCATTGATCCGTCAAATGCGGGTTATCAACACCTTTAGGATTGGCCCCGTTCATGTCGCTTGGCGGCCTTCCATTGCTTTTCCATTTCATCAAGGGACGCGCCGTCCATCGTTTGGCCATTTGCAGCGACGGCTTGTTCAACAAATCGAAACCGGCGTTCAAATTTGGCATTGCACCGACGCAGGGCTTTTTCTGCGTCTACATCCAAGTGGCGCGCCAAATTCACCATGCAGAACATCAAGTCTCCGAACTCGTCTTCAATCGCATCCTTATCAGCCTGAGTTACGGCTTCAACAAGCTCCGCCACTTCTTCTTCGATTTGGCTTTCTACTGCCGGAATTGAGTTCCAATCAAATCCCACGCGCGCGGCGCGCTTTTGCAGCTTCAACGCACGTGTTGCCGCGGGCAGGGCGCCGGGAATGCCATCAAGAGCGCTTTCTACGATACCTTTATCAGCTCGTTCTCTGGCTTTGATTTCTTCCCATGCTTGGGTTTGTTCTTGCGCGCTGCGTTCCGACGCGTCCGCGAAGACGTGGGGGTGTCGTCTCTCCATTTTTTCAATAATGGCTGCAACAACATCATTGAAAGCGAAGCTGCCTTCTTCTTCCGCCATCCGCGCGTGGAAAACGACTTGAAACAGTAAATCCCCCAGCTCATCTTTGAGGGCCACCCGATCATCCATCTCAATTGCATCGGCCACTTCATAGGCTTCTTCGATTGTATAGGGGGCGATGGTATGAAAATTCTGCTCCAGATCCCACGGACAACCGCCGTCGGGATTGCGAAGCTGTGCCATCACAGCCAACAAGCGTTCAATTGAATGAGACATGCGTTTTTCCTGACCCGCTGCGTGGAACCTGCTAAACAGTCCTATCGCAATTAAAGGAGATTCTCATGAAAAATCTGTTCAATGTGGAAGGTAAAACCGTTCTGGTAACGGGTGGATCGCGCGGAATTGGCGAAATGATCGCAACCGGTTTCGTGGAAAATGGCGCAAAAGTCTATATCTCGTCTCGTAAAGCGCAGGTGTGCGATGAGGTGGCGGCTGAGCTGTCAAAAAAGGGCACCTGTATTTCACTACCGGCCGATTTGGGTGAGATGGCGGGTGTGGATTCCTTGGCCAAAATGGTGGCAGAACGGGAAGGGCAGTTGGATGTACTGGTCAACAATGCTGGTGCCAATTGGGGAGAAAGCATCGATACCTTCCCGGAAAGCGGTTGGGATAAGGTGATGGATCTTAATGTCAAATCAGTCTTTTTTCTTACCCAAAAACTGCTGCCGCAGCTTCGCGCAGCAGGCACACATGAAGCACCGGCACGGGTAGTAAATATCGCATCGATTGATGGGTTGCACGCGCCCGGGCTTGAAACCTACTCATATTCTTCATCAAAAGGCGCTGTCGTGCAGCTTACGCGCCATTTGGCCAAGCGGTTGGCTGGCGACCACATTAATGTGAACGCTATTTGCCCGGGACCGTTTCGCTCGAAAATGATGGAGGCTACATTGGATGCGTTTGGTGACGCTATCGCCGACAGTGCCCCGTTGAAACGGATTGGTGAGCCGGAAGACATGGCTGGAACAACCCTGTTTTTATCCTCACAAGCTTCCGCGTATATCACCGGGGCGCATATTCCAGTAGATGGCGGCCTCTATACCTGCCTCTAAGGATGAATAATCTGAGTTTTGTAATGGAGGGGGCGGCTCGTTTCAGGGGCGCCCTGATATTGGGCGGAGGCTGCACAGTTTATCCGATAATGAATATTATGGAAAATATTGATGCAATTCGACGAAGCTAGGTGCAACTCAGCTCATTGATCCATATGGGTCACAGCCGCGTTCAAAAAGGACCAAACCAAGGCAGCCCCCTCTATATCGGCATTTGTGTTACCCAAGATTTTGGGAAACGACATCTGACTGGTTGGTATGGTGTGCCCGCCATTTTCAACTTTGTAGAGATGGATCAGTGGTTTGTTCGGTGATGACCAGCCAAGCAGAACGATAAAGCTCTCATCCTCGCTGGTGGTGTCGGCCAGCTTTTCGATGACAGGCTGATCTATGCCATATCCACCAATGCGCGCCCAATAGCCTATACTGTCCACCATGCTGAGCACGGTCCCACGCTCCGACACGCCAAAGATAGTTTGAACGCCGCCTGCCGGTGGCACGAGCGGATCGGCTGTGCCGTTTACGATTGCCATATTGACCGGCTTGTTAGATGGGTTGCAGTCCAGATTATCGCCCGCAGGAACAGCCGCGGCGAAAGCAATATGAGCTGCAGCAAGCCCCGGCGCTTCATAGGCCAAGCGGAAAGCCATATGCCCCCCGTTTGAGATGCCTGTTGCCGCGATGCGGCGTGTATCTATGCCGTAACGTTCTTTAAAAAAGGTGATCATAGCTCTGGTAAAGCCGACATCATCAATATTTAGGCGGTTGGCGCTATAGTCTCCGGCAGCACGGCAATCATTCCAGTGCTTTTCATACCCGTCCGGATAAACGACGACAAAGCCGTGTTGATCGGCCAAGCGGTCAAGCTCATAAGCATAGGATATGCGCGCGCGCGCACCGTCGCCTTGAGAGCCATGAAAAGCCAGAACCAGCGCCGGGTTTTCTGCTAACTGGCTTGGAACATAGTAGTTGTAGGTTCTCGCCTTGCCGCCATGCTGCATTTCACCGCTAAACAGCGTGCCTGTTAAACTGGCTGGCGGGTCTGGAAGCTCTGACGCCAAAAACGTGTTATAGGCCCAATAGACGCTCCCAAGGATAAGCAAAAAAACAATTCCGATATAGCGCAGAACACGCATTAGAATTCTCCTATAAACCGTTGGGACCATTCGGAAATAACCAGTTTCATCGCGTCGGTCAGTAGGGTTAGATCGGTTGGATCGATAATGAAGGGTGGCATAATGTAAATTACGTCCCCAAAGGGTCGAATCCAAGCCCCCTGCTCTATGAATCGGCTCTTTAGCCAATCAACATCATGCAATGCGGTAACTTGAACAACGCCCAACGCGCCTTTGACGCGGACATCGACAACGCCTGCAATGTCAGCAATTGGCGCCAGTTGCGTTGTGAGTTGTGTCTCAATTTCCGTGACTTGTTTCAACCGTGGCTCGGTTTCAAACAAATCAAGCGAGGCATTGGCCGCAGCACACGCCAAGGCGTTACCGCTATAGGTTGGACCATGCATAAAGGCATCATCGGCACTGTCGCTCTTAAAGGCATCAAACACCTTGTTTGTGGCTATCGTGGCAGCCAATGGCATGGTGCCGCCGGTCAGCGCCTTTGACAGTGTAATGATATCTGGCACGACACCTGTTTGTTCGCAGACAAACAAGCTGCCGCCCAAACGCCCAAAACCGGTCATGATCTCATCGAAAATAAGTAACAGACCATGGGAATCAGCCGCATCACGGAGGCGTTGCAGAACTTCGGCCTCGTGCATTTTGAAGCCCCCTGCCCCTTGTACCAGCGGCTCTATGATGATTGCAGCGCAGCTTTTGGCATGTTCTGCCAATAGCGCTTCAAACGCGGCAATGCTTGCCTCATCCTTTGGTATCGTTACGACATGTTGACGTGGAAGGTAGCTGGCAAAATGGCCGTGCATCCCCTCCTCCGGGTCGCAAACTGACATGGCAAAGCCGGTATCGCCATGATAGCCGCCAAGGAAACTGATGAAAGCTGTGCGAGTTGGGGCTTCTCTTTGGCGATGATACTGTACGGCCATTTTCATGGCGACCTCTACCGCGACGGAGCCTGATTCTGAGAAGAAACTGTGGTTCAAATCGCCCGGTAATAGTGCCGCCAATCGTGTGGCCAAACGATAGGCGGGCTCGTTCGCAAAGCCGCCCAGCATAACATGTGGTAGATTTTCCAGTTGCTTTCTAACGGCTTGTTCAATGTGCGGGTGGCAGTAACCATGGCACGCCGTCCACCACGACGATACGCCATCTACAAGTTGACGCCCATCTGCCAAGGTAATGCGCGTGCCAGAGGCGGACACTGCCAGCAGTGGCATCGCCACATCTTGCATTTGAGTATATGGTAGCCAGATATGGTCATGCCCATTGCGCAACCATTCTGGCGCTTGGTTATCGCCCTTGTTGGCCACTTTTATTCAGCAGCGTGGGCGGGCACAGGTGCCGGTTGAGTTTCACCAGTTCGCTCACCCACGGGTGTGCCAATCTGCATGGGATGCACGCCCAGCTTGGCAAACAGGGCTTCGTCTTTTTCCTGTGCGGGATTGCGGGTTGTAAGCAACTTGGGACCGATAAAGATGGAGTTGGCCCCAGCCAGAAAGCACAGTGCTTGCGTTTCATCGCTCATCCATTCGCGCCCTGCGGATAGACGTACAACAGATTTCGGCATCATAATACGTGCCACCGCACAGGTGCGCACAAAATCGATCGGATCGAACTTGTCTTCCCCGTAAACAGGCGTGCCTTCCGTTTGGATTAACATGTTGATGGGTACACTTTCGGGATGCGCCGGCAGCGTGGCAAGAGTGAGCAACATGCCGATACGATCACTTTCGTCTTCACCCATCCCGACAATACCGCCTGAACAAACGTTCATACCAGCATCGCGCACATGTTGCAGCGTATCCAGACGGTCCTGATAAGTGCGGGTAGTGATGACCTCGGAGTAGAATTCTTCTGATGTATCGACATTATGATTGTAATAATCCAACCCCGCATCAGCCAGCCGCTTGGCTTGGGCTTCATCCAACATGCCAAGGGTCATGCAGGTTTCCATGCCCAGCTCGCGCACTCCTTTAACCATTTGAACGATGGCAGGCATGTCGCGTTCTTTGGGGTTGCGCCAAGCGGCCCCCATGCAATAACGGCTGGCACCGGCTGCTTTGGCTTTCTTGGCTTCTTCAATAACGGTTTCGGCTTCCATCAACTTTGTTGCCTTCACCGGCGTGTCATAGAAAGCAGATTGGGAGCAATATTTACAATCTTCAGGGCAGCCCCCTGTTTTGATCGAAAGCAATGTGGACATCTGAACTTCATTGGCATCGAAATGCGCGCGATGCACCTGCTGCGCTTGAAAAATTAAATCCGCAAAGGGCAATGCATAAAGCGCATCGGCTTCGGCGCGGGTCCAATTATGGCGGGGTTGGGTGCTTGGGGCGTGGCTGGCCATGTCCAAATATCCTTGAAGAGTGTCTGTTGGGGCCACAATAGGCATGACACGGCCAAAATCAACCGATTTAGCGGCTAGGCCCCTACTGTTTTGGGGCTTGTTTTGGCCTCTATTCTTGGGCGTGCTGATCCTATAGGGTCCGCCCGATATGACAGAAAAAAGCCCTCAAAATCTTGATCAGTTTGCCGCTGAAAAGCTGACCAGCATTGCTCAACGCGGCCTGATGCGCGAATTGATCGATACTGACCGCACAGATGCGATCCATTTGCGCCGAAACGGTCGGGAATATTTGTCCTTTTGCTGCAATGATTATCTCAACCTTTCCCGCCACCGGGAGGTACAAGCTGCTGCAGCAGCCGCGGCCCACGAATATGGCGCAGGCGCAGGGTCTTCCCGGTTGGTGACCGGAAACCACTCGCTGTTGAGCGCGCTGGAACGTAGCCTTGCCGATTTCAAGGAATCAGAAGATTGTGTGGTTTTCGGGTCTGGCTATTTGGCAAATGTCGGCATTATTCCAACCTTGGTTGGTCCCGATGATTTGGTGATCGCAGATGCCCTATCCCACGCATGTTTGCTGGCCGGTGCACGCATTAGTGGCGCAAGAGAGCTGACCTTCCGTCACAACGATCTTGAACACCTAGAAGAACTGCTCAGCCAATACCGGGGCGATGTCGCAAATTGCCTGATAGTCACCGACGGCGTTTTTTCAATGGATGGCGATCGCGCGCCGGTAACGGCTTTGGCGGCATTGGCCGATAAGCACGGCGCATGGCTTATGACCGATGATGCCCATGGGCTAGGCACGTTGAACAACGGCAAGGGATCGGCGATTGAAAACGGCGTACGGGCCAATATCCCATTGCAGATGGGCACACTTTCAAAAGCCGCTGGCAGCTATGGAGGTTATCTGTGTTGTAGCAAGCAAGTCGCGGAACTGATCCGGAACCGTGCTCGCACCCTGATCTATTCAACTGGCTTGCCACCTGCTGCGGTTGGTGCTTCGCTCAAGGCGCTTGAAATCATTGCAACGGATGTGGAGCGCACACAGCGACCGCTTGAAAATGCGCGTACTTTTTGTCGGCTGCTAAATTTGCCAGAGCCGGAAAGCCCCATCGTGCCACTAATTCTGGGCTCACCCGAAAAAGCCTTAAGTGCCGCTGCCGCTTTGGCAACCAAGGGAATTCTGGTTTCAGCCATCCGGCCACCTACCGTTCCTGAAGGTACGGCTCGCCTGCGTCTAACCTTTACAGCCGAGCACAGTCTTCAAAACATTGAATCCTTAGCCGACGCAATTCGTGTGGAGAAAATGATATGAACGCTTGGTTTGTTACTGCAACTGGCACCGATATTGGCAAAACCGCCGTAGCTGCCTGCCTGCTGAACGCCTGGGCCAAGCAAGGCAAGCAGCCGGCGGCTTTCAAACCGGTGGTCAGCGGCTATAATGAAGCCTCTCCGCAGGGATCAGACCCTTATCAATTGGCGCTCGCTCTCGGATTGAATGTGCAAGACCCCGCAATATTGCACAACATTTCCCCTTGGCGTTTTCTACCTGCGCTATCCCCGGATATGGCCGCAGCGCGGGAAAGTAAAAACATTCCGTTCGATGCGGTAGTCGCGGAAAGCCGCAAACGCATTGCGGCCGCGCAAGGCCCATTATTGATAGAGGGCGCAGGCGGCATTGGTGTGCCCTTGGACGACACCCACCTGATGCGGGATTTGATGACGGAACTAGGGTTACCTGTTGTTTTGGTGGCCGGCACTTACCTGGGCACGATCAGCCACACATTGACGGCGCTGGACAGCCTGAAAATGGCAAATATTGAGTGCGCTGCCATCATCTTGAGTGAATCAGTGGATAGTCCTGTGCCCCCGGCGGAAACCGCTGCCGCTATTCGTCGTTTTGTGGAAGACATTCCAATCGGGATATTGCCGCGCCAAGAAAATGAAGAGGCGCCTTGGGAAACAGCACCGGATCTCACGCCCCTTTTATCGGCGTAGTTCCATCAACTTTTCGCTTACGGCTACAAAGCCCAACTTTTCATAGAATCCATGGGCGTCATCGGTTGAGAGCAAAATTTTGCCTTGCCGGGGCGCGATAGGCGCGTTCAGCACAGCCCGCATGAAAAAATATCCAAGCCCCTGCCCGCGCACGTCTTCATCCAATATCACATCTGACAGCCAAGCAAAACGCTCCTCATCTGTCACAAGGCGGGCAAAACCTACCTGGCTTTTGTCTTTCGCGTATAGACCGAATGGCTTGGCGTTCATGATGGAACGCACCAGCACCACATCATCTACATCCTTCGCCCAGTACGACTTTTTTAGTTCTGTAATTACCCAGGCACGGTCCATTCGGGCAGGATCATCGCTGACGTGATAACCCTTGGGGCCGATCACATATAATGGCTCTGGCCTCACAGTGAGATTTCCATGCCGTCATAAGCAGGTTCCACGCCATCGGGCAGTTCCGCCTTTAAGGTTTCATAATCCAAATCGACATGTAGATTGGTTAAGATCGCCCGTTTGGGCTTGAACCGCTTGATCCAGCCCAATGTTTTTTCGACATGGGCGTGAGTTGGATGCGGGGTGTAGCGCAAGGCATCTACTATCCATACATCCAAATCACTCAAGGCCCCCGCGGCGCTGTCGGGCACGTCTACAATATCCGGCGTGTATGCCAGGCCTCCTATACGAAACCCCAGTGTCGGGCACCCACCATGGTCCACCTCAAATGGCAGAAAGCGCATTTCCCCTGCATCCTGCGAGGTGAGGATGGCTTCTTGCCCTGGTGTTAAGGTATGAGGGTCAAGGATAGCAGGATAGCCCCCCTTCCCTTCAAAGCAGTAGTCAAACCGAGCGCCTAATATTTCAAGTGTTTCTGCATCGCCATATACATCGACGCGCTTCATGCGATTAATGGCGCAGACACGTAGATCATCTATACCGTGGGCCTGATCTGCATGGGAATGCGTAAAGAGTGCGCCATCAACCCAATCATGTCCTGTCATCAACAATTGCTCACGCATATCGGGCGATGTATCGATAAGGGCGACAACATCGGCTTGCTCCACCAATATGGAGCAACGCATACGCCGGTTCTTTGGGTTGTTTGGATCGCAAGCACCCCAGTGATTGCCAATTCGGGGAACACCGCCGGACGACCCACTGCCCAATATTGTGGCCTTGATCGCATTCATTGAGCCAGCCCAGTGCGCCCGAACAAACGAGCAAAATTTTGCCCCGTAACACGATGAATTTCTTCGATGCTGACCCCTTTGACCTCGGCCAGGCACGCCGCTGTATGGGCTACAAAGGCGGGCTCATTGCGTTTGCCGCGCTTGGGTACAGGCGCAAGGTAGGGGCTATCTGTTTCCACCAATAGGCGGTTCAATGGCACATCCTTCACAATGTCTCTTATTTCCTGTGCATTTTTGAAGGTAAGAATGCCAGACAACGAAATATAGAAACCAAGCTCCAGCGCCGTTTCTGCAACAGAACGCCCTGAGGTAAAGCAATGGATAACACCGGTAAGGCTGCCCCCCGACGCCGCATTTTTCAGCATTGCATTGGTATCGGCATCTGCTTCGCGTGTGTGAACGATTACCGGCAGTTCGGTCTCACAGGCTGCCGCTAAATGCACATCGAAAGCGGCCTGCTGCTCGCCGCGCGGGGAATGATCATAGAAATAATCCAATCCGGTTTCGCCAATACCCACAACTTTTTCATACGCTGCAAGCTGAACAAGCTGTTCCGTTGTGGTGTCGGGCTCAGCTTCCACCTCATGCGGATGCACCCCCACGGTGCACCAAATATCACCATGTGCCTGTGCCAGCCCGCGCACTTTATCAAAATCGCCCAAGCGCGTTGAGATGGTGAGCATACCCTCCACCCCTGCCGCGCGTGCGCGCGCCACTACGCTTTCCAATTCATCAGCAAAGTCAGGAAACGTTAGGTGGCAATGGCTATCAATCAGCATGGGGACTAGCCGTCACTATCAGGATCAATAAAACGCGGGAACACGCCTTCAGGTTTGGGAATAGCCGTGCCCGGCACCAACCGATTATCTGGCCCTAAGGCCGCAAAGGTGCGATCTTGCTGCCCCAACACATCCAACAGCTTGCCTGCGCCATCGGGGATGATCGGCTGCACAAGGATTGAAATTTGGCGGATAATTTCAGCCGTCACATAAAGCACAGTGCCCATACGTGTCGGATCTGTTTTCTTGAGCGCCCAAGGTTCTTCTCCCGCGAAATACCTGTTCGCTTCGCTGACCACTTGCCAAACCGCCTCCAGCGCGCGGTTTATGGCTTGAGCATCCATCAGTTCTCGCACCTTTGGCAGCAAGCTATCCAAAGCCGCCAAAATTTCCTGATCAGCCTTGCTTAAATCACCGGGGGTAGGAATGGCCCCGTCGCAATTTTTTGCCACCATCGACAAGGAACGCTGGGCCAAGTTTCCCAAATCATTGGCCAATTCGCCGTTCATGCGGTTAACCATTGCTTCGTGAGAGAAATCACCATCGTTGCCAAAGGGGACTTCACGCATCAGGAAGTAGCGCATTTGATCTCGGCCATATCGTTCCATCAACTCAAACGGATCGATCACATTGCCGAGCGATTTTGAAATCTTCTCGCCTTCATTTGTCCACCAGCCATGGGCGAAAATACGCTTGGGACATGGCAAATCAGCTGACATCAAAAAGGCGGGCCAATAAACAGCGTGAAAGCGCAGGATGTCCTTACCGATAATGTGGTGTGCTTCTGGCCAATATTGCCGATAGCTTTCCCCATCCGTGTCAGGATAGCCAATGGCAGTTAGATAGTTGGTCAGAGCATCAATCCACACATACATAATGTGCTGGTTGTTGCCGGGTACTGGCACGCCCCATTCAAATGTGGTGCGAGAGATTGACAAATCGCGCAGCCCGCCCTTCACAAAACTCGTAACTTCATTCAAGCGGGATTTGGGGGCGAGAAAATCTGGGTTCGCCTCATAATAGGCCAACAAGCGGTCTTCAAAAGCTGAGAGGCGGAAGAAATAGCTTTCTTCCTCAACCCATTCAACAGGTGCCCCAGTGGGCGCGATTTTTTTACCATCCGGTCCGTCTTGCAACTCACCTTCTTGGTAAAAGGCTTCATCACGCACGGAATACCAGCCTTCATAAGTATCAAGGTAGATGTCGCCTGCCGCCTCCAGCTTTTGCCAAAGATGCTGAACAGCCTTTTTATGACGACCTTCTGTCGTGCGGATAAAGTCGTCGTTGGTTGCCCCGATTGCGGCGGCTAGTTCCTGAAACCGAGGGCTAACCTGATCTACTAATTCCTGCGGCGTGACCCCCCTATCACGGGCGGCTTGCTCAACTTTCAACCCATGTTCATCGGTTCCGGTCAGAAATTTTACGTCAAATCCGTCCAGCCTTTTGAACCGTGCCATCACATCACAGGCCAAGGTAGTGTATGCGTGCCCAATATGGGGAACGTCATTACAGTAGTAGATGGGAGTGGTGATGTAAAAAGCCTGATTGGCCATTGGGTTTGCCTTATGTGCGGAAAAACTACCCTCAGTTCTATCGGCCTTGCCACGCCGCATCAAGCGTATCAAACAGCCGCAGCAACATCTGGTGCTTATCAAGGTTCAAACCGATTGTCTCGCCGAAGAGCTGTCTGATGGTTTCTGCCAAATCGCCAAAAACAAGTGGTGAGATGCCGCGATCAAGCAATGCTTGTTCTTCCGATAACATTTCATGGGCGCTTTGCCTG
The DNA here is from genome assembly GCA_049609145.1 of Alphaproteobacteria bacterium. Taxonomy (GTDB): domain Bacteria; phylum Pseudomonadota; class Alphaproteobacteria; order SPJN01; family SPJN01; genus JBMYYF01. Next base: position 97,915 of record JBMYYF010000008.1, read on the forward strand.
GTTGCGCTCACCCGGGCCAAATGGGCCAGCCATTCCGAAAACAGGTCTTCCAGTATTCTGAATTGCGCATCGGCCTTGATTCCGCTGAGACTGCTCGCAAATTGCCCCCGCGCCTTGGCATCCTGGCCGCATGAAAGCCGTACCATCTGGCGAAATAGATCTGTGCCCTCTAGTCCCAAAAGTTCAATTGCGCGCCCCGGGCGACCAGCAGCCAAGCGGCTCAACATGACTTGATCTTCCGGCGCAACCTTTGTGCCCACTGTATCCAGTGCAGCGAGGAAATCATTTTGTACAAGAGCAGACATGGGCACCCGGCGGCAGCGCGAACGAATGGTTGGCAACAGCCGCCCCGGCGCGTGCGAAACAAGAATCAAAATGGTATTCGCTGGCGGTTCTTCCAGAGTTTTCAAAAGCGCGTTTGCCGCAGCGCGGTTCATATCTTCTGCGGCATCAACAATCGCAACCCGCCAACCACCTTCGGCAGCCGTTGAACCGAAAAAGGGTGCAAGCGCACGCACATCATCAACGGCGATATTCGCCTTGAAGCGTTTTTTGTCCCTGTCCCACTGGCGCCGAAGGACTTTCAGGTCGGCGTGGGACAAGGCAGAAATGCGCTCCATAGCTGGTTGTTGCATATCAACGTCAAGGCTTGTTGCCGCAATGTCATCGGCTGTAAACAGGGCAGCGCCCCCCGCGTCGCCTCCTTCCGAAAGGACAAAGCGGGCCAGCCGGTAAGCAAAGCTGGCCTTGCCAATACCCTTCGGGCCACACAGCAATATTGCATGGGGCATTTTATCAGCGTTCCATGCCTCCAACAGGCTTTGTTCAGCTCCAAAATGGCCTAGAACTTTTTGACAATGCCGTGGGTGGGCTGCGCCTTCTACCTGATCGCTCTCAGGCAACTCCTCAACGACATCTGCCAACGCGGCGCGCCGGGCCATCAGACCAGCCCCATGCGTTGCGCCAGCTGTTGCCAAATGATGTCAGCAACGTGTTGTGGTTTTTCAGTTGCTTCAACCAAAATGCATCGTTCGGGATTTTGTTCCGCGATGTGTCGAAAACTCTGTGCCAACTGCGTGTGGAACGCTGTGCCCTTTTCTTCAAAGCGCGTCTCGGTGCCGCCACGATTAGCGGCGCGCGCTAAACCGACTGTGACATCAAGATCAAGGATGAACGTGATATCCGGCAGCCAACCCTCCGGCAGCATCAAGTCGCTTAACGCCATAACTCGTTGGGCGCCAACACCCCCAGCAACGCCTTGATAGGCAACGGAAGAATCAATGTATCGATCGCATATTACGGTTTGTCCGGCTTGCAAGGCTGGCAGGATTACACGTTCAAGATGATCCAAACGAGCGGCGGTGAATAGTAAAAGTTCGGCCTTGGGCGACCATCGATCGATATTGCCGGTCACCACCAAATCCCTAATGGCTTCGGCACCGGAGGTGCCACCGGGTTCCCGCGTAAGAATATGGTCAATATCCGCTTCGGCTAAACGTTGGCTCAATAGGTTGATTTGGGTCGACTTGCCCGTCCCCTCACCGCCTTCAAGCGTAATGAATGTGCCGCGTCTTGCCATTAACCTGCCCTGACCATTGCCCCGCTCAATTGGTAGATGCCCCCCAAAGAAGATAATTGAATGCCGCCTTCAGGCGCCCGACCGCGCCAAGCTGATGCACGGTTTTGCCCGCCAGCAAAGGCAGCTCAATCGGTTCCATATCCGGGGCTGTAACGGTTAGAGTGCCAACACGCTGTCCTTCGACAACAGGTGCGGGAATGGGGGCCACATATTGTGCGGTTACTTTCATACGGGCCCGCGCAGTGCGCTTCAGCGTTAATGTAAGATCCTGGGGCACGACCAGTGGCACGGTGGTGTCTTGGCCCAGCCAGATGTCGGCCTCCCGCACACTCTCGCCTGCTTCAAACAGGCTGTAATTGCGGAACTCCCGAAAGGCCCATCCAAGCAGGCGAGTTGATTCAGAGGTACGTTCGCGGACACTTTTCAGCCCGTTTACAACAAGAATAACACGGCGGCCATCGCGCTCGGCAGAGGCTGTTAGGCCATAGCCTGCGGCTTCAGTATGGCCTGTTTTCAGGCCGTCAGCGCCAATGTTTTTATATAGAACCGGGTTGCGGTTGCCTTGCTTGATGCCCGCCCATTCGAACTCTTTTTCAGCAAACATCGCGTAAAATTGCTTGTGTTCAGTGATCAGATATTCGGCGATTTTTCCTAAATCATGGGCGGTAACATAGTGATCAGGGTGCGGCCAGCCTGTGGCGTTTGCAAAATGCGAGCCTGTTAACCCCAACTCTTTTGCCCTGTCATTCATCTGTGCAGCAAATGCTTCTTCCGATCCTGCAAGCCCTTCGGCAATTACAATGCAGGCGTCATTCCCGGATTGAACAATGATCCCACGCAAAAGATCTTCAACCCTTACTTGGCTGTCGACCATAACGAACATTTTCGAGCCGCCTTTCTTCCAGGCTTTTTGGGATACAACCAGCTTATCATCCAGACTGAGAGAGCCTTCTGCCAAACGATCGAAAACCATCAGCACCGTCATCAGCTTACTCATTGAACTGGGCGGCATGGTTTGATCCGCATTCTTGTCGAGCAATACAGTTCCGGTAGAAAGATCGTACAGCAAGGCTTGTTTCGCAGGCGTATCCAAGGCCATGGCGGGCAGTGCAATCGTCAGACTGAACAGGCCAGCAAGCAAAGATGTAAGGGCTTTATGGATCATCGGTTCACCTATTTCGTTTTCCGCGAATTATTTGCGCATGTGCGTAGCCATCTGCGCGCAGACCATCAAGAGCATTTTGGGCAGCGATTTGATTTTCAAAGGGACCAAGGCGCACACGCCAGTAATCGCGTTCATGTACTTTTACTGATGTAATTTTAACCGGACCATGGGCGGCAACCAAGGTGCCCAGCTGCCGCGCATTCGTTTCGTCCTGGAAGGCACCAACCTGAATTTCAGGCCCGTTGCTCAGCTTGCCTGCGTGATCAGCTTGTGTTTGCGCAGGCGGGTCCAGCGTAACGGCTTTTACGTTGCTGACCGGCACAGCAACCACCCCATTTTTTTCTTCGGCAGAAATTTCCACGGGTTTGGCAACAAATGTACCTTTCGGCGGCTGGGATGCGGTTTGTTGGCCGCTAGGGGTTTCATTCGCAATGTTTTCAGCCTCCTCCAGCGTAATGACTTCGACCCGCACATTTGCCAAACCGCTTGATCGGAACCCCAAGGCGGTTGCGGCAGATTCCGATACATCAATTATGCGGTTATCAACAAATGGGCCACGGTCATTCACCCGCAGGGCGATACTGCGGCCATTGTCAAGATTTGTGACCCGTACCAATGTTGGCATAGGCAAGGTGCGGTGTGCAGCGGTCATGCCATAACGGTCGAACACCTCCCCATTGGCGGTTTGCTTGCCATGAAAGGTGGGACCATACCAACTTGCTGTCCCCTCTTCCCGATAATCGGGCTGCACGCGCGGATAGTACCATTTTCCTTTGATTTTGTAGGGCGTGCCAATTTTGTAATGTGGCTCAACAGCGTCATCATTGGTGCCGGCAATGGCTTTTGCCGTGTGTATTGCAAGGCGTGCTTCCGAACATGCCGTGGCACCAATCACCAATAGAAATATGACCCCAATCCAGCGCATCAACGGAAACCGGCAATTTTGTCAGACAACAGACCGATAGTCAGCGCGTATAGGTGAGCGCAATTATAACGCAAGATCGACGGGTAATTGCTGTAAACCAAAAAGGCTCGCCCATCCTTGCCATCGGGCATAACCAAATTCGCCTGAAGCGTCGGGCGATTGGGCAAGGCACGCCCATCAATTCTTGTAACGCCGGCCTCAGACCATGCGCCCAGCGATTTCGCCACCGAGATATCCCGCTTCATGGCGCGGCACCCCGGCCCTTCTGTGCGGGCCATATTTGTGAATGTATTTCGCAGACCCGTAGGCACCTGCACCTCCCGGCCCCAGGTTTGATTATGGTCCCAACCATGTTTTGCGAGGTAATTGGCAATGGAAGCGAATGTGTCGGCCTTGGAATGCCAAATATCGCGCTTGCCATCACCATCATGATCCACCGCATAAGCAAGATAGCTTGTCGGGATGAATTGCGGCTGCCCCATCGCGCCGGCCCAAGAGCCTTTCAGGGTGGCTAGATCTGTGTAGCCCTTGTCCAGCATCTTCAAAACCGCCATCAATTGTTCCTTGAAAAAGGCAGAACGGCGTTTGTCATAAGCCAAGGTTGCAACCGCTGATACCACAGGAATATCGCCGGTAATGGCGCCGTAACGGGTTTCCATGCCCCAAAAGGCCATGATGAAACGCCCTTGCACCCCGTACTGATCTTCAATCTCACGAAGCAATTCTCGGTGTTCTTTATAGCGCGCCCGACCGGTGTTGATATTACCATCTGTCAGCAATCGCGTGGCGTAGCGGTGAAAGGTCAATTTAACTTCGGGCTGGCTGCGGTCACTTTTTACGACACGCCTAAGTTCCTGAACATCTTTGAACGCCGCATCAATCGTTTCTGTGCTTATGCCTTGGGAGAGGGCTTCGGCCTTAACCCCGGCCAGAAAGTTTTGAAATCCCGGATCAACGGGGGCTGGCGTTGCCTGCACCGCGCCAAAGGGTCCAAATGTCAGTGCAAGCGCGAGGCAAAAGCGCTGACCAAACGCGCGGAAAATACGATGCATATCCGGTTCCTGCTATAACGCCCTGCCCAAACCAATTTTTGGCATGGGTTCGCGCCCAGCGCAATGAGTCGTCGCGTCAATATCGCCTAAAAACGGCTTTTATCGGCCAAACCGCGCCCAAAGGGAACGCTTTTCAGCGGCATCCAGCGCGCCATCGACCAACGCGCCCAAAAGCCCACGCAAATCGTGGCTCATATCCAGCCCTAATTGTTGCCGCAGGAAACCCCGGCGGCTTTCAACAAAGCGCACACGCACATCGCTTCCCAGCTTTTCTTGCAGCACGGTGTGCATGTCGCCAAGACCATCTATCAAACCAAGGTTTACTGCCTTCTCTCCGGTCCAGACATCACCGTTGAACAGCGTTTCATCATCGCCTTTTAGCTTGTCGCCGCGGCGATCCTTGACCAATGAAATGAAGGTTTCGTGCACATCCTCTTGCATCGCTTTCAGTTTCGCCACCTCATCCGGGTCTTCCGGACTAAACGGATCAAGGCTGGCCTTGGATTTACCCGCAGTATAAAGCCTGCGCTCAACCCCAGCTTTTTCAAGCAAGTTTGTAAAGCCAAAGCCGGAGGATACAACCCCGATGGAACCGATCATGGTGGAGGCATCGGCGAAAATTTCATCCGCCGCGATTGCCAGCATATAACCGCCAGAGGCAGCGACATCTTCTGCAAAACCCAAAACAGTCTTGTTGTGTTTTTTGGCCAGAGTCCGGATACGGCGCAGGATCAACGCTGATTGCACGGGAGATCCTCCCGGCGAATTGATGACCAAAGCAACATGGCGCGAATGACGATAGGAAAATGCGGGCTCAAGAATTTCGTCCAGATCATAGAGGTTCAGACCACGGCCAAACCGCCCACCTGCATCGATCACCCCATCCAAGCGGATAGCAGGGACAAGGGGCGCACGGCGCATACGCGGCAGAAAAGAGAACATTGGCAACGACATTGGCAATCCTTAAAATTCGTTTGTTAGATGGAGGTAGGCATCGGCGCGACCAAGGTCAAGCGTTCACCATGGCGCAGGATCGCCTGGGCTTGTGGGGTGAAGCTGTTATCTGTTTCATGCAAGACCAATCCGGCGGTTATTGTCAGTGGCGCTTTTGAGCCTTTTGTTCCTTGCACCAAAACAAGTTTCGCGGCGGCCCCGGCACGTGGCCACAGCGGAAAAACGGCCAAACCTCCAAGCCGCCCCGCCGATAAGGCCAGTAAATCCGCCAATTTCTCAGCGCGGTGCACAATTGTTACAGTACCACCTTCTTTAGTGCGTCTGATCATGAAATCAACAAACCGCTCAAGTCCATCGGCGCTGATTGCAAGCGAGCGAGCCTTGGAAATATCAGGCGATAACAGGCCCTTTGCGACATCAAAAAAAGGGGGGTTTGCATAAGCATGATCAAATTGTTGATCCTTCAACGGCGCTGGCCGTGCCGTGGCATCAGCACAAACAACCCTGATTTGCCCTCCCTTTTCCGCGTTCTGGCGGGCCAAAGCTGCAATTTCCGGCTGAATTTCAACGCCGGTAATATGACAATCGGGAAGTCGATGGGCCAAGCACATCGCCGCGACGCCGGGACCAATGCCCGCTTCAAGCATCTGATCACCCGGTCTTGCAGGCACTGCGGCGGCAAGCATCACACTGTCTATCCCCGCGCGAAAGCCCTTGCGGGGCTGATACGCTTTGACTGCCCCGCCAAGAAAATCATCCAGCGTTAGATCACTCATCATCAACGGCCAGTTCCGCCAAAACGGCCTTTGCGGCTGCGAGATCATCTTGCGCAACCATCAGCCTGCGGGGTAAAAAACCAAGCGAGCCTTCGGTCATGCTCATATGTTCATCAAGCTCGAAATGTTCGATCCCGGCCCCGCTCAAACGCGCCTTTAAGGCACTGATCAGGACCGGGTTTGTGGTTCTCACCAATATTGTTAATGCCATAGAGCGTTGTTTCCGTTCACATTTTCGTGTGCCGCGGCGAAGTGCCTGTCGCCCGGCAACCATAAAGGGCTATAGTATTGAAACACAATCCCTGTCACCATATGCGCGGGTGATTTAAGAAGGATGGGCTGGCAAATGGGCGTTGTCATTACAATGCGAAAAGAACAGGCCGCGACCAGTGCGATGACGGAACTCGTTGCACTTGTTGAGCCGGAGATGGAGGCTGTGAACGCCCTCATCACCCGCCAGCTTGAGCATGATGTGCAACTAATCCCTGAGGTTTCTGCCCATTTGATCGATGCCGGTGGCAAACGTTTACGCCCCATGCTGACCATCGCGACCTCCAGAATGTGCGGCTACCGCCAAGGCAGCAAACACATCACGCTGGCGTCAGCGGTGGAATTTTTGCACACTGCGACCCTACTGCATGACGATGTGGTCGATGTATCCGACATGCGCCGCGGCAGGGATACCGCCAACAAAATTTGGGGCAACCAAGCCGCAATCCTTGTTGGTGATTACCTGATTTCCAAGACTTTTCAAATGCTTGTGCGTGAAACTTCAGAACGCATCTTGCAAGTATTGGCCGACGCTGCGGTGATCATTTCATCCGGCGAGGTGCTGCAACTCAGCAATCAGCACAAGGTTGACGCGACGGAAGCAGACTATCTGCGGGTGGTGGATGCCAAGACCGCGGCGCTATTTGCAGCGGCCTGCGAAGTTTCCGCCGTGCTGGCGGATCGACCCGCATCAGAGCAGGAAGCCCTGTCAGGATATGGCAGATATCTGGGGATTGCGTTCCAGTTGGTTGACGATGTGCTGGATTATCGGGCGCGCCAATCAGACATTGGCAAGGCTGTCGGCGACGACTTCCGGGAAGGTAAAATGACCCTGCCTGTTGTGCTTGCGGTGCAACAAGCCACGGAAGATGAACGCAAATTCTGGTCCCGCGTGTTGGAAGACGGGGCTAAGCACAAGCGCGGTGATTTCAAGCAAGCCCTTGGTTTGATGGAGAAATATGGCACACTGGACGAGACGGTGCGGCGTGCCCGCGACTATGGTGACAAGGCGCGTGGCGCGCTGACCCTGTTCCCCGATTGCCCCGAACGCACAGCGCTTGAGGGTATTGTAGAGTTCTGTATTTCGCGCGCCTATTGACCTGACAAACTGACGTTGAAACTCACAAAAAATCGAGTTGTTCAGGTTTTCCACCTTTTTACTTGAGTTTCTGACCCCCGCCTTCAATGTTGATGACATATCACTTGGAGAAGCCCCATGTCGGACAAACTTTTCATCACACTGCTATCCATTCTCGGAATTGGATTCGCCATCGCGTTTTCTGTGATCGTGGTACCACCGCTGGTGGCATCAGGCGATATCATCGCCGCCTTCGGTGCCGGTTTTGTGAACCCCTATGCCAGCGGCTATTCACTCGACACATTGATGTGTTGGGCGGTGCTTGCCGTATGGGTCATTTATGAAGCGCGCAGCTTGAACATCAAGCATGGGTGGATTGCATTGTTGATTGGTGTTGCGCCGGGCGTGGCAACCGGCTTTGCGCTTTACTTGATTTTGCGCTGGCGGCAATTGGCTGCCAAAGAAGGCTGACACGCATGGCGCGCGACCTTGGGGCAACGGCCCGTCAATCGCCCATAGAAGGCTGGGGTCTTTATGCGCTGCGCGACTTTGCGGCAGGCGACATCATTCAGCGTGTCAACATTATTCGCGAGATTACAGACGCGGCACCCTTACGGCCAGAGCGTGATGAACATCCCCACCACTGCGCCTACCCTGACGGCAAGATGGTTCTTTATGGTTTTCCTGATCGACATATGAACCATAGTTGCGATCCCAACGCTTGGTATGATTATGCCGACTATGAGGAAATGGGTGCACCGTTGGTGCGGGCGCGACGGGCGATTGCGAAAGATGAAGAAGTGACGGTTGATTATTTGATCAACAATCCCGGCGGTAACAGTTGGCCATGTGCGTGCGGCGCGGCGCGCTGCCGAGGTGAAACCGGCATCAGCTTCTTTACCTTGCCTGAGGCTATTCAGCAGGAGTATCGCCCGCTGCTGGCCCCGTGGTTTGTGTGGGGGTTTTTGAAGAGGTTTGGGGATGGCATCTAGGTCGCGCGATCCAACCTTCTCATTACAGGTCCGGCGAGGAGCATTGAGGAAATGATCACAGCGGCAGCGAAAGGCCCGATGAAAGATTGGCCAAATGCACTTGCAATCAGGCCACCCAGCGTCGGCCCCAGCGACATGCCGAAAACCATCGCGGCGCCTTTCATGGCCCCCAAGCGTCCTTGCGGGTCCATAACCGAAAGCGCGCCCATCACATAGGGTAGTTGCAAGAAAAACCCGATACACCAAAACACAAGCCCGGCTCCAAATGCGGCCTCGCCCCATGGGGGCTCCATTGGCGCGGAATAAACCAGCAAGATGCCCAGCACCAAAAACACCATACCAATACCCCAAGGCCCAAAACGGCCATAGCGGGTAGAAATCGTGGCAACCAGTGCCGCGCCGCCCATGCCAAACAGGTTCATAACGCCCAGCCAAATCCCGATGCGTTCCGGCGAAAGACCCAGCGCGGTGCCACGCCGTTCCGCCAATACCCAAGCAGCACTTTCACCTACCATCAATAATGCGAGACTGCCCATCAACAAGAGTGCAGGCTTGGACAAAAAACTGCCATTGGGTTTTGTGGATGATGGCGATGATGAGGATGATGCAGATGGTTGCGGGGCGGCTGGCAGACGAAAAGCAAACAGGCCGAAGCAGGCGATAAAAACAAACTCGGTGATGAATAGCCCGTGCAATCCCTCACGCGCGGCAATCACGGGCAATATGAGCACGAACCCTGCTGCCACCAGCGACCCCAATACGCTGGTGAGGCCTGCCGCCCGGTCGGGGTCACGCAATGCCCCGAAAGATGCACTGGAGGCGGCCATCATCAGCCCCAGCCCTGCGCCAACCCCCATACGGGCCACCAGAAGAGAGATGTAATCGTTGCTGAGCAAGGCGGCCGCCGTGCCAAGTGCGATGACCGCCAATCCGCTATAGGCCACTATGGGCCGTGAAAGGCGGTTCATGAAGGAGGCGATAAGCAGGCTAACAACACCACTTGCCAAACTGCTGCCGGAAAAGATGGTGCCTGCTTGCGCGGCGGTGAGCCCAACAGCGTCTTGAAACACCCCCATTGAGATGGGCGCAGATTCACCCACCACCCGCCCGGCAAAACCGGCCCCAAAAATAGCGAGGAAAAGCCCCGGCGTCAGCGCAAGGCCGGGCCAGCTTGGCGCATCTGTGTTTTGTGTGTTGGTCATCTGCGTTCCCCCGCGGGCAGATTTCTTGGCTTTTGATCCATTTGCAATATTTTTTTGGCCCTACTGCATCCAAATTGTGCCGGGGTGCATCTATTCAGGTACACTCGGACAAACGGGAGAAGAGATGATGGACAGCATGAGCATGGGCGCAGGATTGGCGGCGCTGGCCTTTTGGGGCTTTATCGCCATTGTGGTGGTGGCCGGCATTTGGGATGGCATTCGCAAGCGCGATGCCATGCACGAAACGCTGCGCCAAGCGCTTGATAAGGGCAAGGATCTGGATCCGGCCACGATTGAGACGCTGACCGGCAAGAACGACAACATGGCCCGGGATTTGCGTGTGGCTGGGTACATTATGGCCGGCATTGCACCGGGCATGTTGGCGTTGGGGGTTGCTATCAGCTTTCTGGCCAGTGATGCGCTACTGCCGCTGATTGGTGTAGCCGCGCTTTGTGGTTGCATTGCCTGGGGCATGTTGATGGGTGCCAAGGTCATTGATCGCGACGCCAATAATTAGACATGGCAATATCGCTAGAAACCTTGCAGGCGGCCAGTGAAGTGATGGTCGTTGGCCTTGCCCAAACGGGAGACGCACAAGCCTTTGCAGAGCTTGTACGTCGCCGCCAATCATGGCTGCGTAATTTGATGCGTCGCTTTTGCGGTGATGCGATACTGGCAGATGACCTGGCACAAGATGTATTTCTGCAGGCATGGCAGAAGATCGACACGGTGCAACAGGTGGACAGGTTTGGTGGCTGGCTGCGCACCCTTGCGCTCAACATCTGGCTGCAATATCTGCGCAAAAAGGATGCCTTGCGGGAAGCAGCGCCTGAAGATGAAACGGCCGCTGCCCTGCAAGGTGCGCCCAGCGGCCTGAAAGTTGATCTGGATCGCGCCCTTGCCATGATTGCGCCTGCGGCCCGCACCTGCGTTGTGTTGAATTATCATGAAGGGCTGACCCACACTGAGATTGCAGAGGCAACCGGCATGGCGCTTGGTACCGTAAAATCTCACATCACCCGTGGTGGTGCCCGCTTAAAAGAACTTCTGGCCGCATATGAAAATGAGGAGACCGCCGTATGAGCGCCCGTGATCCTGAACTTCAATCTTTGTTTGCGGCGGCAGATCAACCGCTGGAAGATACGGACTTCAACCTAAATGTGATGGCCCGCGTGGCTCACGCAGAACGCAGGCGTCTTTGGCGGCGGGGCTTGATTGCCGCGGTGTTTGTGTTGGCCCTTTGGGTGTTGTCGGTTGAGGCATTGCCTTTCTTCCTAACCCAAAGCTTTATTGATCCGGGCAATTTTGGCGTAGCGGATCACTGGGTGGCAGAGGCTTTGTCGCCCCTAAATTCCATCGCAGGTGTGCTAACGCTGCTGTTGCTGGGGCTGCGCGCCTTCTATCGGCGACTGCGAGGCTGAATTTGGGGGTTAACCGCGACCGATTAACGGCTTGGGGGCCACCGCTGATATTTGTATGCTGGCATCAGCTTTTTTGAGGAGAACCCAATGACCGCGCAACCCGTTTCTGCCCCCAAAACCGTTAAAGGCTATGCTGCTTTTCAGTGGGATGATCCCTTCTTCTTTGAGGATCAACTCTCCGAAGAAGAACGCATGGTGATGAACAGCGCGCGGGATTTTGCCAATGCCGTATTGGTGCCCGAAGTGCAAGAGGCGCATCGTAACGAAACTTTCAACCGCGAAATCTTCAATAAAATGGGTGAAGCGGGGCTGCTTGGTTCCACCATTGAAGGCTATGGCTGCGCCGGGGTGAGCTATGTTTCTTACGGCCTGATCGCGCGGGAGATTGAACGGGTGGACAGCGCCTATCGTTCCTGCGCCTCTGTGCAATCATCTTTGGTAATGCATCCCATTCATGCCTATGGGTCGGAAGAACAACGCCAGAAATATCTGCCCAAGCTTGCCAGCGGCGAACATGTAGGGGCCTTTGGTTTGACCGAGCCGGATCACGGCTCAGACCCCGGATCAATGGTCACGCGCGCCAAGAAAGTGGATGGCGGTTACATCATGAACGGCGCGAAGATGTGGATCACGTCTGCCCCTATCGCTGACACCTTTGTTGTGTGGGCCAAGTCTGATGCGCATGACGACAAGATCCGCGGGTTCATTTTGGAGCGCGGCTATGACGGTTTGAGCACGCCGAAGATCGAAGGCAAATTTTCGCTGCGCGCCTCCCCCACGGGTGAGATCGTAATGCAGGATGTGTTTGTACCGGACGAAAACCTGTTGCCCAATGCAGAAGGTTTGGGCGGCCCGTTTGGCTGCCTGAACAATGCGCGCTACGGTATTTCGTTCGGCGCTTTGGGCGCAGCGGAATTTTGCTGGCATTCCGCGCGGCAATACACGCTGGATCGCAAACAGTTTGGTCGCCCGCTGGCCGCGACACAACTTGTGCAAAAGAAACTGGCTGATATGCAAACCGACATCACGCTGGGGCTGCAAGCATCACTTCGCGTGGGCCGTTTGAAGGATGAAGGCCGCGCCGCGCCGGAGATGATCTCCATGGTGAAACGCAACAATTGCGGCAAGGCGCTGGAGATTGCGCGCATCGCCCGCGACATGCATGGCGGCAATGGTATCTCGGATGAATATGGTATCATCCGCCATGTGCTGAACCTTGAGGCCGTAAACACCTATGAAGGCACGCATGATGTGCATGCGCTGATTTTGGGCCGCGCCCAAACCGGCCTTCAGGCGTTTTTCTAAAAGATGCTGCCCGCCTCCATCACCTGTTGTGATTGGAGCGTGAACGCGAAGAAAAGATGGAAAGCGACGGCTCTGAGCAAGGGCGGTCGCTTTTTCATTGATGCGCCGGTGCCCGTGGGCGACACGGCGCATCTGTTGCGGGACTTGCCGGCTCCTGCCCTTGTGGGGTTTGATTTTCCCATCGGCTTGCCCGCAAACTATGCCAAGGCGGCAGGCATTGATGATTTCAAAGCGGCCTTGGCAACCCTGCCCGATGACTGGTTCGATGTGTGTGAGAACCTTGAAGATGTATCGTTCAAGCGACCCTTCTTCCCCAAGGGCAGTTTTGCCAAGGGTGCCTATACGCCTGCCATGCTGGCAGAGAAGTTGGGGCTGTCTGTGAACGCGCTGCGCCGCGCCGCAGAGCGTGCAACGGGCACGGCGACCAGCCTGTTTTGGACCAATGGGCCGGGGCAAGTCGGCAAAGGGGCACTGGCTGGCTGGCAAGAGGTCATCCGGCCTGCGCTTGATCAACAGGTTGCCATATGGCCTTTTGACGGTGACTTAGCCACATGCCTAAAGCAGCCTATCACGCTGGCAGAGATTTATCCCGGCGCAGCCGCAAAACGGCTGGGAGCCAAGCCGAAATCAAAAACCAAACAAGCTGAACGACAAGCCGTGGCACCAGCCCTGCTGCGCTGGTGTGAAAATCGCCCGATTCATCTGTCAGACACGGCGCAAGTCTGCCTCGCTGCTGGCTTCGGCAGTGATGACGCCTTTGATGCCTTTGTTGGCTTGCTAAGTATGATCCATGTTGTGCTTGGACACCAGGCAGAAGCGCCCCCCTTAACAGATAGTGAGCGACGCATTGAAGGCTGGATATTGGGTCAGGCCACCCGTGGCTAGGCACAACCCTCAACCGTCTTTGTTACATCCCGCAATATGGCATTCAGCTTTTCAGGTTGTTCCATGGGCACATAATGCCCGCAATCGGGAATGATGTGTAAGTGCCCGTGGCGGGCTTGGGCGGCCTGTGCTTTGGCGACCTCAATGCCGGGTGTGGGATCATCGGCCCCGGTGATGATATGAACAGGGCCATCGAAACTTTCAAGAATATCTGTCCGACTGGGCCGTGTGTGAAAGACGTTCACGCCACCCACAATACCCGCCAAGGATTGGCGCATCGTCATCTCCTTGATCTCGGAAATCGCTTGCGGGCGCGTTGCAGAGGAAACAAGCGGCCGCCAATAAGTATTCCACGCCGCCTCCAACCCGTTTGTTTGCAACAGATCAGTGGCAGATTGATGGAAGGCAGGGTCGGGCCTGTGCTCTGCCTTTGTGCCAATCAATACCAATGCGGCGACGCGGCCTGGCGCGCGTGCCGCGACCTGCAAGGCGCACGAACCACCTATGGAACAGCCCACCACAATTATCTGATCACCGGAAATATGTTGCAGGGCCGCTTGCGCCCAATCTTGCAAATCTTCACCTGCGCCGTAAAGCGTTGGGGCATAGGTGCGGCCCGGCAAAAGCGCCATTTGCGCTGCCCACATTGAACCATCAAGGGGCAGCGCGTGAAGAAGCAGAAGTTCTGCCTGCGTCGTGTTAGGTGGGCGGCTTATTCTCCGCCTGCCCCGTCACCGGCGGCTGATTGCAAATAGTTTTGCAGACCAAGTTGATCGACCAGCCCCAATTGCGTTTCCAGATAGTCGATATGATCTTCCGTGTCGTCCAGAATTTCGGTGAGGATGGCACGCGAGACAAAATCGTTCTTTTGCTCGCAAAGTTGAATGGTCTCAATCAACGTATCGCGTCCACCTTGTTCCAGCGCCAAATCGCCCTTCAGGCATTCGGGCACATTTTCACCGATACGCAGCTTGTGGAGGTTTTGCAGATTGGGCAGGCCCTCAAGCAACAGAATGCGCTTGATCAGCTTGTCGGCGCGCTTCATCTCCTCGATCGATTCTTCGTATTCGTGATCACCCAGACGTTTGAGGCCCCAATCTTCATACATGCGAGCATGCAGAAAATACTGGTTCACCGCCGTAAGTTCGTTGGTGAGAACAGAGTTAAGTTTGGAAATAACGTCTTTATCGCCGCGCATGGAGGCCCCTTTCAATACTGAACAGGGCCATAACTATATGCGCCCTGCTTTAAGCTGCGTCGGAGATGGAAAGCCCCGAACGCTTGCAGGATTTTAGCACGGCATTGATATCAGAAACACATTTACCGCATTGGGCGGCGCAACCATTAAAGCCGTAAACTTGCGAAGGCTTCTGAATACCATTTTCAGCCGCCGCTTTCACGTCGCGCTCACGTAACCCATTGCAATTACACACATACATGGCGGAATTCTCCCGAATCTGGTGCCTGTGTTTCTTGGTGTAAGAGATATAGTGATTATGCGAATGACTTGCAAGTGCGGCTGGACAGCGCATCTGCAAATCATTTGCAGCAAATGGCGCCCCCAATATTTCTGAGACCCTTGAAAGCAAGGATCATGCGGCGCCCTGCCGCACCCATATGAGCTGCCTCACGCCCACAAATTATGGGCTTGCAGCACTGTTTTCAACAAACCGGGGCTGTCTGTCATGATGCCATCAACGCCCGTGCGAATCAGATGTTCCATTGTTTGCGGGTCATCAATTGTCCACACATGGGCTTGCAGGCCCTTTCGATGCGCATGATCGCAGAAACGCTTATCAACGATCTTGATGCCTGATTGCTTGATCGGCACCTGCGCGCAGCGTGCCAAATGCTGACCCGTGGGAAGCCCCCAACTGCCAAACCGCAGCCGCGCAGTTTCCAGCGGCCCCATGGAGGTGCAAATGCGCGTACCGAATGTTTCACGAAAATGGCGCAATCGGGCATCCGAAAAGCTGCCAATACAGACGCGATCAAACGCATCATGTGCTGCCAGGGACGCGACTAGCGGCTCAACCGCTGTGTCCGCTTTGGGGTCAATGTTGATTCTAATCTGCGAGAACGCCAGCAACAGTTCCTCGAACCGGGGAATCTCGTGGGTACCGTTAATTTTGGCCTGTTTCACCTCATCATAGGTGAGTTGGTGGATGGGGCCTTGCTTATCGGTAACGCGATCCAGCTTGTCATCATGGAAGGCCAACAAAACGCCATCACTTGTGGCATGGACATCGGTCTCAATATAGCGATAGCCAAGGTTCACAGCGCCTTCAAAGGCTTCCATCGTATTTTCGGGAAAGTCATGCGCGCCGCCCCTATGTGCAAAGGCCAGCAAACCGCCGGGGCAATCCAAAAACGGATGCACATTTGATGCTGGCATTTTGCGACCCTCCCCCAATTGGGGAAAGCCTATCACTAGGCCGCGTCTTTAATCCACCGGGAAAGGTGTTTAAGGGCACGTGTGATGGCGGTGAATTGTGCCGGTTGCAAGGGGGCATCTTCCTCTATCGCAAAAGCCTGCGCGCTCAATACATCGTCTATCAAAGCCGCTACCGCCATGCCGCGGGCTGTTGCTATTGGTGTGCCAGTATCAACACTACGGGTAAGAAAATTGTTGCGGTATAGCTGGCTTGTATCATGCGCGTTTCTGTTTGATGCCGTAATGGCGTTGCAGCCTAGCGGATCACCATTTGTTAAACCGTAAAGCCGCAATGCCTGATCGGCGGTGATGTCGAAATAACCGGCAGCGCCCAACGCCTCGCTGATTTGAGCCACGAAATTACCCCAAACTTCACCAATTTCCCAAACAAGTTCCTGATAGGAATTGCCTGACCCCGTCGCCAACAACGGATCAGACGCTTTGGTGGCCTCACCTGAAGACCAATCGAAATTTGTGCTTATGTTCATGCCCATCTCCTAGCAATTAGGGTATGGGCCTAAGCATGGCGCGAGGCTTTTAAAGAAAGGTTAAAGGCGGCCTTTCAAAAGGTTAATGATGCCTGAAAAGTCTTTGCTGCCCTGCCCCAGATTATCAAACAAAGCATAAAGCGCGCTGGCTTCGGCACCGAGCGGAGTTGATTGACCAACGGCGCTTGCGGCCTCTTGCGCGAGGCGCAGATCCTTCAACATCATCGCGGCAGCAAAGCCGGGTTCATAATCCCGATTTGCGGGGGATGTGGGTACCGGGCCAGGCTCAGGACAGTAAGACGTGAGCGACCAGCTTTGGCCAGAGGCCGTGGCCGCAATATCGAAGAATTTTTGCGGATCAAGGCCCAGTTTTTCGCCCAAGGCAAAGGCTTCGCTGGTGGCGATCATGGTAATGCCCAGCACCATATTGTTGCAGATTTTTGCAGCTTGGCCGGTGCCGTTATCACCTGCGTGGAAGATGTTTTTGCCCATGGCTTCCAGCACGGTTTTGGCGGCGGCAAAGCCTTTATCGGAACCGCCAACCATAAAAGTGAGCGTGCCTGCATCAGCGGCAGCAACGCCGCCGGACACAGGGGCATCCACCATGTCAAATCCAGCCTCTATCGCCGAGGTCGAAACGGCGCGGGCGCTCTCAACATCGATGGTGGAGCTGTCGATCAGCAAAATGCCCTTAGGTGCATGGGCGAACACATCCTCGTAAACGCCGCGCACATGTTTACCCGCGGGCAACATGGAAACCACGACTTCAGCCTCCTTCACCGCTTCGGCCACGCTGGCGGGCGTGCCCATGCCATCTTCCTTGGCAGCGGCTTTGGCCGCGTCCGACAGATCGAAAGCCTGCACATCATGACCTGCTTTGTGCAGATTGCGGGCCATGGGCAGGCCCATATTTCCAAGACCGATAAAGGCAATGCGGCTCATGGGTGTGTTCCTTCCTAAAAGAGTAAATCGTCGGCGCCCAGTGGCGCGAAATAGGCATCAATATCGGCTTGAGCGACCTCTGACAGATCGGCTTTGGACCATTTGGGAGCGCCATCCTTGTCAATGATGGTGGCGCGCACGCCCTCGTAAAAATCAACACCATCAATGAAGCGCCGCGCAATGCGATATTCCATGGTCATGCAGGTGTCGAAATCAAGATTGGCCCCACGGGTGAGCTGTTCTGCGGCGACCGCGACAGAAGTGGGAGACATCGCCTTTAAACCCGCCAACGCTTTTTGGGCGAAATCACTTTGATCAGCGGCCAATGCCGCAAAGATATCGCGCGCGGTGTGGCCCGCAAACAGCCGATTGATGTCATCCATTTCAGCGACAAAGCTGGCAGTGCCAGCATCGGCATGAAAGCTGTCGAGCACCTCACCCACTTCATCTGCGGGGGACAGCGCGGCCAGCGCCTCTATAATCGCTTCTTCATCTGCCTGCGCCGCATAATGGGTAGCGACACCTGCGTGAAACGCATCAGCCCCTTTGAGGCGACGCCCCGTTAGCCCCAGATACATGCCCAGCCGTCCTTCAAGGCGCGGCAGAAAGAAGCTGCCACCCACATCTGGGAACAGACCAATACCCGTTTCAGGCATGGCAAAAGTTGTGCGATCGGTCGCGACACGATGGGAGCCATGCACGGAAATACCAACCCCACCGCCCATGACAATGCCATCCAATATGGCAACATAGGGCTTGGGATAATGCTTGATCAGCCGATCCAGAATATATTCATCCCGGTAAAAGGCGCGGGAATAAACTTTGTCTGATTGCCCAGATTCATACAGTGCGCGAATATCACCGCCCGCGCAGAACCCTTTTTCACCCGCGCCCACAACAGCAACCACGGCAATTGCATCATCACCTTGCCATTGGGTGAGTTGATCCGTCATGGCCAATGCCATTTCGTGCGTCAGCGAATTCAGCGCCTTGGGGCGATTGAGGGTGATGAGGCCCAGATGACCCCGGCGTTCAAACAAAACTTCCTGTGTCATGACGCTAACCCTTCAACATTTCGCGGGCGACGATGACACGCATGATCTCGTTCGTGCCTTCCAGAATTTGATGCACACGCAAATCACGCACCAGCCGTTCCAGCGGGAAGTCTTGCAGATAGCCATAACCGCCATGTAGTTGCAGCGCCTGATTGACAATATCGAAGCCCATGTCGGTCGCGAAATACTTTGCCATGGCGGCGGCCTTTGTCGCGTCGGGCGCCTTCTTATCTACCTTGTTGGCGGCAGAACGGATCATCAGCCGGCTGGCCTCTAAGTGAGTGGCCATATCCGCCAAGCGAAATTGCAGCGCCTGAAACTCAGAAATTGAGCGGCCAAATTGTTTGCGCTCGTTCATATAGGCAATCGTTTGTTCAATCGCGTAATCAGCCGCGCCAAGCGAACACGAGGCGATGTTCAAGCGCCCGCCATCCAAACCTTGCATGGCGATTTTGAAGCCATCGCCTTCCGCCCCGACCAAATTCTCAACCGGTACTTTGCAATCAGTGAAATTGACCTGTGCGGTGGGTTGGGAATGCCAGCCCATTTTGCGTTCCTTGGCCCCGAAGGACAGGCCCGGCGCATCTTTCTCGATAATCAGGCAGGAAACGCCGCGCGGTCCCTCTTCTCCCGTGCGGACCATGCAGACATAAATATCGTTCACGCCGCCGCCGGAGATAAAGGCTTTGGAGCCGTTGAGGATATAGTGATCGCCTTCCTTCACCGCTTTGGTTTTCAACGAGGCGGCATCAGAGCCGGAGGAAGGTTCGGTCAAACAATAGCTGGCTTTGAGTTCATAAGTGGCAAGGCGTGGCAGAAATTTCTCCCGCTGCGCTTGGCTGCCGAAGCGATCAATCATCCATGACGCCATATTATGGATGGAGAGGAAGGCCGCAGTTGACGGGCAGCCGCGTGAGAGACCTTCAAAAATCAGCGTGCTTTCAAGCCGCCCCAAGCCTGCGCCGCCCATATCTTCCGCCACATAGATGGAGGCAAAACCAAGCTGCGCTGCTTTGGTGAGCGCCTCTACAGGGAAAATCTCCTCCCTGTCCCATTTTTCGGCATTTGGCAGAAACTCGTTCGCGGCAAAATCTGCCGCCACGTCGTAAATGGCCTGTTGTTCATCGCTTAAGGAAAAGTCCATGAATATGCGCCCCGCAATCAATATCTTTGGGCCTCTGATACAGGGGCCAACCACAATGGTCAATTGGGGTGGCTCATCGCCCCATTCGGGTTTGAGAGATTGAGAATTAGTCAGTATGGGCTTAATGTTTACGAAATGTATTTCGGGAAAGAGACACCCATGTCAAATCGCATCACTGCCGCCTTTCCAGCCGCCCGGCCCCGCCGCCTGCGCGCTACCCCTTGGGTGCGCGATTTGGTGCGCGAAAACAATTTGACCCCCGCTGATCTGCTGTGGCCGATATTTGTGCGCGATGGCGAAAATGAGCGGGAACCTATCCAAACAATGGCAGGCGTTGATCGCCTAAGTGTTGATCTGGCAGCCAAAGCCGCCGTAGAGGCGCAAGCCATGGGCATTCCCGTCATTGCGCTGTTTCCCTATACAGACCCGGCGCTACGCGATGAAACAGGTAGCGAGGCGCATAACAGTGATAATCTGGTGTGTCGCGCCGTACGCGCCATAAAGGAAGCGGCCCCCAATATCGGTGTGATGTGTGATGTGGCGCTGGACCCCTACACCTCCCATGGCCATGACGGGCTGATGGAGGGCGGTCAGATTCTGAATGATGAAACGCTTGAGGCGTTGGTGGGCCAAGCTTTGGTACAGGCCGAGGCAGGCTGCGATATTATTGCGCCCTCGGACATGATGGATGGCCGCATCGGTGCGATACGTGAAGCGCTGGAGACAGAGGGGCACCAAAATGTGCAAATCATGTCTTACGCTGCCAAATATGCCTCTGTCTTTTATGGCCCGTTTCGTGATGCTGTTGGGTCATCAACCGCCTTAAAGGGTGACAAGCGCACCTATCAGATGGACCCCGCCAATGGCGCAGAAGCATTGCGCGAAGTGGCAATGGATATTGCCGAAGGCGCAGACATGGTGATGGTTAAGCCTGGCATGCCCTATCTGGATATTGTGCGGCAGGTGAAAGATGCGTTCCAAATGCCGACATTCGCCTATCAGGTCAGCGGTGAATACGCGATGATCAAAAATGCGATTGACGCAGATCTGTTTGATGAAGATCGCGCTATGCTGGAAAGCCTGATGAGCTTTAAGCGCGCCGGGTGTGATGGGGTGCTGACCTATTTTGCGCCCAAGGTGGCCCGGCTGATTGGGTAGGCTAGTCAGCTAGATCCCGGTATTGCCCGCGGGAGAAGACCAGCGGCGCGGCATCACTTGTATCGAACCCCACAACCTTGCCGATGAAGATGATGTGATCGCCCGCATCATGTTTGGCGAAGGTTTCGCAATCAAAATGGGCGATTGCCCCTTCCAATATAGGGCAGCCTGTTGTGCCGATCGTGGTCGGCACATCCTCCAGCCCGTGATCGCCCTGCACCGCACAGCGATTGGAAAGGTCTTGCTGTGTGTCGGCCAAGATATTAATGGCAAAGCTTGGGGCAGCTTGAAAAATGTCCAGCGTGTCGGAGCTTTTATCGAGGCACCACAGCACCAAAGGCGGGTCCAGCGACACAGAGGAGAACGAATTGGCCGTAATGCCAATGGGCGCGCGCCCTTCAGGCACGGTTGTGATCACCGTGACCCCGGTTGTAAAACTGCCAAAAGCGTTGCGTAGCGCGCGCTGATCCATGCTTCATTACCTGTTCTTTGAGATGCGCCAGCTATGCCAGAGCGCGCCGACCAATGGAAGCCCCCAATACCACACCCTAATACTACCCCTTGTATCGCCTGAAAATGCCCCTATCTTTTTAGGTAGAACTGACAGCAAAGAGAATATTCATGGCAGAACCCACCGTGATCGACACCAATGTGCGCCGCACAGACGACGAAAACTACGCGCCATATGACGAATTTGGCACGGATGACTTTGACAATGTCGTTTTTAGGCGGGTTGTTGCCTATTTGGTTGATCTGGTGATTATCACAGTGGCCGGGGCGGTTGCCATCGCCGTAGGCTCTGTCATTGGGGTGATTTCGCTTGGCCTGTTATGGCCGCTGATCGCCGCATTGATCTCTATTCTGCCCTTTGCCTACCACACTTTAACGATTGGCAGCCCGGCTTCTGCGACTGTGGGTATGCGCATTTTCGGGATCGAGGTGCGCACATGGGATGGGCGCAGGCCCGGCTATATTCAAGCCGCCGTGCAAACCGTGTTGTTTTACGGCTCTATCGCCTTGACCAGCCTGTTGATCCTGCTTGTGGTGTTTTTCAACAAAAGAAACCGCACCTTGCATGATTTTGTGGCGGGCACCGTGATTATCAACAGCCGCGACTAAGGGCACATTGGGCCGCTTACCCGCGCCACCCTGCCGCCCCTTTGATCGCTGTCAAGACGAATTCTCGCCTGTTTACATGGGCTTAGGCTCGCTATAGTCGCCCCATGACAGGATTGGATTCATTAGTGCCAAGTTGGCCCATGGTGATCACCTTTTTGGTGATTGGCGCGGCCATCATCTCTTACGCGCTGGAGCGGTTGACGTTGGAAATAACGTCCATCGCCACGCTTGGCGCGCTGTTGCTGTTGTTTCACTTTATGCCCGGCGATGCGCAAATTGCGCCCGAACGCCTGCTTGCAGGCTTTGCAGACCCGGCTTTGATGACAATTCTGGCGCTGCTGGTGCTGGGCCAAGGCTTGTTTCATACAGGTGCCTTGGAGGTGCCTGCCAGCCATTTGGTTGCCTTCGCCAAAGGCCGCCCCAAGCGTGTTATTGGCGCGGCGATGGTTATCGTGGCTGTGGTTTCCGCCTTTTTGAACAATACCCCTGTGGTGGTGATTTTCATTCCCATCATGGTGGCATTGGCAGAACAGATGGATGCCTCCCCCTCTAAGGTGATGATGCCGCTTTCTTTCATTGCTGTGCTGGGCGGCATGACGACCTTGATCGGTTCCTCCACCAATTTGCTCACAGCCGGGGTTGCCAACAAGCTGGGCTTGGGACCGATTGAGTTTTTCGACTTCGTGATCCCCGGGGCGGTTCTGGCCTCAGTCGGGATGGTGTACTGCCTGTTCATTCTGCCGCGCCTGCTGCCGGATCGCAGTGCCGACACCGACGAGATTGTGGGAGCCGCAGGCCGGCAGTTTATTGCGCAGATCGAAATTGGCTGGGATCATCCGTTGATCGGCAAGGCCCCGGTCGCTGGGATGTTTCGCGATTTGCCCGATATGACGGTGCGGATGATCCAGCGGCGCGAACAAGCGGTGTTGCCGCCGTTCGACGACGTCAAGCTCATACCCGGCGATGTCGTGATTTTGGCGACCACCCGCAAGGCGCTGGAGGCGGTGTTGGCACGCAGTCCTGAAGTGCTGGGCTCTATCGTGGAAGACGCAGCCTCCATCTCGCCCATGCAATCACAAAAGGCCAACCCGGAAGACCAAGGGCTGGAACGCATTGTGGCAGAGGCCGTGATCGCCCCCGGTTCGCGCATGATTGGGCGCAATTTGGAACAGATTGGCCTGCGCTATCAAACCGGGTGTATTACATTGGGTATTCAGCGCCGCTCACGGATGATCCGCACCAATATGAACGACATTCGGCTGGAGCCGGGCGATGTGCTGCTGGTGGTAGGCAAGCGCACCAATGTGCAGAATTTGCGCAACAATAAAGACCTGCTGCTGCTTGAGTGGTCAACCAGTGAACTGCCCAGCCGCGAGCTTGCCAGCCGCGCGGGCCTGATTTTTGCGGCTGTTGTGGCGAGTGCCGCAACCGGGCTTGTGCCAATTGTCGTCGCCGCCATTTTGGGTGCGGCCGCCATGATCGGTACCGGCTGCCTGAATATCCGCCAGGCCAGCCGCGCTATTGATCGGCGCATATTCCTGATCGTGGGCACTGCGCTTGCCATGGGTACTGCCTTGATGGAAACCGGGGGCGCAGGCTATTTGGCAAATGGCTTGGTGATATTGCTGGGGGATGCGCCTGTGCCTGTCATCTTATCGGCCTTCTTCCTGCTGGTGGCGGTGATGACCAATGTGTTATCCAATAATGCAACTGCGGTGCTGTTCACCCCGATTGGTGTCTCGCTGGCATATTCGCTGCAAGTTGATCCCATGCTGTTCGTTTATGCTGTGATTTTTGCCGCGAATTGTTCTTTCGCCACGCCCATGGCGTATCAAACCAATTTGCTGGTGATGGGCCCGGGCCATCACACCTTTGCCGATTTCATGCGGGGTGGCACGCCTTTGATCATTCTGCTTTGGCTTGTTTATTCCTTCTTCGCACCTTGGTATTACGGTGTTTGATATGAAAGATGCCAAATGAAAGATGGGCGGCTCGACATACCGCAGTTTTACCTGACCGCGCCGGACAAATGCCCCTATTTGCCCGATCAGGAGGAACGCAAGCTGTTCGCGCATCTTTCCGGGCCAATGGCGATTGATGTGAATGACCGGCTGAATTTGGCCGGGTTCAGGCGCAGCCAAACCGTTGCCTACCGCCCCGCTTGTGAGGATTGCAAAGCCTGTCGATCCCTGCGTGTGTTGGCCGATGAATTCAAGCCCAGTCGCAACGAACGCCGGGTGCTTGCGCGCAATCGCGATGTTCAGGTACACAGCTTTCCTGCACAGGCAACCGCCGAGCAGTTCGAATTATTTCGCCACTATCTGGAAACCCGCCACGCCGATGCGGGGATGGACGATATGGATCAGGCTGATTTTATGGCGATGCTGGAGAACAGTTCGGTCGATACCCAAATCACCGAGTATCGCCTTTTGCCGACGGACCGCATCCCCAAGGGGCGGTTGATCGGGGCCGCCCTGTGCGACGAGCTGTTTGATGGCCAATCCATGGTCTACAGTTTTTTCGATCCTGATGAGAGCGAGCGCAGCCTTGGCACCTATATGATTTTGGAGCGGATTTTGGCGATGCAGGCCCACCACATGCCGCATCTATATCTTGGCTATTCCATAGAAGAATGCCAGAAGATGGCCTATAAAACCCGCTTCATGCCACATGAGCTATATATCGATGGTGATTGGTGTCGCCATGACACCAAACCCGCAACCAAAAATACGGATGACCCGCAATGAGCGATGAAAACAAAACGATAGAGCGCCGCAAGTTTTTGGGCGGCGCAGCCCTTGCGGGGGCTGCCGCCGTTGGCACCGGTGCCAGCGCCCTGCCCGCACCTGCCTATGCCAAGGGGCGGCGCAAGCTCAAAATGGTGACGACATGGCCGAAGAATTTTCCGGGCCTCGGCTTTATGGCAAAGCGCGCTGCGGAATGGTTGGGCGAAGCCACTGATGGGCGCATTGATATCCGCGTTTATGCTGCCGGCGAACTGGTACCGGCGCTGGAATGCTTTGATGCCGTTTCTAACGGTACGGCCGACATGTATCACGGCGCTGATTATTACTGGCAGGGCAAATCTAAAGGTTTCAACTTCTTTACCGCTGTCCCCTTCGGTCTGACTGCCGTTGAAAACAATGCCTGGGTGCAATTTGGCGGCGGGCAGGAATTGTGGGACGAGCTGGCAGCCAAATTTAGCATCAAACCTTTTCAATGCGGTAATACGGGCGTGCAAATGGGTGGTTGGTTCAAAAATCCCGTCACCACGCTGGAAGACTGGAAGGGCCTGAAAATCCGTATGCCCGGCTTGGGCGGTGAGGTTGTGCGCCGCATGGGCGCTGCCGCCACCACCATTCCCGGCGGGGAGATTTTTCCGGCGCTTCAATCCGGCGCGATTGATGCCACCGAATGGGTTGGCCCGTGGAACGACCTTGCCTTCGGCTTTCACAAAGTAGTGAAATACTACGCGTGGCCGGGCTTTCATGAGCCGGGATCAACACTTGCGCTGGGCATGAACCTAGAAGTCTGGAACAGTTTTTCCAAAGCCGACCAAGCTTTGGTGCGCTCTGTTTGCATGGCAGTTGATAACTACTCGCTGGCCGAATATTCCATGATGAATGGCCGCGCCTTGAAGGAACTCACCACCAAGCACGGTGTGCAAATGTTCCGTATGCCGAACGATGTGTTGGCAAAAATTGGGGAGATTTCCGGCGATGTGTTGCGCGAGGCAAGCGAAGAAGATGAGTTGGTAAAACGTATCTATGACAGCTTCATCGCCGCGCGCGGTGAGGTTTCGGAATGGAGCCGTATTTCAGAACAAGCCTTCTGGGAAGCGCGCGCGCAACCATACAAGTTTTAACGGCACCTTATGCAGTTCATCGCGTTCCTCAGCAAAACCATTGATTGGGCGAGCGGCCATTTTGGTCGCGCGGTTTCATGGCTTGCCCTTTTGATGGTGCTGGTGGTGATGGCGAATGTGGTGATGCGTTATGTATTCGGCATTACCGATCCCAAATTACAGGAACTGCCGGTTTACTTGCATGGGATGTTATTCATGCTGGCAGCCGCCTATACATTGCGCGAACAAGGCCATGTGCGGGTTGATATTTTCTATCGCGCCGCCAGTGCGAAACGAAAGGCTGTGACAGACCTTTTTGGTCATCTGCTTTTTGTTTTGCCCTTTATGACATTGGTGCTGGTTGAAAGCTGGGACTATGTGGCCGCCGCCTGGAAAGTAACAGAAGGCTCCACCGCAACATCCGGCATCCATTTGGTCTACATACTGAAAACGGTAATACCCGTTTTTGCCGTTACCGTCGCAATCCAATCGATCTCGGAGGCGATCAAAGCGGTGCTGATATTGCTGGGTTTGGCCGAACCGCCCGAAGAAGACGAGGCAGCCCATGGAACTTTATGAGCTGCTAAATCTGCTAATGTTTGTCAGCGCCTGCGGGCTGCTGCTGCTTGGCTTTCCCGTAGCGTTCACGCTGGCGGGTGTTGCTATGTTATTTGCCGCGATAGGCATTGGATTAGGCGAATTTGATACGCGGGATTTGGGCGCGCTGCCCTCCCGCATCTTTGGCTCCATGACCAATGAAGTGCTGATGGCGGTGCCGCTATTCGTGTTTATGGGGGTCATGCTGGAACGCAGCAAGGTTGCCGAAGAATTGCTGGAAGCGATGGGCCGCCTGTTTGGCACGATGCGCGGGGGCTTGGGCCTTTCCGTCACTATCGTTGGCGCGTTGCTCGCGGCCTCCACCGGGATTGTGGGAGCAACGGTGGTGACAATGGGTTTGCTATCGTTGCCTACCATGTTGCGCCGTGGCTACGCGCCGGGGCTGGCTGCGGGTTCCATCGCGGCGGCAGGCACTTTGGGCCAGATTATTCCGCCTTCCATTGTGTTGGTGTTGTTGGGGGATGTGATTTCAACTGCTTATCAGCAAGCGCAACTTGAACAGGGCATCTTTTCGCCCGACCCGGTTTCGGTGGGTGATCTATTTGCGGGCGCGCTGATCCCCGGCTTGATGCTGGTAGCCATGTATATGGGATATCAAATGCTGGTGGCGATCTTCAAGCCGGATGCGGCCCCTGCCATTCCCAAAGATGAAACCGATACACGCAGCCCGAATGAGCTGTTTAAGGCTGCCTTACACGCGCTGGTGCCCCCTGTGGTGCTAATCGTCTCGGTGCTGGGGTCTATTTTGGCGGGCATCGCCACACCGACAGAGGCCGCAGCCGTTGGCGCGACCGGCTCAGTATTGCTGGCAGGTTATCGGCTGGATGAACGCCACCCAACTTTAATCTATGGCGCTGCCATGGCCTTGATTGCCATCTTGGTACTAACGGGCACAATGGATCTACGTGTTGGCCGCGAAAGCGTGACGGGCACAGAACAACTGGGCATTTACTTCGCCTTTCTGTGTTGTCTGGCCTTTGCCGGCGGTGTCGGCCTTTGCCTGTATCGCACCTATAAGGCTGGCATCTTGCAGGATGTGATGCGCAGTACAGCCGAGATTACGTCGATGGTGTTTGTAATATTGATCGGCGCTGGCCTCTTCTCGCTCGTCTTCCGCAGCCTTGGGGGCGATGACACGGTGGAAGATATTTTGCGGTCTATCCCCGGCGGCACCTTTGGGGCCATTGCCATGGTGATGTTGGTGATGTTCATTCTGGGTTTCTTTCTGGACTTTATCGAGATCACTTTTGTGGTGGTGCCGCTTGTCGCGCCGGTGTTGCTGCAAATGGATATATCACCCGTGTGGCTTGGAGTGATGATGGCGATCAACTTGCAAACAAGTTTCCTCACCCCGCCCTTTGGCTTTGCACTGTTCTATTTGCGCGGGGTGGCACCTGCTTCTGTCACGACAATGGCAATTTACAAAGGGGTGATCCCCTTTGTGATTATTCAGATTGCGGCTTTGGGCCTTCTTGCCTTATTCCCGCAATTGGCCGAATGGTTGCCGACCGTGATTTTCGGATAAGGTTAAAGACCCATGTCGAACAATGCAGACAAAGCGCTGGAGCTGATCAAATTCAATGCCGACGGGCTGGTGCCCGCCATTGCACAATGCCATTTGACGGGCCGTGTGTTGATGATGGCGTGGCAAAATGCAGAGGCCGTACGGGAAAGCTTTGCCACCAACCGGGCCTGTTACTTCTCACGCAGTCGCAACGAGCTTTGGCGCAAGGGCGATAGTTCAGGGCACATACAAAATCTGGTGGATTTTCGCATTGATTGTGATGGCGACACAGTTTTGATGCTGGTCGAGCAAGTTGGTGCGGCCTGTCACACAATGCGGTCTGACTGCTTCTTTTCAGCCATTCGCGATGGTGATGTGGTTGAACTGTCCGACCCTATTGAGGACGCCTAAATGCTGCCTGCCAACATTGCCGAACTGCAAGACAACTTTTCCCTGTTTGATGATTGGGAAGATCGCTACCGCTATGTGATTGAACTGGGGCGTGAACTGACCCCGATGGATGACGCCTTAAAGACGCCTGAAACCAAGGTGGAAGGCTGCACCAGCCAAGTGTGGTTTGTGCGTCAAAGGCAGGATGATGGCACCCTCACCTTCATTGGTGATAGTGATGCGCATATTGTGCGCGGGCTGATCGCCATCTTGTTCGTGATCTATGGCGGCAAGACGCCGGACGATATTTTGGCGATAGATGCTCGCGCGGTTTTAGGAGACTTGGGGCTGGATCAGCATTTAAGCCCCAGCCGCACCAATGGCCTGTTTGCCATGGTGGGCCGCATTCGGGCCTTTGCCGAAGAAGGCTGAGGCGTTACTTAGCAAACCTATTGGAGCGTGGGAAACCACGCGGTGCGATGCGGCCCGCCTGTGCGCGGGTACCGATCCAATCGGTCAGTTCTTTTTTGTCGAACAGTTTTGACGGTGTGGGCAAACCATCTGCCAATGTAAAGGCAATGGCGTCTGACACGCCGCCATCCTTATAGCGTTGCAAAATAACCCCACGGCCCCGCGTCATCTCTGGCACTTCATCCTTAATTGGGAAGACCAGCAATTTGCGGTTTTCGCCGATGATCGCCAGATGGTCCACGCCATCGGGCACTTCGGCGCAGATTTGCGCCTCAACCTCGCCTTTTACGTTCAGCACCTGTTTGCCGTTTTTGGTTTGCGCAATCACCTCTGCCTCGTTCACAAAGAAGCCACGCCCGTCTGAGGCCACAACCAATAGCTTTCGTTTCTCATCGAACACGGTGAGCGAAATGAGATCGTGATCATTGGGGAGGTCGACCAGCAGGCGAATGGGTTCGCCATGGCCGCGCCCGCCGGGCAAGCGATCGACCGGGAGCGTGTAGAACCGGCCATTGGTGCCAAAGGCGACCATCTTATCGGTTGATTGGGCATGAACGGCGTAGAGTTCTTTATCACCTTCCTTGAATTTCAGCTTTTTACGGCCTTCTTCATCCAAATGGCCTTTCTGCGTGCGCACCCAGCCTTTGGTCGACAAGATGACCGTGACAGGTTCCTTCTCGATCATGTCTTCTAGCGGTACGTCTTCAACATCAGGTGCTTCGGCGATATCGGTGCGGCGCTTGCCCAGTTCGGTCTTCTGGCCGAAATCGGCTTTCAGCGCCTTGATTTCATCTGCAATGGTGGCCCATTGCTTGTCATCTGACTTTAAGAGTGCCCGCAAAGACTTTGCTTCTGCTTCCAATTCCTTGTTTTCGGTGCGGATTTCCATTTCTTCCAGCTTGCGCAAGGAACGCAAACGCATGTTCAAAATGGCTTCCGCTTGCCGTTCCGTCAGATTGAACGCCTTGATGAGTTCCTTCTTGGGCTCATCTTCTTCCCGAATGATGCGGATTACCTCATCCAGATTGAGATAGGCAATCAGATAGCCGCCCAACACTTCAAGCCGCTGTTCGATTTTATCCAGCCGGAATTTACTGCGCCGTTGCAGAACATCTTGCCGATGATCAAGAAAGGCTTTCAACACCTCACCCAAACTCATCACGCGGGGCGTGTGGTCGGCATCCAACACATTCATGTTGAGTGGTATGCGGGTTTCAAGGTCGGTGTTGCGGAAAAGTTGTTCCATCATCACCGCGGGATCCACGGTTTTTGCGCGCGGCTCCAGCACCAGCCTAATGTCATCGGCTGATTCATCGCGCACATCGCCCACCAAGGGCAGCTTTTTGGCCAACATCAACTCGGCGATTTTTTCGATTAGCCGCGCTTTCTGAACCTGATAGGGAATTTCGGTGACGATGATCTGCCACTGGCCACGCGACAGCTCTTCCAATTCCCAGCGCGCGCGAATACGGAAGCCGCCACGACCCGTCTTATAGGCTTCAACGATGTTTTCCTGCGGTTCAATACATACGCCACCGGTGGGCAGGTCAGGGCCTTTTACGAAATCGACCAGCTTGTCGTTACGTGCATTGGGAAATTTGATGAGATGCAGCAGCGCATCACACAGTTCGCCCACATTATGCGGTGGGATAGATGTCGCCATACCAACTGCAATACCGCTTGAGCCATTGGCGAGCAGGTTCGGGAAAGCGGCGGGCAGCACTTCCGGTTCCATCTCCTCGCCATCATAGGTTTCGCGGAAGGTGACGGTTTCAAGATCAATATCGCGCAACAGGGCTTCTGCAATCGCGGTCATGCGCGCCTCGGTGTACCGCATGGCCGCGGCGCCATCCCCATCGATATTGCCAAAATTGCCCTGCCCGTCAATCAACGGAAAGCGTACCGAGAAATCCTGTGCCAGCCGCACCAAGGCATCATAAATCGACTGATCCCCATGGGGATGATACTTACCGATCACATCCCCCACCACGCGGGCTGACTTCTTGAAGCCGGAATTGGGATCGAGCTTGAGCTGGCGCATAGCGTAGAGCAACCGACGATGAACGGGCTTTAGCCCATCGCGCACATCCGGCAGCGCCCGATGCATAATGGTGGACAGCGCATAGGATAAATAGCGCTCGGAAATAGCACTGGAAAACGGCGCAGGCTCAATCGTTTCAACAATTGGTGCGGCTGCTTTTTGTGATTTCTTTTTCGTCGGTTTTTTGGTGGGCGATTTCGCCATGGGAGCATCCTCAAATCTGATGGCCCCTTATATCTGATTCGGAGGTCAGGTGGCTTGGCGTTTCACACGATCCACAAATCTGGCGCGCGCTTCGGGCAAATCGACCCCATGGGGCGCATAGATAATCCGGGCTAGAAAATGCCCGGTTAAATCAAGGGCTTGCAGAATTTGGTTGGCCGTTGGCACCTGTTCTACCGGGGTGAGAAAACCCGGCAATGGTAACAGCCTGTCTTTATAGGTGCCTGCCCCTTCTTCAGACACCGCCCGCCCCGTTTTGGGGGAAACATAGGCAAGGCCTGTTGACAGCCCTGTTACGGCGCATTCATCCAATGCCAGCGGAAAGCCCATATCGGCCAGCAAGCCGCGCTCAAAAGCGATAATGCCCGGCAGCCATGCTAAGGGGTTTGCCGCCTCGCCCGCGCCCAGCACCTCAATGACAGCGCTTAGACCATCATGGATTGCGCTGTGGGGGTCACGTTCGGGCACTGCCGTTTCAACCAATGAAATAACAGAGGTTAGCGCGGCCAACCGTAAGGGATCTGCGATCACCAGCGCGGCGCGGGATTTGCTAGGCTCTACCGTCAGCGTGCCCAGATGTTCTGACAAGCGGGCACGCCAGTGGGCGGCGACCAGATTGCCGGGTTGCAAAACACTCCGCAAACGACGCGAGCGGGCCCCACGCACCAAGCCGGAATAGCGGCCATGGTCGCGTGTCATTACCGAAACTATGGCACTGCTTTCACCGTGGGAGCGCACCCCCAACACAACCGCATCTGCCTGCCAAT
This sequence comes from Alphaproteobacteria bacterium, assembly GCA_049609145.1. Classification (GTDB taxonomy): domain Bacteria; phylum Pseudomonadota; class Alphaproteobacteria; order SPJN01; family SPJN01; genus JBMYYF01. Next base: position 129,716 of record JBMYYF010000008.1, read on the forward strand.
CCATGGAAGGGTGCTAACCGCTTTTACAGCCCGGCTTCTTTGATTTTTTGTTCTGTATTCCATTGGCTGAGTGCATAAACCGCCCACAACGCAGCCGGAATCCACCCAATCAGCGTGATCTGCAAAACAAGGCAGATGATGCCCGCAATGGGACGCCCAATGGTGAAGAACACAAAGAAGGGAATGAAAATTGCCAGTAATAAACGCATTTGAATAATCCTCTTATCGCTTGAAACTATTGATCCATATCCAGACCGATTTCGCGTAAGCGCGCGCGTTCCTCGGTCCAGTTTGCTCTGACTTTTACCTGTATGAAAAGGTGAACGCGCTGTTCCAACATTTCTTCAAGTTCTGCCCGGGCTGCCGCCCCAATGGCTTTAATGGTTTGGCCGCCCTTGCCCAAAACGATGGCTTTTTGATTATCGCGCATCACATAAATGATCTGGTCAATGCGCACCGAGCCATCCCGGTGTTCTGTCCATGCCTCTGTCTCAACAGACGACGCATAAGGCAGTTCCTGATGCAGGCGCATAAATAGTTTTTCACGCGTGACCTCTGCGGCGGCCAACTTCATTGGCAGATCCGATAGTTGGTCTTCCGGGTAAAGCCACGGAGAAGAAGGCATAAGGTCTGAAAGCTCATTCAGTAGCGGTTTTATGCCATCACCCTTAAGGGCCGAAACCATATAGGTTTTTTCAAAGGTAATGCGTTCGTTCAAGGTTGCGGTAAGACCCAGCAAATCTTCCTTCTGAACTTTGTCCACCTTGTTCAAGACCAGCGACAAATGCCGGGTTTTACGATCTGCCAAACTATTGAGAATGCTATCAACCTCTTTGGTGATGCCTTTCATCGCATCCACCAACAACAGGGTTACATCGCCCTCTCCCGCCTCGCCCCAGGCGGTTTCGACCATGGCGCGATCCATCATGCTTTTGGGCTTGAAGATACCCGGCGTATCAACAAAAATAATTTGCGATTGGCCTGCCAGCGCCACGCCGCGAATGCGCGCCCGCGTGGTTTGCACCTTATGCGTCACGATAGAAACCTTGGCCCCGACCAATTGGTTCAACAAGGTGGACTTACCCGCATTGGGGGCCCCGATGAGGGCGACAAAGCCCGCGCGTGTATCGGCGTTGTTCATGTCGCCCAAATTCCTTTTTGCTTAAGCAGGGTCGTTGCGGCTGTTTGTTCTGCCTGCCGTTTGGAAGCCCCCTCGCCGTGGGCGCAGCCATGACCTTCCACCGACACTTCTATCACAAAATGGGGGGCATGATCGGGACCGCTGCGTTCAATCACAGCATATATTGGTAATGGTAATCCTTGACCCTGCGCCCATTCCTGTAGAGATGATTTAGGGTCGCGCGGTTCTATTTCAACGGCTTCAAACAAGGGTATCCAAACGCGATCAAATACGGGGATGACAGCCTGTAACCCCCCGTCCATGTAAAGAGCGCCCAGCACAGCCTCACACGCATTGGCAAGTAACGCTGGGGCAACCCCGCCTTCCTTACCTCGTTCCGAAGGGCCAACCCGCATAAAGGCCGCCAGTCCCAGTTTTTCGGCTACGAGCCCGCAGGTTTCCTTACGCACCAAGGCATTGAGACGGCGCGCCAAGGCGCCTTCTGCGGCGTCGGGGTAGTCGTTTATTAATCGCTCAGCAACCAACAGGCCCAGCACTCTATCGCCGAGAAACTCCAGCCGTTCATTATCTGTTGAATTGCGGCTTTGGCCATGGCTGGCATGCGTAAGTGCCTCAAGCAACAATGCCTCGTTTCCGAACGCATGGCCCAGCCGCTCTTGCAGGGCTTTTAGTCCAGCCGCCATTACCTAGCTTACCTTGTCGAAGAAGCGATCAAACCGCCAGTTCCACACTTGCCAAAACGGTGCCCCATCCTTGGTGGATAGCCACAAAACCTGGGCCTTGCCGACCAGATTTTCGGCCGGCACAAAACCGACCGCACCGGGTACACGACTATCTTGCGAATTATCGCGATTATCGCCCATCATGAAATAATGCCCTTCCGGCACGACGAATACGCCGGTGTCGTCTGAATGCCCGTTGTCAAACAGATCAAGGGTCATATAGGTAACGCCATTTGGCATCGTTTCACGATATTGGCGCGCACGGCGCACATTGCCACCGGCATCACGTTGAAGAAAATCTTCCACACGTTCGCGCTTGATGGCTTCCCCATTTATGTAAAGTGCCCCACTGATCATTTGCACCCGGTCTCCCGGCAGGCCGACAACGCGTTTGATGAAATCGGTGCGATTGTCCTGCGGGGTTTTAAAAACAGCGACATCGCCGCGATCGGGTTCATCGCCCATAATTCTGCCGTTCAGCACAGGTGGGCTGAACGGGAATGAATGTTTGGAATAGCCGTAGGAAAACTTGGTGACAAACAGAAAGTCTCCGACCAACAATGTGGGTACCATGGAAGATGATGGAATATTGAACGGTTGAAACATCAACGAACGAATAACCACCGCAATACCAACGGCCCACAAAATGGTCCGTATCCATTCGCCCAACCAGCTGGCGGCGCTTTCGGAAGATGTTGGTTGGCTGCGATTTGCCATGTCTTTGTTTCCATCTGTTCGTTGATCTGGCCAGCTTAGCCCGATATTGGCTTTACCGCGAGAATTTGGGGAATAGGCCCCAAGGGCCCCACGCCGTCAAGCTGTTATATCGTCCATCAATCCGGCCTTTTCGGCCAAATCCAGCGGGACCGCGGTGATCAGCACCAGCGCCTGCGCCCACGGATCGTCATCTGTGATGGTGAGTGAAATTTGAGCCATAAATCCGTCCGGGGTCATTTTGACCAACCGCTTGCCCGCACCCCCATGCAATTTCATGGTGGGCTTGCCGGATGGCAGGCTCACAACCTCCATATCCCGCCAGAACACACCTTGCCGCAATCCTGTGCCAAGTGCTTTGGAACATGCCTCCTTGGCCGCGAAGCGCTTGGCATATGAGGCGGCGCGCGCCTTGCGCTTATCACTTTTGTGACGTTCCCCTTCTGTGAAGATGCGATGGGTAAAGCGATCTCCAAAGCGATCCAAGCTGCCTTGCACGCGGGGAATGCGGATCATATCGTTGCCGAAGCCTAGGACGATCATGCGATTGCCCCGGCACGGGCCGTATCCATCACGCGCCGCATTTCACCAATCGCCGGTGCAAAGCCCCTAAAGATCGCCTCGCCGATCAAAAAATGACCGATGTTGAGTTCAACAATTTCCGGCATGGCGGCCAATGGTGGCACTGTCTGATAGGTTAGGCCGTGGCCTGCATGAACTTCCAACCCTAAATCAGCGGCGCGTTTAGCCGCATCTATCAGTCGGTTGAGTTCCTTTGTAGCGTAATCATGTTCACCCGCGTGAAAAGCATCGCAATAGGCCCCGGCATGGAGTTCCACCACAGCCGCCCCAAGGGCCTTGGCAACAGCCAATTGCACGGCATCGGCATCAACAAACAGGGATACCCGCATTCCTGCCTCACCCAGTTCTGTCACATAGGGTGCTAGATGATTGTGCCCGGCGGCGACATCCAATCCACCTTCCGTGGTAAGTTCCTGTCGTTTTTCAGGCACCAGACACACGGCGTGGGGTTTGTGTCTCAAAGCAATGGCCAGCATTTCATCTGTTGCTGCCATTTCAAGATTGAGAGGACGGTCGATTTCTACTGCCAGGGCATCAATATCGGCATCGGAAATGTGGCGACGGTCCTCACGCAAATGGGCCGTAATGCCATCAGCTCCGGCCTCTACCGCCAGCTTGGCGGCGGCGATGGGGTCTGGATGAGCGCCACCACGCGCATTCCGGATGGTGGCTACATGGTCAATATTTACGCCAAGACGCTGATGGGGAATGTCAGTCATTGCTTTGGGCCTGTTCATTTGCCTGTATTGCCTCAGCGCGGGCGGCCTTACGTTTGCGTTTGCGGGCTAATCTATCGCGCCGACGTGATTGATATGTAGCCACGATCGGGCGCAAAACAAGATAGGCCACAAACCCGGCTGCCAGCCCCAAGGGCACGCCGCCAGTCATCATGGGCACAATCAGTTCGGTGAATGAGGCCATGAAGCTGGTGCTGTCTGCCTGCCCCACCACTTCGCCTAGCTGGGTGGCGTCGGGCGCATCCCCATCATCTGTGCGCCCCAAAATGGTTTGTCCCAGCCGATAGGTAGATAGCCAAATAAAAGGGAATGTCCATGGATTGCCAACAATCGTACCGAAGGCACTGGCCAGAATAGACCCGCCCAGCAACCACGAAATAAGCCCGGCAATGATAAAGTGAAAGCCAACCAAGGGTGTGAAGCTGGCAAATGTTCCGCAGGCGAAACCGAATGCGATGGCATGGGGTGTGCCTGGCAGGCGCTGCACTTTCAATCGCAGATAACGCAACCAACGGGCATAGCTGCCCATCGGCACGAGAAACTCGCGTGCGCGCTCTACAATTGTTTGCTCATTCAATCGCCCAAAAGCCATAATCATTTATGACAACAGCTTGGGCGTGTTGCAAGAAATTCGCTGTTCTTTTCGGCAGCCTTTATGCCTTTAGGCCCCGGCTGCCGGGTTTGATGGCTTCAATCTTCTTCAAAGATGCTGGCAGCTTGCTTGCCTCATAGGTGGGGGCCTTAAGCTTAAGCAAGGAGATCAATTTAACCCCGACGCGGGCTTTGCCCCCTGAGCGATCAACCAAACTTGCTGCCGCAACCACTTTACCGCCATGGGCCTTGATCGCCTCGATACATTCTCGCGATGAAAGACCGGTGGTTACAACATCCTCCATCATCAACACATTTGCACCTGCGGGAATTTCAAAACCCCGCCGAAGTTGAAACTCTCCGTCGACGCGTTCCATGAAAATTGTGTCGACCTTTAATTGTCGGCCCATCTCGTAGCCAACGACAACCCCCCCCATGGCGGGTGCCACCACCAGATCAATCGGCTTTTTGACCTCTGCCGCTATTTTGGCGGCAAGTGCCTTGCACAGCCTTGCGCCGCGCTTTGGGTTCATCATAACGCGCGCGCATTGCAAATAGATCGAACTGCGTAAGCCGGACGACAAAATGAAATGCCCCTCAAGCAGCGCATCGGCTGCCCGAAATTCGTTCAATACTTTTTCGCGATCCATTTTATCCCCTTACCCGTTCAACTTTGGAAATCAGTGGCAGTGTGCGAAGGGCTGCCATAATATCTGCCAAATGCTTGGCATCCCCCACCTCGATATCCATCAGCAGCTCGAAAAATTCGTGGCTGCGATCGGTGATCTTGAGGTTAAAAATATTCCCGCGTGAGCGCGCAATCATCGTGGTCAGCTCGCCTAAGGCTCCGGCCTGATTCGCCACCAAAATACGCACACGGCCGACCGCCATCATGGCGTCGTCGGAGTTATCCGGGTTTTGCCAACTAAGATCCAGCCATTCGCTTTGTTCGGCATCACTTTCTGCGCCCAGGCGCTCGCAATCAATGGTGTGAACGATAACACCGCGCCCTTGTGCCATAACACCAACGATGCGATCCCCCGGCAGGGGATGACAACACGGGGCATAATGCACAGAAAGCCCTGGCGTAAGCCCCCGTATCGCAATGGCTTGCCTTTTTGCTTTGGCGTCCGCCTTTTCTTTCGGCCTCACACCACCAATCAAGCGCAATGCCCCGGCCTTGATTTTAAGCGCCGGATATAGGGCATACAGAACCTCAGAGCCTGCCGCCTCACCGCTGCCAATTTGTTCCAAAAGATCATCGCGTGTTTCGGCCTGAAAGCGCGAGGCTACATCATCCAGCCCCTTGTCAGTAACTTTGACGTTTTCCGCTGCTGCGGCCTGTTCCAGCACTTCACGACCCAGCTTAATGTGTTCTGCCCGTTTATCGGCCCGCACATGACGCCGAATAGCAGCACGGGCTTTGCCTGTTATGGCAATATGTTCCCATGCGGGTGACGGTTTTTGCGTGCGGGAGCGAATGATTTCAACCTGATCGCCGTTGCGCACCCGATGCCGAATGGGCAAGCGCCGACCATTTATCTTGCAACCCACACAGGTATCCCCAACATCGGTATGGACGGCATAAGCAAAGTCGATCGCCGTGGCCCCTTTCGGCAACACAATTACGGCGCCTTTCGGGGTAAAGCAGAACACCTGATCCAAAAAGAGTTCCATTTTGGTGTGTTCAAGGTCTTCATCCGCATTATCTGACCCATGTTCGATCATCTCCACCAAGCCGCGCAGCCAGCGATAGGCTTGGGCCTCTGATTCGGGGACCGGCTTTTGCCCGGCCTCATCTTCATCAAACAGGCTCGCCATTTCCTTATAACGCCAATGGGCGGCCAGGCCCTTTTCCGCCACCTCATGCATGGCGTGACTGCGAATTTGGAACTCTGCCCTTTGGCGTTCCGGCCCGATCACGGTGGTATGAAGCGAACGATAGCCATTGCGCTTGGGATTGGAGATAAAGTCCTTAAAACGTCCCGGCACAACCGGCCATGCGCCATGCACAATACCCAACACCCGGTAACAGGTTTCCTCGTCCTCCACCATAATACGGAAAGCATGGATGTCCGCCAGTTGTTCGAAGGTAATATCCTTCACCTGCATTTTTCGCCAAATGGAGTATGCCCGCTTTTGCCGTGCATCAACTTTTGCAATCACGCCTTTGGCACTTAAGGTTTGTTCTACCGTTTCCAAAATGCGTGAAATCGATTCGCCCGCCTCGGTCTGCAAAAACTCTAATCGCTTCAAGATGCCTTCACGAGCTTCTGGATTGAGATTGGCGAATGCCAGATCTTCCAGTTCTTCACGTATTTCCTGCATCCCGATGCGCCCTGCCAGAGGCGCGAAAATCTCCATCGTTTCCTGCGCGATACGACGGCGGCTTGCCTCCTTGGGATGAAAGTGAAGCGTCCGCATATTGTGCAGACGATCTGCCAGTTTTACCAGCAGCACGCGGATGTCTTTCGACATGGCGATCAGCAATTTACGGAAGTTTTGCGCCTGTTGCGCGCCCTCGCCCGATAGTTCCAGCTTGGAAAGCTTGGTCACGCCGTCAACCAAAGCGCCAACTTCTGCCCCAAATTCCTGATGGATTTGCTCAGACGTGGCCAGAGTGTCTTCCACTGTGTCGTGCAGCAGGGCTGTGGTGACGGATGCCGTATCGAGCTTTAGATCGGTAAGGATTCCCGCGACTTCAATCGGGTGGGAAAAATAAGGGTCGCCGGAATGGCGCTTGTCGTTGCCATGGGCGCGCATGGCAAACACATAGGCTTTGTTCAGCAACGCTTCATTGCAGTCAGGGTCGTATTCTAAAACGCGTTCAACAAGTTCCTGCTGCCGCATCATGAAATGCGCACTCCTACCTTAAACATAACCCAGCTCAAGGCGAGCGCAGTGGGATTTAACCCTCGCCGCCTTGCAATGCTTTCAGCATATCTTCTTCTGACATGGTGTCCATGGCGTCGCCAACATCTTCGGCGCTTTCCAGCAAACCGATTTCAGCTTCTTCTTCGTGCTCATCAACCTCTGAGTAGACTTGCAAGCCCGTGATCACGTCTTCACGCAGGTCTTCCGGCGCCAAATGGTCTTCCGCAATTTCGCGCAAGGCGATTACCGGATTTTTGTCGTTATCACGCTCCACCAAAGGCTCTGCCCCGGCCGACATTGTGCGCGCCCGTTCTGCGGCTAGCAGCACGAGTTCAAAGCGGTTGTCGACTTTCTCGACGCAATCTTCAACGGTTACGCGGGCCATGGCTTGATCCTTGAGTCTTCGAATGACATGAAGTAGCGATGCTTAACCCGAAGAAGCGTGAATATCAAGAAATCGCTGCATCAGGGGCTCAGGCAATTTGGTCGCAGCCGAAAGCCGCCCAATCCGCCGTGGAAACGGCTTAGGCCACAATGCCCGGGCCGTTTGACCATAAACGGGATGCCGCCACTTTGCGGCAATTTCGGCGATTGGCCCCAAAACGAAATCCCGCTTGTGGCATTGCGGATGCGGCAAGCAGAACGGTCGTTGGATACGATCATGCACAATTTGGGGCCCCGCCCCGATCAATTGCCCCTCAAAATCAATCAAATCCAGATCAATAGTGCGCGCTGCCCAGCGCCGTCGCCGCCGACGCCCTAATGCTGCCTCCACAGCATGGAGCAGCTCCAACAGGTCCAACGGCTCTCCTGCCCATGCAACACTTATTGCGGCATTGACAAAATAGGGCTGGCTGGAAGGTGGATATGGCGGGGTCGCATAAAGGGAAGACACGCGCTTAACATCCACGCCCGCCGCTGCCATCAAGCCGATAGCCATTTGCAAGGAACGTTTGGGGGGTCCATAAGGTCCCGGCAGATTGGCCCCAAGGGCAATAATGATCATGCTTTGCGCCCAAAACGATAAAGAGGGTCTAATGGATAATACGAACATTCCGCCGGAACCAGTAAAAGATTGCACCTTATGCCCGCGTTTGGTGGCATTCCGCCAAGAAAGCGCGGCGGCAAACCCTGATTGGTTTAACGGGGCTGTTCCATCATTCGGGCCAGACAGCGCCAGATTGCTGATTGTGGGATTGGCCCCGGGGCTGAAGGGCGCCAATCGCACAGGGCGGCCCTTCACAGGCGATTATGCCGGTGATCTGCTTTATCCCACATTGCTGAAATATGGGTTTGCCTCCGGGCTGTATGATTCGCACCCCGATGATGGATTGCAAATGGAGGACGCGATGATCACCAATGCGGTGCGCTGTGTGCCGCCCCAGAACAAACCCACCGCTGCCGAAGCAACCGCGTGCAGACCCTTCCTCGTGTCAAGGATGGCGGCCTTGCCGAAATTAGCCGTGATTATTGCGCTTGGCCGCATTGCGCATGATGCAGTACTGCGCAGCTTTGGCTGCAAATTGTCAGCCCACAAATTTGGGCACAACGCGGCACATGACCTGACATTGGCTGATGGCCGAACTGTGATGATGATCGATAGCTATCATTGTAGTCGCTACAACACCAATACCGGGCGCTTGACCGAACAAATGTTCCACGACGTGTTTGAGACAGCCCGCAGCTATTTCGACTAGCCGATATCTTTCTCGAACGTGGCGGCCCCTTTAGGAATGCTGTGCCAGGGCTGGGCCGAAGAGGTCCACAATACCGCAGTTGAGACGTAATTGGACGGATCATCCAATGTGCCAACCTTCACAACCTCTAACGGCGACTCACCACCGGGCGCACTGAACAAATGAGTGCCGCATTCGGGGCAGAACTTACGCGCTGGCGTATTGCCATTGGCTGCCGTTGTACGGAACTCTTTAAGCTCACCGGTTACCTTGATAGAGCCGGTTGGTACCAGCACCACATGCGCGGGCGAGCCGCCGGCCACAATTTGGCAATCGCGGCAATGGCATTGGCCCATGCCCAACAAATCCTGCGTTAGTTCATAGCGCACCGCGCCACATAGGCAGCCACCTGTTTTGGTCTTGTCGCTCATACGAAGTCCTCCCTGTTTGGACTAACTATAGCGTTCTTCGCCCCATGGGTCGCCTTCATTATGATAGCCCCGCACTTCCCAGAAGCCGGGCTTATCGACATCCGAAAACTCAATCCGCGTGATCCATTTGGCGCTTTTCCACAAATACCATTGGGGCAGCAGCATACGTACCGGACCGCCGTGGTCACGGGTTATCGGCTGGCCATCATGTGCATAGGCCAACATGGCATCAGGAGCGCTGAAGGCTTCCAGCGAAACGTTGGTTGTGTAGCCATCGGCCCCGTGAAAAATCACATGCTGTGCAGATGGAAGCGGCTGGACAGCATCCAGCAGTGTTTTGGTAGATACGCCAGTGAAACGATTGTCAAAACGGCTCCACGCCGTAACGCAGTGCATGTCACACACCTGTTCATGAACGGGCAACGCTTTTAGCGCCGCAAAATCCAGTTCCTGGCTGTTCAGAACAAATCCGTCGATACGCAAGGACCAACTTGCAGGGTCAATGCTGGGCTGCACGCCCAAATCCAGAACGGGCCAATTTTCAACTTGTCTTTGCCCCGGTGGCAGACGGTTAATGCGGTTTTCATCCGCCTCACCCGTTATCAGGTGCTGGCGTTCAGCGCGGGCCATTTTACGTTGGACGAATGCTTGCCTGACGCTACCCAATAGTCCGGTTTTGTTATCATCCGCCATGGCTAGCCCTTGTTACGCATGAGCCGACCTTTGTCGCGCTCCCAATCACGTTTTTTGACTGTTTCGCGCCTATCGGTCATTTTTTTACCCTTGGCCAGCCCCAATAACAGCTTGGCGATACCGCGATTGTTGAAATACAGCTTAAGAGGCACCAAGGTCATGCCTTCCCGTTGAATGAGGCCACGCAGTTTCTCCATCTCTTTTTTGTGTAGCAAAAGAGGGCGCGGCCTGCGCGGCGGGTGATTATTTAGATTGCCGTGCGTGTAAGGGGGGAAATCGGCGTTCAACAGCTTGGCACCATCGGGATCAATCACGGCATGGGCCTCGGCGATATTGGCCCGCCCGGCGCGCAGGGATTTAACCTCGGTGCCAGTCAGGGCCAACCCCGCCTCTACCGTGTCTTCAATAGTATATTGGTGACGGGCCTTGCGGTTTTCCGCAACAACGCCATCGCTGCGCAGGCTGCTTTTTTTGCCCTTGTTTTTGCCTGCCATAACAATCGAATGACCTTGCGATCACCTTTCCAATTACATTGCGCGTGAAAGACCCAGCGCCGCCATGGCATCACGCACTTTTTTGCGCGCGGCTTCTGCCGGTGGTACCAATGGCAGGCGCAGATGCTCGGCGCACAGACCACGGCTGGCAACAGCATATTTTACCGGACCGGGGCTGGTATCACAGAACATAGCATCATGCAGTGGCATAAGCCGATCCTGCCACTCAAGCGCGGTTTTGAAATCGCCTGCCATCAAGGCGTTTTGAAAGGCTGCACATTCCTTGGGGGCCACATTGGCACTAACCGAAATGCAGCCCACCCCGCCATGCGCTGTATGCGCAAGGGCCGTGCCGTCTTCCCCTGAAATCTGTGCGAAACTCTCGCCACAGGCAATACGTTGCAGGCTGACACGATCCAGTTCCGCGGTCGCATCTTTCACCCCGGTGATATTCGGCAGTTGGGCCAACCGCGCCATCGTTTCTACATCCATCGTAATGACCGAGCGGCCTGGGATATTATAGATATAAATGGGAATATCTGCCGAAGCGGCAACCGCTTTATAATGCTGATAAAGCCCTTCCGCGTTTGGCTTGTTGTAATAGGGCACAACGACCAAAGCGCCTTTTGCGCCTGCTTCCGCTGCATGACGGGTCAGCGCCACGGCCTCTTCTGTGCTGTTTGAGCCCGTGCCTGCCATAACCGGCACACGGCCATCTGCGGCTTCAATGGTGAGTTCTACGACCCTTTTGTGTTCATCATGGCTAAGGGTCGGGCTTTCGCCAGTGGTGCCGCATGGAACAAGACCATGGGTGCCTTCCTTGACCTGCCAGTCAACAAAGCGCTGAAATGTTTTGTCATCCACCGATCCATCTTCACGGAACGGTGTAATCAGTGCGGTGATGGAGCCCTTGAACATTGTGGCTCTCCCTTAATGTTGACTGTCTAAATTTATATCTGCCAAGCGGCAGATGGAGCGGGACAATAGCCCCCTATCTACTGAAATTAAAGCCTTTCCATGCGTACCCATTGCCGCGCTCTGCAAAGATGTGGCAGCAAGATCACAATATGGCGATCGAAGCCCTAGATTGCATGACAAGTGCGGCATTCATCCATAAACTGCGACCTCTCAGTAGGAGATATGTGTGCATCGTTTGAAACAGGTTTTGGTGATATCAGCAGCCCTTTGCGTGCTGCCTGGGGCCATATTGGCAGATACCACCGCCTTCCCCACGGCCCGGCCAAGCTTTGTGAGCCAAAGTGGTTCAAGCCATGTGCCGCGTCCCCATGGGCGCCCGGCCTATGGCGGGGCGCTGTTGTCATTCGAAGATGCTGCGCTGTATCGCGGGGCTTTTGCGGCTGCCCGCCGCTATCAATGGAAAGAAGCGCGCAGCAAGGCGGCACAAGCCAAAAATCCTGTGCTCGCCAAGGTAATCGAATGGCTGTATTTTCGGGCACGCACCAACAATGAGCCCTTTGAACGCACCGCCACTTTTCTTGATACGCATGTGCACTGGCCCGGCATGGAGTTGGTGCGTCATAGGGCTGAACGCCAGATCACCGGCAATGAAGGTGATGCTGTTCTAAATCAGTGGTTTGCTGTGCATCCCCCATTAACCGCCAAAGGCCGTGAGCAACTTGCCTTGTTACAGCGCCGGCAAGGTAAAGGCGGACAAGCCGCCGCGCTTATTCGGGAAATCTGGCTGGAAAACAATTTGTCCGCCGCCGATGAAAAGAAGTTTTTCGCGGCACACGACCGGTTATTGCGCCAATCAGATCATCAAGCCCGGTTGGATCGTCTGCTTTGGGACCGCAAGTCAGAAGCCGCGGCCCGCCAGCTGGAGCGCGTGGTGGGGGAATACAAGAAACTAGGCCGCGCTCGTCTGGCCTTGATACGCAGCGAAAAAGGCGTGGATTACCATATTGAACGAGTGCCTGCGTCTCTACACAATGACCCCGGCCTGCTATATGAGCGCGCCCGGTTTCGCCGCAAAAAGAACCGAAACGACGATGCGGCAGAACTGCTGCTGAACTATTCAGGCTCTCTAGACGCATTTGGGCGACCTGACCAAGTGTGGATTGAGCGCCGTATTTTGGGACGCCACTTCATCAAAACCAAGGACTATGAGAAGGCGTATAAAATTACTGCCCAGCACGGTTTAGTTCCCGGTGGCGATTTTGCAGACGCCGAGTTTTTGGCCGGGTGGCTATCGCTATATCATCTTGATAAGCCGGTGCAGGCCGCACGACATTTCAGACGACTATTTGAGAATGTAAAACGCCCGATCTCGATCGCCCGGGCCACCTTTTGGTTGGCTGAAACAGCAAATCGTTTGGGGCGCGCCGACACAGCCGTTACATGGTACGTCAAAGCCGCCAAACACCCTGATACATATTACGGTCAATTGGCCCAAGACCGGATATCTGCTCAAACAGGTCTTGCCCCTCCACCACGGCAGTTGACGCAGGCAAACGCATCCAAAGCGCCAACCAAAGCCAATGAATTGGTTACTGTTGTGCGTTATCTGGATTCTGTCGGGGAAAATAAACTTGTCGGGCGGTTCTTGCATCATATGCGCCAAACCGCGGAAACATCCGCTGATTTTGAAAGCCTTGCCGGTTTGGCGAAATCAATCAATCGCCCAGACCTGATGTTGCGTATTGCCCGTGAAGCGAGCTGGCAACATGTTAGCCTGCCTGATGCGGCCTACCCTGTTGACGTAACGCCCGGATACGGAAATATGAGTGAGGCCGTTGCCCTGCTGCCGGAAGAAGCGTTGATCTATGCCATCCAACGGCAGGAAAGCGCCTTTAAGGTAGATGCCAAAAGCCATGCGGGTGCACGCGGGCTTATGCAGTTGATGCCTGGAACCGCCCGGCTTGTTGCCAAAAATATCGGGATCACCTATCGCCCTGAAGGTCTGCTAAATGATCCCGCCTACAATTTGTTGCTTGGCGCTTCATATCTTTCGCAGATGATTGAGCGGTTTGATGGCAGTTATATTCTGGCTATTGCGGCCTACAATGCCGGCCCCCATCGTGTGGACAGATGGCTAAAGGATTATGGTGACCCGCGCACAGATGAGATTTCGGCGATTGATTGGGTAGAACACATTCCCTTCACGGAAACACGCAATTATGTGCAACGCGTAACAGAAGCCATATTGCCCTATCGCAGCCGACTGGGCAGTGCGCAAGGCGACCAAAGCCTCATTGCAATACTGTCACGACACACGATGCCCGGGTCTGAAGTCGCAAATGCCGACTAGGTAAGGTAAGGCCGAGCAGCCAAATATTAGTGAACCGTTACATCTGGCAAGGGGCCACCATATACGCGCGCCAATTGCTCTTGCGCGTCTCCGGCTTCAAAGCAATCGACAAAGGCTTCAACACCGCGCAATCCCATTTCGGTTGATGGGGTGTTCATCGCTTCGTTGAGAAGCTGTTTGCTGGATTGTACCGCCGCCGATGATAGTCCGCTAATATGTTGGGCCAGCCCTGTGATGCCTTCATCAAAATCATCATCTCCCAATACATTGGTAATCAGTCCCAGCATGAAGGCCCGTTCAGCCGAGATAATGCCTCCTGTCATCGCCAGCGCACGGGCCGGGCCTGCCCCGATCAAGGCAGCCAGCCGTGCCAATGATCCTCCACCGGACACAAGCCCAATATTTACGCCGGGAAGTCCAAATCGCGCATCGTCCCGCGCAAAACGAATATCGCAATGCAAGGCAAGTTCCAGCCCTGCACCGGTACACGCCCCGCGAATGGCCGCTACGGTGGGCAAACGAAAATTGGCAATACGTTCGTGCAATTGCCGGGCGCGTTCTGCCAGATCTCGCACCTCGGGCGCGGTGAGCGTTGCCAGTTCCCCAACATCCAGCCCAACAGAGAATGTGTCCTCACCCTCCCCCTCGATGACCAGAACCTTGAAATCGGCGGTGTCTTCAATTGCATCCAGCGCCTCCATCAATGCCATGCGGGTATCTTGATCAATTGCGTTGTTCATCTCTTCACGCATAATGACAAGGCGCGCGATTTGGCCTTCATATTCCAGCCGAACAGAATTGGAAAACAAGGTGCGCGGGTTCATATGCTTGACCTTTAGTGAAATAGCGAATAGCCCAGCCTAACCGCCTATCATTGGTTTCGCAATTGCTGGAAGACTAACCGTGGTTCAAGTGCCGGAAAATATAAGAGTAATGGAAGCCCATGGTGATCATGTGATTGCCCAGCAGCATTATGCACGCGTTCAAATGCACGGCCTTTGGGCACGTCTTGTTGCCCCGCTTCGTCGATTGTTGCGATTAAACAAGCTGCCCGAAAACTATCGGCACACCGCCCCCACCCGCTTTCTAAACAGATTTGCGGCACATGAAAGCGGGGCCTCCCTTGCGATCGGCAATGCCGCTTTCACCTTTGAAGCGGGCCTTGCTTTTGTGGTGACCGAAACCTGCGCACAGGTAGATGAAGATGATGGCATGGACTATATCGGCGGCTATTTACCCGCGCTATTGCTGGAAGATGTTTCAAACCCAGCGAACCATTACCTGATCTGTGGCACGTACATGCCGGGTGAAATGTGCGAAGACCCGTATTGCCGCGAAGTCAGCATAGAGGTGGACGCCGTTACAATTGGCATAGGTGATACGGATGGTCTTACACATTCACTTGCGGCGCTGGTTCATCAAGCCTCAAAAACCACGCCCCTTATGGCGGGAGAAATGATTTTCACCGGAGCCGCAGCAGGTTGTTCAACGGCCTCTTCCAACATCATCTTGAAAGCTGGCAACACAGCTAAAATTGACATAGCCGGGTTGGGCGCGGCAAGCGTTCAGCTTTCATAGGCCGATTTGTAAGTTTCACGCAGCGACTTCTTCTGCACTTTTCCCATCGCGTTGCGTGGAAGATCATCAACCCAAAATAGCCGTCGAGGCAATTTGAAACGCGCCAATTCGGTTTCCAGTGCGCTCAAAATTTCTTTGTCCGTTAAGGGGCTGGAGGTTGCAACCAACACAGCAACCACGCCTTCCCCCAAATCGGCATGGGGGGCTCCAATCACCGCACTTTCCTTCACCTCCGGCAACGCATCCAATACGCTTTCGATCTCGGTTGGGTAAATATTGTATCCACCTGAGATGATAAGGTCTTTCGCACGACCAACCAGGGTCAAACGTCCTTCGGCGTCTTGCACGCCCATATCGCCGGTGATGAAAAAGCCATCGGCGCGAAATTCCTGCGCTGTTTTATCTGGCAACTGCCAATAGCCGGGAAAGACATTCGGCCCCTTAACCTCGACAATCCCTGTATGCCCTGTAGGCAAGGGCACACCACTTTCGTCGGCCACGCGGATCTCTGTGCCCGGTAGTGCAAACCCTACGGTTCCTGCAATGCGTTCACCCACCAACGGATTTGAGGTGATCATGCCGGTTTCTGTCATGCCATAACGTTCCAGCACTTTGTGACCACTTGCCTGTTCAAACGCGGCATGAACCTCAGCGGTCATCGGTGCGGAACCTGAAATAAACAATCGCATGGCAGCACAATCACCGGGACCAAAATCAGGCAATGCCATCAGCCGTGTATAGAATGTCGGCACCCCCATTAAGACGGTGGTGCGTGACAAGTCGCGACGGACAGTTTTTGCTTCAAACGCCTCGTGAAACAACATTTGTGCGCCTACCATCATGGCGCAATGCAGTGCAACAAATAGCCCGTGGACATGGAAAATGGGGAGGGCATGTAACAGTACATCATCTGCGCTGAACCCCCACAAAGCGACCAGTATGCTGGCATTACTGCCCAAATTGCCATGGGTTAGCATCGCGCCCTTCGGCCGTCCCGTCGTGCCGGAGGTATATAAGATGGCGGCAAGATCATCCGGCGAACAAGCGAAGATGTCGAAATCCGGTGCGCTCTCAAGCGCTTGCGCCCATAGTCCACAATCGCTCGAGGCGCCCATAGGCACCAGATTAACGTCAAGATCGGCGTATCGGGTTTCATCTTCAGGGCGACATACAAACAAAGTGGGGTTGGCATCTGCCACAAAAAACTGAATTTCAGCCTTGGTGTAGCCAGTGTTAAGCGGTTGAAATACTGCCCCCATACGCAAGGCAGCAAGATAAAGAGCGACATTGCCAACCGACTTGTCGACCTGCACCGTTACACGATCACCCGGTCGCACGCCATGAGCCTTCAGCGCACCTGCAAAGCGCGCGCTCAGCTCATCCAACCGGCGGTATGAAATCGTATGATTATCGGTTAAAATCAATGCTGGCTGATCCAACTGACCGCAAAACCCATCATATAGTGATTGGTATAGGTTGCTGGACATCATGCTATGCCATTGCAATCAGCAAGGCTGCTACGCGACGTTCCTCTGCCAGCAATACATTAAAAGTCCGACACGCCGCACCCGTATCCATCAGATCAAACGGTATATCTGCTGCGTCCAATATCTGACGAACCTTTGGGGGCATGGGGGCGATGCGATCACCACATCCCACCAACAAAACGTCAAATTGCGGCGCTGCCTGCTTGATAAACTCAGCGAGTTCTAGGTCCATCTCCGCAACCGATGACAGTTTGATCGCCAACGGACCATCCGGCAATAGTAAGAGCGATCCCTCATGAACCTGATCACCGGAAAGGCGGAAACCGCCATTTCCGTAACCCAGCAGATGAATCCCGTCGCCAAACTGAGTTTCATTTAGCTCCATTTCAAAACCTAGCTTTGGTTTTGGGGCGCCGCCGCGCCTTCCTCTGACCAGTCACGTTTTACACCCAGCACCAGCAATATTGGCGCGGCTACAAAAATGGATGAATAGGTGCCAACTACCACGCCCCATATCATGGCGGCTGTAAAACCACGAATAACCTCACCGCCGAATACGTACAACGCGCCAAGGGCCAATAAGGTAGTTAAAGAGGTCATGGTCGTGCGCGACAGGGTGTCGTTGATGGACAAATCCAGCAAATCAGCCAGCGGTTTTTTCTTATATTTTCGTAAGTTCTCCCGCACCCGATCATACACCACCACAGTATCGTTCATCGAATAGCCGACGATTGTCAGAATGGCGGCGATGATGGACAAATTGAACTCAAGCCCGGTCAGAGCAAACATGCCAATGGTCAAAACCACATCATGTACCAATGCCACCACGGCGCCGACGGAAAATTGCCATTCAAACCGAAACCAGATGTAAACCAGCATGGCCATCACAGCCAGCCCGACAGCGAGGGCACCGGCCTCGATCAATTCACCGGAAACCTTCGGCCCCACAACCTCAACCCGACGATAGGAAACATCAGGCCACTTGGCGCTGAGGGCATTTTTGACAGTATCAACTACGTTTTGTTGAACGGCATCCCCACCGGTTTGCTGCTCCACCCGTATCAATACATCTGTAGTAGTACCAAACTCCTGCACCGCGACATCACCCAAGTTCAGTGCCGTTACGGTTTCGCGGATAGAGGTCAAATCAGAAGCTTCGGCAAAGCCTGCCTCGATCATCGTGCCACCCCGGAAATCAATGCCGTAGTTCAAGTCACGCACAAAAAACAACGCCACAGATGCGACCGCCAAAGCCAGCGAGAAGACAAATGCCATTTGCCGCAAGCGAACAAACTTGAACTCAGTGTGCTGGGAAACAAGACGAATACGCATGAGTTTTTCCCTAAACGACCAATTGCGCCGGGCGGCGGGCTTTGAGCCAGCTTGCCACCAACAGGCGTGTTAATGTGAAGGCAGTGAATACGGATGTCGCAATCCCGATCGCCAATGTGACTGAAAACCCTTTGATTGGGCCAGAGCCAATCGCAAACAAAATGGCAGCGGCAATAAAGGTCGTAATATTCGCGTCCAAAATGGTGCCAAGCGCCCGGGAATATCCGGCATCCACCGCGTTAAGCGGCGACTTACCATTGGCAAGTTCCTCACGTATGCGTTCAAAGATAAGCACATTCGCGTCCACGGCCATACCGATAGTCAAAACAATGCCTGCAATACCGGGCAAAGTAAGCGTTGCCTGGAATAAGGAAAGCACGCCCCCCAACATCGCCAGATTGATAATCAACGCACCATTTGCAAACAGGCCAAACGGGCCGTAAGCCAATCCCATATAGACCATGACCCCCAAAAAGGCGATCAGGCAGGCGATCTTGCCCGCAGCGATAGAATCAGCCCCTAGGTCCGGCCCAACGGTGCGTTCTTCCAATATGGTCAACGGGGCCGGCAATGCACCAGCACGCAACAGAACCGCCAGATCATTTGCGCTTTCAAATGTAAAGCTGCCACTGATTTGACCCGTGCCACCCAAAATGGGCTCCCTGATAACAGGTGCAGAAATCACACGACCGTCCAACACAATGGCAAAAGGTTTGCCAACATTTTTGCGCGTCGCATCACCAAAGCGACGGGCCCCGGCAGAGTCAAAGCGAAAATTTACCACCGGTTCATTTGTTTGGCTATCAACACCGGGCTGCGCATCCACAAGGCTTTCACCCGATACAATTACCCGCTTATAGATGGCCCAGTTGAAATCCTGATTTTCGTCATCGGGCAACACCTCAGTACGCCCCCGCACCTTGCCCGCAGCAATATCTTGCGGAGTGTAGCTTTCGTTCACCATACGGAAGGCAAGTTTAGCGGTTTTACCCAAAAGGGATTTAATGCGATCAGGGTCATCAACACCGGGCAGCTGAACCAAAATACGGTCACTGCCTTGACGTTGAATTGTAGGTTCGCGTGTGCCCAGCTCATCAATCCGTCGACGCACAATCTCTATTGATTGTTGCACCGCCAACTGACCCATTTTTTCAATCGCTTCTGGGGTAAGCGACAACGACACCCGCCTGTTGTCCAGTTCCTCAATAGCCAAGTCGCGGCCAACACCGCTGGCCATCAAATAGCCACCCAATGGCTGTGATAGCCCCTTGAGCGCGGCGAGACCCACCTCATAGTCTTCGCCTTCGCGAATTGTAACCTCAACACCCGTGTCGTTCAGGCCCAAATTGCGATAGCCAACTTTGGCGGCGCGCAAGGCATCCCGTACGTCATCAATAATCGCTTCACGGCGCTCCAACACAACCGCATCTACTTCTACCTCTAGTAAAAGATGCGAGCCGCCTTGAAGATCAAGCCCCAAGTTTATTTGTTTGTTTGGCAGGAAACCCGGCCAATTTTCCAGCGTGCTGCGATCAAGAGCATTGGGCAGAACAAAAACAAGACCGAGCAAAACGGTAATGCCGATCAATGCGGTCTTCCATGGAGCGAAATAGAGCATAATGACTTCTTATCTATTTGGCGTCGTTTGCCGGTTCAGTTTTTGAGCGAACATCAGCCAAAGTGCCTTTAACGACTCGCACTTTTACATCTTTGGCGATTTCAACTTCAATTTCTTCGTCATGGACCTTGATACATTTGCCCACCAAGCCGCCAGCGGTAACAACCACGTCGCCACGGCTTACAGCGTTGACCATTGCAGTGTGCTCTTTTTGGCGCTTCTGTTGTGGACGGATCAACAAAAAGTAGAAAATGACGAAAATAAAGACGATCGGCAAAAGCGAGGTGATCAAATCGGTACCACCTGCGCCGCCTGCGGCTTGTGCAAAAGCTGGGGTTACGAGCATTGTTAAGTATTCTCCGGGCATATCCGGGCCTTAAGCGCCGGATTTCAGATTTGGACATTTCGCGCGGACTATAGCCGCCCTGCCCCCGATTGCAAGGGAGCCGAATGACCTGAATTTCGGGTTCACCCGCCACACACCCCCTTGACGCGGCGCGCTGGCCCAATCATAAGGCCCAAATGCCTGAGAATGTAGACGAGACGCTGAAACAGATTGCCGCCGCGTTGGAGCGTTTGGCTCCGCCAGTGCGCCCCTCACTGAGCCTGCAAGAAGGCTGCAACACCTATATATGGCAGCCGCCCGATCAGCTCATGGCTGTCGAGAAGGTAAATCGTATGCCGATTGATGCCTTGAAGGGCATAGATCAGGTGAAAGAACTGCTGTGCGCCAACACCCTTCGGTTTGCCAAGGGATTCGCCGCCAACAACGCGCTGCTATGGGGCGCGCGCGGCATGGGCAAAAGTTCACTGGTAAAGGCCGCCCACGGTGCCGTCGTGGATAAATTGGGCGCAGACGCCCTCACACTCGTTGAAATCCATCGGGAAGATATCCCGACACTACCTGTTTTGCTTGGGTTTCTGCGTAGAACCGATAAACGGGTTTTACTGCTTTGCGATGACCTTTCGTTTGAAGAGGAAGATGCGAGCTACAAATCCCTTAAAAGCGTTCTGGAGGGCGGGCTGGAAGGTCGGCCTGAAAACGTGCTGTTTTACGCAACCTCGAATCGTCGGCACCTGATGCCGCGCGATATGCTCGAAAACGAGCGCTCTACGGCCATCAACCCGTCGGAAGCTGTGGAAGAAAAGGTCTCCCTGTCGGACCGCTTCGGTCTTTGGCTTGGCTTTCATAAGTGCACCCAAGACACCTATCTGGAGATGGTTCAGGAATATTGCGAATCTTATGGGCTGAACGCTCCGTGGGACCAAACCCGTGCAGAGGCATTGGAGTGGGCGACCACCCGCGGCGCGCGCTCAGGCCGGGTGGCCTGGCAATTCATTCAAGATTTAGCTGGGCGTTTGGACAAAAACTTGGAAACCCGTTAGGCGGCGCTTTCATCGGTTGCGGCCTCGTCATCCAGTTTGTTTCTATCACCACCAAGCCCCAGTGATTTCAACTTGCGATGCAAAGCCGAACGCTCCATGCCGACAAACCCTGCCGTCCGCGATACATTTCCGCGGAACCGCTCCATTTGAGATTGCAGATATTCTCGTTCGAAACTTTCCCGGGCCTCTCGCAAGGGCAAGGCCAATAATTCTTCAGCGATCGCAATGCGCCCGCCAGTCGGTTCAGCCGACAACATGTCTGACGCAAGCACCGCTGCAACGTCGTCGGTGCCGTGTATCAGCAACCGTTCAACAATATTGCGCAGTTGCCGCACATTGCCGGGCCAGCTATGGGCCTGCAAAACGGCCAAATTGTGCTCACTAAGCGGTTTGGCCCCAACCCCCATACCATCGGCTGCCCGGTGCATGAAATGCTCCACCAACATTGGGATGTCTTCACGTCGTGCAGCCAATCGCGGAACTGTCAGCGGCACGACATTAAGACGATGATACAGGTCTTCTCTGAACAAACCGTTCTGGATAGCGCCGGGCAAATCAATGCTGGATGAGGAAATAACCCGCACATCAACTTCAACAACCGTATCGCCGCCAAGGCGGGTGAACTTTTGATCTACCAGCACCCGCAATACCTTGCTTTGCGTTTCACGCGGCATTTCGGATACTTCATCAATATAGAGCGTGCCGCCATGCGCCCGTTCAAACACGCCCACGCGGCGCGACGCCCCAGGTTCGCCTTCAATACCAAACAATTCTTCCTCAACGCGTTCGGGTGCAAGCGTGGCGGCATTGATAACAATGAAGGGGCCGTTCTCACGTGGTGATGCGGCGTGAATAGCACGGGCCACAACCTCTTTGCCCGACCCGGCCGCGCCGGTAATCAATACCCGGCTATTGGTGGGGCCAATTCTGTCTATGGCGGCGCGCAATTCAGCTACCGCTGTGGATTCCCCTATCAGCTCGCCAATATGATCGCCACGTCGTTTTAGATCCGCAATCTCGGCGCGCAATCTATTTGCTTCTATGGCGCGCTCGATCAGCAAAATTAAACGGTCTGCCTGAAAGGGCTTTTCAACAAAATCGTAGGCCCCCTTTTTGATGGCCGCGACCGCTGTTTCGATATTGCCATGGCCGGAGATAATGACGACCGGCAGATCCGGCCATTCCGCCTTCACTTCCTCCAGCAGTTCAAGCCCATCCAGCCGACTACCTTTGAGCCATATGTCAAGCACCATAAGGGATGGCATACGGGCATTCAGCGCCGCCAGTGCCGTATCAGCATCAGAGGCTGTGCGGGTTGCAAACCCCTCATCCTCCAAAATGCCGGAAACCAGCTCGCGGATATCGACTTCATCATCAACAATCAGGACTTCTTGTGCCATTCCTTAGTTTCCTCTTGCAGGGATCTCGCCCGTTTTCTTCGCTAGCTGTTTCGCCTGCCCCTGTTTGGGAAAGCGCAAGCGCATCAACGCCCCCCTTTGACCAACGGCATCTTCCAAGCTGAGTTCGCCGCCATGGTCTTCCATAACTTTCGTTACAATCGCCAGCCCCAGCCCCGTTCCCTTCTCGCGGGTTGTCACATATGGTTCCGTTAAATTGTGGCGCACATCAGCAGGCAAGCCCGGCCCATTATCCTGAATGGCAATGTCGATGTGCTTTTCACCAACCGATATGCTTGCCTCAATGCACCGACTTGTATCGATAAAGAGATCAGCGGGAGATTCTTCCAATGCTTCAACCGCGTTCTTTAAAAGATTGGTAAGAGCTTGCCCGACCAGCCTGCGATCACACTGAAGAATAATGGGGTCTTCCGGTGCAAGCACTTTGAAATCGATTTCGCTATGAGCCACATCTTGAAGGAAAACCGCTTGGCGCACGAGTTCCGCAGCATTTTCTTCGCGAATAACCGGCTGCGGCATACGCGCGAAAGATGAAAACTCGTCCACCATTTTACCAATTTCACCGACGTGACGAACGATGGTTTCGGTACAACTGTCGAAAACTTTCGGATCTTCAAGTTGGCCGCTATATTTTCGTCGCAACCGCTCTGCCGACAATTGAATGGGCGTGAGCGGGTTTTTGATTTCATGGGCAATACGGCGCGCGACATCGGCCCATGCGGCCATGCGCTGAGCCGAGACCAATTGCGTCACGTCATCGAATGTCACAATAAAACCACCGCTATGCATGTGCGATTCATCCTGTGGGCGCACACGCACATGCAGCCGGCGCTGGTCATCGGCAACGGGTATCGCCACATCCCCTTCCGACCGGGCACTGCGGCGCTGTGCTTCTTCAAACATGGCTGCAAGTTCCGGCACGGCCTCCGACAATTTGCGTCCGACCAGCTCCGCGTCTGTCTTTTCCAACATCTCTACAGCAGAACGATTGGCAAGGGTGATCTGCCCGTTTTCATCAAGTCCCAACACGCCAGCTGATACACCGCTTAAAACGCCTTCTGTAAATTGTCTGCGTTCATCCAATTCATCTGCCGTATCAACCAAAGCGTCCCGCTGGGCACGTAGTTGAGCCGTCATCGCATTAAAGGTTCGTCGCAACGTTTCAATGTCTTCATCCTTGGCCTTGTCATCCAGATGAACAGCCAAATCCCCATCACGTACCCGCCCCGCAGCTCCGATCAAGGACCCGATGGGCGTTACCAATTGATCCGCAAACCAAAGCCCAAGCCAAATGGCAGAAAGCAACACCAGTAGCGAAACCAACAGGTAGAATGCCGCAAAACCGATTTGTATCGTATTGCGTCGCGATTCCAGTGTTTGGTAATCCCCTGCGGCCTCCTGTGTGCGTGATACATGGGCCAGCGTCAGTTCATCCACGTCACGACCGATTACCATAAAGATGGGCCGTTCCCCGAGCCGGGAAAGCGCCAAGGCTCGGCCCGATTTTGGGTCGGTTGTAATCACAATCTGCTTGTCATCAATTTTTTCCAGCAACTCGCGGTCAGGCACTTCAATGGTACCTTCCTGCGGGGTGCGGCTGATCAAGGCGAATATTTTGCTATCAACCGAAAAAACAACGCCATAATCCAGATCACGTCTGTTGGCTTCATCCGATAACAAGCGTTGCACCGTCGGCAGGTTTACCCTGCCCGTCTCGAACAACGCTGACAGCTTTGGTGTAAGCGCGATGGAATCACGCTGCAATTGCTCGCGCTCATTTGCCAGATACCGATCAGCAACCGCGACAGAATTTGTCATCACCAGTGACACACGATCTGAGAACCAAGCCTGTAATCCCAGTTCGAGTGTTGCGGCGGAAAAACCGGCCACGACCAACGAAGGCACTACGGCAACCAGCGCAAAAAGACCAACCAAGCGGCCATGGAGACGCGCCCCTGCAACCCCGCGGCGGCGCGCATACCAGATCCGAATGGCCGAGGCCCCAATCAACCCGGCAAGCAACAATGTGATCAACACATTGCCCGCCAACAACCAGCCCATCACTTGGGCTTGATTTGAAATCGGTAAATAGCCCGTGGCCGTGCCATAGGTGACGAGCCCTGAAACAAAGGCCAAACCCGCCAAGAAAACGGTTGCCCTGCCGCGCAGGCCATAAGGGGCAATGCGGTCACGGAAACGGCCCGACTGATCAGGCCAGTTTTCTTCCCCTACTTGCTGCACTGAATTAGGCGCGGTTTCCGCCATGGATGGGCCTCACGCAGATCTTGCTCTTGCAAGAATCACTGAACGATACGTAACTGCGTCCTGAATATCACAAGCGTGGCAAAATTACATCACTCATTTCGTGATATTCGCCTACCCCTTCAACCCACGGACAACTTGAATGTCCAAATCGCGGATTTTCTTACGCAAGGTGTTTCTGTTTAGCCCCAACAAGGCCGCCGCCTTCAATTGATTGCCCCTGGTGGCACCCAAGGCCATAGAAATAAGCGGCCTTTCTACTTCGCGCACAATCCGGTCATACAACCCGGCTGGTGGCAGCTCATCCCCGTGGGCATTAAAGTATCGCAGTAAATGATGCTCCACCGTTGCTGAAAGACTATCGGCATCGGTTGGCGGAGCATCATTGCCTGAATTTTGTGATTGCGAAGCCTCTACAAGTTCTTGCCGGATAATGGCAGTTGTCACCACCTCTTCCGTATAAATAGCCGTCAAACGGCGCACCAAATTTTCAAGCTCTCGCACATTGCCGGGCCAGCTATGCTGCCGCATTAGTTCAATCGCATCTGTTTCGATGCGTTTTGTCGGCAGCCCTTCTGACTCAGCTTGGCTCAAAAAATGCCTTACCAGATCAGGAATATCTTCCGAACGTTCGCGCAGCGGCGGCAGGCGCAGCGGCACAACATTCAACCGATAAAACAGATCTTCCCTGAACAAGCCCTGTCGGATCAACTGGCGCAGGTCACGATTGGTTGCAGCAATAATGCGCACATCTGTTTTAATCGGCTTACGCCCGCCAACCGTGGTGTACTCGCCTTCCTGTAACACCCGCAGCAATCTGGTTTGGGCTTCCAGTGGCATGTCGCCGATTTCATCCAGAAAAAGTGTGCCGCCTTCGGCCTGCTCAAAACGTCCCGCGCTTTTTGAGTTGGCCCCGGTGAACGCGCCTTTTTCATGGCCAAACAGTTCGCTCTCAATCAATTCCCGGGGAATAGCTGCCATGTTTACCGCCACGAAGGGTCCGGCACTGCGCTTGCCATATTCGTGCAGGGCTTTTGCTACCAGCTCTTTGCCCGTTCCGGATTCACCGGAAATCATGACGGTCAGGTCAGTGCCCATTAACCGCGCAAGCACCCGGTAAATATCCTGCATAGCCGGAGACCGTCCGATAAGCGGAAGCTTGCCATCCTCCTCTAGTTGGTCGACGGTTGTGTCCTCTCCACCACGACTTGGCTTGGAAAGTGCGCGATCAACAACTTGCGTCAACTCCCCCAAATCAAATGGCTTGGGCAAGTATTCATAGGCACCGCGCTCAGCCGCCTTTATGGCTGTCATAAAGGTGTTTTGCGCGCTCATCACAATAATGGGCAATTCGGGCCGTACTTTCTTGATACGGGGCAACAGATCAAGTCCGTTTTCATCGGGCATCACCACATCGGTAATTACAAGATCACCTTCTCCGGCTGAAGCCCAGCGCCAAAGCGTGGATGCATTGCCCGTTGCGCGCACGTCATAACCGATACGCCCCAGCGCCTGATTGAGAACCGTGCGAATGGCGGCATCATCATCAGCAATCAAAATTTTTCCACTTGGCATGATGGTTCCTAACTGGCCTTAAACTTTTAGACTTGTTCTTTATGAAGGGGCAGAAGCACTCTGAAAATTGTGTGCCCACGTTCGCTTTCGCATTCAATAACACCACCATGATCACCAACAATTTTGGCAACCAGCGCTAACCCTAGCCCCTGTCCCTTTGGTTTTGTTGTGACAAACGGATCAAACAAATGTTCCCGCAATTCTTCGGGCACGCCGGGACCATTATCGATCACGCAAACCTCCAATGGCAGCGAAAGCCGCTCATTCGTTCCGGCTACGGCTATGCGCACCCCAGAACGATACGCCGTGGAAAGCTGGATTTGCCCGCCCTCGGCTGGCACGGCCTCTGCGGCGTTTTTAACAAGGTTCAAAAACACTTGAATAAGCTGATCCTTTTCGCCCAACACAGGCGGCAGCGACGGGTCGTAACGTTCTGTAAACTCCACACCTTCTGCAAATCCGGCCGATGAAAGGCGGCTGACATGATCCAACACCTCATGGATATTTACCGGGTTGCGTTCAATCGGGCGCTGGTTGGAAAACACCTCCATGCGATCAACAATTTTGCAAATTCGATCAGATTCATTGCAGATCAACCGCGTGAGCTCTCGCCCTTCCGGCTCGACATCCAATTCCAGCAACTGTGCCGCGCCCTTAATGCCGGAAAGCGGGTTTTTGATTTCGTGCGCCAACATACCGGCCATGGCCGTGACAGACCGTGCCGCGCCACGGTGGATGAGCTGCCGATCCATGGTGTTGGCGATATTGCGTTCAAGCAGCATTACCATTATCGCGCTGTCCTCAACCGCTTCATTCAGCCGTGAAACCTGAATATCTGCCGTTCTGGGGCCTGATCTTGGCGTACCCAAATCAACACCATATTCATTCACAGATGTTCCCTGCCGGCGCACCTTGGCGATCAGCTCCAATAACGGGCTGCCAAAGGGTACGAAGTTTTTGATCGGCGCCCCCATCAACAAGGCGTTCCCGGCAGAGAAAAATTGTTCGGCGGCGGTGTTCACGTAGTCAATCTTTTCGTCAGCCGTAATCACCAATACGGGATGGGCGAGCGCGCTTAATATATGTGCCGGCTGTGTTGCACTCATGCCGCTACCCCTGCAAGTGATTGATTTTCATAAAACTTTGAAATCTCAGTGCGCAGCGCATCGGGATCGGTCAAGCGCACAGCCGCCGCGCGAAAATCATTTCCGCCGGGCAGGCGCTCAACATACCAGCCCAAATGTTTGCGGAAAATTCTCACCCCCAAATGGTCCCCGCAATAGACCAACATGGCGTTTAGATGATCCAGAACGATTTGGCCTTGCGCTTCAATGTCGGGGTCCGGTCCGGCGTGGCCGGTCACAAAATGATCGATCAATTGCTGCAAGAACCACGGTCGGCCCTGCGCACCACGCCCCACCATGATTCCATTTGCGCCCGATAATTCAAGGGCTTGCGTTGCATCTTTAACAGAACAGATATCGCCATTCACAATAAGCGGCAGCTTGGTTGCGGCCCGCACTTCCTGCAAGAATGCCCAATCAGCATGGCCTTTGTAGAACTGGCAGCGAGTTCGGCCATGCACGGTCAGCATCTGAATACCGGCCTTTTCTGCCCGGCGCGCAAGCTCCGGCGCGTTGCGATTGTCGTCGTCCCAGCCGGTGCGCATTTTGAGCGTAACCGGCACTGATACCGCCTTGACCGTGGCTTCAATCAAGCGCGTGGCCTGATCCAGATCACGCATCAACGCCGAACCGGCAAGTCCCTTCACCACCTTTTTGGCCGGACACCCCATATTGATATCGATGATATCTGCGCCCAATTCCTCAACAAAAACAGCAGCTTCTGCAAGCAAATCCGGATCACATCCGGCAAGCTGGACAACACGCGGGGACGGCTCATCCGCCATTGTTGCCCGGGTCATAGATTCGCGCGATTGGGAGATCATGGTACGGCTGGCGATCATTTCCGACACAACCAGCCCGGCACCGAAACGGCGCACCAATTGCCGAAACGGCAGATCCGTAATGCCGGACATGGGCGCCAATAGCACAGGGGTTTCAATGACATGTTGCCCGATCTGGAAGGGTGTCAAAGACGACGATATGGCCGTTTTCTGCCGATTTTCTTCAATAATGCTCACGATTTAGGCAGTCTTAAAAATGCACGAATATTGGGCATAATAGCCAAAGCCGAGGAGGCTGGCAAGTGCCAAGCTGGCCCTGCAGAAACCTCAAAATAAATGACTTTAGAACTCAAAATAACTCGATAAACTGCCGCAAGTTTCAAGTTAGGGGCAAGTTTTGCCAAATTCACAATCAATCAGTGTGGTTATCGTCGCCGGTGGCACCGGAACCCGTTTTGGGGCCGACCTGCCAAAGCAATATTTGCCTATTGCCGGACGCGCTGTCATCCATCACACCGTTCGCAGTTTTTTGTCTGCCGGGGTACCACCGCAGGCAATCCAAATCGTTGTCGGTGCCGGTATGGAAGACCAACTGGCCGCGGCGTTGATCGGGCTGCCAGATCTATTGCCGCCGGTAACAGGTGGCGCAGACAGACAGGCAAGTGTGCTGGCCGGGTTGGAAGCATTGACGGACACAATGCCCGACCTTGTCATGATCCACGATGCCGCCCGCCCCTTTGTGCCAAGCCATGTGATCAATCAACTTATTGCCGCCATGAAAGATCATTGCGCCGCCATTGCCGCCTTGCCCGTTGTCGATGCGCTACAAATGGCAACAAACGGCACCATTCGCCACGCAGTAGAGCGGGAAAATTTGTGGCGTGCACAAACCCCGCAAATTTTTCACTATGGTGACATCCTAGACGCACACCGAACCTATATAGGCAAAGGCTTGGCAGATGATGCGGCGGTGGCCATGGCAGCAGGACATGAGGTAAAAATCGTTGTCGGAGACGATATGACATTCAAAATCACCCATGCAGATGATCTGCCAAAAGCTGAGGCCGTTTTGTTTTTGCAAACCCCTGATGTGCGCACAGGACAAGGCTATGATGTGCATCGATTTGGTGTGGGGGATCATGTGTGGCTGGGCGGTGTTCGCATTGAGCACACGCAAAGCCTGATAGGCCATTCAGATGCCGATGTGGCACAACACGCCCTGACAGATGCCATATTGGGTGCATTGGGTAATGGCGATATTGGTACACATTTCCCTCCCAGCGACGACAAATGGAAGGGCGCATCATCTGATCTGTTCTTGCGCCATGCCTGTAATTTGGTGGCGGCGCGTGGCGGAGTGATTACCCATCTTGATCTAACCCTGATATGCGAAGCCCCGAAGATTGGCCCGCATCGTGAAGCCATGCTGACAAGGCTGAGCGAAATTACCGGGGTTGTCGCTACACGTATCAGTGTCAAAGCCACAACAACAGAAAAGCTGGGCTTTACAGGACGTGGCGAAGGTATAGCTGCGCAAGCATTGGCGACGATACGGCTACCTATTGATACAGCAGCCGCATCATGAGTTCGCGCAATCTGAAAGATCCGATTGTCCTCATCTGCACATTTGGCGGCAGCGGCTTGCTGAAACCGGCGCCCGGCACCTGGGGCACACTGGCTGCCCTGCCCTTTGCCTGGTGGGTTAGCACAAGCCTTGGCCCAGAAGCGTTGATCTTGCTGGCACTCGTCTATTTTGTAGCGGGTCTTTGGGCCGCTGATCTTTACGAGAAAAAATTCAATACACATGATGCCGGTGAAATTGTGATAGATGAGGCCGTCGGCGTTACCTTGGCGCTGGCATTTGTGCCGCCTTCATTGGCGGCATTTGCGATTGGTTTTTTGCTGTTTCGGCTATTTGATATTTTGAAGCCGTGGCCTGTGAGCTATGCCGACAAATCTGTTGACGGTGCCCTTGGTGTAATGCTGGACGATGTGATTGCCGGAGTTATGGCGGCGGCTGTGCTGGCGATCATACATTTTCGATTTTTGGTAGACTGGCAATGACCCACACTTTTGATGATGAAATTATCACAGAATCCACCCGGCTGCTGGCGCGTGCCCGCGCAAACAACCTAAAAATTGCGACGGCAGAAAGCTGCACCGGCGGCTTGATTATAGGCGCGCTGACGGAAATTGCCGGTTCCAGCGATGTTGTGGATCGCGGCTTCATCACCTATTCCAACGAAGCGAAAATGGAAATGCTGGGTGTGGCCGAAACCGATTTGATTGAACACGGCGCGGTTTCGCAAGTAGTAGCAAAGGCCATGGCAACGGGAGCGCTTGCGCGGTCGGCGGCAAGCCTTAGCGTGGCCGTTAGCGGCGTGGCTGGCCCCGGTGGCGGCAGTGCTGAAAAACCTGTCGGGCTGGTACAACTAGCCTGTGCGATAGCTTATGACGGCACAAAAAATATCAGCCATGAAGAGGCGCGCTTTGGGGATATTGGTCGGGAGCTTGTGCGCCTTGAAACCGTGCGCCACGCCCTGACCTTAATGCATAACGCTATAACACAGTTAGAGGCGGGCGCTGGCTAATAACAAGCCAGCACCAAAATTTTCCACAAATCCCCAACTTTCCGCGTAGCTTTTTCGCCCTATTTGGCCCCTATTTGGCCCCTATTTGGCCCCTATTTGGCCCCTATTTGGC
>JBMYYF010000009.1:0-148821 GCA_049609145.1 Alphaproteobacteria bacterium
GGAGCGCAGCCCACCCATGTCACCGCCGTCGCCTTCGGGCCTGATGCGGTAACGCCGGAAGGCGACGCCGCCTGGACCCACGGCCCCGCTCCCTTGCCCGATGCTCATCACCGGTGGATCAATGTGACGGGTCTGGAAAATGTGGATCAGCTCAGCCAGCTACTCACCCCGCTGGGCCTCAGCCCGCTTGCGCTGGAAGACATTTTGTCCATCCACCAACGCCCCCGCGCCGACGAATTTGACGATGCGGTTTTGTTGTTTTTACCCATGCTGCGCCGCGACCCGCAATCCCACATCACCTTGTCGGAGCAGGTAGCGATCTATTGCACTGGCAATCACGTTGTCACCGTGCAGGAACGCGATGGCGACGTGTTCGATCCCATTCGCAAGCGCATGAAAAACCCCAAGGCCCGCATGCGTAAGGGCGGCGCGCCCT
This sequence comes from Alphaproteobacteria bacterium, assembly GCA_049609145.1. Classification (GTDB taxonomy): domain Bacteria; phylum Pseudomonadota; class Alphaproteobacteria; order SPJN01; family SPJN01; genus JBMYYF01. The sequence continues at coordinate 437 of JBMYYF010000009.1, forward strand.
ATCTTGCCTATGCCCTGCTTGATGCCATCATTGATGGCTACTTCCCCGTCATGGAAGCCTTGGGCGAGGCGGTAGAACACGCCGAACAACAGGTGATGGATGAGGAACGCGCCATCCCCTTGCACGAAATTCACACCATCAAGCGCGAGGTCACGGGACTGCGACGTCTCATCTGGCCCATGCGCGACATGGTCTATCAGCTTCTCAAAAGCGCCCAAGATGGCGCGGGCGCCTTCGCCGATATCGACCTCGCCCATCTACAGGATTGCCGCGATCATTTGCTGCAACTGATCGATCAGGCCGACAGCGTCATCGAAACCTGCAACGATGTGCGCGACATGATCATCGCCCAATCCGGCATGAAACTGAACGAGGTGATGGGAATGCTAACCGTCATTGCCACCATCTTCATGCCGCTGGGGTTTCTGGCAGGCATTTGGGGCATGAACTTCGATGCCAGCAGCCCCTACAACATGCCGGAACTTGGCCTGCGTTACGGCTATCCCATGGCACTGGGTTTAATGGCCGCCTTGGGCATCGGCCTTGTTTTGTGGTTCAAGAAAAAAGGCTGGCTCTAACCGCTATAGTGCCGCCAAACGTTGATCATCGCCTGGCACCATCACAGGCCGCGGCAAAGTATGGCGAAACCGATGCGGATCAGATCGCTTGGGCAAATGCATAGAGATATAGCGATAGGTTGTGGCTTCCACCGGGCGCACGGCATCTTTCACATTGTCCAAAACATAGTCGCCGTAATCAGTGGCAACCACCAACACCGCATGATCGGCCCCTTTAGATGTGCCGCGCGACACCAGCGTAAAGCGCAATGCCCCGGCAGGCAGCCCCATTGCCAACAAAGCATGACGTTTGGCGAGCACATAATCTTCACAATCCCCTGCTGCCTCGGCGCGATACGGGCCGGTTAAGATAGGCCGCACCCACTTATCCGCGCCCTGTCCGTTTTCCGGGTCAGGCGTGTAACGAATATTGGCGTTGATATTCTGGTTCACTACCTGCAAATCGCTCCATAGTGAGGCACTGAAAGGCACGCTCATCCGCCCATCTAGGCGCTGCGCACAATCAGGGGCTTGCCGCGCACAATAGGCCCGCCACTTGGTGGGGCCTTTCTCAAAATAGGGATTAATCGCGCGCTGATTACGCGCCAACATCAACCGCCCGGCAGGGTGCACTGGCACGGCCTGTAACGGCACGGCCATGGCCCGAATGTCTTGCGCCACGGCCACCAAATGTGCCGCCGATTGTACCATTGATTGGGCCGCCGCGGTTTCGACAATGTGGTTTGAGGGGCTTGAGGCAGGCTGATGGTAAACGCATCCCGCCAACACAAAAGCCGCCGAAGCCACCAACGCCCCCAAATTTGCCGCGCGCATTTTCATGCCCATGCTCCATCAAGATTGAAACGCCAACGACGCCGCCAACAGGCGCGCCTTCGGTCTCAATTGATTGAAGCGGATCAGGGTTAATATTTTGCAAAGCACGGCCCCAAAGAAATTGGGAGCCGGGGGCCTGTCAGCCATTCAGCTTGCGAAACCTCTGATGATTGAACGCCAATGGATTCCGGCTCAAGGCCGGAATGGCCGTTAGTGGACGGGCACGGGCGAAGCCCCCATCGTCATTCCGGGGGCAGACGGCAGGCCGCATCCCGGCATCCAGTCATCATATCAATTGCATTGGCCCCGGGGTGACGGCTGAAGCAGACTTCCACCTTTGATACATCCAATGCTTGGTGGCCGAGCCAGCAACAAGGTAAAATTGAACACCTCAACCGATTCGGAAAAGATGATGTTTTCGCGCCTCGCCCTCACCACCACACTTCTGACACTCTGCGCCTGTGTAGGCGTCAACGCGGCTGATGCTGTCACGGTTGTAAGGGTTGAAGATTTGGAGAAGTTGGTTCCGGAGGCACCTGATTGGCTTGCCCGAAATTCGGAACTTGCAACCCTTATCGCCGCGCTGCTAGGCGCAGCCGCTGGCTCGGTACTTTCCTACTGGCTAGCCGATCACAATGCCAAGAAGTCAGAGGAACGGAGTGCCAGTTCGGAAAGCTCAAGAATTTCCTGTCTATTGAGGTTAGAGCTGTCTCACATTGCAGATATCTTAACCCATTGCATCACCGGGGATGATGCAGATTGCCTGCCTGATGCCTCGCCAGATTTATTTGTAGATCTAGACAAGAACATGGTCATGTTTAAGAGCCTTGGAAGCACTTTGGGATATCTACCACATGAACACCAAAAGAAAGTCATCGATGCATACGGCGGGGCCACTATGATACGGGCTATAGGACGAAAGTACTCTGCCATATCGCTGGAACAAGAGGTTCGCATTCCGGGCGCTGCTTGCGCCGCTGCGTTATTCCCCGTCCTCGTTGCCATGCACGATATCCAACCGCTCAACGGAGAAAGTTACAAGGCGATTATCGGACTAAAGAAAGCCGCAAGAATTCACTTCACAACAGGCAAGGATCAAATGCCCGATCTAATAAAGTGGCTTGAAGACAACGAGGAGTTGTTCCCTACTTCACCAACATAATCCGCGATTACCCCCTCCCTAACTTCTCCCATGCCGTGTCCATCAAAAAGCCGAAGCGACCCGCGGGCGGCAGGCATTTATGACAAAATTGCATCGCAAGAAGTTGAATAGCTGGTTCGTTCTCTAAACGAACCGTCGAAACATCAATAGCGTGTTCGTCTATCATTGGATGCCGCTCATACTCCCTTCGCACCCCGCCCGGGTGGGTGCGTTATCGCACCCGCCCATGGGGCGGGTCGGGTGCGAACCATCGCTAAAGCGATGGTATTCATTCCAGCACCGAGCATTTCACCGCAAACATGAGCAAGTGGCCTTCCCACTGGATGCCGGGTTGCGGCTTCGCCGCCCCCGGCATGACGACGGTGTGTAGCGGCGATGCCACCAACAAACGTCACACCGGGCTTGACCCGGTGTCCAAGCAGCCATTCAACCTGCAAATCCTCTGATGATCGACCGCCCAATAGATTCCGGCACAAGGCCGGAATGACCGTTAGTGAACGGCCATTGGCCTTGCCCCCATCGTCATACTCGGAGCGGGGCCTGCCCAGTTCCCTGCCGACCTCACTCCCTCACCCCCTATTTAACCACGGGCCAATTTCTCCCGCGCGGCGTCCACCAAAAAGCGGGAACGATTGCGGGTGACTTTGGAAATATCTTCCCACAACTGTTCCGGCAGGGTCAGCGATACGCGCTTCATCACCTGCTTCTCAGGCACGGCGGCACCCTTGGCGTTAAAGCCCTGCGCCATCTGCGCCGCACTCGGGGTGGCATCATAAATCCGGGCGGGGTCAGTCGAACTACTAACAGAGGCCTGCGCGGGCGCAGGCGTGCGGCCCGTTACCAAGCCACCCAGAAAATCGATCACGGCGCGAATGCGCGGCAGGTCTTTAATATCTTCATGCACCGAAAGCCAGAAAGAGCGGGCAACAGCAACATCGTCGCTCAGCACGCGCTTCAAGCCATCGCCTGCCTGCACCATGAATTTCGGCAAAATGGCAAGGCCTGCGCCTGCCCGCGCCATCTCATATTGCGCATTGATAGATGTGGAACGCAGCGTTGGTTTCAGGCCCGGCAGCGCCTCTGCCACATAACGCAGTTCCGGCGCATAAAGCAGATCATCCACATAGCCAATCAACGGCAATTGGTTGAGCGATGCGCGCCCATGCAAAGGCCCCACAGCGTTCAGCCAGCTTTCAGCCCCGTAAAGCCCCAGCTCATAATCAGCCAATTTGCGCACGGTGATACGCCCGGTTGTGGGGCGCGACAGGCCCACGGCAATATCTGCCTCTCGCCGTGATGGGCTCAAAAAGCCTGCGCCCGCCACCAGTTCCAGCTCAAGCTGCGGGAAAGCGCGTTGAAAGCGCGCCATATTGGGGGCCACAAGGCGGGAACCAAACCCCTCTGCCACGCTCAAGCGCACCGTGCCCGCCGCACCACGTTCCGCCCCGCCTATTTTGCGGGTGGCGGCATTGGTGGCTTCTTCCATGCGCTCCGCCTCTGCCATCAAGGCTTCGCCCTTTTGGGTCAGCGCGTGGCCCTTGCGGGTGCGCTCAAACAAGGTGGTGGACAGCGCCTTTTCCAAGCGCCGCACCCGGCGCGACAGGGTCGCTTCATCCAGATTAAGGATGGCCGCCGCATCGCCCAAGCGCCCGGCGCGCGCCACCGCCAAAAATAGGCGCAGATCATCCCAGTTCATTTGGTTCTCCCCAGTCTGCCGACGTCCCCATCGTGAATGGCGTTGCAAGCCCGTGCAGTTTCCTGTTGTGCCGCCTCGTTGCCCGACCACGCTCCCGGGCGCACCGGCGTGAGCAAAAACCAAGGAAAACCCCGCACAAACTCCACACAAACCTCCACAACTGGCCTTTTAACGCCCTCAATATAACATGTATTTTTGCAATTCATATTTGCATATGTGGTATTTTCATTGCGATTTAGCAAGGTTAGAGTGCTGCAAATTTTAGGAGAACCCTTATGAGCTATACGCATAATCACTTTATCAATGGCGGCCCAGTTGAAGGCACGTCCGGTCGTTTTCTGGATGTTTTTGACCCCTCCACCGGGGCGGTACAGGGCCAAACGGCGCTTGCCACCGCCGATGAAGTGCGCAAGGCGATTGATGCGGCAGAAGCGGCCTTTCCGGCATGGTCGTCGCAAAATCCGCAAAAGCGCGCGCGGGTGATGTTCAAGTTCAAGGAATTGGTCGAAAAGGATATGGACAATCTCGCCGCCCTGCTTTCCAAGGAACACGGCAAGGTGATCGCCGATTCAAAGGGCGATGTGCAGCGCGGGCTGGAAGTGATTGAGTTTGCCTGCGGTATTCCGCATTTGCAAAAGGGTGAGTTCTCCGAAGGCGCCGGGCCGGGGATCGATATGTATTCCATGCGCCAGCCTTTGGGGGTTGTGGCGGGCATCACGCCGTTTAACTTCCCCGCCATGATCCCGATGTGGATGTTCGGGGTCGCCATTGCGTGCGGCAACACCTTCATTTGCAAGCCGTCGGAGAAAGATCCCGCCGTGCCTTTGCGCTTGGCAGAATTGATGATGGAAGCCGGTGCGCCGGAAGGCGTGTTGAATGTCGTCAATGGCGACAAAGAAGCGGTGGACACCATCCTCACCGATCCGCGGGTCGAGGCGATTTCCTTTGTCGGCTCGTCTGCCATCGCGGAATATATTTACGCATCGGGTGCAGCAAACGGCAAACGCGTGCAGGCCATGGGCGGCGCCAAAAACCACGCCATCATCATGCCCGATGCAGATTTGGATCAAGTTGCAGATGCATTGATCGGCGCAGGCTACGGCTCCGCCGGGGAACGCTGTATGGCAATCTCCGCAGCCATACCCGTCGGTCAAGAAACAGCCGACCGGCTGATCGAGAAGCTTGCCCCGCGAGTTGGTTCCTTAAAAGTTGGCACCTCCACCGACCCTGAGGCCGATTATGGCCCCATGGTCACACACCAGCATATGGAAAAAGTACGCTCCTATGTTGACTTGGGCGTAGAAGAAGGCGCGGACTTGATCGTCGATGGCCGTGATTTTTCACTGCAAGGCTATGAAGACGGCTTCTATATGGGCGGCTGCCTGTTCGACAATGTCACCAAGGATATGGAGATCTATAAGGAAGAAATATTCGGCCCTGTGTTGAGTGTTGTGCGCGCCAACGATTTTGAAGAGGCGATTGCCCTGCCGTCTGAGCATCAATACGGCAATGGCGTGGCGATCTTCACACGCGATGGCGACGCAGCGCGCGAATTTGCCGCCCGCGTGAATGTCGGCATGGTGGGAATTAACGTTCCCATTCCTGTGCCCCTTGCCTATCACACCTTCGGCGGCTGGAAGCGGTCTGCCTATGGCGACACAAATCAGCATGGCACAGAGGGCGTTAAGTTCTGGACCAAGGTGAAAACTGTCACCACCCGGTGGCCTGACAAGGGCATTCGCGATGGCGCAAGCTTCGTCATCCCGACCATGAAGTAAGTGGCGCATCGCAACGACGATATGTATGTGTGGCGGCCCGGCGAAAGCCTGGTCGCCACAAACCGTTTAGTGGCAGAGGAATCACCTGTCGCACTAAGCTACAACGGCGAAGCGCACGGCGTGCTGATGGCAACCCCATCCGACCTGAAGGATCTAGCCTTGGGCTTTACCTTAAGCGAAGGCATCGAAGTTGACCAGACGCAGGTTCAAATTGGTGACATTGAAAAAGCTGAACAGGGTTATGTCGTTCCCATAACTTTAACCGACCCCGCCTTCGATCAGTTGGTAGAACGCCGCCGCGCCTTTGCCAGCGGTGCGGGCTGCGGTGTGTGCGGCGTCGAATCCATCGAAGCCGCATTGCGCCCCTTGTCTTCCCTACCAAAGGCCGGGCCACGCAGCTTGCCTGCAATACACCAAGCGATGCAAAACCTGCATGAACACCAACCGCTCAATACAGTGACCGGCGCAGTTCATGCGGCTGCGTTTTTAGCATCAAATGGTAAGATCGGCCCCGTGCGAGAAGACATTGGGCGCCACAATGCCTTGGATAAATTGGTTGGCTGCCTGTCCCGCAACAACATAGCCCCCGCCGATGGCACCTTGCTTCTGACTTCACGCTGTTCCGTTGAACTTGTCCAAAAGGCGGCAATTGCAGGCTTTCCCGCCATGGCGACCATTTCCGCCCCAACAACACTTGCGATTGAATATTCCCAAAAATGCAACCTAGCCTTGGCGGCATTAGTGCGCAGCGACAGCCTGCTGATCGTCACCGATCCACACGACCTATTTGTCACGGCACCGTAACAGAACCGCCCTTGCGGCCCTCCACCAAAAATGCAACTCTTCTGGCGAGTTACGATATTACTCGATTTGACTACGCTTGGATGTACTTCATCTGGTTCTACTGCTTGCCTAAACGCTGCACCTAACCTTAAGAACGCGCCGACCTCTTCAATGACAGCACTAATACGAACTCCTCGTATTGCGCATGTCGCGCTTTGCGAAATTTAGGCAGATTGATAAGGAGTCACTGCAATGGCACAAGGTACAGTTAAGTGGTTTAACACCACCAAAGGCTATGGTTTCATTCAACCCGATGAAGGCGGCAAGGACGTTTTCGTTCACATTTCCGCTCTTGAGCGCGCTGGTCTGCGTTCTTTGGATGACAACCAACGCGTTACCTACGAGATCGCATCTGAGCGCGGTCGCGAGTCCGCTTCGGACATTCAGCTGATCGATTAAAGTCAAATCGACTTTTGAGACACTGGCCCGTCACACATTCGTGTGGCGGGCCTTTTATTTGATATCGACATGATTACCGTCTCGTGTGACACGCCCGGCGATCTCCAACTGCGTAATGGCACGCAATATTGCTGACTGCGGCTGATCCAACATTTTTGCCAAACGCGCAATGGCGATGCGACTATCCTCTTTCAGCAACAACAAGATAGCTTCTTCAAGCGGCGTCATGCGCGGATGATTTCAATCGGAATTGATTTGGAGGTCGGTGTAAAGCTGCGATCCCCATAGCTTTCCAGCGGCACTAAGCCATTAGTTTCTGGATAATAGCTCACCACACTGCCTTGCGGCACATCATAAGGCACAATACGAAAGCCTTCTGCGTGGCGGGTTTCGCCTGCCACATCATAAGAAACAAGAGTGACAATCTCCCCCGCCTTCACGCCCCAATCGGTCATATCGCCGGGGCAAATGAAAAGCGGGCGACGCATGCCATAAACCCCGCGATAGCGATCATCCAACCCATAGATGGTGGTGTTGTATTGATCGTGGCTGCGCACCGTCACCAAATTAAGCAAGGGTTTGCCAGCTTGCTTGGCCACGGCGTCTGTTTTTAAATCAACTGGCAAAGCATTTGCCATCAGCAAGGCTTTGCCGCTTGCGGTTTTGAAGGTGCGTTCCGCCGCGGCATTGCCAAGCCAAAAGCCGCGTGGCGCGCTGACCCGTTCATTGAAACCTTCAAAACCGGGCACCACCTGCGCAATAAGATCACGGATGCGATCATAATCATCCACCAGCCCAAGCCAATCAACAGGCTGCGCGCCCAACAACGCATGGGCCATGCCTGCCACAATGGACGGCTCCGATTTCAAGGTGGAGGCCGCAGGCTTGTTCATGCCTGCACTGCCGTGCACCATGCTCATACTATCTTCCACAGTGATGAATTGGGGCCCGTCTGCCTGCTCGTCAATTTCTGTGCGGCCCAAACACGGCAATACCAGTGTCGTCTTGCCCGTCATCAGGTGGGATCGGTTTGGCTTGGTCGCGATATTCACGATGAGGTCCAATCCCTCAATCGCTATTTCCGTGCGCGCACTATCAGGTGTAGCAGCGGCGAAGTTACCGCCCAACCCCACAAAGGCTTTGATCTCGCCGCACTCCATACCTTGAATACATTGCACTGTATTGACACCATGAGCACGCGGCACTGTGAAATCCAACGTGTTTTCAAGCGCCTCCAAAAATGCTTCCGGTGGGGCTTCATTGATTCCCATGGTGCGATCACCCTGCACGTTGGAATGGCCGCGTACCGGGCACGCCCCCGCCCCCGGTTTGCCGATTTGCCCGCCCAGCAACAGCACATTCACCAGCATCTGGATCATCGGTACGGAATGCTCATGCTGAGTGAGCCCCATGGCCCACGTAAATATCACCCGCTCAGCTTTGGCAAAGATAGTTGCCAGTGTTTCAATATCCGATTGGGTCAAGCCAGATTGCTGCTCAATCTTGGCCCATGGGGTGCTGGCGGCCAGCGCATCCAGCCCTGCCAATCCTTCCGTATAGATATCAATGAAACTGTGATCCAGCACCTCCCAATGATCAGTCAACAGGGCCTTCACCATGCCCAGTGCCACCGCCATGTCTCCACCGGGACGCGGGGATAAATAATGACTGGCGAGATCAACGCCACCGCCCACCATATCTTTCGGGCTTTTGGGGTCTGCGAAGCTTTCAAGACCCCGTTCTTTTAACGGGTTTAACGCCACAATAGCGGCGCCGCGCTTGGCGGCATCGCGCAAGGTGGCCAACATGCGTGGATGATTACTGCCGGGATTTTGACCCCACACAAAAATCGCGTCTGCCTTGTCGAAATCCTCCAGCCGCACCGTACCCTTGCCAATGCCGATTTGTTCAGTGAGCGCAATGCCCGACGCCTCGTGACACATATTTGAACAATCGGGCAGGTTGTTGGTGCCAAAGGCCCGCACCATAATCTGATAGAGAAAAGCCGCTTCATTTGAGGCGCGGCCAGACGTGTAGAACGCCGCCTCATTCGGTGAAGGTAGGGCCTTTAGTTCATTTGCGATCAATTGAAAGGCCGCATCCCACCCTATCGGCCGATAGTGGTCGCTGGCGGCGTCATACAACATGGGGTGGGTAAGCCGCCCGGCCTTTTCCAGTGCATGGCCATCCCATGTTTTAAGGTCACTGACCGTATGGGCCGCAAAAAAGGCGGGATCGGCACGAGCGCTGGTGGCTTCCCATGCCACGGCCTTCACCCCATTTTCGCAAAACTCGAACGATGAACCATGTTCCGGATCGCCCCAGGCGCAACCGGGACAGTCAAAACCCCGGTCTTGGTTGAGTTTCGCCAGCGCCTTGGCGCTTTTGGCCGACGCCCCGGATCTCACAATGTGCTGCGCTACAGCTTTGAGCGATCCCCAGCCACCTGCGGCCCCTGATTTCCGACCTATATATCCGTCACTCATTGTTGCACCTTGTCTGGTTCACGCTTAAGACTGCGCCTCATGACAACACCGATAGAAACTTACCGCGCCCTTGTCCAAGAAGGAACGCTGAAAGCAGACCCCGCGCAAGAATTAGCGGCCGAAGGGCTAACCTTGCTGCATAATCGCTTGCGCACAGTGCACCGCCCTACCCGCGAAAGCGCAGGCGGCTTGCGCGGCCTGTTTTCCCGACGCAGTAAATCATCTGAAACGGAAACACGCACAGACTATCAGGGCCTTTATATGTTTGGCGGAGTTGGCCGCGGCAAATCCATGCTGATGGATATGTTTTTTGAAAGCGCCCCCGTTCACCCCAAGCGGCGTATCCACTTCCATGAATTCATGATCGAGGTCCACGGGCTGATCCACACATGGCGCCATCAAAGCAAGGCAGAACGGACTGCTAAATTTGGCAAAAGCTTCGCAAAGGAAGATGATCCCATACCCGCTGTCGCCAAACACATGGCAGATGGGGCGCAATTGCTATGCTTCGATGAATTTCAGGTATCCGACGTGGCCGATGCCATGATCCTGTCGCGGCTGTTCACCGAAATGTTCGACCATGGGGTTTGGATGGTTGCAACTTCCAACCGCGCGCCAAGCGACCTCTATCTCGGCGGACTGAACCGCCCCTTATTCGAGCCATTCATCGACTTAGTCTATCAACAACTCGATGTGCTGCATCTGGAAAGCCCGAATGATTATCGGCTGGAACGGCTTATGGGGTCTCCTGTTTATTGGTGCCCCTTGAGTAAGGCCACCACAAAAGAACTGGACTTATTGTGGGAAGACCTTGCAGGCCACGGCGCAAACGAAACCCGCACCTTGGAGGTGCAAGGGCGCACGCTTGTCGCCGACAAGACTGGCAATGGGGTGGCGCGTTTTACGTTTGAAGAACTGTGCGCCCGCCCCTTGGGTGCGGCAGACTATCTGGCCATTGCCCAAACCTTTCACACCGTCGTTCTGGACAATATCCCAGCCTTGTCGCCGGCCAAGCGGAATGAAGCAAAGCGCTTTGTGACCTTGATCGATGCGCTTTACGAAAAACGCGTGAAGCTGATTTGTTCCGCTGACGCCCCGGTTGAAAGCCTTTATCCGCAAGGGGATGGCGCGTTTGAATTTGAACGCACGGCTTCGCGGCTTATGGAAATGCAATCAGCAGACTATCTGGAACTGGAGCATATTGGCGTGCCCTAAAGGACATTCCGCCGCTTGCAGTTTAGTCGCCCAAGCGGTAGGACAGCGCGAACGCTTACCAAGCTTGAACAAATAAGAGGTACTCATCATGGCGCGCAACAAAATTGCATTGATTGGCGGCGGCCAAATTGGCGGCACACTGGCTCACTTGGCCGGTCTTAAAGAACTTGGCGATGTTGTCATCTTCGACATCGTAGACGGTCTTCCCAAAGGTAAAGCCTTGGACATCGCAGAAAGCGCCCCGGTTGACGGCTTTGATGGCAAGTTTTCCGGCACGTCCAAATATACAGGCATTAAAGGTGCCGATGTTGTAATCGTTACCGCCGGTGTTCCCCGCAAGCCCGGCATGAGCCGTGATGACCTCTTGGAAATCAATCTGAATGTCATGAAATCTGTTGGTGAAGGCATTGCCAAATATGCACCCAACGCCTTCGTGATTTGCATCACCAACCCGCTGGACGCCATGGTTTGGGCCCTACAAAAATTTTCCGGCCTGCCAAAAAACAAAGTCGTTGGCATGGCAGGCGTGCTGGACAGCGCCCGCTTCCAGCACTTTCTGGCCGATGAATTCAATGTTTCCGTTAAAGACGTAAACGCTTTTGTTCTGGGCGGTCATGGCGACACTATGGTGCCGCTGACCCGTTATTCCACCGTTGCTGGCATTCCCGTGCCCGATCTGGTGAAGATGGGCTGGTCTACCAAAGAAAAAATCGCCGAAATCGTGCAACGCACCCGTGACGGTGGCGCCGAGATTGTTGGCCTGCTAAAAACCGGCTCGGCCTTCTATGCCCCTGCCGCCTCTGCGATCGCCATGGCTGAAAGCTATTTGCGCGACCAAAAACGTGTGCTGCCCGTTGCCGCCCATCTGAGCGGTGAATATGGCCGCAAGAATATGTATGTGGGCGTACCCGTTGTGATCGGTGAAAAAGGCGTAGAGCGCATTGTGGAAGTAAAACTTTCCGCCTCTGAGCAAAAGCAATTCAACAAATCCGCTGATTCAGTTGTGGGTCTGGTTGATGCCTGCAAGAAGATTGCGCCGGAGCTGAAAAAGGGTAAATAAACCCAAACATTCCGCACTAGAAATCACAAAGCCCGGTGGTCATCTGATCGCCGGGCTTTTTCTATGCCCAAGCTCTGTGCAAACGATGCCCAAAGCTTCACCATTTGCCTGAAATACTGACAAAAGGTCAGTAAAGTTGACATTTTTTTATCCGAGCCTGTTGCGCCCGAAAATGGGGGTGCTATAAACCAAGGATCGCAATTATGGCGGGGCTGTTCGGCTCCGCTTTTTCCGTGTTTTCAACACACAACTAAAGGGGAAACCCGCATGAATATTCATGAATATCAGGCCAAGGCGGTACTGGGCAGCTTTGGTGTGCCGGTCGCAACTGGCAAAGTAGCCTACACACCCGATGAGGCGGTGAAAGTTGCCGAAGAACTGGGCGGCCCGGTTTGGGTCGTTAAAGCGCAAATCCATGCCGGTGGTCGCGGCAAAGGCGGCGGCGTTAAAGTCGTTAAAAGCATCGAGGATGTCCGTGCCGAAGCGGAACGCATGCTAGGCATGACACTCGTTACGCACCAAACAGGGCCAGAAGGTCGTCTTGTGCGTAAAGTTTATGTAGAGGAAGGCACTGCCATCGCGCGGGAGCTTTACCTTTCAGCCTTGGTCGATCGTGCTACAAGCCGCGTGGCCTTTATTGTCTCCACCGAAGGGGGGATGGACATTGAGGAAGTGGCCGCCAAGACGCCGGAGAAAATCCTGACGCTTACGGTTGATCCTGCCGCGGGCATTTCCGGTCATCATGGTCGTTCCATTGCTTATGCGCTGGGCCTCAAAGGTGATGAAGTCAAGCAAGGCGTTAAGCTGATAACAGCAATGTACAATGCCTTCTTGGAAACGGATGCTTCCATGGTTGAGATCAACCCGCTGGTCGTCACCCAGGCAGGCGAAGTGACATGCCTGGACGCCAAAGTGAACTTTGACGACAACGCCTTGTTCCGCCACAAAGACTTGGTGGATCTGCGCGACCCGGATGAAGAAGATCCCGCAGAGCGCGAAGCCGCCAAGCACGATCTGGCTTACATCAAGCTGGACGGCACAATCGGTTGCATGGTGAACGGCGCAGGCCTTGCCATGGCAACCATGGACATCATTAAACTTTATGGCTCAGAGCCTGCCAACTTCCTTGACGTTGGTGGTGGTGCCACGAAGGAAAAAGTAACAGAGGCGTTTAAGATCATTCTGTCCGATCCCAATGTGGAAGGCATTTTGGTCAATATCTTTGGCGGCATCATGCGCTGCGATGTGATCGCAGAAGGCGTTGTGGCGGCTGCCAAGGAAGTATCGCTGGCAGTGCCTTTGGTGGTCCGTCTGGCCGGTACAAACGTTGAATTGGGTAAGAAGATCCTTGATGAATCTGGCCTTGCCATTGTTTCCGCTGATGACCTTGATGACGCTGCGGCGAAGGTTGTTAAAGCCGTGAAGGAGGCGTAACGCCCATGTCCGTAATCGTAAACAAAGACACTAAAGTAATCTGTCAGGGCTTTACCGGATCGCAAGGCACGTTCCACACCGAACAAGCGATTGCCTATGGCACCAAAATGGTTGGTGGGGTCACGCCCGGCAAAGGTGGTTCTGAGCATTTGGGCCTACCCGTCTATGACACCGTTGGCCAAGCCGTAGAGGCAACCGGGGCCACCGCCTCTGTCATCTATGTGCCGCCGCCCTTTGCTGCCGATGCAATTTTGGAAGCCATCGCGGCTGAGGTTGAATTGGCTGTCTGCATCACCGAAGGCATTCCCGTATTGGATATGGTGAAGGTGAAACGCGCGTTGGAAGGCTCCAACACCCGCCTGATCGGCCCCAACTGCCCCGGCATCATCACGCCGGATGAATGCAAGATCGGCATTATGCCCGGCCACATTCATCGCAAAGGCAATGTGGGCATCGTCTCACGTTCCGGCACACTCACCTATGAAGCTGTGGCGCAAACCACAGCAGCGGGCCTTGGCCAATCTACCTGCATTGGTATTGGCGGTGATCCGGTGAACGGCACCAACTTTATTGATTGCCTGGATGCGTTCCTTTGCGACGATGAAACCGAAAGCATCATCATGATCGGTGAAATCGGTGGCACAGCAGAGGAAGAAGCTGCTGAGTTCCTGAAAGCCAGCAAGGTGAAGAAACCCGTTGTGGGCTTCATCGCTGGCACCACGGCACCTCCGGGCCGCCGTATGGGCCATGCCGGCGCTATCATTTCAGGTGGGAAAGGCGGCGCAGGCGACAAGATTGAGGCCATGCAATCTGCTGGCATCACTGTCTCGCCCTCGCCTGCCGGACTTGGCACGACACTGGTTGAAGTTCTTAAAGGCTAATTTCTGCCCCATACGGACTTGATTTGAAAAGCAGAGCGGCCCAATCTTCATGTGAGGAAAAGGGCCGCTCTGAAAATGACATAGGGGCACAAAGCCCCAATTTGAAGGTAAGCCAAATGGCACAATCTGGCGGAAATGGAGCAAGCGCTCCAGCGCATGAACCCATCCCCAACGCGGTATTGGAAGCAACGTCGTTTTTGTTCGGGCACAATGCCCCCTTCATAGAAGACTTATATGCCAACTGGCAGGCCGATCCCTATTCAGTAGATGAAAGCTGGCGCGACTTCTTTGCCGGGCTCAGCGATGATCCCGCCGCAATTGTGAAGGCCCGCGACGGCGCATCATGGAAAAAACCCAATTGGCCTCCACAAGCCAACGGCGAACTTGTAAACGCCCTTGATGGCAACTGGGCCGCGATAGAGGCCGCCATGCCGGCAAAGGTTGCTGCGCACGCCGGAAAACCGCTGGACAGCGATGAAGTGCGCGCCGCCACATTGGATACCATTCGCGCCTTGATGATGATCCGCACCTATCGGGTACGCGGTCATCTTATCGCCGATCTGGACCCACTTAAGCTGGGGGAAGACCCCTGGCATTCAGAACTTGATCCCAAATCCTATGGCTTCGACAAAGACGATTGGGACCGCCCGATCTTTCTGGATTATGTGCTGGGCTTGGAAACCGCGACCATCCGGGAAATTATGGATGTGGTGCGCCGCACCTATTGCGGCACGCTGGGCGTGGAATTTATGCACATTTCCGACCCCGAGCAGAAAGCCTGGGTGCAGCACAAAATTGAAGGCGTGGATAAAGAGGTTGAATTCACCTCTGAAGGCAAGCGCGCCATTTTGAACAAATTGATCGAGGCCGAGAGCTTCGAGAAGTTCCTTAATACCAAATATACTGGCACCAAACGCTTCGGCTTGGATGGCGGTGAAGCGCTGATCCCGGCCATGGAAGCTATCATCAAGTCCGGCGGCCAAATGGGCGTGCAGGAAATTGTGTTGGGCATGGCGCATCGTGGTCGATTGAATGTGCTGGCCAATGTGCTGCAAAAACCCTATCGCGCCATCTTCAATGAATTCCGCGGCGGCTCATCCACCCCGGATGAAATTCAAGGCTCTGGCGATGTAAAATATCATCTGGGCACCAGTGCCGACCGTGATTTTGATGGCAATATTGTGCATCTTTCACTCACCGCTAACCCCTCTCATCTGGAGGCGGTAAACCCGGTTGTGCTGGGCAAGGTACGCGCCAAGCAATTCCAGCGCGGCGACGCGGAACGCAAACAAGTTCTCCCCCTATTGTTGCATGGGGATGCCGCCTTTGCCGGGCAAGGCATTGTGGCTGAATGCTTCGGCATGTCGGGCCTTAAAGGGCACCGCACAGGCGGCACTATTCATATCGTCGTGAACAACCAGATCGGCTTTACCACCAGCCCAATCTATTCACGTTCGTCGCCTTACCCGTCTGACGTGGCGAAAATGGTGCAAGCACCTATTTTCCACTGTAACGGCGATGATCCCGAAAGCGTGGTCCATGCCTGCAAATTGGCGACAGAGTTTCGCCAAAAATTCCACTGCGATGTGGTGGTGGATATGTTCTGCTATCGCCGCTTTGGCCATAATGAAGGGGATGAACCCAGCTTCACCCAGCCCATTATGTATCGCAAGATTTCCAAGCAACCCTCGATCCGGCAAATCTATGCCGACCGGCTTGTCGCTGAAAAAGAGATTACGCAAGAAGAAGTCGATCGCATGCAGCAGGGCTTTATCGCCATGCTGGAAGGCGAGTTTGAGGCCGGTAATTCATTCAAACCCAACAAAGCCGATTGGCTGGATGGCCGCTGGGCAGGCTTGGGCTTGCCGGATGATGATGATTGGCGTGGCACGACCGGGGTTGATCTGGACGAACTAAAAATTGTCGGCAAGGCGCTGACGCATATCCCGGATGATTTCAACGCGCACCGCACCATCAAACGCTTGATGAAAGCCAAGCAGGAGATGATTGATACTGGCACAGGCATTGACTGGGCAACCGGTGAGGCTTTGGCCTATGGCACGTTGCTGCGCGAAGGCTTCCCTGTGCGCTTGTCAGGTCAAGATTCAGGGCGCGGTACATTTTCCCAACGGCATTCGGTGCTGGTGGACCAACAAACCGAAGAACGCTTCGAGCCTTTGAACAATCTGGGCGGCGAACAGGCCCCCTATGAAGTGATTGATTCCATGCTGTCGGAAGCGGCTGTGCTTGGGTTCGAATATGGCTATTCACTGGCTGAGCCCAACACGCTGGTACTATGGGAAGCGCAATTTGGTGATTTTGCCAATGGCGCACAAGTGATCATCGATCAATTTGTATCTGCCGGCGAACGCAAATGGCTGCGCATGTCGGGCCTAACCCTACTGCTGCCCCACGGCTATGAAGGCCAAGGGCCGGAGCATTCATCCGCCCGCTTGGAGCGCTATTTGCAGGTTTGCGCCGAAGACAATATGCAGGTTGCCAACTGCACCACGCCTGCCAACTATTTCCATATTTTGCGGCGGCAAATCCATCGCCGGTTCCGCAAGCCCTTGGTGATTATGACGCCGAAATCACTGCTACGGCACAAGCTGGCCAAGTCCAACCTGTCTGATATGGGGCCGGGCACCAGCTTTCACCGCATTTTGACGGACCGCGCCGAGGTAGAAGCGGGCATCTCTGTTGCGTTGAAGCCAGACAATGAAATCAAACGCGTGGTTTTGTGTTCTGGTAAAGTCTATTTCGATTTGTTTGAGGAGCGTGAGAAGCGCGGCATCGAGGATGTGCAAATCATCCGGGTCGAGCAACTTTACCCGTTCCCATACAAATCGCTGATCAACGAACTCAACCGCTTCCCTAATGCGGATGTGGTGTGGTGCCAGGAAGAGCCCAAAAATATGGGCGCATGGTTCTTTGTGGAACCCGCCATTGAATGGTGCCTTGAACGCGTTGATGAAATCAAAGCCAGCCGCGCCCATTATGCGGGCCGCGATCCAGCGGCCTCCCCCGCCACGGGCCTAATGTCTAAACATTTGCAACAACAAGCAGCGCTGATTGATGAGGCGTTGACGGTTAAGGCTTAACTCAAGCCGCCACAACATTTAAGGAGCGGTCGAAATGGCTGTTGAAATTCGTGTCCCAACTCTCGGCGAAAGCGTCACCGAGGCAACAGTTGCACAATGGTACAAGCAAGTGGGCGATGCCATTACAGCAGATGAACCCTTGTGCGAGCTTGAAACCGACAAAGTAACGCTTGAGGTACCAGCCCCCTCATCCGGCGTGTTGACCGAAATCGTGGCCGATGCAGACGCAGTTGTGGAACCCAATGCGTTGCTGGGCATGATTGATGAAAGTGCGTCCGCCAGTGCCGGAACTGCTGCACCTGCCCCCAAAGCAGAAAAAGCCCCGGCGCCCGCAGCCACAAATGAACGCGCAGCGCCTGCGGATGCACCTGCGGCCCCATCCGTGCAACGCATTGCAGGCCAAGCCGGCATTGATCCGAAAACCATTCCCGGCACTGGCCCCGGTGGCCGCGTCACCAAGGCAGATGCCTTGCAGGCACTCGATAAGCCTGCAGCAGCCCCGGCAACGCCCGCCGCTGCCGCCGCCCCACGCGATTTGGGCGAACGCGAAGAACGGGTAAAAATGACCCGCCTGCGCCAAACTATTGCGCGCCGCTTGAAGGAAGCGCAGAACACCGCCGCCATCCTCACCACCTTCAATGAGGTGGATATGACCAATGTGATGGCGCTGCGCAAAGAACACAAAGATGCGTTTGAGAAAAAACATGGGGTCAAGCTGGGCTTCATGTCCTTCTTCGCCAAAGCCTGTGTGGCGGCGTTGAAAGAAATTCCTGCCGTGAATGCCGAGATTGACGGCACCGACATCATCTATAAAAATCATTACGATCTGGGTATTGCAGTGGGCACGGATAAAGGCCTTGTGGTTCCCGTTATTCGAGATGCCGATGTGATGGGCTTTGCAGAAACTGAAGCCGCCATTGCCGCCCTAGGTCTCAAAGCGCGGGACGGCAAGCTCTCCATGGATGATTTGCAAGGGGCCACCTTCTCCATCTCCAATGGCGGGGTTTACGGCTCACTTATGTCCACGCCCATTTTGAACATGCCGCAAGCAGCCATTTTGGGTATGCATAAAATTCAGGAACGGCCCATGGTCGTGGGTGGTGAAATCAAAATTCGCCCCATGATGTATCTCGCCCTTTCCTACGATCACCGCATCATTGATGGGAAAGAGGCGGTGACGTTTCTGGTGCGTGTGAAGGATCATTTGGAAGATCCGGCCCGCATGTTGCTAGACCTATAGGGAGCCCGTTGAAATGGCTGATCAATTCGACCTGATTATCATTGGGGCTGGCCCCGGCGGCTATGTCTGCGCCATTCGCGCGGCGCAACTGGGCCTGAAAGTCGCCTGCGTTGAAAAACGTGATCGCTTGGGCGGCACTTGCCTGAATGTGGGCTGCATCCCCTCCAAAGCATTATTGCACGCGACAGAGTTCTACCACCAAGCCCAGCACGACATGGCTGATTTTGGGGTGATGGTAGATAATGTGCGCATGGATATTGGCCAAATGCAGGCCAACAAAACGAAATCTGTTGAAGGCTTGACCGACGGCATTGCCTTCCTGTTCAAAAAGAACGGCATTGAGCGCATTGATGGTTGGGGCAAGCTTACCGGGCCAAACAGCGTGTCCGTGAATTTAAGCGCAGGCGGCGAACGCGCCCTGGAAGCCAAAAACATTGTGATCGCTACGGGATCAGAGCCTGCATCACTCCCCGGCATTGAGATTGATGAAAAACGCGTCGTCTCCTCTACCGGAGCGTTGGAGCTGACAGAGATTCCAAAACGCATGGTGATGATCGGGGCTGGCGTCATTGGCCTTGAAATGGGGTCGGTTTGGGCGCGCCTTGGCACGGAAGTGACGGTGATTGAATGTCTGGATCGCATCACCCCGGGCATGGATGGCGAAGTCTCCAAACAATTCCAGCGTATTTTGAAAAAGCAGGGCTTCAAATTTGAACTTTCTGCCAAAGTCACCGGCGTGGATGCGGGCGCAGATCCCATTACCGTTACCTACGAACCCGTAAAGGGTGGCGATGCCAAAGTGGCAGAGGCCGATGTGGTGCTCGTCGCCGTGGGCCGCAAACCGTTTACCGAAGGCTTGGGGCTGGACGCCGCCGGCGTTGCCGTAACCGATCGCGGCATGATCGACACCAATGATCATTGGCAAACCAATGTGCCAAGCATCTATGCCATCGGCGACGTGATCAAAGGCCCGATGCTGGCCCACAAGGCCGAAGATGAAGGCGTTGCCGTAGCCGAATTCATCGCCAATGGTTACGGCCATGTGAACTATGGTGTTATTCCCGGTGTGGTCTATACCGCGCCGGAAGTTGCCAGCGTTGGCGCGACGGAAGAAGAGCTGAAGGAACAAGGCATTGCCTACAACAAAGGCAAGTTCCCCCTTACCGCCAATAGCCGCGCCAAGGTGAATGGCGACACCGACGGCTTCATCAAAATCCTCGCCTCTAAAGAGACGGACCGCGTATTGGGCGTGCATATGATTGGCGCAGGCGTCGGTGAGATGATTGCCGAAGCCGTCATCGCGATGGAATTGGGTGCATCGGCAGAAGATGTAGCGCGCGCCTGCCACCCCCATCCCACCGTGACAGAAGCGGTGAAGGAAGCGGCCCTCGCCGTCGATAAGCGCACGATCAATATGTAGGCTTAAGGCCACACCGCCAAAAGCAAAAGCCCCGCCTCCCTACCGGACGCGGGGCTTTCTTTTGTCTTGAAGATGCGGATTAAGCTGCCTGCTTCAACAGCCCCCGGTTTACCAGCACTTCGGCAATCTGCACGGCGTTCAAAGCCGCGCCCTTGCGCAAATTGTCTGACACGCACCAAAAGGCCAAACCGTTTTCAACGGTAATGTCTTGGCGAATGCGGGAAATATAGGTGGCGTCTTCCCCCGCCGCCTCATGAGGGGTGGTGTAGCCACCATCTTCACGCTTATCCACCACCAAAATACCCGGTGCTTCGCGCAAAATTTCGCGCGCATCATTTTCATCCAGCGGATTCTCAAACTCCACATTCACAGATTCTGAATGGCCGATGAACACAGGCACGCGCACGCAAGTGGCGAAGACCTCAATCTTCTCATCCACAATTTTGCGGGTTTCCATCACCATTTTCCATTCTTCCTTGGTTGAGCCATCTTCCAAGAATTTGTCGATATGGGGAATAACGTTAAACGCCATGCGCTTGGTGAACACGCCTTCTTCAATTGGGTCGTTCACAAACACGGCACGGGTTTGGGTGAACAGGGCATCCATGCCGCCATTGCCTGCGCCGGAAGTGGATTGGTAGGTAGAAACCACCACGCGCTTGATCTTGGCCGCATCATGCAACGGCTTGAGCGCCACCACCAACTGCGCGGTAGAACAATTTGGGTTGGCGATGATATTGCGCTTGGTGAACCCCTCAATCGCATCGGCATTCACTTCCGGCACGATCAACGGTACATCCGGGTCCATCCGAAAATGGGATGAATTGTCAATCACCACACACCCTTGCTTGGCAGCTTTAGGCGCATATTCCTTGGCCACATCACCGCCTGCGGCGAAGAGGGCGATGTCCGTTCCGGCGAAATCATAGTTCTCAAGGTTTTGGCATTTCAGCGTTTTGTCATCACCAAAGGACACTTCCTTACCTTGGCTGCGCGAGGAAGCAACAGCCACCACCTCGTCCGCCGGGAACCCCCGTTCGGCCAAAATCGACAACATTTCGCGGCCCACAACGCCGGTGGCACCAACTACGGCTACTTTGTAACCCATGATCCTGATCTCCAAAATTTGGCGGTTTTTACCACCCCTTGAGGCTGACTTCCGCCTGTCAAATCGTCACTCTGTTCAAACGCATCGCCCAAAAGAAAATCGCCCGGCGTTTCCACCGGGCGATCAAAAGGTGGAAAAGCCGAGGATTTAGCTCGTTGTTTTCTTCAATTCGGCAATGATGGCATCGCCCATGGCTTCTGTGCCCACTTGGGTGCAGCCTTCCGCCATGATGTCGCCTGTGCGCGTACCCGCGCCCAACACGGTGGAAACGGCCGCTTCCAGCTTGTCGGCGGCGTCGCCCAAATCGAAGGAATAGCGCAGGCACATGGCAAAGCTCATGATCGTGGCAATGGGATTGGCAATGCCTTGGCCCGCAATATCAGGGGCGGAGCCATGCACCGGCTCATACATGGCTGGCGTTTTGCCATTGGCATCTTTTGCGCCGAGAGACGCAGAAGGCAACATGCCCAGCGACCCGGTCAGCATCGCCGCCACATCAGACAGAATATCCCCGAACAGATTATCCGTCACCATCACATCAAATTGCTTGGGGGCGCGCACCAATTGCATGGCAGCATTGTCAGCATACATGTGGGAAAGATCGATATTGGGGAATTCCGCATCGCCAATTTTCTGCACTTCCTCACGCCACAGAATGCCCGCTTCCATCACATTGGCTTTTTCACAGGAGGTAAGACGCCCATCACGCTTGCCAGCCAAATCAAAGGCCACGCGGGCAACACGCTGAATTTCGTGCGTGTCATACACTTGCGTGTTGATGCCGCGGCGTTCGCCGTTGGGCAAATCTTCAATGCCGCGCGGTTCCCCAAAATAGACACCGCCGGTAAGCTCCCGCACGATCATAATGTCCAAGCCCGCAATCAACTCATGCTTGAGGGATGAGGCATCGGCCAGCGCATCGAAACAAATGGCGGGGCGCAAATTGGCGAACAAGCCCAAATCCTTGCGCAGGCGCAGCAAGCCGCGTTCAGGCTTGATGGAAAAATCAAGATCATCCCATTTGGGACCACCCACGGCCCCCAGCATCACCGCATCAGCGGCATGCGCCAAATCCATGGTGGCGTCGGTGATGGGAATGCCGTGGGCATCAATCGCTGCGCCGCCGACAAGATCTTCTTCGATTTCGAAGTGAAGCCCCATCGCCTCATCCAGAAAATTGGCGACCTTCTTCACTTGGGCCATAGCTTCGGGACCGATACCGTCACCGGCCACGATCAGGATTTTGCCAACAGTCTTACTCATGATTTCGTCTCATACTTTCAATTCAAACAAGATAACGTTGGCGACTGCCAACTGCCCTTATCTAGCACACCCGCGCAGGCGTTGGGCGGATGCCCAACTGCCGCGAGCAAAACTTTATGCCCAAGGCTGCGCAGCGGCACGCTTGGCTTCAAAATCGTCGATATGTTCACCCTTTTGCATGGTGAGGCCAATATCGTCCAAGCCTTCCAGCAGGCAATGCTTGCGGAAAGGGTCAATCTCGAATTTGATTTCGCCGCCATCCGGGCCGGTGATAGTTTGATCCACCAAATCAACGGTAACGGTCGCGTTTGCGCCGCGTTCGGCATCATCCATCAGCTTCGCTACATCTTCCTCTGGCAGCACAATCGGCAAAATGCCGTTCTTGAAGCTGTTATTGTAGAAAATATCGGCGAATGAGGTTGAGATGATGACCTTAATGCCAAAATCCGCAATCGCCCACGGCGCATGTTCGCGGCTTGAGCCGCAGCCAAAATTATCACCCGCCACCAAAATTTGGGCCTTGCGATATTGCGGCTGGTTCAACACGAAATCAGGGCTTTCAGACCCATCATCGTTAAAGCGCATCTCATCAAACAGATTTACACCCAGGCCCGTGCGCTTGATGGTTTTCAAGAACTGCTTGGGGATGATCATATCCGTATCGATATTGGTGATCGGCATGGGCGCGGCAACGCCTGATACTTTAGTAAATTTTTCCATAGGTCCGATCCTTATTCGTAATCACGCACATCGGCCAAACGACCGGCGATGGCGGCTGCCGCGGCCATGGCGGGGCTAAGCAGATGGGTGCGCCCACCTTTGCCCTGTCGGCCTTCAAAGTTACGGTTGGAGGTAGAGGCACACCGTTCCCCCGGCTCCAGCTTGTCGGCGTTCATGGCAAGGCACATGGAACAACCCGGCTCGCGCCAATCAAAGCCCGCTTCTATGAAGATTTTGTCCAAACCTTCTTCTTCGGCTTGTTCTTTCACCAGACCAGAGCCCGGCACCACCATAGCGGAGGTAACGTTGCCCGCCACTTTTTGCCCTTTGTCCAAAGCCTTTTGCGCAATCGCAGCAGCCGCGCGCAAATCTTCAATCCGGCCATTGGTGCAAGAACCGATGAACACACGGTCAATCGGCACTTCGTTCATCGGCGTATTGGGCTCCAAGCCCATATAGGCCAGGGAACGTTCAATTTTGGCGCGCTGCGCATCATTCTTGGCATTGGCGGGATCAGGCGTTTTGCCGGTAATCGGCACCACGTCTTCCGGGCTGGTGCCCCAGGTCACTTCCGGCACGATCTCGGCCGCATCCAATTCGATCACCTCATCGAAATGCGCACCTTCGTCTGACGCCAGCGTTTTCCAGTACGCCACGGCCTGTTCAAAAGCCCCTGCCTTGGGCGCACGCGGGCGACCCATCACGTAATCAAAAGTCTTCTGGTCCGGCGCGATCAAGCCCGCGCGGGCACCTGCTTCAATCGTCATGTTACAGACGGTCATGCGCCCTTCCATGGACAAGGCCTCAATCGCCTCCCCCGCAAACTCCACCACATAGCCGGTGCCGCCAGCGGTGCCGATCTTGCCAATAATGGCCAGCACGATGTCTTTCGCGGTGCTGCCCGCAGACAGCTTGCCATTCACTTTGATCAGCATGTTTTTCGCACGCTTCTGGATCAAGGTTTGGGTGGCCAATACATGCTCAACCTCTGACGTACCTATACCAAAGGCCAGTGCCCCAAAGGCGCCATGGGTCGCGGTATGGCTGTCGCCGCACACAATGGTCATGCCCGGTTGGGTGAACCCCTGTTCCGGCCCCACAATGTGCACGATGCCTTGGCGAATATCGTCCATCTTGAAAATTTCGATACCGAAATCTTCAGCGTTCTTTTCAAGGGTTTCGACCTGAATACGGCTTTCTTCGTCGGCAATGCCTTGGGCACGGCCTTGGGTGGGCACGTTATGATCGGGCACGCACAAAGTGCGTTCCGGCGCACGAACGGGGCGATCGGTCATCCGCAAACCCTCAAAGGCTTGGGGGCTGGTCACTTCATGTACCAAATGGCGATCAATATAGATCAGGCACGTGCCGTCATCGGCCTCATGCACCAAATGCTGTTCGAAGATTTTATCATACATGGTTTTTGGGGCGCTCATTGCAGCCTCCTAAGTCAACAAACTGAAACCTAAACGAAACAGGCCGCAAAGGGTTTTCCCTTGCGGCCCATCCCAAATTCTTGAAGTTACCCGAGAGGGATTAGCCGCGTACGGTTTTCTTCTCGGCAATACGGGCCGATTTACCGCGGCGCGTGCGCAGATAGTAAAGCTTGGCGCGGCGTACACGGCCACGACGCAGAACTTCGATTTCTTCTACCAGTGGCGCATAAAGCGGGAAGACACGCTCCACACCTTCACCGTAGGAGATTTTGCGCACCGTAAAGTTGGCGTTGATACCGCCACCCTTGCGCGCAATGCAGACCCCTTCAAAGGCCTGAAGGCGTTCGCGATTGCCTTCCTTCACGCGTACCTGCACACGCAAGGTATCGCCCGGCCCGAAATCGGGAATGGACTTGCTTTCGCTCAAACGAGCAATTTCTTCGGCGTTTAGTTCTTCAATGATGTTCTTCGCCATCAGTCTTACTTTCAATTCCGCGAGCGGGCATTCACACTACTTTTTACCGGTCCCTTTGTGGGATTGGTAACGGTGCCAGAGGTCCGACCGTCGATTTTTCGTCACGCGTTCTCTCATATCGTGCCGCCATTTGGCAATAGCGCCGTGATCCCCGGACAATAAAACTTCCGGGATTGTGTGACCCTCAAACTCACGCGGGCGCGTATAGTGGGGATGTTCCAGCAGATCATCGGCGAAACTTTCCAGAACCGCACTTTGATCCGACCCCATTACGCCCGGCAAAAGCCGCACACAGGCATCTATCAGCACCAAGGCTGCACTTTCCCCGCCAGACAGGATGTAGTCCCCGACAGAGATTTCTTCTACTTCACGGGCCTCCAAAAAGCGTTCATCAACGCCCTCAAAACGCCCACATACCAAAATGATACCCGGCCCTGCCGCCAGATCAATCACGCGATCTTGTGTCAGAGGAGCACCTTTGGGGCTTAAATAGACCAATGGGCGACCTTCTGGCCCCGTGCGTTTCGCCGCATCTGCTGCGGCTGACAACACATCTGCCCGCATCACCATGCCCGGCCCACCACCGGCGGGTGTATCATCCACCGTGTGATGCTTGTCGGTCGCAAAATCGCGAATTTGCACGGGTTCCAGCGCCCATTTTTGGCTCTCCAAGGCGCGCCCGGCCAATGAATGCCCTAGCGGGCCGGGAAACATCTCCGGATAGAGAGTAAGAACGGAGGCTGCCCAAGGATTTTGAGGGGCATCACTCATCGTCCAACAGCCCTTCCGGCGGATTGATCACCACCTTGCCGCCCGCCGCATCCACAATTGGCACCGCCTCCTTTGTGAAAGGCAGAAACACCGTCTTTTTGGTACCATTCAGTCGTATTTCAAGCAGATCACCTGCCCCGAAATCCTGCACGGAAACCACTTTGCCGAATGGTTCGCCGCCTTCAAGGTCAGCGAATAGGCCAATAAGATCAGAATGATAGAATTCTTCCGGGTCCGCCAACATGGGCAGTTTTGTGCGCGGCAGATAAAGGCGGATACCTTTCAGGGCCTCCACATCTTCCCGTGACAGGCCGTCAGCCAACCACGCAATAACGAAGCCCGCTTTGGGCACCCGTTCCACCTCAAGGTCATAGGTGGTTTGCCCGTCTTCCGTGGATACGGGGCCAAACGCCCCGATATCCATTTCATCTTCCATGAAGGACCGCAGGCGCGCCTGCCCCTTCACACCAAAGGCTCCGGCAATGGCACCCACGCAGATGCGTGACGTATCGCTACCAGACGCCATTGGGTCGCCTTAGGCTTCTGCTGCTTCTTCGGCAGCTTCCTCGGCGGGTGCTTCCTCAGCCGGGGCTTCCTCAGCAGGCGCAGCCGCAGCTTCTTCAGCAGCAGCTTTAATGGCCGCTTCTTTTTCCTTCTTCTCTTCAATCCGCTCCAGCGCTTTTTCACCCGGCTTGCCCTTATTGGGGTTGTTGCGCGCGGGACGCTCGGCCATGCCTTCGGCTGCCATAAAGCGCAGAACGCGGTCGGAAGGCTTGGCGCCTTGGGCAACCCAATGTTCGATGCGTTCTTTGTCCAGTTTTACACGCTCGCCGCCTTCTTTGGGCAGCAGCGGATTATAAGTGCCCACTTTTTCGATGAAACGGCCATCACGCGGGGAGCGGCTGTCAGCCACAACAATGCGGTAATAGGGGCGTTTTTTTGCGCCACCACGGGCCAAACGAATTTTCAGTGCCATGTTACTTTCTCCTTAAAAATCAATCTATTGGAGGGATCAAACCCCTCAAATCTCATTCAAAAATCACTTCTTCTTTCCCGGCATTCCCGGCAGGCCAGGCGGCATACCACTGCCCAGACCGGGCAATCCACCAGGACCGCCCATACCACCCATCGTTGTCGGATCAGGCATACCGCTGCCCATCGCACCGCCCAGCATGGCGGCCAAGCCCTTACCTTTGCCCTTGCTCATTTTCTTCATCATATCGGCCATTTGGCGATGCATTTTGATCAGTTTGTTGACCTCTTGCACCGAGGTGCCGCTACCGGCGGCAATGCGTTTCTTACGACTGGCCTGAATAACTTTCGGGCGCTTGCGCTCATCGCGCGTCATCGATTGGATGATCGCCTTTTGGCGTTTGAATATACTGTCATCCATGTCGAGTTGATCAAGTTGCTTCTTCACTTTTTGGACGCCCGGCAACATGGCCAAAACCCCCGACATGCCGCCCATTTTTGCCATTTGATCAAGTTGATCGGCCAGATCGTTCATATCGAATTGACCTTTGGCAAGGCGCTTGGCCATAGCTTCGGCCTTTTCGGCCTCAATCATTTCCCCGGCTTTTTCAACCAGTGAAACAATATCGCCCATGCCCAAAATGCGGCCCGCGACCCGCTCGGCGTGGAAATCCTCCAGCGCATCAATCTTTTCGCCGGTCCCCAGCAGCTTGATCGGCTTGCCGGTAATGGCCCGCATGGAAAGCGCCGCACCGCCGCGGCCATCACCATCGACCCGCGTCAGCACGATGCCGCTCACACCCAATTGTTCGTTGAATTGGTGGGCCACATTCACCGCATCTTGACCCGTCAAGCTATCGGCGACCAGCAGCGTTTCCTTTGGGGAAACCGCATCGCGCACGGCGCGGACTTCCGCCATCAGGCTTTCTTCCACATGCATGCGGCCTGCGGTATCAAGCATCAGCACATCGTAACCGCCCAGCTTGGCGGCTTGGTGGGCGCGTTTGGCAATATCAACCGCTTGCTGGCCTTCAACAATCGGCAACACATCCACGCCGACTTGCTCGCCCAGCACCTGCAGTTGCTGCATGGCGGCCGGACGGCGCGTATCCAAGGAAGCCATCAAGACCTTCTTGCGATCTTTCTCGGTCAGGCGTTTGGCGATTTTGGCCGTAGAGGTCGTTTTACCGGAACCTTGCAAGCCCACCATCAAAACCGGCACCGGCGGCACGGCCGCAAGATCCAGGCCGGCGACCTGCGCCAAGGGCGCTTCTTCACCGGCTTTCACTTCAGGATCGCCACCCAGCATACGCACCAGCTCGTCATGGACGATTTTGATGACCATTTGGCCCGGCGTGACGGAGCGCAGAACATCATGCCCTACGGCACGTTCACGCACATCTGCGATGAATTGACGGGCAACGGGCAAGGCGACATCGGCCTCGATCAAGGCAATGCGGACCTCGCGCAGGGCGGCGTTCACATCATCTTCCGACAATGCGCCACGGCGTGTCAGCCCATCAAGGACACCACCTAACCGTTCCTGTAGCGTTTCAAACATCTGACCGCCTTCAAAAGCTCTTGCAACAAGGCCCAACGAAAAACGCGCCAGTGGGCGAACTCTCGCTGACTGGCGGCGATTATCTGCCGCGCAGACAACCGAAATTGGTTGGACATTTGTCCTGAATGATCGTCTTTAAGCCGAAAAATGCCCGAACTGTCAAGCAATCCATCTGCGGCGATTGGAACCCGCCCTAAAATCGGTGAGAAACCGTCAACCCAATAACTGGGAAAAACCGCAAAAACTTCACCTGATCTTCAATTTCGTCCAACCGCGCCTGAATATCTTCCTCTGTAGCCAGCAGCGCCGCCTCGCCTTTCACGCGATACTGGATTTTGGGCTTGCCTTGATAGGCCAACCCCAAATCAACCGCAAAGCGCAAACCCCAAGGGTCGTAGAGCGGCCCCTCATAGCCCAGTCCGGCAAATGGCACGAATTTGTTAAAGCTGACCGAGCCCTCGCCATAAGTAAATGCGCTGCCTTGCGCAATGCCGCCAATCGGATCGCCCCCCACCACAACATCTACCAATGAACACTGATCATGGCTGGGACATTCTTCCGGGCGTGACTTGAAGTCCACCTCTGTCAAGCCATAGCGCGCGCCCAGCGTCACCCGAAAACCATTGCCAAAGGGGTGAATATCCCCTTGCAGGCCAATAGAGCCCAGCTTGATGTCGAAATCGTAGATAGTACCCGCGATGGCGGCAGAATCCTGCACGGCAATGCCGTTCATATTGGCCCGCAGCGCCAACCAATCGGTCAGCATGTAGCGCGCCTCTCCCCCCACACCAAGGGAGGACACGGTGCTTCCAATATCCAAATCGCCCCGCTTGCCATCCCAGCCTGCCCATGCTGCGGAACTTGCAAGAACAGATGACATCAAAAACAGTGCCGCCACAGAAAATTTCAAAACCGATACCCCAATGAAACAGATACGACTGGAAAGAACTTCATCCATTGCAAATCCTGCGCGATGTCACGTTCCTGGCGCTCAAATGTGTTACCCGGTGGCGCAACAGGTGATTGGCTGGCAGATGAAGCTTGCATCGTTACCTTGGGATCACCTTGATATAAAACCCCTAGATCCATCGCAAAACGCACTCGACCAGACTTAACAAGCGCACCGTCATAGCCAAATCCTGCATAAGGCGCGAAACGGTTCACTCGCACCTTGCCCTCAACCGACGCCAACGATGCGCCCTGAAGAAGAAATTCCGGTGTATTGCATTCTTCCGGTGTTTCCGACTCGGGGCAGCCATCAGGCCGCGCCTCGTAGTCGATTTTGTTCAAATCATAGCGCCCCCCGGCTGAAAGCCGAAAACCCGTGGAAAACGGATAAATGTCGGCCACCAGCCCCACCGAGCGAAAGTCAATTTTGTATTTGTAATTGGTGGATGATGAATTCGCCGTTGTCTCAAAATTGGCCATATTGGTTCCAAGGCGTAATCCCAGCCAGTTCCATGGCTTGTATTGGCCCTCCACCCCCGCCCCCAGCGTTGATACATTAGCGCCCACGCCAAATTCTGCGGCATAGGCCGATATGGGCGCGATCAGCAAAGTAATTGCAATCAGCAAACGTTTCATGATCTGTCCTTATGCGCGGGAAATAACAGCCGTTGTAAACGGATTAACAAGGCGTTCCTGTTGGGCAATCAACACCAACTCATCCGCGCCCGCGCGGTGTGTTGCCGCCAATATATCGTAGAGTGACCCATTGGCCTGCGCCAATGCCTGCTCTACCGGCTTGCCTTTGAGCAATCCCGACAAAAACATAGCGGTTAATACATCCCCAGCACCCTTAGGGTCGAAATCCAGTTTCGGCATTGAAATCACATGCGCGCTGTTGGGAGCGACCAGCAAGGTTTGAATTTGGCCGGGATAGCGCGGCTCGTCTTCTATCGACGTGACGATTACGTTCGAACACCGCAGCATCCGCGCTTTCTCAATTGCATCATTGATATTTTCGACCGGCTCGTCATGTTCCAGCAGCTTTTGCAGCTCCAGCCGATTTGGCGTCACGTAATCAGCCAGCGGCACCAGATCTTCCGCGATGCCTTCGCGCACATTTTCGTCCACATAGACTTCATCGCCATCACCGATCACAGGATCGCAAATATAAAGCGCATTGGGGTTTTGATCTTTCACACGTTCAACGGCGCGTTCGATCACCTCTACCTGATCTGGATCACCAAGATACCCCGAAAGCACGGCCTCCACCTTGGAGAGCAAGCCTTGCTCATCCAGCGCATCAACCATATCCGCTATCAGGTCAGGCTCAACTGCGCCGCCTTTGTACACGCCATGGCCGGGATGGTTGGAAAACAGCACTGTCGGCATTTGCCAAACCTCGTGCCCCAAGCGCTGTAACGTAAAAGCCCCGGCGGAGTTTCCCACATGCCCGCGGGCTACTTGTGATTGAATGGCAAGTACGGCCATGAGTATTCCTCTTAAATCAAACAACGCAGATCCGCATTGCATGGATCGACTGGCCCTCTATATAGTCCGCGCCATACACATCTCACAAGCTATTCCCATGAGGGTCTTTATGAACGACACTATCCGCCCGCGCCGCTCTGTTCTCTATATGCCCGGCTCGAACCAGCGTGCTTTGGAAAAAGCTAAGGAATTAGCCGCCGATGCACTGATCCTTGATCTGGAAGATGCGGTTGCACCCGAGGCCAAGGCAGAGGCCCGTGATCAAGTGTGTGCAGCCGTGACGGCGGGCGGCTATGGCAAGCGAGAAATCGTTATCCGTATCAACAGCCTTGATACACCATGGGGTGACGATGACCTTGCGGCCGCCGCCAAAGCCGGACCAGATGCCATTTTGGTTCCCAAAATCTCCAGCGCCGCCGCAGTGAAGGATGTTGAGACCAAATTGGACGCCGCGAATGCGCCGAAAGACCTCAAAATATGGTCGATGATGGAAACCCCCTTGGGTATTCTCCACGCAGAGGAAATTGCCGCCGCTACGCCGCGCCAAACTTGCTGGGTGATGGGCACCAACGATATTGCAAAAGACATGCATGCCGCCCATACACCCATGCGCCTGCCCATGATCACATCGCTTGGCCTTTGTATGTTGGCCGCAAGCGCCTATGGCCTGACCATTCTGGATGGTGTCTATAACGATATTAAAAATGAAGAAGGCTTCGCGGCCACCTGCCAACAAGGACTGGAACTTGGTTTTGACGGCAAAACCCTCATCCATCCCAGCCAGCTTGGCCCCTGTAATGAGATTTTTGCCCCCAAGGCTGATGAGGTTACTTTTGCCAAAGCAATCATCGCCGCTTTCGAAGCGCCGGAAAACCAAGGCAAGGGCGTAATTAAGGTTGAGGGCAAAATGGTGGAACTGTTGCACCGCGATCAAGCCTTGCGCACGGTTGCCATCGCAAATGCCATCGCGGACATGGAAACGGCATGAGCAAGGTCAACACTGGCAACTATTTTGAAGATTTCACCATCGGGCAAAAGCTGGCTCACGCCACGCCGCGGACCGTAAATGCCGGGGATGTGGCGCTGTATCAGGCGCTTTATGGCAGTCGATTCGCGCTTAATTCCTCTGCCGGTTTCGCTACACAACTGGGATACAAAGCCCACCCCATTGATGATCTGCTGACATTCCATCTTGTTTTTGGCAAATCCGTACCGGATATCTCTTTGAATGCGGTTGCCAATCTAGGCTACGCCAATGGGCGTTTTTTGGCCCCAGTCTATCCCGGTGATACGCTTAGCGCCGCATCGGAAGTAATTGGGCTGAAAGAAAATTCTAACGGCAAAACCGGCGTGGTCTATGTCCGCACCATTGGTGTCAAAAATGGTGAAACGCCCGTGCTGGACTACATCCGGTGGGTGATGGTGAACAAGCGTGATGCTGCGGCGGCTGCCCCAACACCACAAGCGCCGAGCTTGCCAGAGGCGGTGGACGCCAATGATTTGGTGGTCCCCGCGGTGAACCTCAACACCTACAATCACACGGCCGCTGGTAGCCCCCATAGGTTTAGCGACTACGACATAGGTGAAACCGTAACGCCGCCGGAAGGCACAACGGTTGAGGACGCCGAGCATATGATGGCCACCCGCCTCTACCAGAACACCGCCAAGGTGCATTTCAACCAATTCACCCAAAAGGACAGCCGTTTTGGCCGCCGCCTTGTCTATGGCGGGCATGTTATATCTATCGCGCGTGCGCTTTCGTTTAATGGGCTGGAAAACGCCCAATGGATTGCCGCCATAAATGGAGGCCGCCATGTCGCCCCTTGCTTTGCAGGGGACACGGTCTTTGCGTCCACCAAAGTAGTCGATAAGGCGGAAGTCAGTGATGATTTTGGTGCGCTGCGCTTGAACCTTATGGCCGTAAAAGACCGAATTCTGGACGGGCACCCGGCTGCGGATGACGAAAATGTCCTGCTGGATTTCGACTATTGGGCACTGGTGCCGCGATGACACACATATTGATCACTACCGGCGGGCACCCTTTTGAGCGTGACCCTTTTTTTGCAATGATTGATACGCTCGGCATTCCCTATACGCACGCCAAACAGCCGGAAGCACAGACACTCCTTAATCCCGACGCCGCAGCGCCGTTCGATGCCATCTTTTTCTACGACATGCCAGGCATTGATTTCCAGATGGGCGGCAAAGCCCCCAATTTTCCGGCGCCATCCCCAGAGTTGAAACAGGGCCTTGAGGCATTGTGCGAAAGCGGCAAACCGCTGCTCTTCCTGCATCACGCCTTGGCGGGATGGCCAGCGTGGGAGAAGTATGCAGAAATTATGGGGGGACGCTTCCACTATATGCCCGCCACATTGCGCAACGAAAGCTATCCAGACAGCGGCTATATACTGGATGCCGACTACGAGGTAGAGGTCGCCGCCCGGGACCACCCCATCTGTGCGGGCCTGCCGCGGCGCTTCACAACTTGCGATGAACTCTATCAATGTCCCGTATTTGAAGAAGATGTGACCCCTCTTTTTACTGCGCAACCCCACTACACAGATGAAGATTATTTCGCTGCCGCTCCCGCCGCAACGGACATGAAAATCAACCACCGCCCTGCAAATTGGTCCCATCCCTCTGCGTCGCCCCTTTGGGGTTGGGAGAAGACCCACAAAAACAGCCGAATCGTGACGATTCTCGGTGGTGATGGCCCTGCGGCCTACGCCAATCCGTATTTTCGGCAACTCCTAAAAAATGCCGTGCAGTGGCTCGCATCACCGGAATAATCAAATCTGCGACACCTGAACCAAAAGCCAAGCCTTGCAACGACATGAAAGCCGTGAGACATAGGGGCCTACACATCTTTCCGTAGCCGTTCCGGCTGCGCGACATATCCGTTGAGGGACTGGTATGGCTGAAAAAACTTCACGGCCCATTTCGCCGCATTTGCAGATTTATCGTCCGCAAGTTAGCTGGACACTTTCTATCGCCCACCGGATCGCCGGTATCGGGCTATCTGTCGGTGCTCTATTTCTGGTTTGCTGGCTTATGGCCTTGGCCGCAGGGCCGGAGCAATTTGAGGCTGTTATGGCCTTCTCCGGCTCCATCATTGGCCGGTTGCTGCTTTTAGGCTTTACCGGTGCGATCAACTATCATCTGCTAAATGGTATCCGCCATTTGTTCTGGGATGCCGGCAAGGGCTTTTCTATCCCGGTGATGAACCGCACGGGCTGGACGGTTTTGTTTGGCGCAATCGCGCTGACCAGCATTGAGTGGATCGCCGCCTATTCTGTTATGGGAGCCTTCTCATGAGCTTGAATACTCCTTTAAAAGATGTCCGCGGCCTTGGTTCCGCTAAAGACGGCACCGCCCATTTCTGGCACCAACGGTTAACAGCAATTGCGCTGGTGCCGCTGGTCACATGGTTCATCATTTCACTGATTTGCCTGTCCGGTGCCAATTACGACGAAGCCCGTGCCTTTTTGGAACAACCCATTAACGCCATTTTGATGGCGGCACTAATTGGCGCGGGCCTTTTCCACATGAAACTTGGTCTACAAGTGGTTGTGGAAGACTATGTGCATGGCGCTGCCGCCAAATATATTTGCCTAATTTTGAACACGTTGGGTTCTGCTCTGCTCGCAGTGGCAGCATTCTACAGTATTTTGACCATCGGGCTTGGAGGGTAATCCATGGCCGCCTATGAAATTATCGATCATCAATACGACGCGCTGGTAATTGGCGCAGGCGGCGCAGGTTTGCGCGCCACTTTGGGCATGGCCCAAGCTGGCCTGAAAACCGCCTGCCTGACCAAAGTGTTTCCTACCCGCTCCCACACGGTTGCAGCGCAGGGCGGTATCTCTGCCGCTCTGGGCAATATGGGACAGGACGATTGGCGCTGGCACATGTATGACACCGTAAAGGGGTCAGACTGGTTGGGCGATCAGGACGCGATTGAATATCTATGCCGTGAAGCACCGGCCGCCGTGCTGGAGCTGGAGCATTTCGGTGTCCCCTTCTCCCGCACCGAGGAAGGCCGCATCTATCAGCGCGCTTTCGGTGGCATGACCACCAATTTCGGCGAAGGTACTGCGCAACGCACTTGCGCTGCCGCAGACCGCACTGGCCACGCCATTTTGCACACACTTTATGGCCAATCCCTGTCCGCGGACGCGGATTTCTTCATCGAATATTTCGTGCTTGACCTGCTGATGGACGACGACGGCTCATGCCGCGGTGTACTGGCCATAGATATGGCCGAGGGCACGATCCACCGTTTTACCGCGCAAGTCACCAATCTGGCGACCGGCGGTTACGGTCGGGCATACTTCTCTTGCACCTCTGCCCACACCTGCACAGGCGACGGCGGCGGCATGATCCTGCGCGCGGGCCTACCCATGCAGGATATGGAGTTTGTACAATTCCATCCCACAGGCATTTACGGCGCTGGCTGCCTGATCACCGAAGGTGTGCGCGGCGAAGGCGGCATTCTACGCAATAGCGAAGGCGAACGCTTTATGGAGCGTTATGCCCCCTCTGCGAAAGATTTGGCCAGCCGCGATGTGGTTTCACGGTCCATGACAATGGAAATTCGCGAAGGGCGTGGCGTCGGCAAACTAAATGACCATATTGAGCTTCATTTGCACCATCTTGATCCGAACATGATCAATGAACGCTTGCCCGGCATTGCCGAAAGCGCGCGCATCTTTGCCGGTGTCGATGTTACAAAAGAACCGATCCCTGTGATCCCCACCGTGCATTATAATATGGGTGGCATTCCCACCAATTATACCGGTGAAGTGGTCACCATGAAGGATGGCAACCCCGACAGCGTGATCCCCGGCCTGCAAGCCGTGGGTGAAGCGGCCTGCGTATCCGTGCATGGCGCCAACCGCTTGGGCTCTAACTCCCTGACCGATTTGGTGGTGTTTGGCCGAGCCGCT
Organism: Alphaproteobacteria bacterium; assembly: GCA_049609145.1. Classification (GTDB taxonomy): domain Bacteria; phylum Pseudomonadota; class Alphaproteobacteria; order SPJN01; family SPJN01; genus JBMYYF01. Next base: position 36,231 of record JBMYYF010000009.1, read on the forward strand.
GCGCTCCATGCGGCTGACACCTACAAAGCTGGCGCTTCCCAGAAGGCTGCGCCTGAATCAGCCACGGAAAAAGCACTGGATCGGCTGGATAAGTTCCGCCACGCATCCGGTGGCACACCGACTTCCGTTTTGCGGGACCAGATGCAACGCGTCATGCAAAACAACGCTGCTGTGTTCCGTACCGGCGAAGTGCTGGAAGAAGGCCGCGGCCTGATCCGTGAAGTGTGGGATGGCATGGCCGATATTGGCGTCACCGACCGTTCCATGGTTTGGAATTCTGACCTGATCGAAACGCTGGAGCTGGACAATTTGATCCGCCAAGCGCAAGTCACCATGGAAGGTGCATGTGAGCGCAAGGAAAGCCGCGGTGCCCATGCCCGTGAGGACTATCCTAACCGCGATGACGAAAACTGGATGAAACATACGCTGAGCTATCACAGCGAAGACGGCGCTGTGACGCTGGATTATCGCCCGGTTCACGATTACACCCTCACCGACGAAATTGACTATATCAAACCAAAAGAACGGGTTTACTAAGATGGTTGAATTCCGCCTCCCCAAAAACTCGCGTGTAAACGGCGAAGGCAAAACCTATAAAGCCGCCGCCGACGCCAAGAATGTGCGCAGCTTTAAGGTTTATCGCTACGATCCCGATAGCGGCCAAAACCCCCGCGTCGACACCTATGAAGTCGATATGGATGAGTGCGGCCCTATGGTGTTGGACGCGCTGATCAAGATCAAAAACGAGATTGATCCGACACTGACCTTCCGCCGTTCCTGCCGGGAAGGCATTTGCGGTTCCTGCGCCATGAATATTGATGGCACCAACACGCTGGCCTGTACCCGCGGTTGCGATGAAGTAACAGGCAATGAGGTTAAGGTGTACCCACTACCGCATATGGAAGTGGTGAAAGACCTTGTACCAGACCTCACCAATTTCTATGCACAATACGCGTCCATCAAACCTTGGATGCAAACCGAAACGCCGGTACCTGCAGATCGCGAACGCCTGCAATCAAAAGAAGATCGCGCCAAGATCGACGGGCTTTACGAGTGCATATTGTGCGCCTGCTGCTCGACCTCTTGCCCGTCTTACTGGTGGAACCAGGATCGCTATCTTGGACCGGCCGCTCTGTTGCAAGCCTATCGCTGGTTGGTGGACAGCCGCGATGAAGCCACCGGCGAACGGTTGGACAATGTGGAAGACCCGTTCCGGCTCTATCGCTGCCACACCATTATGAACTGCGCAAAAACATGCCCCAAGGGTTTGAACCCCGCGCAAGCCATTGGTGAAATTAAATCTATGCTGGTGGAACGCAAGGTCGGCTAAACGCCACCACATCAAAGAATTGAAAGCCTCGGCCTTGTAGAAGCGCCGGGGCTTTTTCTATTGTAGGCACATGAAACATCCAGCGGTCGCGTTGTGGTGGACGCATGCAGGTATTGGAACAAAAACATGACCGATATGATAGAAGGCACCTGCCATTGCGGGGCGGTGAAGTGGCAGGCACCCAATAACGTATTGGGCGAAACCGGTAACGAAGCCTATTTGTGCAATTGTTCCCTATGTCGCCGCAAGCAACAGATTACGGCGGTGGTGCCAAAGCGATATTTCACACTTGTTCACGGTGAAGACAATCTAAGCTGCTATCAATGGAACAAGCACATTGCAAAGCATTGGTTTTGCAAAACATGTGGTGTCTATACCCACCATCAAAGACGGGCAGATCCAAACACAATCGGGCTAAATTTGGCGTGTGTGGAGGGCATTGATCTAAACGCGCTTACCATCAAATCGATTGATGGTAAGTCATACAGTTAGGCCCACCTACAGGGCCGATTGCATGAATTTGCGTGAGGCCGCCAAAGCTTCACGATCCAGCTTGCGCAGCAATTCCCGCACAAGTGCATCTTGCTCAGCACGCCGTTCCGCCGGTTCTGCACTTTCATTGACAGTGCGACGCGCCGTAGCAATTGCGGTTGCCCAATCCTTGGTGCGGCCATTGCCATGCAAAAATTCGAGACGCACCTCGGCACGGCCATTGTATTCCTCTGCCGCCCGATCACGGAACCAGCTTGACCCGGCATCTGGGCCCAGCAAATCCCGCCGTGTGACAGAAGCATCCAGAATAATAACCCGCATAACCCCGGAATGCCCAACAGGCTTAAACCGCCGTTTCGCCCACGACACCAAGGCATCTTCAGGGATCAAACTTAGTTGATGATCAATATTAGGCGCGTGGCCCGGCGCATCATACCCATCCAGAACTTCCAATTGGGCCGCTTGCACTTGGTATCCTGTGCCGGCTATCGCGGGCTTGGCCAACGGCATGGCCGCCTCATCTCCTGCGCAAGCGGCAAGCGCAATGACAACAGCAGCAGACGCTGCTTGAAGAAACGGGCGTGTCGGGAACATCTTAGCCATGGTGATTCTCAACCAAATTTGTGAACTGTATTGGCAAACAATGCCATAGCTTCGCATTGATGCCAATGACTTAGCGGGGCTTTCGCAGGCGATTGTTCTAAGCCCGCCACCCCTTACCTTTTAAAGATTTGGGATCAATCCGGTAAGTAGTACTGCAAAATGCACAAGTCGCGGCAATCACACCATCTTCCAGCATTTCTGCAAGCTCATCTTCCTTGAACCCTGCCAGCGTAGCGGAAATTTTCGCCTCACTACACCGACATGTCCGGGATATAGCTATCGGATCAAAAACCCGAATTCCATCTTCATGATAGAGCCGGAAAAGCAAATCCGGGGCCCCCAACATTGGATCGATAAGCTCGTGATCCTTGACCGTAGCGGTTAGATGACCAATACGCGGCCACAGATCCTTATCCTCATTGAAGTCCGGCACACCTTCATCGGGCATTTTTTGTACCAGCAGCCCCCCACACCGCCATTCGCGCACACCATCATGAAAATGCTCAGCAGTGGCGAGGCGTATCAGGCTTGGTATTTGCTCTGATTCACGAAAATACGCCTCAGCAGATGCGGCTAGTCCCTCTGCCTGAAGCCCAACAATCCCTTGATAGCGCTGATCTTCACCACCCCGGTCAATGGTAAAGGCCAAATAGCCCTTGGGCATTAGATCGCTCAATGTAGGTTCACGATCCAAATCGCGCACCAAATTTTCGTACAAATCAGTATCCAGATTTGCATAACCGCGCACCCCTTCACCCGTACGATAATCAGCACACAAAAGCGATAAGGGCCCTTCGCGACCTTGGCTTTGCGCTTGCAGGGTAAAAATTCCTTCAAACTTTAAAGCGGTCGCAAGCAAAGACACCAATGCCAACGCATCGCCCAATAGACGCGCAACCGGCGCGGGATAATCATGCGCTACAATAATATCATCGGCCACACTTCCCAAGCGCACAATCCGGCCACGCACATCGGCTTCCGCAACTTGAAATGGCAGGGACAAATTGTCGATCAGCGCTTGCGCCATGACATCACCCCTCAACGCCCAAGCACCATGTCAGAATGGCTTTTTGAGCATGGAGACGGTTCTCTGCCTCATCGAATATTACAGATTGGGGGCCATCAATAACACTGGCCGTTACCTCTTCGCCACGATGGGCGGGCAAGCAATGCAGAAACAGTGCATCACTGTTGGCATTGGCCATTAATTCTTCCGTCACCTGATACGGTTTCAGCAAATTGTGGCGGCTGGCGGCATCTTTATCCCCCATGGAAACCCAAGTATCGGCCACAACACAATCGGCATCGGTCACAGCGCGCACCGGATCGTCGGTCTCAACCAAGGCGACCCCTTCCGCACGGGCCCAATCACGCACCGCGCCATCAAGCCTAAGCGCATCTGGCGTTGCGACCCGAATTTCAAAATCCAAACGCCCGGCAGCATGCACAAAGGAGGCGGCAACATTATTACCGTCACCGACCCACGCAACGGACTTACCCGTAATCGGGCCGCGATGCTCCTCAATCGTTTGTAAATCAGCCATAATCTGACAGGGATGGCTGCCATCTGTCAGGCCGTTTATAACAGGTACGCTGGCATGTTCTGCTAATTCTTCCACAATATCGTGCGCATGGGTACGGATCATAATCGCATCCACATAACGTGATAACACGCGCGCCGTATCCGCCACTGTTTCGCCGCGGCCAAGCTGCATCTCATCACCACGCAGCACTATCGTTTCCCCACCCAATTGGCGCATCCCAACATCAAACGAAACACGCGTGCGCGTCGAGGGCTTTTCAAAAATCATCGCCAACACGCGCCCTTCCAGCGGTTTATCAGCGTCTTGCTGGCCGCGCGGCGCACCGGCGCGCGCCAGCTTTCGGGCCATGGCGGCATCTAAGATACCCCGTAGTGCCGCTGCGTCATGGTCGTGAATATCTATAAAATGGCGCACGCTCATTTTGTTTCCCCCATTTCTTGCGTTGCCGCTACTTTTGCTGCCGCACGATCAAGCGCGCTCACCGCCTCGTCAATTTCGGCCGCACCAATTGTAAGAGGAGGCAATAGGCGCACGACATTTTCGCCCGCCCCGACAAGCAACAAGCCTTCCTCGATAGCGGCGGCTGCGACATCCGAATTGGGCGCAACACATTCCAGCCCCAGCATCAAGCCTTCCCCACGCAACCCTTTGAAAACCGTTGGATGATCGTCCAGCAAGCGACACAGCTTTTGATTAAGGCTTCTAGCGGTTTCCTGAACCGATTGCAGAAAACCATCTTCCAACACGATATCCAGAACCGCATTGCCGACGGCCATCGCCAGCGGATTGCCCCCAAAGGTCGACCCATGAGAACCGGCAACCATGCCCGCCGCTGCGGCCTCGGTTGCAAGGCAGGCCCCAATTGGAAACCCCCCGCCCAGCCCCTTGGCCAATGCCATAATATCCGGCTCAATCCCGGCAAGCTCATGCGCGAATAATTTACCCGTCCGGCCAATGCCAGTTTGAACTTCGTCAACGATTAAAAGCAAACCGTGGTCATCGGCGACAGCCCGTAGTGCGCGCATAGTTTCCAACGGCAATGCCTTGATGCCACCCTCTCCCAAAATCGGCTCAAAACAGATGGCGGCAGTTTCATCGGTAATTGCTGCCTTCACGGCTGCAACATCACCAAACGGCACGCTGTCAAAGCCATCCATCACCGGCCCAAAGCCTTCAAGATGCTTTTCTTGTCCGCCCGCGGCTATCGTGGCCAAGGTTCTGCCATGAAAAGCGCCATCAAACGTAATCACCCGGTAGCGTTCCGGCGTTCCCCGATGGTTCATGGCTTTGCGCGCCATTTTGATCGCACATTCCATCGCCTCCGCGCCGGAGTTTGTGAAAAACACTCTGTCGGCAAAACTGGCAGCCACAAGCCGATCCGCCAACCGCTCCTGTCCCGGCACCCGGTAAAGGTTAGAAGTGTGCCAAAGTTTCCCCGCCTGGGCCCGCAATGTTTCAACCAAATGGGGATGAGCATGGCCCAGCGCATTCACAGCAATGCCCGCACCGAAATCCAGATATCGCTGCCCGTCGGCGGTGAAGAGATGTGCTCCCTCCCCCCGGTCAAATGCGAGATCTATCCGGGCATATGTCGGCATTACGGCACTCATGGCCTGAACCTTTCCTCAAACCTTAAAAAAGAAGTGGGCGCCCTTGGCAAATTCAAGAGCGCCCGCAACGAAGGCCGGGACTATAAGGGGGCTGTAGAATCCGGTCAAGCAGCCTGGCGCGGCCTTTTGTTTAGGGTTTCAACCGCCATCCCACGGCGAACATGCGATGGCAAATCGCCCACAAGGATATGTTGATGGCGCTCATTACAACCACGCCTGTGGCCAAACTTGTATCGCCTTGCCCGATAAACCCGGCCCGGAAACCATCGATCGTATAGAAAAACGGATTGAACGCAGAGAACGCCTGAAACGTTTCGGGCAACCGCTCAATCGAATAAAATGTACCCGACAAAAACGCCAAAGGCATAATCACAAAATTTGTAACCGCTGCCATGTGATCAAATTTGTCGGCCCAAATGCCGCCGATCACACCGATCAGACTCAGCATCAAAGCGCCGGAAGCTGCAAAAAACACCAAGGCGGCGAAATTCTCGATGGTCAAATTTGTCAGAAAACTCAATGGCACGGCGGTCGCAACGGCAACAGCCAGACCACGGGTCATACCCCCCATAGCGTAGGCAAAAGTAAGCTCCCCCGCCGATAAGGGCGGCATCAGCGCATCCACAATGTTGCCTTGAATTTTGGAGATCAAAACCGAGGAAGATGTATTGGCGAAAGAATTTTGCAGCACCGACATCATGATCAGACCGGGAGCCAAAAAGCGCACATAATCCACGCCGTTCACGGAAGGCCGGATGGACCCGAACGCCAACGAAAAGATCGTATAGAACAATAGCGTGGTAATAACCGGCGCCATAATGGTTTGCAGCCATACATTCGCGAACCGCAAAACCTCTTTTTTGTAGAGCGTCCACACACCCAATAGATTGAAGCGGCCAAAATGGCGCCGCCCCTCGGGCAAAAAACCGACCGATTGATCCTGCATATCTGTCATATCATAGCCCCCAAACCCTGAAACAGCTGTCCTACGTCTCTCTTTCCGCCAAGGCAATCCACTTACTCACCGAAATTTGCTGCCGATTCACCACTTATCCACAGAAATATCATTATATTGTAGGTAAACCCCCTCCAAAACACGATATATTGTGTTATAAGAAGCAATATATTGATTGGCAGGAGCATTACCATGGCATGGACAGAAGATCGAGTTGAACTGCTGAAAAAACTGTGGGGCGACGGTTATTCCGCCAGCCAAATCGCAGCCCAATTGGGCGAAGTAACCCGAAACGCCGTGATCGGCAAAGCGCATCGGTTGGGGCTATCAGGTCGTCAATCCACGCGTCCGGCTGCTTCTCGCGGCGGTGCTGCGGCTCAGAAAAAAGCTACGCCGACACCATCACCGGCGCGCCGTCCACAAGTCGGCGCAAGCTCTTCTGGTGCGCAGGCAGGGGTTTCTGCGGTTTCCCAAACTGTTATCTCTCGCAGCGGAGCGGCCCGAAAACTTGATATCGCGGCGTCATTGGACACACAGGCCGCCGACGATCTGGCCATCGCGCCTATGTCCCTTAGGGTCATTGACGGCACGCGCGGCGGCACGGTTTCCTTGCTCGACCTCAAGGAACGCATGTGCAAATGGCCCATTGGTGACCCGGGTGATGACAATTTCCGTTTTTGTGGGGGCAAAGCAACACCCGGCCAACCTTACTGTGATGATCATTGCGATATGGCCTTCCAGCCAACATCACGCAGTCGCGATCGCAAAGGCTGAGCGATAGATATCGCAAGAAATCGTTAATTTTCTAGCGATTATTGCGCTAGTTTCAGCCATTTTGAGCTATTCAGCCGCTTTTTTCGTTTGCACAGACCTTGGTTGAGATGCGATGCTAAGTCTTTCATAGACCTGCGAAAGCGGTCGCAAATTATGTGTGAGTGATAAATCAAATGGCTATATGGAACAAAATGCGCCGCGCTGGGATCATCAGCGTTTCCATTGCGGCAATTACCAGCGCTTCGTGGGCGCTGCCTGCGCCGGTTGACGCTGTGTGGAAAAATGCCGATTCAAGCGCCGCGCAAGTGGCTGCCGCCCTAATGGCTGCTGCCGCAACTCCTGCGGACATTATTTCACTGGCAAACGAAATGGTTCTTGCGGCCGTGCTGCTTGCAACAGGCAACCCGCCAATCGCCATTAAAGGTGTAACCGCAGGATGCGCAGCCGGCGCCACCCCAGAAGCGGTCGCGGCAGACCCTGCAGGGGCGGCCGTTTTGGCTGATGCCTGTGAACGCGCGGCTGAGAGTTTTGCTGAATTGGGCATCATATCAGCAGCCCAGCAAGCAACAATCATTCAAGCAACGGCGAACATCCGCGGTGGCGGAGAACAAACGGAAGTGAACGTTGGCACAGGCACTGGTACAGAGCCGGAAAATCCCGGCACTGACGTGCCGTTTCCCGACGAAAAGCCACCCAGCGGCAACTAATTCGCCACACCACCCGCGCATTTAGCTCGATTACACCCAAGCACATAGGACAAAGCCTTGATTTTTATGTGATTCTGGATAATCGTGACATTGGGCAGAAGGACATAACGCGCCTCATCGTGGAAAACGATAAAAGGGTTTAGCGGGGCGCGTTATAGATAATAATTAAGGGGTTAAGCAACGATGATTGGGCAACAGATCATGAAGCTGAAATTTGCGGGCAAAAACACCGTCACCAAAACCGCTGCTACGCTGGCGATGAGCGCGGCGTTAACAGCACCGGCACTAGCGGCACCAGGCGATTATACACCACTCGGTTTCAAGGCGGGCAATTTTACCTTTTTCCCGACATCCGTTATCGGTGTTGAATATGATGACAATCTGTTCGCCTTACCCGACGGCTTTGAAGAAAGTGATGTTGTAGCGCACCTCAAGCCTGGCATTGATGCCAAAGGGCGACTTTCAGGCGGCTCTACTTTAGATTTTTATGCCAACAGTCATTTGGGTTTTCATGCAGATTATGACGTTGCTGATTTCACCGACTTTACTGCAGGCATGCGCTCCCGGGCGTTTTTCTCAAAAGCTGTAAGCCTTAAATCCAGCACCGAATATGCCTATAAGCATGAAGAGTTCGGCTTTGTGAACACCATTCTCAGTGGCATACCGGGCGATGAGCCTGTGACCTACAATCAGATTAAGGGCGCACTGGCCCTGCAAGTACGGCCGGGCCGAACCGGCTTTAGCATAGGTGCCGATGCGACCGGCTTGTTCTTCAATGATCAAGACGCCGCCGGTGGCATTACCAATTCTCAAGAACACCGGAACCGCTGGCACGTCAATTACTTTGCTGAATTTGCACAGGATATTGATCAAAGAACCGGCTTCTACATTCGGGCTGGCGGGAATGGCCGCGCATACACAGATCGTGGCACTTTCGCTGATCGCGACAGCCAAGGCTTTGAAATTGTAGCGGGCGCACGCGTCAAGGCCACTGGCAAGCTGAACTTGGATTTCCGCGCCGGTTACGTCAAACAAATGTTTGAGAACAGTAATTTTGACAGTGTCTCCGACTTCATCTTTGGCGGTGGCATGACATGGACCCCCTCAGCCTTTGCGGAAATCCGCGTCGATGCCAATCGCTCCGTGCTGGAAACAAACGACAGCTTCTTCTCCAGCTTTGTTGGCACACAGGTCGGTACGCATGTCAGCCTGTTTCCCGCAGAAAACATCACCTTGTGGGGCAAAGGCCGCTACATTAATCGCGACTATCAACCAGCGGCAACCACTGCCGGTGATCGGGATGATGACGAGCTGTTCGGCGAAATCGGTGGCCAGATCAAATTCAACAGAAATATCGGCCTCGGTGCCTATTACAACATTACAGACCGACAATCGTCGTTCTCAACGATCGATTACTCCCGTAACAAGTTTATGGTGGAGTTATCGCTGGCACGTTAAGCGAATACAAACAGATGCAAAAAAGGCGGCCTATCGGGTCGCCTTTTTCATTTCAGCCACCCCAGTTCATTTGCCCCCCCCGGAATGGCGGCAATTTGCGCGCCTAAAAAAACAGTCCGTCCTGACTTTTCTCTTGCTCATACCCTAAACTATCGCTTTACTGCGCCCGACTGGGGAGATCGGGGCACAAAGTTCCCGTTCCAATAAATTTGGTAGAGGGAAGGAGCTAGAGATGGCTCGCTTATTCAATTTGCATGCCTATGGCGTGGTTGCATCCTTGTTGGTTGCAAGCGCTTTACCTGCTAATGCGCAAGAGACACTGGAAACACTGCCTGCGGATGAAACATCCACTCAGACTGAGAACCTTGAGGCCAGCGCGCCCCAAGAAGAGGCGGCGCCAGCACCAAAGAAAAGCTCATTGTCACTCGATGAAATCGTCGTAACCGCGCAAAAGCGGAAAGAAGATGTTCAGGAAATTCCGTTTTCCGTGACGGCGATTGGTGGCGAAACCCTGCGTGAAGCCAATGTGCAGGACATGACCCAACTTTCAAATCACCTTCCCAATGCGACAGTGGGCGCCACGCCAACTTTCTCAGCCATTTATGTGCGGGGTTTGGGCTCCAGCTTCAATGACGGTTTTGAACAATCTGTTGGTCTGTATGTAGACGGCATCTATATGGGGCGCCTGTCTTACCTGAATGATTCCCTGATCGACATCGATCGCGTAGAGCTGTTGCGTGGCCCGCAAGGCACTTTGTTCGGCAAAAACACGGTGGCAGGCGCGCTATCAGTAACAACAGCAGCCCCCGGCTATGAGTGGGAAGGCCGCTTTGACTATCTTTATGGTGATCGCAACACCCAGCGCTTTGATATGATGATCAATGCCCCAATCGTTGAGGACAAGATGGCTGCACGTTTGGCCATTCAACGCCATGACGGAGAAGGCTGGGTCACCAACCCCGAACGCGGCACCGATGAAATCAGCAACGATAAAATGACCATCAAAGGTAAGCTGAAGATGGAGCCGACGGACAATTGGGATATGACCCTTGGGCTTGAATATTCCGAAATTGCCGATACAGGCTCCGGCCTTGAAATCGTCTTGGCCACCACAGATACGGTGGGCTTTTATCAAATGTTCAATGACCAGTTTGAAGGCGATCCCAACCGCACCACCTGGAAAGATGGCGGTGAATTCGCGGATCGTTCCACTGTGGGTATCAACTTCACCTCAAATGTTGATGTTTTGAACCACACCTTCACCTTTATTGGCGGTTTCTCAGACTTTGACGACAAAGCGCTGTTCGATGCTGATGTCGGTCCGGTGCCGCTGATCACCTGGGACAATCAAGATCTCTACGAGCAATGGTCCATGGAAGCGCGTGTATTGTCAGAGCCCGGTGATTTTGAATATGTGTTCGGTGTGTTTGCCTTTGGCAGCAATTATGATGCCTTTACTGAATTATGGCTTTCACCCGCCGATGACTATGACACTCAAATCCTGACCTCCGGCCAATATGATGCCATTGGGGAACTTCTGGCCTCTATCCTGGAGCCTTCTCCGTCGGGTGAAATTATCTTGGCCGCGCAGTCTGATCGCTTGTGGCAAACCTTCCAGCAGGAAACCATTTCCTATGCCGCCTTCGGTCAACTCACCGGGCGTGTGCTGCCTTGGCTGGAACTTGTGGTGGGTGCCCGCGTGAATTACGAGGAAAAAACCGCCCGCATCAAGCAGGAGTTTGAAAAAACCGGCGCGGTCTTTATTGCTGGCTTCGCGGTTGAAGAATATGACGTGGTGCAATCGCGCGAAGAATCTAACTTCGCCCCCAAGGTCTCTGTTAAGGTTGATTTAGCAGAAGATATCATGGCCTACGCCACTATCGCCAAGGGCTTTAAGGCCGGGGGGTTCAACCCGTTTGCACCGAATGAAAACCGCACCACCTACGAACAGGAGGTGTCAACCACCTATGAAGGCGGCATCAAATCCAAATTGTGGGATGATCGTTTGGTGGTAAATGTTGGTTACTTCTATACAGAGTTTACCGACCTCCAGCTTTCTGTGCTGACGGGTATCGGCACCTCGTTCTTTGTAGACAATGCAGCCTCTGCGATCTCCAAGGGGATCGAGTGGGAAATCCGCTTTGTGCCGTGGGAAGGCGCCATAATCTCCAATGCCGGTGGCTGGCTGGATGCACGCTATGGCGACTTCCGCAAAGGCCCGTGCCAACGCGGTGAAGAACAGGATGCGGAAGGCTTCTGTGATCGTTCAGGCGGTGAGCTGGCGCGTGCGCCGGAATTTGAAATCACCACTATGATCACGCAAGTGTTCCCCCTACCTTGGTGGGATATGGGCGTGATTTTGGGAGCCGATGCCAGCTTCCAAACCGATCACTATATTGATAGTGACCTCGACCCACTGGCCCAACAAAACGCCTATGTGTTCATCAATGCCCGCTTCGGCATTCTTGATCTTGATCGCTCATGGTCGCTCATGGTCAATGGCTTGAATGTGGGTGATTTGGACATTCGCGGCACCATGCAAGACCTGCCGTTGCAAGAAGGCAGCTATTTTGGCATAGTTGGCCCCAAAGCAGCCTGGAACATAGAGTTGAAGATGAACTTCTAAGGCCATTTCAGTAAAATATCGGCGCTAGTAAGTGATATAAGGGCGGTTCTTCGGAGCCGCCCTTTTTCATCTGCCCTTCCCAAGAACATGCCTGCAATTTCCAATTGCAAAAACAGTCAACCTTGACTTTTCTCTTGCTCAGGACAGCCACACTCGCTTTACTATTGGGGAGTGGGAAGAGCAGGCAATGTTGTGCCTGTTTTGTAAACGTACAAGTAGGGGGCAATCGAGATGGCTTTAATCTCAAATTTTCGTATCTGGGGTGTTGCGACCTCGCTGATTCTTGCAGGCAGCGCCCCGCTATATGCGCAAGCCACTGCTGAAACACTTCCGGAAGACACCTCGACAACGACAGCAACGCCTGACGAACCGTCGCCCACCCCCAAAAAGAACGCATTGTCGCTGGATGAAATCGTCGTAACCGCCCAAAAGCGGAAAGAAGATGTGCAAGACGTACCTTTTTCCATCACCGCAATCGGCGGGGAAACATTACGCGAAGCCAATATTGTCGACCTAACCGGCCTTTCCGGCTATCTGCCCAACGCGACCATTGGGGCCACACCCACTTTTGGTGCCATTTATGTCCGCGGCCTTGGCTCCAGCTTTAATGACGGGTTCGAGCAATCTGTCGGCTTCTACGTTGACGGCATTTATATGGGGCGCCTCAGTTACCTGAACGATGCCTTGATTGATGTTGATCGTGTGGAATTGTTGCGCGGCCCACAGGGCACACTGTTTGGGAAGAACACGGTTGCCGGGGCCTTATCCGTTTTCACTGGTGAGCCCGATTATGATTTTGAAGGTCGTTTCGACTACTCTGTCGGTGACTATGCATCAGAACGTTTCGACTTCATGGTTTCAGGCCCGCTGATAGGCGAAGTCGTTTCCGCCCGCTTGGCCGTGCAACGGCACGATGCAGAAGGCTATATCGACAATCATGAGCGCGGCACCAACGAAGTTGCCACAGACAAAATGACTGTTAAGGGCAAGCTGCGATTTGATCCGGCAGCCAATCTGAAAATCGTATTGGGCCTTGAATATTCTGAGATAGCAGATACCGGACCAGGACTAGAGGTGATCAAGGCAAGTGATCAAACCCAACAATTCTTCGGCATGTTCAACGAAGATTTTGAGGGGAACGCCAACCGCACCACATGGGCAGAAGGCCCAGTCGGGGCGCAACGCGAGACAAAAGGGGTTAGCCTGAACGCCGATTGGGAAGTGTTAAACCACACCTTCACCTATACTGGCGGCTTCACAGCCTTTGAGGATGATTCGCTGTTTGATGCCGATACCGGTCCGGTCCCCCTGTTCAACTGGGACAACCGGGATAAATACCAGCAATGGTCTCACGAACTGCGCATCTTGTCCGAGCCGGGGCGGTTTGAGTATGTGGCGGGGCTTTATGCCTTTGGCAGCACCTATGATGCCTTCACCATCTTCAGCCTGTTGCCATCGGAGCATATTGATACTGATCTGCTCACCGGCGGGCAATTCGCAGCCTTGGGCGACCTTTTCGCCAGCGTGCTGGACCCACTGCCCATCGGGGAAGCGGTCTTCCTTGCTGCTTCCGACAAACTGTTCCAAACCTTCGATCAAGATACCATCACCTATGCTGCCTATGGCCAGCTAACAGGTAATATTTTGCCGTGGCTCGACCTGATCGTCGGCGCCCGCGTTCACACCGAAGAAAAAACAGCGCGTATCAAACAGGATTTCGAGAAAACCGGCATCACTCTTGGCCTTGCCTTCAATGTCGAAGAATACGACGTCACTGAAACGCGGACCGAAACCAACTTCGCCCCCAAAGTATCCGTACGTGGGCACATCACCGAAGATATTATGGTTTACGGCACCATCGCAAAGGGCTTTAAAGCTGGCGGTTTCAACCCCTTTGCCCCAACCCCCAATGAGACCAGTTTTGATCAGGAAAGTTCCACCACCTATGAAACCGGCATCAAAACAACCTTGATGGACGGGCGCCTGACCTTCAATGTGGGCTACTTCCACACTTCTTTCCAGGATCTGCAAGTTGCGGTGATTACCGGGGTCGGCACTTCATTCTTTGTGGATAACGCCGCCACCGCCACCTCCAAAGGAATTGAGTGGGAAACCCGCTTTGTGCCTTGGCTGGGTGGTATGCTGATGTTCTCCGGCGCATACCTTGATGCGAAATATGGCGATTTCCGCAAAGGCCCCTGTCAGGCGTCACAGGAACCAAACGATGAAGGTTTCTGCGATTTGTCCGGCGGGGCACTGGCCCGTGCGCCCAAATACGAAATGTCGTCCATGTTCAATCAGGTGGTGCCGCTACCCTTCTGGGATATGGGCGTTTTGATTGGGGTCGATGTAAATTTTCAGTCCAAGCACTTTATCGATGCTGACCTTGATCCCTTCGCCGTCCAAGGGGCCTACGCGCTTGTAAATGCGCGCCTGGGCTTGCTGGATATTGATGGTGCCTGGTCTGTCACTGTAAACGGCCAAAACATCGGGGATGTCGATGTGCGTGGCACCGCGCAAGATCTGCCCCTGCAGGAAGGCACCTATTTCGGCCTTTTAGGCAAACCAGCCACTTGGAATGTGGAAATGCGGCTCACCCTCTAGCGCCGCATCCACACGCGCACTCGGGTCTTGCGATAAAAACAAACAAACCTGCTTGTTTTTATAGACAGGTGTATATTGCGGGCGTAAACTCCCCTTCAAATTCGAACAGGGGAGCATGATATGGCGAAGCCATTTCCAACTGACAACATCTTCTTGAACAATAATTTCGCACCGGTACGCATGGAATCCGATGCGCCGGATTTGATCATCGAAGGGGAAATCCCAAGGGAGCTGCACGGCGTTCTGCATCGCAACAGCCCCAACCCACAATATGCGCCCTGGTCCCAGCACCATCATTGGTTCATGGGCGATGGCATGATCCATGCCTTCCATATTGAAGATGGCAAGATTTCCTACCGCAATCGTTGGGTGCGCACTGAAAAATTCAAGCATGAGCGCAAATTGGGTGAAGCTGTCATTGCTACCGATTTTGCTGACATCATGAACCAGGATCCACGTGCCGAAGGCATCCCGCTCACTGTCGCAAACACCAATGCGCTTATGCACGCAGGCAAACTGCTGGCGTTGGAAGAAGCAAGCCCCGCCACGGCAATGGACCCCATCACGCTGGAAACATTGGGCCCGATTGATTTTGAAGGCGGCTATGATGGCCCTGTCACGGCGCATCCGAAAGTTGATCCCAACACAGGCGAACTCATCTTCTTCGGCGCCATGGCAAATGGCCCCGGTTCACCTGAGATCGCCTATAACGTTGCCGATAAAAACGGCAAGCTGACTGAAGCCGGGTCAATCATGGGTCCGTATGGCTCTATGATCCATGACTTCATGGTATCGCGTGATCACGTGGCCATGCCGGTTATGCCCGCCAGCATTGATATTGAAGCCATTTTTGACGGCGGCGATTTCATTCAATGGAAACCGGAATTGGGCAATCACATTGGTGTGTTCAGCCGCAAAGACGGGCCTGATACCGCGCGTTGGTTCACGAATGAAGCGTCTTACGTGTTCCACACACTCAACATGTTCGAGGAAGATGGCAAAGTCATCGCCGATGTGTTGCAGTTTGATCGGCTGCCCCTGTTTGATGACCCCACCGCCGGTGAAATGGATATGGGCAATATCAACAGCGCCTTGTTCCGCTGGACGTTTGATCTGAACGGCAACACCGACACCTACAAAGCCGAACAGCTTGATGATTTCTTTGGCGAATTCCCACGTTATGACGAACGCTTCTTTGGCCAAAAACACAAATATGGCTACTTCGCCATTCGCACCGCAGAGCTGGATGACGCAGAAGGCCCCTTCGACACCATCTTGGCCCGCAATTTTGAAACAGGCCATCGCGATGAATGGGTGGCCGGCGAAGGTTGCTATATCCAAGAACCGGTTTTTGTGCCCCGCAGTGATGACGCCCCCGAAGGCGATGGTTGGATTTTGACCGTCGCGTGGGACCGCCGCACCAACACATCAGATCTCGTGATCCTGAATGCCTTGGATGTTGCAAGCGGTCCCGTTGGTCGCGCAAAATTGCCCACCCGTGTGCCTTATGGCTTCCACGGCAACTGGCACCCCCTCAGCTAAGGAAAAATTTATGAGCGTTCCCTTTCTAAGTGACGACTGGTTCAATGCCGTGCGTGATGCGCAAGCAGCAAACCCGGATATTGACGTGCCAGCAGAATTGAAGGCGCTAACCTTCAACATGATCATTCCTGATGGCCCCAACGGCCAAATCGAATTTCATGTAAACGGTGCCGCCATGGATCCCGGTTTGGTTGATAACCCACCCATTTCTCTCACCGCACCCTACGAGGTAGCTTACAAAATGATCGTCACAGGCGATACGATGGCCATTGCCGCCGCCTTCATGCGCGGCAAGGTGAAAGTGCGTGGGGATTTACGCCAACTCAAGGCTATGGCAGCGGGCAAAGGCATGGATGGGCTGCGGGTAATTTTGAAAGAGATTACCGCACCCGTATAAACCCGTGTCCAAAACCAATCCGTGAAGGCCCGCCAAAAGCGCGGGCCTTTTTCATAGGCGGTAAGCCGAAATTGCGGCCCCGGTTCTCATACTCTTTTCGGCCTCTGCACCTTGTGCTGCGGCAAAGCTGCGCCCCACGTTCAACACGTCTTCATATGTGGCGGCCAATAGGCAAACGGGCCAATCAGATCCAAGCATCACGCGGTTTGCGCCAAAAACTTCCAACACCTTTTCCATATAAGGCTGCAAATCATCTGGATGCCAATTGTCCCAATCCGCTTCTGTCACCAAACCGGAAAGCTTGCACCACACATGGGCCCGATGTTCTACAAAGCCTTCAATCAATTTGGCCCAACTGGCAAACCCGCCCTCTGCAATATTGGGCTTTGCGATATGATCGACCACGAAGCGCATTTTGGGAAAGGCCCCCACAACCTCCAAGGCGGCAGGTATTTCCCGCTCTCGGATCAATAAATCATAGGCCAGGCCGCGCGCCTCTATTTCATTTAGGGCAAAATGCACATCGGGGCGCAACAACCAGTTCGCATCTTCCTCATCATGCACTTGATGCCGAATACCTTTCAGCCACTTGCCATTTGGCCCATCCAACAAGCCATCCAGCTCTGCATCAATCCCGGCACTTGTCATATCCACCCAACCGACCACACCTAAAATGAAATCATTTTTGGCCGCCAGTTCCAAAAAATCAGCCGTTTCGCCAAGGCTTGAACGGGTTTGCACCAATATCGTGCCACGAACCTCGGCTGGTGCCAGCAAGGGAGCCAAATCTACCGGCGCAAAAGCTCGGTTAATGGGACCAAGCGCCTCTGTCAGCCACGGATAATCCGCCTTCTCGGGATCCCAAAAATGATGATGTGTATCGATGATATCCGTCAGCGCCATAGCATCCGCCCCCTCAAAGTCGCCACGACCATAAGAACAGCCATTTGGAGCGTCAAGCAAAGTGGCAAGCCGGTAACACAATGCGCCGAAACCCAATCTGCGACCGCTTGGCCCTTGAATTTCACATATATCAGCTTGATATATACTGGCAAGAAAGGGGTTTGGGTTGTGCTGAACGTATCTACATTGTGTCTGGGTTTACTCGCGCATGGCGAATGGACAGGCTATGACATCAAGCGCGCCTTCGAAACCGGCAGTTTCAGCCACTTTTTCGAGGCAAGCTTCGGCTCGATTTACCCCGCTTTGGCAGGCCTTGAAAAAGACGGCCAGGTCGTCTCCCGCACCGAGATGCAAGATGGCCGCCCCAATCGTAAAGTATATTCCATCACAGATGAGGGGCGCAGCGAGTTCACGCGCCGCATTACCGCGCACAAGCCGCAGCCAGATAAATACCGCTCGGAATTTTTGGTCGCCATGCTGTTTGCCGCAGAACTTGGGCAGGCCCGCGTCGCAGAAATTCTGGATAGCCAGCTTGCACAAATTGAAGAAGGGCTGGCTGCGATAGAACAACAAACGCTGGACAGCGACCCGCAAGACAAAGCCTCAGCCTTCGTGACCGATTATGGTCGCCATGTCCTTGAAGCATCTGCCAGCTATTTACGCGAACACCGCGCCGACGCGCTTGCCGCGGCCTCCGCAACGCCTCATTTGTCGGCATCACCCACCGCTACCGCTATTCCACATACCCGCCTTGCAGGAAAGACCAGACCATGAAGAAGTCCCATATCTCAGCCATCATTATCGCGCTGATCGTTATTGTCTGGATCATTTCCGGCCAATTCGGGGAAGCCGCCAAAACACCGCCGCCGGCGCAATCCATTGCCTCACAAACCGAATCTGCCTCGCGGGTTGCCGTGCGTGTGATGCGTTCACAAGCACAAATGAAGGCGCAAGTGCTTACCGTGCGCGGCCAAACAGAAGCCGTACGCAAAGCCGCTGTGCGCGCAGAAACCCGTGGCCGTATCGAGCGCCTGCCACAGGCCAAAGGGGCCGTCGTGAAAAAGGGCGCTGTTTTGTGTGAACTTGCGGTGCAGGAACGCGCCGCCCGCGTGAAAGAGGCGGAAGCCATCAAACGCCAACGCCAGCTTGAATACAACGCCGCCAAAGCGCTTGCCAAAAAGGGCCACAAATCAGACACCGCCGTCGCCGGGGCGCAGGCCATGTATGATGCCGCTGCCGCCATGACCATGCAGGTGGAGATCGAACTTGCCAACACCAAGGTGCGCGCACCGTTTAGCGGTGTTGTTGAAGACCTGCCATCCGATGAAGGCGAATTCTTACAACCCGGCGCAGTATGCGCGGTGTTGGTTGATGACAGCTCGTTCCTCGTAACCGCACAGGTGTCGGAAGACAATGTCGGCCAACTGGCTGTTGGCGGCATCGCGCAGGCCGTATTGGCTACCGGCGAAAGCCTTGAAGGCAAGGTGCGCTTTGTTGCCAAAACCGCCCATCCGGCGACCCGCACTTTTTTGGTGGAGATCGAAATTCCCAACGCAACAGGCACGTTACGCGAAGGTGTTACCGCCACGTTGAAACTACCTACCAATGAAGTGTCTGCACATCGCTTGCCATCTTCAATTTTGGCGTTGAGCGACGCTGGCGAAATTGGCGTCAAAATCATTCGCCCCGGCAATCAGGTTGAATTCGTGCCGATCAGCATCATCGATGAAGATGATCAGGGGGTTTGGGTGCGCGGCCTTGAGGCCAGCGCCGACGTTATTGTAGCCGGACAAGATTTTGTGCGTTCCGGCGCTGTTGTCACCGTTGAACGCGGCGACAATTCATAAATTCAAGCAAGGGAGGCGGGATCATGGACGCAATTATTGATGCAGCACTGAACCGCACCAGAACTGTTATGTCGGCGCTGGTTTTGATCATCATCCTTGGCATTACGTCATACATTACCGTGCCAAAAGAAGCCGACCCTGATATTCCCATTCCGTGGGTGAATGTCACCGTGGTGCATGAAGGCATTTCGCCGGAAGACGCCGAAAGGCTGTTGTTGCGCCCCCTGGAGCAGGAACTGCGCGCCCTTGAGGGCTTGAAGGAGATGGGAGCCACCGCGGCGGAGAACTATGCCGGGCTGTTTCTCGAATTTGACGCAAGCTTTGACCGCGACCGAGCCTTATCCGATGTCCGCGAAAAAGTTGATCTGGCAAAACCGGAACTGCCGCCCGGCGCCGAAGAACCGAAAGTGATGGAATTTAATGCCTCGCTCTTTCCGGTAATTGGTATTGCCCTTTCCGGCGATGTGCCGGAACGCACCTTGCTGCGCGCTGCAGAACTGGTTGAAGAGGCCGTCAAATCCGTTCCCGAAGTCCGCAGCGCCGAGATTGTTGGCGAGCGTGAGGAAATGCTGGAAGTTGTAATCGATCCCGCCAAACTGGAAGCCTATGGCCTTTCATTGGGCGAGGTGGTGCAGGCCGCCAGCCAAAACAACCGCTTAATCGCTGCGGGTTCTGTTCAGAACAATCAATCCCGCTTTTCGG
The DNA here is from genome assembly GCA_049609145.1 of Alphaproteobacteria bacterium. Classification (GTDB taxonomy): domain Bacteria; phylum Pseudomonadota; class Alphaproteobacteria; order SPJN01; family SPJN01; genus JBMYYF01. The sequence goes on from JBMYYF010000009.1 coordinate 56,325, forward strand.
TAAAAGTGCCCGGCCTGTTTGAAACCCGGGAAGATGTCGCCGGGCTACCCATTCGCGCCGTCGGCGACGGGGTGGTGACACTGGGCGATGTAGCCGATATTCGTCGCACTTTCAAAGATGTCCAAACAATCACACGCTTTAACGGCAAACCGGCCTTGGCGGTGTGGGGCGTTAAACGCCTTGGCGAAAATGCAGTAGACACAACCGATCACATCCGCGAAGCCGTTGCCAAAATTCAGGACCAACTGCCCGCCGGCGTGGCCGTTGATTATACCAACGACATGTCAAGTTGGGTGTTCACCACACAGAACGAACTTGAATCTGCGGTATCCACCGCCATTGTGTTGGTGATGATCATCATCGTGGCCGCACTTGGCCTGCGGTCAGGCATGCTGGTGGGGATCGCCATTCCGTCCTCCTTCATGTTTGGCTTTGTGCTGATCGGCATGTTCGGGCAAACGCTCAATATGATGGTGATGTTCGGGCTGGTGCTGTCTGTCGGGCTACTGGTCGATGGTGCGATTGTGATTGTGGAACTCGCCGATCGCAAAATGGCGGAGGGAATGCACCGCAAGGAAGCCTATGGCACTGCCGCCAAGCGCATGGCCTGGCCGATCATTTCATCCACCGCCACCACGCTGGCAGCCTTTCTGCCCTTATTGGCGTGGCCGGGCGTGACGGGTGAATTTATGGCCTATCTGCCGCGCACTTTAATCTTTGTGCTGTGCGGCTCGCTTGTCGTGGCCATGATCTTCCTGCCCGTGCTGGGCTCTATGTTTGGTCGCCCCAACGCCGAAGGGGACGCTACGTTGAAAGCGCTGGCCGTTGCCGAAGGGGGTGATCCGCTCAGTCTGCCCGGCTTTACAGGCCGTTATGCCCGCTTGCTGGACTATCTGGTTCAGCGCCCGGCGCGCGTATTGCTGGTCGCCATGGTCGTCGTTTATGCCTGCATGGTCGCTTATGGCCAGTTTGGCCGCGGCGTTGAATATTCCGCCGATATGGAACCGCAGGAAGCACTGGTGATAATCGGCGCGCGCGGCAATTTCTCTCCGCCGGAAATTGCCCGGCTGGTGCAAGATGTGGAAAAGGTCGTGCTGGCCCAACCCGGCGTGGAAGCCGCTTTCACCGAACTTGGATCAGAGCTTGGTACACGCGGTCAAGATGTGCCGCGTGACACGGTAGCAACCATCAATATGGAATTTACCGATTGGAAAACGCGCAAGGATGCACGGCTGATTATTCAGGATATTCGCGATCAAACGAAGAATATTCCCGGCGTCTATGTGGAAGTGATGGGCCGCGAACAAGGTCCGCGCTCCGGCAAGGAAATCAATATTCAGCTCTCCCACAAGAACTTTGAAACATTGCTGGCCGCCACTGGCCAACTACGCGAATGGATGGAAACCGTTGACGGCCTGGTGGATATAGAAGACACGCGCCCCCTGCCCGGCATTGATTGGCAATTGCAGGTTGATCGTGAACAGGCCGCACGCTTCGGCATGGATGTCACCACCGTTGGTGGCATTGTGCAATTAATGACCAATGGCATGATGATCGGTGACTATCGCCCCGATGATGCGAAGGAAGAAGTGGATATCCGTATTCGTTTCCCTGCCACTCATCGTTCCATCGAATCTCTGGATCAGTTAAAAATTCAGACCAGCGAAGGGCCGGTGCCAATCACCAATTTCGTCACGCGGGTTGCCAAACCCCGGGTCTCGGAAATCAATCGGATTGATGGCGAACGCATCACGGAAGTCAAAGCCAACCCCGTTTTCGGGCAACTGGCTTCGGACAAGTTGAAAGTCATCAAGGCGTGGTTGGATGAAGGGCATTTGCCTGAAGGCACCCAAATCCGCTATCGTGGCTCCAACGAAGACCAGCAGGAATCTACCGAGTTTCTGGGTGGGGCGCTGCTGGTATCGCTGTTTTTGATGGGCATCATTTTGATCACCCAGTTCAACAGTTTTTATCACGCCTTCCTCATTCTCTCCGCCATTGTGCTGTCAACTGTTGGCGCGCTGGTGGGCATGTTGATCCGCGATCAAGCGTTCTCGGTTATCATGACCGGGACCGGCATTATCGCGCTGGCGGGTATTGTGGTGAACAATAACATTGTGTTGGTAGACACCTATCAGCATTTGGTGCGCGAAGGGGAAGACCCGATCAAGGCGGTGGTACGCACCGGTGCACAACGTTTGCGCCCTGTGTTGCTCACAACAGTGACAACCATTTGCGGCATCCTGCCAATGGCCTATCACCTGTCGGTCAACTTCTTCAGCCGTGATATCGAAATTGGCAGCCCGGTGGGCATGTGGTGGGTGCAACTGGCCACTGCCATCGTTTACGGGCTTGGCTTTGCCACCATCCTGACCCTGCTGGTAACGCCGTGCATGATCGCCCTGCCCCATGTGTGGAAGCGTATGCTGTCCGAACGGCGGGCGCGCAAATCCGGCACGGTGGCATCAACGCCGGCAGAATAGCCAAACACAAACATCCGTTTCGAAAGGGCACCCGCAGCGGTGCCCTTTTTTCTTGTCCCACATCCGGCTTTTACGTCACAATACCAGCCAAACTGGGGAACAAATATGTCATACGAAACAATACTTTATGAAGAAGTCGGCGCCGTTGCGCTGATCACCCTCAACCGCCCGAGTAAGCTGAATGCGTGGACGCCGCAAATGTCGACCGAGCAAATTCAGGCCATCCGGCGGGCAAATGACAATCCCAAAATCGCGTCGATCGTCATGACGGGTGCGGGCCGCGGGTTTTGCGCCGGGGCTGATATGGAAGAGACATTCCAAAAACGGCTAGATGGGGAAGACCCCGGCGACGGCACCACAGATGGCTCTGGCGGGTTGACCGCAGGCGACGATTGGATCGGTGAAGTGCGGGCAGCCAAGCCCATAATCGCCGCCGTAAACGGCGCCGCCGTGGGCATTGGGCTGACCATGGTGCTGCCTTGTGATCTGATCATAGCGTCTGAAAAAGCCCGGTTTGGTGCGGTTTTTGTGAAGGTTGGCATCGTGCCCGAGCTTGCCTCCAGCCACTTTCTGATAAGCCGCATGGGCTTTGGCAAAGCATCTGAAATGATGCTGTCTGGCCGCCTCTATGGGGCCGCAGAAGCGCATGAAAAAGGGCTGGCGGACTATGTTTACCCGGAGGAAACCTTTCTGACAGAGGCCATAAAACTGGGAGAAACCTTCGCCGGAAACCCCGACCCGATGATGCGGATGACCAAAGAATTACTGACGTTGAATGCCGTAGAAACTGACCTTAAACTCATTCAGCGGCGCGAAACTGACCTTTTAAAGCAATGCTGGGAACTGCCGGAACATCATGAGGCCGTGAACGCCTTTTTGGAAAAACGCACGGCAAAATTCCGCTAACATGATTTTCGTTTAGCGACCGGTGCGACCAACCAAAACGCGCATGACGACATCCAAATGCGCCTCGATGGCTTCGTCGGTCGTGGTGGGTTCGCCATAGGTGCGTTCCATCGCCGGACCGAAGGCAACCGGGCGCTCGACCAACCCCAACAAAATGGTGTGATGGGAAAAGTCCGGCCCCGGCGGCAGATAGCCCCGGCTTTTCAAAACATCAAATAGCGGCTTCAGCACATTTGCGCCGGGCTTGATATGCTTCGACACCAAATATTCCAGCCGCGGCCCATAAAGCCCGCCTTCCTGCAAATTAAGCCGTGTATAGGCGGGCTCAGCGCGAATAGCGAACATGAAAGAGCGCAAAAAATGGCGCAGCCATTGATTGCCGTGGAGGTCCAGCGCATCACGTTCCGCCGAAGCATCAGCCAAATGCTGGCTGACCCGGCCATAGACCAGATCAACCGCGGCTTGCCACAAAGCGTCCTTGGAGCCGAAGTGATACGCCACCAGCGGCTTGGCAACATCGGCAGCCTTGGCCACCATCGCCACCGACGTGCCGTCATAGCCGCGATCGGCAAATAACACCAAGGCAGCATCCAATATGCGGGTACGGCGATCTACATCTTCGCCCGCGCCTACGGCTGGTTTGGTATTTTCTGTCATATGGAAATCTTTAAGCTGGGAATGACGGACGGTGTCTTAGAAGCGTCTAACAATCTAGCCTGTAATGCCCCCGCTGTTACAGGCCTGATCACAATGGCGTCTCCCCCCAATATAGACACCGTCCGATCCCCCCAATGTTGGGCTGACCGCTCGGTCAGGGTTGCTAATATACTGACGGATTATCACTTTGCAAGCAAAAAACAAGCACCCTTGCAGCTTTTTTGGAAACGGGGCAGAACATTAGGGAAATCTATAAAATTCCGGGGGACTTATCATGCCGATGCTAAATTATCTAACACCATGCGACTTTGATTTTGGGGCGCTGGCCCGCTTGGGCGAGCATATGGGGGCGAATGGACTCACCCGCCCGCTGATCTGCACCGACAAGGGCATCGTTGCGGCCGGACTGCTGGACAAGGTAATTGCCGCCCTGCCCGAAGGCACGCAATCCACCACCTTTGACGAAACCCCCGGCAACCCAACAGAAGAAGCTGTGCTGGCTGCCTTGGCTGTCTACAAGGATAATGGCTGTGACGGGTTGGTAGCGATTGGCGGTGGTTCATCCATCGACTTGGCCAAGGGCGTGGGCCTGCTGGCAACGCATGAGGGTGCGCTGGAATCATTCGGCATCACGCAGGGCGGCATCGGCAAAATTACCGAACTTGCCCCGTTGATCGCCATACCCACCACGGCGGGCACCGGGTCTGAAGTTTCTGTTGGCACCGTAATTATTTTGGAGAACGGCTTTAAGGAAACCTTCGCTTCCCCCAACTTTTTACCCAAAACTGCGATTTGCGACCCGGAACTTACACTGGGCTTGCCCGCAGGCCTAACGGCTGCCACCGGCATGGATGCTGTTACCCATTGCATCGAAGCCTTCCTGTCACCTGCCGTAAACCCACCCGCCGAAGGCGTCGCGCTTGATGGGCTGGAACGCGCCATCCGCCAAGGGTTTTTGGAAAAGGCCGTGGCCGACGGTTCAGACCGTGATGCCCGTTGGCATATGATGATGGCATCAACCGAAGGGGCATTAGCCTTTGTGAAAGGCTTGGGCGCGGTACATTCCATGAGCCACGCCTGTGGCCGCATGAAACAACTGGGCCTGCATCACGGCACATTGAACGCGGTGATCTTGCCAGCAGTGCTGCGCTACAATGCACCAAGCTGTGCTGACAAATATGAACGCCTGCGCCGCGCCATGGGGCTGAGCGAAAATGCAGATCTGGCCGACGCCATTTCTGACCTTAACGCCCGCATTGGCCTGCCCGCCAATTTGAAAGAAATGGGTGTCAGCGCCGATATGATGGATGATCTGGTAGCCTATGCGGCACGGGATATGGCGACCTATACAACCCCGGTGCCGCCGGATGCCGCCGCTTACGTTAAACTTTTTGAAGATGCTTTGGGGTAAGATCGCGCAACACAACACGCAACCCCCACAACGCCAACCCGAACGGAGGCCCCTGCATGAGTGGACGCGATTTTCTGGCATCTGTTGAAGCCACCTATGATCAGGCGGCAGCGCATATTGAGCTGTCGCCGGGCTTGGCCGATAAAATCAAGTTCACCAACTCCACCTACATCGTGCGTTTCGGGGTGCGCCTGCGCGGTGAACTAAAAACCTTTACCGGCTATCGTTCTGTGCATTCAGAGCATTTTGAACCGGTAAAGGGGGGCATTCGCTTTACCCCCTTGGCGGATCGACAAGAGGTGGAGGCGCTTGCCTCCCTCATGTCATACAAATGTGCCTTGCTGGAAATTCCCTTCGGCGGCTCCAAAGGGGCCTTGGCGATTGATCCAAATGAGTGGGAACCGCTGGAGCTTGAGCGCATTACAAGGCGCTTTACGCAGGAACTCGCCAAGCGGGATTTGATCCATCCCTCCCAGAATGTGCCAGCGCCGGACCTTGGCACGGGCGAACGGGAAATGGCGTGGATGGCGGATGAATATCACCGCCTAAACACCACAGATCTTAACGCCTTTGCCTGCGTAACCGGCAAGCCCTTGAACAAGGGCGGCATTCATGGCCGGGTGGAAGCCACCGGGCGCGGCGTGCAATATGCGCTGCAATCTTTCTTCCGCACGGCTGATGATGTTGCCAAAACCGGGCTTGGCTCCGGCTTGGCCGGCAAGCGGGTTGTGGTGCAGGGCTTAGGGAATGTGGGCTATCACTCGGCGCTGTTTTTATCGGAGCAGGATGGCTGCATCATAACCCATGTGCTGGAGCGCGATGGCGTTGTGGTAGATGCCAACGGCATAGATATCGCCGCGCTGCGCACGCATATAGTGGAGACGGGGGGCAGCAAGGGCTTTGCCGGATATAAACGCGGCGGCACCGAATGGTTGACGGTGGATTGCGATATTTTAATCCCTGCCGCATCGGAAGGCATGATCACCAAAGACAACGCCGACAAGATCAAAGCGCCGCTGATCATAGAGGCGGCGAACGGCCCCATAACGGCAGAGGCCGACAAGGTGCTGCGGGCCAAAGGCACAATTATCATTCCCGATGTTTATGCCAATGCGGGCGGGGTGATTGTCAGCTATTTTGAATGGACCAAAAACCTGACCCATATGCGCTTTGGACAAATGCAGCGCCGTGAATCTGCCGAACATCGCGCCGCCATTGTGCGCGGGGTGGAGATGATGACGGGCAAACCTTTCCCCGATGAATTAAAAGACACGGCCCTGCGCGCCGCGACAGAGCTTGATCTGGTGCGTTCCGGCCTTGATGACATTATGCGCGACGGCTATGCCGCCATTAGCGAATGCTGGAACAGCCGCGATGACATTCCCGACTTGCGTATCGCCGCCATGGTGATTGCCATACAACGCATTGCCGACAGCTATCGATCATTGGGGATTTAGGTGGAGTTTTCGCTCACGCCAGTTTGCATCGCAAACGGCTCCGCGCGGGCGGCGTGTAGTTCGGTTTGACACGTAGATACAGGAAACCGCGCCGGACCAGCTATTCCCTACTGCGCTGTAGCAGGACTGGCGTGAGCGAAAATCAAGCCTCTGCCATTGAGGCTAATTTCGTCAACAAAATCTGCGCACCTTTTACCCGGCGATCCACATCGGGCCAATTGCGTTTGTAGAGCAGGGAATGATCAGGCCGCAATTTCACATGGCCCGCCTCGCTGGAGATAAACTCGATCAACAGGCCCGGATTGGCAAACTCCCCATTACGGAATGTAACCGTGCAACCTTTCGGCCCCGCATCAAGCTTGGCGACATTGGCGCGGCGACACAGCGCCTTGATGGTGACGATTTTAAGCAGTGCCTCCACCTCTGTTGGCAAGGGACCAAAACGGTCGATCATCTCTGCGCCCACGGCATCAATATCCTGTGCGGTTTCAAGATCAGACAAGCGGCGGTAAAGCCCCATACGCAAATCAAGATCTGCCACATAGCTTTCAGGGATCAACACCGACGCGCCCAGATTGATTTGCGGCGACCATGTGCCTTCTTCCAGCGCATCAAGGTCGCCGCCATCACGCAGGGCGGCAATCGCTTCTTCCAGCATGTGTTGGTAAAGCTCAAAACCCACTTCGCGGATTTGGCCTGATTGTTCCTCGCCCAGCAAATTGCCCGCGCCGCGCAAATCAAGATCGTGGCTAGCAAGGGTGAAGCCTGCGCCCAACGTGTCTAAAGATTGCAGCACTTTCAGGCGCTTCTCGGCATTGGGGTTGAGCGCCTTATTGGCAGGCACGGTAAGATAGGCATAGCCGCGAATTTTGGAACGACCAATGCGACCCCGCAATTGATAAAGCTGCGCCAGCCCAAACATATCAGCGCGGTGCACAATCATGGTGTTGGCGGTGGGGATATCCAGCCCGCTTTCCACAATGGTGGTTGAAAGCAACACATCAAAGCCGCCATCGTAAAAGGCGGTCATGATGTCTTCCAGCTCGCTGGGCGGCATTTGGCCGTGAGCGACGGTGACTTTTACCTCCGGCACAGTTTCCTTCAGGAACTCATGGATCTCCACCAGGTCGGAAATGCGCGGGCACACATAAAAGCTCTGCCCGCCGCGATAATGCTCGCGCAGCAGGGCCTCACGGATCGTTACCGGGTCCATCGGCGCCACAAAGGTGCGCACGGCCAAGCGATCTACCGGCGGGGTGGCGATCAAAGACAGATCGCGCACGCCAGTCATCGCCAATTGCAAGGTGCGCGGAATGGGGGTGGCGGTGAGGGTTAGTACATGAATGTCGGACTTCAGCTCTTTCAGGCGTTCCTTGTGGCGCACACCGAAATGCTGTTCCTCATCGATCAGCAGCAAGCCTAAATCCTTGAAGTCGATTGCTTTATGCAGCAGCGAATGGGTGCCGACAACGATATCAATCTGCCCTTCTGCCAGCAGTTTCTTCGTTTCGGTTTGTTCCTTGGCAGGCACCAAGCGTGACAACTGCCCCAGCTTGAGCGGCCAGCCGCGCAGACGATCTTTCAAGGTGGCGTAGTGTTGGCGCGCCAGCAGCGTGGTGGGCACCACAATGGCGACCTGCCGCCCGCTCATTGCCATAACGAAGGCGGCACGCAACGCCACCTCGGTTTTGCCAAAGCCCACATCGCCACACACCAACCGATCCATCGGGCGACCCTTGGCGAAGTCATCAATCACATCATCAATGGCGCGGGCTTGATCTTCCGTTTCCTGATAGGGGAAGGCGGCGGCAAATTCATCATACGATCCGGCGGGCGGCGCGATGACAGGCATTTTGCGCATCTCGCGGCGGGCAGCGATTTTCATCAACTCCTCCGCCATATCTTTCAGGCGGCCTTTAAGGCGGGCCTTACGATTTTGCCAGGCAACCCCGCCCAATTTATCCAGCTGGATGCTTTCACTATCAGAGCCATAGCGCGACAGCAGTTCGATATTTTCGACCGGTAGGAACAGCGTGTTTTCGCCCGCATATTCAAGGCGCAGGCAATCATGCGGCGCGCCCAGTACTTCTATCGTTTCTAGCCCGAGATAACGACCAATGCCGTGATCGACATGCACAACCAAATCCCCGGCAGACAGGCTGGACGCTTCGGTGAGAAAGTTTTCTGCCCGGCGGCGTTTCTCTGCGCCGCGCACAAGGCGATCACCCAAAATATCCTGTTCCGACAAAACGGTCAGGCCCTTGGCGCGAAACCCCGTTTCCATGGGCAACACCGCCAGTGCGACGGTTGCTTGCGGTAGCGCCTGCATGGCGGATCCGCTGTCGACCAAATCCACCGGCTTTACCCCATGATCCATCAAGACATGGCTCAACCGATCGCGGGCGCCCTCAGACCAACTGGCGATCATGACGCGATTGCCTGCGGTGATTTCGGCGGCAAGGTAATCCTTCACCGCCTCATACACATTCACGCCTTCTTGCGCGCGCTCTGCCGCGAAACTGCGGGCAGCCTTGCCGCCTGCACTGACATGACTGTCGCCCGGCGGCTCATCGAAGGTGGAGAAGGAAAGCGCACCGCGGGCCGCTGCCAGTTCTGCCCAATCTTCCCGCGTGAGATAAAGTGCATCTGGCGGCAGCGGCTTATAGGCCGGCACCTGAAATGTGCCTGTGGCAGCTTTCACCTTCGCTTCACCATCATCTACCCGCGCCTGATAATAATCGCCGATGGTAGTGAAGCGCGCCTCTATCGCCTCTGCGGCCAGCGCATCAAGGCTGAGCCGCGCGGCAGGCACATAATCAAACAATGTTTCAAGATGATCGTGATAAAGCGGCAGCCAATGTTCCATGCCTTGATGGCGACGGCCTGCGCTGACCGCCTCATACAAGGGATCATCATCTGTGACCGCCCCGAAGGTTGACACATAGCCTTGGCGGAAACGGGCAATACTGGCCTCGTCCAGCCGCACATCGGACATAGGCGCCAGCACCAGCTTATCCAACGCCTCTTGACTGCGTTGAGTGGCGGGATCGAAAGTGCGAATGCTGTCGATCTCATCACCGAAAAAGTCGATCCGTACAGGCAGATCACTGCCCGGCGCGTAGAGATCAATCAATCCGCCACGCACCGCGTAATCCCCCGGCTCCATCACCGTGGAGGCACGTGCAAAGCCGGTGCGATCCAGAAACCGCGTGAGCGTGTCGGGAGAAAGCTGGCCGTTCTTGGAAAGCTCGAAGCGTTCCCCTTGCAGCACCGCACGCGGCACCACACGCTGCAAAGCGGCGTTTACTGTGGTTAAAATAATTTGCGGTATCTGGCCCATTGCCAAGCGAGACAGTGCGGCCAGACGCGCTGCGGTAACAGCCCCATTGGGCGATACGCGATCATAAGGCTGGCAATCCCAGCCGGGAATAAAGACGACATCAACCTGCGGCGCAAAGAACGCCAGCACATCCATAATTTCACGTGCGCGCAAATCATCTCGCGCGACATGAATGATGGGGTGATCATTTTCCGCCGCCAGCGCTGCCAACACCAGCGCATCCAGCCCATGCGGCAGAGATGAAACAGTAAGCGCCCCTTCCCCTTCGCCCAAGCGTGCGATCAAAGCGTGATCAACGCCGGTAGGGTTCATGGTGCTGCGCCTTCCCAATCAAACGCCAACAGGGCAGAAAGAACAGGCGTTTTCATGTTTTCCGGCACATCCGTGCGTCCCATGATCCAATCCAGAATATCTTGATCCAGCACCTCAAGCAGCGCCTCAAAATCATCCAAATCGGTTGTATTCATGGTGGGCAGGCTGGCATCTGCAAAGCGCCCCAGAATCAAATCGGCTTCCTGCATACCGCGATGCCACGCCCGAAACCGGGCGCGTCGCTTGCGTATTGCCACATTTTCATCGTTTTCGCGTTCCATTGTAGGCAGCTATAACGCGCGGCATTGCGAAAAAAAAGTGTGTCAGAACAGCCTTGAAAGCACGACTTTCGCAATATCGGGTTTTGCGGTATAGTTCATATACTAATAGGGGGTCGTGGCAGCCCTTTGTCACCAGCGAGGATAAACAGATGATGAAACAAAAGAATATGGCAGCAAACCTTATGCGCAGCGCGCTAATTGGTGGATCGCTATCTGTATTGACCGCAACAGCGGCACTGGCAGGGGCCATGCCCTATGGCCATTCCGATAATGGCGGTGGCTATAACCCTTCATCTTATCAAAGCCCGGAAGCCGAGTTTGCGACCTTCTCCGCGTCGGACCAACCTGCGGCAGGCGCTTCGGCTGCCACACAGGCAGCACCAATAGCCGATCCCACCTCTGCGGCGGCCAACGCGGCTGATAACGCGGAAGAAGAACGGCGCAGGGAATTGAAAATTCCGGTCAGCCCCGATCCGGGTGATCCGTTTATTCCCACCCCGGAAGCCGGTGGCCCAAGCTATAATTAGGCGCTGACAAGCGTTTCAATACACAAATTAGAAAATAATGCCCGGAACAGAGATATTTTGTTCCGGGCATTTTCATGCTCACTCCGCGCGTTCACCATAACCTTCTGAAAACATTAATCTATTCTGGAATTTCCAGCTCTTCGCCAACCACCCGGAACGGGGGGTATCCATTCCGGTATTGGCGATATTGAAGGGGGGAATTGGCACCCCATATCCATTCTATCAGCAGCGATAACCGCGCTGATGGGAAACGAAAGAGAGAGAGAAAATGTTGAAGAAGATTAAAAGCATCCTGGACAACGGCGCGCTGCACACAGTTGCTGGCCTCGCCATCGTCGGTGTGGTCTTCGTTGCGCAAGGTGTTGCGCTGGCGCCGATTGCTTAAACAGCCCGGCGCGCCACACCAACCAAGCTAACTAACAAATCAAATACTGGCAGCTTCCCAAAAAAGACGAAGCGCCGAACGAAAGAGAGAGAAGATTATGTTGAAGAAAATCAAAAGCATTTTGGACAATGGCGCCATTCATACCGCCGCCGGTCTGGCCATTGTAGGGGTTGTATTTGTTGCTCAAGGCGTTGCCTTGGCCCCTATTGCCTAACCCAAAAATCACTTCAAGCAGCCCCGATTATGGGGCTGCTTACCCCTAAAGCAGAAAGACAAACCCATGCTCAAGAAATTCAAAAAAGCGATCAGCGACGGCACCATTGAAGCCATTGCCACGGTTGCCATTGTTGGTGTGGTGTTTGTTGCGCAAGGCATTGCGCTGGCCCCTATCGCCTAGCGCGGAACAGTTCCCACATGTGACCATGGTTGGTCCGGGTGCCCGAAGGCTCACATGAGCCACTTGGAACCCCTCTTGCCCGCACCAACCCTCACATGACTTTAAGCCCGCCCGGCACAACCGCCATGGCGGGCTTTTTTTTCGCGCAAGCGCTTAAGAACCCTCGCCTTGACCAGCCAATCCAAAAAGCCTAAATAGAGACTGTTCGTGGGGATTTGATGCCGACCGGCTTGCGCCCACGTAAAACAACTCGCTAAAAGGTCGGGGCGTGGGGCAAGATCCCACAGCGCGCCCGGACCCTATGGTTCGGGTTTTTTTGTTGGAAGATGATCAAATGGCTAGCAAATCTAAAAATTGGCGTCCGCAAACGCAGGCAGTGCGCGGCGGGCTAACGCGCTCCGAATTCGGCGAAACGGCAGAGGCGCTCTACCTTACCTCCGGCTTTGTCTATGACAGCGCCGAAACGGTTGAAGCGCGCTTCTTGGGCGAAGATGACGGTTTCGTTTATTCACGCTTCGGCAACCCAACGGTCGCCATGTTTGAAGAACGGATGCGCCTGCTGGAAGGCACAGAAGCCTGTAAAGCAACTGCCACGGGGATGGCGGCGGTGAATGCCTCACTTTTTGCGGCACTGAGTGCGGGCGACCATGTGGTAGCAGCCAAGGCGCTGTTCGGCTCTTGCCGCTATATTCTGGAAGATTTGCTGCCCCGCTTCGGGGTTGAAACCACTTTGGTAGAAGGCACCGACTTGGCGGCTTGGAAAGCGGCTGCCAAGCCCAACACCAAACTGTTCTTCCTTGAAAGCCCCACCAATCCGGCACTTGAGGTTATCGACATGCAGGCGGTGGCCGACATTGCCCATGAAAACAACGCGCGGTTATGCGTGGACAATGTGTTTGCCACGCCTGTCTTGCAACGCCCGTTGGAATTTGGGGCCGACATCGTTGTTTATTCCGCCACCAAGCACATTGATGGCCAAGGCCGCGTGCTGGGCGGGGCCGTGCTGGGCACGGAAGAATATATCATGGAAGAATTGTTGCCCTATATTCGCAACACGGGCCCTTCCCTATCGCCCTTCAATGCGTGGGTGTTGCTCAAGAGCCTTGAAACGCTGGATCTGCGGGTGAACCGACATGCGGACAACGCTTTGGCGGTGGCGAATTTTCTGGGTGATGAGGCCGAAAACGTGGTGAAGGTGCTTTACCCCGGCCGCGCAGATCACCCGCAGCACACGCTCGCCATGCAACAAATGAAGAAAGCAGGCAATGTGATCGCCTTTGAAGTGCCGCATGGCAAGGACGGGGCGTTCCGGCTGCTCAATGCGTTGGAATTGATCGATATTTCCAACAATTTGGGCGATGCCAAAAGCCTGATCACCCACCCGGCCACCACGACCCACCAGAAAATTGGGCCTGAAGCCCGTGCCGAACTGGGCATTTCTGACGGCATGGTGCGTCTATCGGTCGGGCTTGAAGATGCCGCCGATGTGATTGACGATCTGCGCCACGCCTTAAAGGCGGTGTAGTGAAGGTATGAGTGATGTACGAAAGTGAAACGCGGGACATTTCTGTAAGCGTGGAACCGGCTTATCTGGACGATCAGTCCGAGCCGGAAAACGATCGCTATGTCTGGGCGTATCACATCGAAATTCACAATCACGGCTCTGAAATCGTGCAGCTTTTAACCCGCCACTGGGTGATCACAGATTCACGCGGTCGCTCCGAGATTGTACGCGGCGACGGGGTTGTGGGAGAACAGCCTGTGCTCAAACCCGGTGAGAGTTTCGAATATACATCCGGCGCACCGCTGAACACGCCATCGGGCCTGATGTATGGCACCTATGGCATGGAAACCGCAGAAGGGGAGATCTTCGATGTGACGATCCCGCCCTTCTCGCTCGACAGTCCGTTCGAGCCGGCGCGACACAATTAGATTTCATTAAGCACTATCGTATTGGGGGATATATGAGCGATAACGCAAAACCGACCCGTGAAGAAGCCGAACAGGCCATTCGCACCATGCTTCGTTGGGCGGGCGACGACCCGGACCGTGAGGGCCTGTTGGATACGCCGGGCCGTGTCGTGCGCGCCTATGAACAATGGTTCGCAGGCTATGGCGAAGACCCGGTGGAATATCTGGAACGCATTTTCGAAGAAGTTGAAGGCTATGACGAGGTGATCTTGCTGCGCGATATTCGCGTAGAAAGTTATTGCGAACATCACATGGCCCCCATCATTGGCCGTTGCCATGTGGCCTATCTGCCCACCAACCGGGTGGTCGGCATTTCCAAGCTGGCGCGGGTGGTGGAAACCTTTTCCAAACGCCTGCAAGTGCAGGAAAAGATGACGGCGCAAATCGCCAACACCATTCAAGATGTGTTGAAACCGCTGGGCGTGGCCGTGGTGGTGGAAGCGCAGCACCAATGCATGACAACGCGCGGTGTGCATAAGCCCGGCGTTACGATGGTGACAAGCCAAATGCTGGGGGCCTTCCGTGATGACCCCGAGACTCGCAAGGAGTTTTTGTCTATTCTGGGTAATCCGGTACCACGATTTGAGGGATAAGGGGAAAATCCATGGCGTTTACATTTGATGATACACCTGATTTATCAGGCAAAGTTGCCCTGATTACGGGCGCAAATAGCGGCCTTGGGCTTGAAACCACCAAGATGCTGGCGCGCAAGGGCGCGCGGGTGATCATGGCGTGTCGCAACGAGCAAAAAGCCACGGACGCCGCCTCACAAGTGCGCGACGCTGCGCCCAATGCCGCCCTTGATATTCGGCAGGTAGATCTATCGGACCTTGCCAGCGTTGAAGCCTTCGCCAATGGCGTTTTGGCGGAAGAAAACAAGATTGATCTAATCATCAACAATGCAGGCGTGTTTGCCTCGCGCAGGTCAGAGACTGCCCAAGGCCACGAATTGCAATTCGGCACGAACCATCTGGGCCATTTCGCGTTGAACGCCAAGCTGCTGCCTTTGGTAGAAGCCGCCGATGGGGGGCGCATTGTGGTGCTGGGTTCCATGTCGCACAGCATGGTCAAAAGCTATGACACAAGCGATGTAGATTGGCAGGCCCGCCCCTATGACAGTATGCAGGCCTATGCCCAATCCAAACTGGCAAATATGCTGTATTTGCTGGAGTTGAACAAACGCCTGCAAGCCGCGGGCAGCAAGGTCAAGGCGGTGATGGCGCATCCCGGCTATTCGGCGACCAACATTACCGAAAGCCCAGATGCCCACAGCAACGCTTTTATGGGTGTCCTTACCAAACTTGGCGGCATGTTGCTGGCCCAAAGCGCGAAAGCAGGGGCCTTGCCAACGGTCATGGCGGCGACTGATCCCGCAGCCAAGGGCGGTGAATATTACGGCCCCAAAGGCATGGGCGGCATGCGCGGCGCACCGGAAATTGTGCAGCCAGCCAAAATCGCCAAGGATGACGCTAACGCCAAAGCCTTATGGGATTTGTCAGAGCAAGTAACCGGCGTGCAATTCGCTTTATAGCTCACTCAACGGTGCAAGACCCGCCAGCTTGAGCTATTGGTCGGCGGTGCAAGACCCGCCTCCGAGCACACAAAATTTAGCGCAATGGGGATGGTTCAATGAAACGCCCCCCGTTGCGCCTTTTAGTGTGGAGCCCATTTCAAACGCTTCATCATAGGCCAGAAGCGTACAGGGCAGCACAACGGGCTTGGCCGCGCCCTTGCGCTTTACCAACATGCGTTGGCTGGCACACATCATGGCAGCGGGATCAACTTTCAATATATCCCAGCAATCCACGGTGATTTCTGCGACGTCTGCTGTCTCATCCATTTCGGGGAACAGCACCAATTGGCCGGGATCTGTCACATCCAGCACAACCCCCAAATCGCGCAACAGCGTTTCATAGCGCGGACGCGCCGCAGCCTCATCTTCACCCCAACAGGTGCGGCCCGCGATGGACAGCTTAAAACCATGCCGCGCCAACCAGCGCAGACCCGTGCATGCACTTTCAAAACTGCCGGCACCCCGTTCTTCATCGTGCAAGGGGGCCGCATAGTGATCGAGGCTTACCCGCAATGTCAGCTTTTCCCCATAGGTGGCAAGCAGCTTCAGCAAATATTCCTGAACCGCAGGGCGCATCATGGGCTTCATCGCGTTGGTGAGCACCAGCACCTCAAACCCCGCTGCCAGCGCATCTTCCAACATTTGGCCCATATCAGGGTTCATAAATGGCTCCCCGCCGGTAAAGCCGATTTCGCGCGCGCCCATATCCCTGGCTTCTGCCAAATAGGGCTGAAGCTCCGTCGCGGTTAAATATACCAGCCGATCATTGGTGGGAGAGGATTCGATATAGCAGTTTACGCATTCAATATTGCAGAGCGTGCCAGTGTTGACCCACAGTGTTTCCAGCCCGTTGAAAGCCACATGGGCACGCTTTTCCCCCTTGGCGGTTACCAATGGGTCGCGGAATTTGGCAGGATCAAGCAATGTGTCACTCATGCGCCCGTGATGCCTTTTTGCATGTTCAAGGGCAAGTCACATTTTGTTGACGCGGCGCTTCCCCTTAAGCGCAAGTCGTGCTACCTCACGGCACTTAAGGCGGGCGTAGCTCAATGGTAGAGCAGAAGCTTCCCAAGCTTACGACGAGGGTTCGATTCCCTTCGCCCGCTCCAATATGCCCCTTGATTACAATGTTTAGAGGGCACCCCTATGTCTAAAATTGCTGCTGTGATTTTACTTTTAAGCGGCATTATTGTGCCCGAAGCATTGGGCCTGTGGGATACCGGCTATTCACCCACCGCCAATTATTTAAGCGAGCTTGGCGCCCTTGGCAGCCCGACCTACAACCTTGCGAATTGGTTGGGCTTTCTGCCTGTGGGGGTCGTCCTCATCGTCCTGATTTTCCATCTATGGCGCGCCCTGCCCAAAAACTGGCCGACACGCCTTGGGCTTATCTTCATGTCTGGCATGGTGATCGGCTATTTGGGCGCGTTCTTTTATCCGTGTGACATGGGCTGCCCGGCAGATGGTGTGGGGCGCCAAGCGATCCACAATCTTTCCGGCGTTTTGGCCTATCTTATGGCGCTGATAGGCCTGCCGCTGATCGCCATCGGCACAAGGAAAAGCGCGCCGCGCGCCGCACAATTGACCGCACTTGCTTTTCTCGTGGTAGCCGCCAGCAGCGTATTAATGTCGGTGCCAGAGGCGCAAAGCTATCGTGGCCTGAGCCAACGCCTGGCAGATTATTCTATCTTTCTGTGGTTTGCCGCCCTCACCTTTCAGGGCAAATTGCGCTAAGAACACTCAACGACATTCAACATTCTATTTGGGGACCACCATGACCATCAAAACCCGTTTGACCGACATGCTCGGCATTCAATACCCGATTGTGCAGGCCCCCATGGGGTGGATTGCGCGCAGCCAGCTTGCCAGCGCGGTCTCCAATGCGGGCGGGCTGGGCATCATCGAAACCTCCTCCGGCGAGCTGGACAATATTCGCGAAGAAGTAAAGAAAATGCGCGATCTGACGGACAAGCCCTTTGGCGTCAACATCGCCCAAGCTTTTGTGCGTGACCCTGGCATCGTGCAATTCGTGATCGATCAGGGTGTGCGTTTTGTTACCACCTCAGCCGGTAAGCCCGACCGTTATTGCGCAGAACTAAAGGCCGCGGGCCTGACCGTTTTTCATGTGGTGCCCACCTTTGCGGCAGCCATGAAGGCGATTGATGCGGGCGTCGATGGGCTGGTGGTTGAAGGCGCGGAGGGCGGCGGCTTCAAAAACCCGAAGGATGTTGCCACCATGGTGCTGTTGCCCATGGTGGCGCAAGCGGTCGACGTGCCGGTGATCGCCGCAGGCGGCTTTGTGGACGGGCGCGGCCTTGCCGCCGCACTTGCGTTGGGCGCTGATGGCATTCAAATGGGCACCCGCATGGTCAGTGCGCAAGAAAGCCCAGTGCATGAAAATTGGAAAAATTCCATCGTAAATGCGGCTGAAACGGACACCGTGTTCCTGAACCGCTTTGGCAGCCCGGCTTTGCGGGCGCTACGCACCGAACGCACAACGCGGCTGGAGAAAGACCCCGGCGAGTTCATCATGGGTGAAATGGCCAACGCGCTTGATCTTTACTTTGGCGGCGACATGGAAGCCGCCATTGCGCTTACCGGCCAAGTGGCCGGGCGCATTGATGAGGTAAAGCCCGTTGCCCGGATCATCAGTGAAATCGTGGCGGAATTTGATAGCGTGATGGGCGATATGACCAAGCGGTATGGCTGATTAGCCCTCCGCCAACGCCTTTAACGATTGCTCTGGCCGGGGGCCGAAATGGCTTATCACTTCGCCTGCGGCCAGTGCGCCAAGCGCACCCATTTCCTGCAATGATTTTCCTTGGGTCAGCCCGTAAAGCACGCCCGCCGCAAATTGATCCCCTGCCCCGGTTGTATCCACAACATCGCCCAAGGGCTTGGCGGGTACGTTCACTACTTCATCACCGCGGGCCAAGGTTGCGCCTTTTTCGCTGCGGGTAATGACCGCGATGTCTGCCGCTTTTTGAGCTGCCGCCAAACTCGTCTCAAAATCATCCGTGCCGAACAAGGCTTTCGCCTCTTCCTCATTCGCGAATAATACGTCTACGTGGGTATCAATCAGTTTGAAGAAATCGTCCCGGTGGCGCTCCACGCAAAATAAATCAGACAAGGTGAGCGCAATTTTCACGCCTGCTTGCTTGGCAACGCGCACAGCCTCATCAAAGGCGGCTTTTTGAGCGTCGGTGTCGAACATGTAGCCTTCCAGATAAAGCACTTTGCTCTGCTGGATGGTGTCTGCCTCCACATCGCCGGGGCCGAAATCGCCGCCCGCGCCTAAAAAGGTGTTCATGGTGCGCTGCGCATCGGGCGTGACCAAGATCACGCAACGACCCGATGCCGATCCGTCGACAGCGGCGGCAGAAGCAAAATGGATACCCATATCGCGAATCGATTGGCCATAGGCTTGGCCCGTCTCATCGTCACGTACCCGGCCCATAAAGGCCGCTTTGCCGCCAAAACTTTGCACGCCCACTATGGTATTGGCCGCAGAACCGCCCGGCGCTTCCACCTTGTTTTCAAGGCTGGCAGCCAGTTTGGTCGCTTGATTCTCATCTATCAGGCTCATGGTGCCGGGGGTAAGCCCGTGGGTGGCGACCGTTTCGTCGGAAACCGGTGCCAGAATGTCCAATAGGGCATTGCCCAGCCCAACTACGTCGTAAATCTTGTCTTGCATGAAAAGCTCCTGATGAATTGGGGGCACTATAGCGAGGGGACAGGCGGGCTCAACCGCAAAAGAGCGCCCCAAAGCGGTGGCACATCGTCTCTTTAGCCCCTATATATTTCAGGATGAAAACAGCGATAGAGGCCAAACCATGATCGAAGCAGCTCGTCTTGCCATTCGCCAAATGCCGGAACCGGCTTTTCGCAGTGTGCTGACCCGCGCCTTGTTGTTGACCGTTGCCCTGTTTGGCGGCGTGGGTGTTGCGGCGTGGCTGGCTTGGCCGAGCGAAGGGTTCACCAGCATTGAATGGATCAATAATGCGCTGGATTGGGTGGCCGGGGCTGCCGTTACCATCGCGTTCTCCTTCCTGCTATTTCCCGTCGCCTCTCTTTTTGCCGGTATCTTTCTCGATGATATTGCCGATGCCGTGGAAGAACGCCACTATCCGAGCGAGAAAGCCACGCGCGAACAGCCCTTGTCTGAAACAATTGTCACGGCCTTGCAATTTACAGGCGTGCTAATCGTGCTAAACATAATTTTTCTGCCTGTTTATCTCTTCTTCCCAATCGTTCTATATGTGTTGAACGGGTATCTGATCGGTCGCGAATATTTTGAGATGGTCGCCGTGCGATATATGATGCCAAATGAGGCCGCGTCGATGCGCAAGGCCAATCGCGTAAAGGTGTTTCTTGCCGGGTTACTTGTTTCATTGCCGCTGTCTATCCCGATCATCAATCTTTTGGTGCCGCTGTTCGGCACGGCGTTTATGGTGCATGTTTATAAAGACATCGACAAAACAGGGAACAAGCCGCTTGCGACACCTGCTGGCAGTTAGCGTATTGGGATTGGCGGTTGCCGCCTGTGCGCCGCCGCCCACACCGCCGGGGCCTTCCTCCATCACGCCCAAGCGCGCGATGGTTGCCAAGGCTGTTCCCGCCAAACCCCAAAAAGCCAAACCTGCCCCCCAAAAACAAAAGGCGATAGAGCCAACACAAACGACGCCGCCGCCACCTGACCCAGCCGAGTTGATTGGCCGTAATGTCTCCCAAACCCGGACACTTTTGGGCAAGCCGGTCATGGTACGGCGCGAACGAGGCGCGGCGCTGTGGCTTTACACATCTGGCCGTTGCAATGCCCACATTTTGACCAATGCGACCAATAGGGGCGAGATCGTGCGGTCCCTTCACTTCCGCGATTCAAAGACGCAACGATCCTTCGACCCGGAAAGCGAAGCGGGAAAATATTGCTTTGCCAAATTGGTTGAGGACAAAACAGCCCCTTAGGCTGCCGTGATTTTGGCCTTGTAACGACACTGATCTATCACCACGCAATTGGCGCAATCAGGCTTGCGCGCCTTGCACACATAGCGCCCATGCAGAATAAGCCAGTGATGCGCGTGGCGCATATAATGTGGCGGCACCTTTTTCAGCAGCTTCTTTTCAACCTCAAGCACGGTTTTACCGGGCGCCAATCCGGTGCGGTTGGACAAGCGAAACAAATGGGTATCGACCGCGATGGTGGGTTCCCCGAACGCGATATTGAGCACGACATTGGCCGTTTTGCGCCCCACACCTGGCAAGGCTTCCAAGGCTGCGCGATCATTCGGCACCTCGCTGGCATGTTCGCTAATCAGCTTTTGCGACAGCGCCATCACGTTTTTCGCCTTGGTTTTGTACAGACCGATGGACTTCACATAATCCCGCACCTTGGCCTCACCCAACGCCACCATCTTTTCGGGCGTATCAGCCACCTTGAACAATGGCCCTGTGGCTTTGTTCACGCCGATATCGGTAGCCTGCGCAGACAAAACCACCGCGACCAGCAGCGTATAGGTGTTGACGTAGTCCAATTCGCCCTTCGGTTCAGGCCGCTGCGCCTGCAAAGCGGCGAAAAATTCTTCAATATCTGCCTTGCGCATTTGCGCCATTGCTTGCGCCTTCCCTTTTCTTGAACCCGGCTACGGGCTATTATGGAGCCATGTCAGCCCGCGCCCCATATTTGGATATCATCTTATGGCCGAACCCGCCCTTGGGCCGCAAGGGGCTGAAAATACTGTTTGGCTTTGCCGCGTTTGTTTCCTTCGTCATATCAAGTTTCTTCTTTGCTATGGGGGCCTGGCCGATTGTCGGCTTTCTGGGGCTGGATCTGGCGGGGCTATACGTTGCGTTCCGCGTGATTGAGCGGCGGTCACGGGTGCGGGAATATGTAAGGCTGGATCAGACAGACCTTACCATCCGGCATGAGAGCCCGCAGGGCGCCGCCCACCAAGCCCGGCTGGAGCCTGTTTTCGCCCGCGTTGATTTGGAACAGCAGGGCCATAGACACAACCGCCTCTATCTGCGCGACGGGCCAAAGCGTTACGAAATCGGCCAGTTTTTATGCGCTGATGAAAAAACAGCCTTGGCGCAAGAAATAAAATCGGCCTTGGCCGCATGGCGCAACCCATATGCCTAGGCCGCGCCGCAAGAAGCGGGTGGTTTTGGAAACCACACCCACCCTATTGTCCCCTCAAGCAAAGAGGTGAGAATATGACAAACACAATCAACAAAACCGATTGGGATCGCATGGCAATCGCGATCGATTATCTGGCCGCGCCGGAAAATCGCGGTGCCACGTTGGCAGAGGCCGCCGCCGCACTGGACTTGTCGCCCTTTCATTTTCAACGGCTATTCTCACGTTGGGCGGGGGTTAGCCCAAAGCGTTTTCAAGGCGCGCTATCGTTGAACGCCGCTCAAAACGCCTTAACAGAAGGGGCCAGCGTGCTGGACGCCGCCTTGGAAGCCGGTTTGTCCGGCCCCTCACGATTACATGATCTTTTCGTGTCTCAAGAAGGGATCACACCGGGCGCCCATAGCAGTGGCGGCAGCGGGCTTTCTCTTACCTATGGCCGGGCCGATGGGCCTTTTGGGCCTACCTTCATGGCGGCCAGTCATCGCGGCATCTGCGAATTGGGCTTTATAGATGAGGCCGCCACGGGTGAAGGCCAAAGCCGCGGCAAAGGTGGTGGCCTACAAGGCTTTGACAGCCATTTTCAGCACCTGCAACAACGGTTCCCCCAAGCGGCCTTAACCCGCGACGACCATCATATGGGGCACCTTGCAGCGATTGCATTTGCTCCCCTGGAAGAGCGCGACACACCGCTGCCCATGCATCTGATCGGCACCAATTTCCAGATCAAGGTTTGGGGGGCGCTGCTGGCTATTCCCGAAGGCGCAACCTCTACCTACCAAACCATTGCCCACACAATAGGCAACCCAAAGGGGCAGCGCGCCGTGGCAGGAGCGGTGAGCCGCAATCCCATTGCCTGGTTGATCCCCTGCCACCGCGTGTTGCGCACATCTGGCGCATTGGGCGGCTATTACTACGGCCTTACCCGCAAGCGCGCCATGCTGACCTGGGAACACGCCCAAACCACCATTGCAGCAGACGAAACCGCTGCCTAGTTAAACGGCGCAACCGTTACAAAAGACTGCAAAAGCTCAACCTTTGGGGCCCCCGGTGCGGCACGTTTTGCCATGATATGATCAAGTGATTGTGCCACCCCAAAAAATGCCGCTGCCTGCCCCTGCAAAGGCTGGGTCAACGGAATGGTAAAGTCATCCCAATGGATGGGATATACTTTGGCCGCGCCCGGTTTGACGACAAATTCGTCCCAATAGGCTGATTGGTAATCTTGCGGCAGCGAGCCAATGCCGCCGATGCCTAAAAACACTGTGTCCACCTTACGACCTGCCAGATTGTCTTCGACATATCCGGCGCTGCCTTGCACCAGCATGGTTTTGGGGCCTTGCGCCCCATGATGGGTGATCAGGATCGACCACGCCTCCCCCACATTCCACGCGGTAAAGCGTTGCGGCGGCACCAGCGGCGCAGTAATCGGCCCTTGAATATCTGATTGGCCCTGTAACGGTGCATGCTTCGACAACAAGAAAGTGATTTCAAAACGACCATACCGATATGGCGTATCAGGTGTTATCACCACCATCCTGTTTTCTGGAAAATCAGCCCCGCGAGCGATCATGGCGGTGGAACTCCCCCCCAAAATATCAGCGCCGGTTTTCTGCGCCACCCACGGTGTATCCATGGCGTGATCATAGTGTGAATGCACCGGAAAAATGGCGTCCAGCTTGGTGATTTCGGCCTGCGCCAATGCCAAATCGATGGCCGCATTGTCTGGCCCAAGTTTGCCCAGTGCCAAGGCCAGCGCCCATGGTCGGGAAAAG
This sequence comes from Alphaproteobacteria bacterium, assembly GCA_049609145.1. GTDB lineage: Bacteria > Pseudomonadota > Alphaproteobacteria > SPJN01 > SPJN01 > JBMYYF01. The sequence goes on from JBMYYF010000009.1 coordinate 79,930, forward strand.
AAGCCATCCACCATCAAATTGGTTTCGCCATCGGTTATATAAAGCGTGGAAACCCCCATATAGGTCACGGCGACATCGCCCTCAGGCACAATATCACCGGGATTGAACGCATCTTGATATGGGGTCAAATCAAGCGGGGCCGTCGCCCAGTTATAAATACCGAACAAGGCAACCGCGCCAAGTGCCACCAGCACCCCAAGCAGCGCCCCAAAAAACTTCAAGGGGCGCATTAGCCCTCCTCTCCCTGCAAGACACGATCGGGCGGCCTATGCCCATCAACAAAGGTTTTGATATTGATCAGCACGCGCTCGCCCATGGCGATACGTCCCTCGATCGTGGCTGAGCCCATATGCGGCAGCAATACGACATTGGGGCGGTCCAGCAATTGCGGGTTTACCGCAGGTTCGTGCGCAAACACATCAAGAGCTGCCCCGGCCAACTTGCCCTCATCTAGCATGGCAATCAGTGCGTCTTCATCGACAACTTCTCCGCGGGCTGTGTTCACCAGATAGGCATGGGGCTGCAATTGGGCCAAGCGCCTGGCGCTCAACAAATGGAAAGTTGCCGGCGTGTGTGGGCAATGCACAGAAACCACATCCATCCGCGCAAGCATTTGGTCCAAACTTTCCCAATAAGTCGCTTCCAGCTTGTCTTCAATGGGCAACGGCAAGCGCTTGCGGTTGTGATAGTGGATCTGCATACCAAAGGCGCGCGCGCGATGCGCCACCGCCTGCCCGATCCGACCCATGCCGATAATGCCTAAATGCTTGCCGTGAATGCGGTGCCCCAGCATCCATGTCGGCGACCAGCCTTGCCAATCCCCCTGTGCGATACGCCCGGCCCCTTCGATCAAACGGCGCGGCACAGCAAGAATAAGCGCCATGGTCATATCGGCGGTGTCTTCGGTTAAAACGCCCGGCGTGTTGGTAACGGCGATATCGCGCGCCTGCGCGGCCGCCACATCAATATGATCGGTGCCGGTACCGAAACTGGCCAAAAGTTTAAGGCCGGGCCCAGCGGCTGCGATCAAATCCGCATCGATCCGGTCTGTCACTGTTGGAACCAGCACATCTGCCTGTGCCATGGCCGCAGCGAGTTGATCGCGGGACATTGGCGCATCGTCTTGGTTTAATGTTGTGTCAAACAATTCGCGCATACGCGCTTCGATTGTTTCCGGCAAGCGGCGCGTAACAACAACTTTTGGTTTAGCAAGCGTCATTTTATTGCCCAATAGTTCACTATGGTGGCATCATAGCCCAAGCAAGTGGCGGACGCACAGAGACAATTATGTTAATTCGGGATTGACGAGTGAGAACCATGCCTCCTACATCTTCAACCATGTTGTTGCGCCTGTTTTTATCTGCGTTTTGTGGCTTGTTGCTGATGACAGCACAGGCGGGAGCGGAACCGCCAAAGACACCCGAACCGCCAAACCGCCTGCGGGTGGGCGGCGGCACCAATTTGCCTATTCCCCGCTTTGTTTCTCTGGGCTCCAGCGTGATCAATCTGCGGCGCGGGCCGGGTAAGGACTATCCTGTGGATTGGGTGCTGAAGAAACGCGGTATGCCCGTAGAAATAGTGGCTGAATACGAGCAATGGCGGCGTATCCGCATTATGGATGGGTCAGAAGGCTGGGTGCATCAAAATCTGCTTTCAGGCAAGCGCACCGCCTTGGTTGCAACGCCTGAAATTGCCCTACTGGACAAAGCCAATGTCAATTCGGCGGAAATTGCCCGCCTGCGCCAAGGGGTGTTGCTGACACTGGATGATTGCCTTAACCCCCAATTCTGCAAAGTAGAAGTGGGCGGACATAAGGGGTTCATCGCACGTACCGGCCTTTATGGGCTATACGCCTCCGAGCGCTTTGAAGACTAGGCGCGCCGCAGATATTCCCCTACCCGGTCCAGCAATTGCATGGTCGCCGCCAGTTCCGAGATCGCAATAAACTCATTCGGTTTATGCGCTTGTGCGATGGAGCCCGGCCCACACACAATGGTGGGCACACCTGCTTGCTGAAAGTGCCCCGCCTCTGTGCCATAGCTGACCGCATGAACCTCGTTCTGCCCGGCAAGTTTCATGGCCAGTGTTTCGGCATCCGATATGGGGTGAGGCGCCAGTCCCGGCACTAAGGCACCCGGTTGCGTTGACACGCCCACATCATCGGCGACATCTTCGCCCAAAGCACGCGAAGCCGCGACACGCGCCAGCATAGCCGCATCAACCTTCTTTGCCGCGCCTTCGAACATCGCAACAAGTTCCCCGACATTTTGGCTTGGCAAAGCGCGAATTTCCCAATCAATCACTGCCCTGCGCGGAATAATATTAAGCGCCGTGCCGCCTGTAAAACGCCCGATATGGACACTGGTAAAGGGCGGATCGAACCGACCGCTGGGATCGCCCTTCGCTCGCATTTCCTGTGCCAGATCATCCAAAGCTGCAACCAGCTGCGCCGCATATGACACCGCATTGATACCCGCATGTGTGCGACTTGAATGCGCCTCATGGCCTGTGACTGTGGTGGCAAAGGCAGCAATACCTTTATGGGCGTTTACCACCTTCATTTCGGTCGGCTCCCCCACCAGACAAAGCGCAGGCGTCGGCAAATGGCCCGCAAGCCGCGCCACCATGTCCAAACATCCCTCGCACCCCACTTCTTCATCATAGGAAAAGGCAAAATGCAGCGGCTTTGCGAGGGTTTCGGCCCGCACGTTGCGGGCAGCCGCCAAAGCACAGGCAATAAAGCCTTTCATATCACTGGTGCCGCGCCCATAAACCTTGTCGCCCTTTCGAACAAGCTGAAACGGGTCGCTATCCCATGGCTGTCCATCTACAGGCACAACGTCTGTGTGGCCGGAAAGCACAATGCCGCCGGGCACATCTCGCGGGCCCAATGTTGCCAATAAATTGGCTTTATCGCCCGCTGCATTGGGCAGCAACTCAACATGGGCGCCGGCGTTTTTCAGCAAATCGGCGGCATAATTGATCAACGCCAGATTGCTGTTGCGGCTGACCGTGTCAAATGCCACCAATTTTTCAAGTTCCTGAAGTGCTGAATCTACCATAAATACCCTATTACACGCGACGGTTTGGAGCCTTGCAACGCCCATGGCCTCACTATAGAAGCCAAATGGGGATTGAACAGGGCGGGAATATACACATTTTCGCTCACGGAGGGGACAATGGCCAAATCCAGCGAAGCTGAGGCCCAAAGCGGCCAACCACGCAAAAAATCCAAATTGCGCAGCTTTATCAGCGGTGTGCCCAAAGGGGTTATGCCATTTGCGGTCATTGGCGGCGGTGTTGTCATTGCCATGATTTTGATCGCCACCGCGCCCAAGGTTGAACCGGAAGGAACAGGCGAAAGCGCCTATGCCGTGGCCGTTGTACCAACCAAAATTGAAACCATAACACCTCAACTGTCGGCCTTTGGGTCGGTCATTGCCGGGCGACAAATTGATCTGCGCAGCCATGTTGCCGGCGAAATCGTCTGGCGGGCCGAAGCCTTGAAGGATGGCGGCACTGTCACCAAAGGTGACGTGTTGGTGCAGATAGATCCCTTCGACTATGAAACCCAATTGGCCGACCGCAAGGCCCAGTTGAGAGAGGCCCGCGCCGGATTGGCCGAAACCAAAGCCCGTGTACGCGCCACCAAGGCCCAACTTGAAAAAGCCCGTACGCAACTCAAACTACGCAAGCGTGACTATGATCGCGCCAAAAAGCTGAAGCGCGACGGCACGGTTAGCCAAAAATATCTCGATCAATCGGAAATCGCGCTCAGCCAACAGGAACAAGCTGTTGCCCAGGCAGAAAGCGAACTTGAGATTGCAGATGCACGGATGGATCAGCAACGCGCAACCATCAGCCGGTTGGAACGCAGCGTCACGACCGCTGAACGCAATCTTGATCACGCAGATCTCAAAGCCCCGTTCAGCGGTGTGGCGGCAAAGGTATATGTCGATCTTGGTAAGCGCGTTTCGCCAAATGAACCAATCGCCACCTTGATCGACACCGCATCGCTTGAGGTGCGCTTCACCCTGCCTTCTGTCCAATTTGGCCGCCTGCTGGAAGCGGGCACACTGGAAAAGGGGGCTCCAATACTGGTGCGTTGGCGCGTGGGTGGTGCAACCATTCAATCCGCGGCCTGGTTCGATCGCGTTGGCGCGCAAATTGATACGCGCAGCGGCGGGGTTGATCTTTACGCCAAACTGGCAACAGAAGACGGAAAAGCCAGCGCCATTCGCGCCGGGGCCTTTGTCGAGGTCGTGCTGGACGACCGCACCTTCGAAAACGTCGTGCGCCTGCCGGAAGATGCGCTCTACCACAACGAGATTGTCTACACGGTGAACGATGAAAGCCGTTTGGTGAAACACATTGTAGATGTGCTGGCCTATAATGAAGGTGATGTCATCATTCGTGGCAGCACTTTGCCCGTACAATCACGCATTATGATAACGCGTCTGCCACGGGCGGGCTCTGGCGTGTTGGTTGACATACGCTCAGGCGACACCACTGCCGCCGCCGCTGCCACTGCCACAGCGGAGCCGCAATCCCCATGAATTTGATCCGCACATTTGTGGTTCATCGCAACGCCGCCAATTTGCTGATGGCATTGATGATTATTCTGGGGTTGGCCACCATTGGGCGCGTGAATACGCAGTTTTTCCCGTCCATTGATATGCCCGGTGTGCAGGTTTTGGTGGTTTGGCCCGGCGCAAGTGCAGAAGATATAGAATCCAATATCATCGAGGCCATAGAGCCGGAAGTACGTTTTTTAGATAACGTAAAAGATGTGTTCGCCTTTTCGCGCGAAAGCACTGCCGACGTACAAATCATGTTCGATTTCGGTACCGACATGACCAAAGCCCGGGCAGATGTTGAAGCCGCTATTGCGCGCATTACCACTTTACCAGCCGAGGCCGAAGAACCGCTGATATCGACCCCCGATTTCTTCGACACCATGATGCACATTGTGCTGTCTGGCCCCTTTCCGGAAGCCGCCTTGCGCACCTACGCAAAGGAAATTCGCGATGCGTTGATCGCCGATGGTGTTGATAAGGTTTCATTCACCGGCATGCGCTCGGAACAACTGAAGGTAGAGGTGGAACAAGCTGCCCTTATGGAATTGGGCCTAACCGTCAACGATATTTCCCGCGCGATTGCCGCAGCCGGTCGCGATACACCATCGGGTGTTGTAGAAGGGGCGACTGAACGACAAGTGCGCGCCATCGGCGAAGCCGACACCGCCGAAAAACTGGGTGTTGTTGAAGTGCGCGCCTTGGAATCAGGTGTGAAAGTGCGGCTGCGGGATTTCGCGCGCATTGATGATACCTACGATAGCGATGAACCCGTGGCTCGGCGTAATGGGGAACCGGCGATTGATATCTCGATCTCCCGTTCATCCAGCGCAGATGCCCTGAAAACATCTGCCGCCGCGCAAGAAACGATTACACGTGTGCTTAAAACGCTGCCGCCCACCCTTAAAGTCCAAATTTATGACGTGCAGGCCAATGCCATCGCTGAACGTATCAGCTTGCTGGTGAACAACGGTGCCGGTGGCTTGGTGCTGGTGGTCGCGATCCTCTATTTGTTCCTGTCTGGCCGTCTGGCCTTTTGGGTTGCTGCCGGCATTCCTGTCGCCATGCTGTTCACTATTTCGCTGATGTTCTTGTTCGATCAATCGTTCAATATGATGAGCCTGTTTGCCATGATCATGACCTTGGGCATCATCGTGGATGACGCCATTGTGGTGGGGGAACACGCATCCACCTTGCGCGAAAAGGGCATGGGCGCGATAGAGGCCGCAGAACAAGGCGCAAAAAGGATGCTTGGACCGGTTATGGCCGCATCACTGACAACGGTTGCTGCCTTCATTCCAATTTTGTTGATGGGTGATGAATTCGGGCAGGTAATGGGCGCTATCACCTATGTTGTGGTTGCGGTGGTCATTGCCTCTTTAATCGAATGCTTTTTGGTGTTGCCGGGCCATTTACGCAGCGCCCTGCGGCCTGAACCCAAGCCTGCCAGTGGCAGTTTTCGCGACGGGTTCAACAAGCGCTTCGATGGCTTTCGCGATGGTCCCTTTAAGCGCTTTGTAACCAAATGCTATGATTGGCGTTACACCACCTTTGCCACCGCCGTTGCGATCTTGATTGTTTGCACGGCGATGCTGGGTTCTGGTCGCTTGGAGTTCACATTTTTCCCGCAGCCGGAATCTGAGCGCATCAATATCAGTGTTTTCCTGACACCGGGCGCCCCGCGCCAAGACATAGAAATCATGCTGGACGAAATTGATCGCGCGCTGGCGCAGATTGAAACAGATCTGGCAGAGGGGCCGGGCTCGCTCTCCATCATCGGTGTGGGCACAGTGGCACGGCTGAACTCTTCCTTCTTCTTCGGCTTCAATGCCTCCAATGTTGGCTCCTATACGATTGAGCTAACCCCCTCTGACGTGCGCGATGTGCGCACCCACACAATCATTGACGCCCTGAAGAAAGAAATCAGCCCGATTGCCGGGGTGGAACGGGTCGTCATTCGCGGGCTGGACCCCGGCCCACCCGGCGAGGATATCGATGTGCGTCTATACGGGGGTGACACCGCCACCTTGAAAGCCGCCGGCCTTGAAGTGCAAGAACTGCTAAGCGCCATGCCCGGCGTATCTGATGTGTCGGATGACCTGCCCTACGGCAAGCCGGAACTGCTGCTGGAACTAACACCACGCGGCACGGCGCTGGGCTTTACGTCAGAAAGTATCGGTCGCCAAGTACGCAATGCCTTTCAAGGGGCCGTTGCCCGCCGCTTTGCTCGCGGCGACGAAGAAGTGGAAGTTGTGGTGCAATATCCTGACCGGGATACAACGCCGGCTGCGCTGCGCAACCTGTATGTTACTTCCCCCATGGGCGAAAAAGTGCCGCTGAGCCAGATTGTAACCATCCGCGAACAGCAGGGATTTGCCCGCATTAGGCGTGAAAATGGACGCCGCGAAATCGGTGTTTCTGCCGCATTGGATGAATCCATCATTTCTGTCGTTGCCCTGATGCAATCGCTTGAAGAAGCCGGGCTGGAAAAGATCACCGATAAATATGGCCTCAAATACCATTTTTCCGGACGTTTTGAAGATCAGCAAAAGGCGACAGGTGATCTGGGCACCGGCTTTCAGGTTGGTATGGCCTCCATCTACATCATTCTCGCCTGGGTATTTGCCTCCTATGCGCGGCCCATTGTGGTGATGCTTATCATTCCGTTCGGCTTGATCGGGGCAATTGTCGGGCATGTGGTGATGGGTGTGCCGCTGAATATGTTATCTCTGGTGGCGCTGTTGGGGCTTGCCGGAATTCTGGTGAATGATTCCATCATTCTCGTCACCACGATTGATGAAAAGATACGCGGCGGCATGGATTTGCGTGAAGCCGTTATTCAAGGCGCGCAGGATAGACTACGCGCCGTTCTACTAACTTCACTCACCACTGTTGGCGGGTTGTTGCCGTTGCTGTTCGAACGCAGCCTGCAAGCCCAGTTTGTTATCCCAATGGGGATCACCATCGCCTTTGGACTTGGCACGGCAACTTTCCTGGTTTTGCTATTGGTGCCCGCGGTGCTTGGTATTCAAGAAGATTTGCGACGCTTGATCGGTCGCAAGCCAAGTCCCCCCACCGTGTCCGATCACCGTTATGAGGCGGCTGAGTAATCAGCCACGCCAAAAGCTGGGCGCAAAGAACACCAATACGGTGAACAACTCCAACCGCCCCAAAACCATGCCTGCCATCAATATCCATTTGGCCGCGCTTGGCAGGCTTTCAAAAGTGCCGGCGGGGCCAATAATTTCCCCCAAGCCCGGGCCGACATTGGCAATCGCACTGGCCGCCCCTGACAAGGCTGTGACCATATCGAGACCAACCGCCGCCAATGCCAAGGCCAATGCACCATAGGCAACGGCAAACAGCACAAAAAAGCTCATCACAGATTGCACAACGCCTTCCGGCAATGGCCTGCGGTTAAAACGCGGCAAGACAATGGCATGGGGGCGCATCAATCGCACAAGCTCGACCTTGGCGGCCTGCGCCATCACCTGAAAACGAAAAATCTTGATGCCACAACTGGTAGATCCGGCGCAGCCGCCCACAAACATAATCACGAAGAAGAAGGCGACAGGAAAAGTGCCCCAAGTTGTATAATCCTCTGTGGCATAACCGGTGCCGGTCATGATCGACACGACGTTGAACGCCGCCATGCGCAAGGCACGGCCAACGGAAAGTGTGGCTTCTACAACTGCCCCTTCTTCCGCCAGCAACATTTCAGAGGTATTTTGCGTTTCCTCCTGAACTGTATCGACAGCCTCCATCGCGGCCGCTGCCACATCTTGCGCGGCTAAATAGAAGGTCATCGCAGTGATCGCAGCCGCAGCGATCAAAACAAAAGCCTGCACCTGATCATCCGATACCAGTTGCCGCCACCCGCCCCGCACAGCCTGCAAATACAAGACAAAAGGTAGGGAGCCAAGCACCATGAATATGGTTGAAACTGTATCGACCGCCGCTGAATCAAAATAGCCAATCGATGCGTCATGCGTGGAAAACCCACCTGTCGCAATGGTCGTTAGGGCGTGGGCCAAGGCGTCAAACAACGACATGCCCGCCAGCCAATACCCAATGAAGCACGCAAAACTGATACCCAAATACAACCACCCAATGGCCGCCGCAATTTGGGTTGCGCGCGGCAATATCTTGTCCGATGTATCCGAGCTTTCCAGACGGAACAATTGCATCCCCCCCACTTGCAGCATGGGCAATACAGCAATGGCCATGACAATGATCCCTACCCCGCCAAGCCATTGCAAAATAGCCCGCCACAGTAACAAGCCCGGCGGGGCAGTATCCAAACCGGTTAACACGGTGGCACCGGTTGTTGTGATACCCGATACCGATTCGAACAAGGCATCGGTCAGCGACAAATCCAGATCTGAAAAGAAAAAGGGGAGCGCACCAAATACGCCGATCTGCAACCAAGCCGAGGTTGTAAGCATAAATGCCTGAGGTACAGATAAATGAGCCGGCTGGCTGCTGCCGGATGTTCTGGTGCCCAATACCAACGCACCGCCGACAAATATGGTAAACCCTGCCGCAACCGTGAACACCTGCCAGTCGGGGTGCTGCACAACCAAATCCGCCAAAGCAGGCACGCCCATGGCGATGCCCAACAGCACCAGCATAAAGCCATTCACCATTAATATGGGTCGCAGATCATACATGATACCGGCTCCTGCCCGTCTGCCATGGTGCTGACAACGGGCTTATGGTCACAAAAAACGCCGCCGGAAAACACCGGCGGCGCAAATTTCTTGCCTCTTTCACCTGCTTAACGCACGTAGATATGAACCTGGCTTTCATTTGCCCGAGCGCTGGAGGCCGATGAAATGCGCAACCGATTTGGCGGCAATCCCATATCTGTCACCGACCGCAACACGCCAGAAGCATGGCGACGGCTTTCAGACTTCACCAACTCGCCTTGTGCCCCGGCAACGCTTGAAGGCGAAACGGCGACCAGATCAAAATGCGCATCGGGACGGCGTTGCAACGCAGCAGCAAGCGCGGTGTACAAGGCTTGTTCATAATCCGGGTCTGGCCGATCAAAGCGAATAACAATCAACGGTTTGGCCGCCGGATCAGAAACCGGCATCTCACCGCGTGGCCCTGTGCCCGCCACATTGGATGTCGCATAAGCCCGGTTGGCAAGAGACGCGCCATACAATTCGCCATTTTTAATTGCCAGGCTCAACGTCGTTAGATTGGCCTGCTGATTGGCAATATAATTTGTCTCACGCGCTTGCTCGTCAGTTACTTCTGCCAACAGCTTTTCGACCTTCAAGGATACACGGTCCAACGCATCATTCATCAAATGAAGTTGACGATGGTCTTCGTCCAGCGCCCCGACAAGGTTAAGCGTCGCGTTGATTTTGTTTTTTAGATAAAACGCGTTCGCGCTGTCTGCGGCCACACTGGTAGAAAGCGTGTTCAGCGTCATCAACTGGCGCGCATAGTTGGACAAAGCACCCTGTGCTTCATTCCATTGGCGCACCAAAATGGGATTACCCGGTGTTGTGCCCAATTGCAAACGCGCTTCGATTGCCGCGAACGTGCCATGATACTTGCTGGCCTCTGCCCGTGTAATACCACGTACATTTTCCAGAACTTGCGCCCGCGAACCGATGCCTGCAACCAGCGCATCATATTCACCGCGAATTTCTTTCACCCGCGGGGCCACAGTGCTTTGGGAATAAATGAATTCAGGCAAGCCCGCTCCCGGCACCATTGTGACCATCGGCATTTGCGCCGTGCGCCCCGCTGGCCTTGCCGCCATGGTGGGCGCACCTTGCGCATTCGGTGATTTAACTGTTGTCACAACCCGCGGCGCGCCTTTGGCCGCCAGCGGTTTAGCTTGCGGCGCTGGCAAGGTTGCCATCTCCGGCTCATTGCTGGCGCAGGCTGCCAAGCCCAGCCCCAGCGCAAGCGCCAATGTCAATTGCGCTGTTTTGCGGCCGCCTCTGCGATCTGCAAAATGCGTGCCTTTTATATGTGTGTAGCCCCGCATATTCGTCACCTCTAATCAGTGTGGCACCGCTGCCTCGCAACGACCCCTAATCCCTCAAATCCTCAGCAAGCCCGTACAAGCTGAAAACCTCACCACGCACCCAATGCATAGCGCCGTGATTCTAGCCCAGCCAGCCCTCAGCTACAAGATGGATTTTGCTCCAGAATTTTCGGCAATTTTTGAGAGGATTCAACGGCTTGGCGTGAAAGACGCCCCATTTTCCGCCTTTCGGCGTGGCGCGGCGGCGTGTCGCGCGAAGATGACCACCCCAGTTCGCTATCGCCCTTGTTTTGCCCAGCCGGTTTGACTATTGTCCGCCCACTTCAAGCGCTGACTTCAGCGCTTTGGCACCGGTAGCTCAGCTGGATAGAGCACCAGACTACGAATCTGGGGGTCGGGAGTTCGAATCTTCCCCGGTGCGCCACTCTCTTCCTTAGTAAAACATTGGACTTTAGAGCGATTTCGACGTTTAGCGCATTTTGCGAACGAAGACTGAACCGTTTACAGGTTTACACCGAGTTCTGTAAACGCAGTTTTGTCTGGTGACCTCCGGTTCATCAACCACGAGGCGGTATTGCCCCAGAAGCACAAAAAACCTCGCTCGAAAATCTCGAGCGAGGCAGGGTCTCCACGGCTAATGTTGCCAGATTTAGAGCTTCAGATACTTATTGAGAAACGCCAAATTGCCCGAGGCTTCGGATTTGTCCACCGCACTCACGGCCTGCTTGGTTGTCCCAATCAAATAATATTTCAAGATCTGCTCCACCCGTTCAAGGGAGTGCCCGGTGATTGCGGCAATCTCCGGGTTGGTACACCCAGCATCAGCAAGATGGGTGACGGCGGTCCCGCGAAGGTCGTGGAAATGGAGATCTTCCAAATATTTTCCAGCCCGGACTTTTGCTTTCTGCCAGCTGGATTTGAAGCCGCTGCTGGTCCATGAATGCCCCTCGCGGTTGGTCAGTATTGTAATGGCCCGTTTCGGCGTTGCCTCAAGCCACGGCAGCAAATCCTGATGCAACGGAATCATGATGTCTACATCACCTTTTGACTGCTTGTAGCGGATGTATTTCCGCTCGACACCAGACTGATCAGTATAGGCATCAATATGGGTCCAACAAAGCTTCAGCAAGTCGCCCTGACGTTGGCCAGTGTAGATTGCTAGAATAGCTGCCAAGCGCAGTTCATTAGCATTTGTGTGGCCTTCAAGAGCATCAAAAAGCACATCAAAGTGTTTGGCGCGCCACAGGAAATTGCTCCGATCAGACTTATATTTGCGTTTCAGTTTGGCAGCATGATTATGGGCAATCCAAGACTGCTCAACCGCCCAGTTCAATATGACCTTCAAGACAGAAATGTCGTGATCAGAAGCACGCTTCCCGTCCTCAGCGCGGGCGGTATGATACTTCTTGAACTCTTGACGTATGAGCTTGTCGTCAAGAAGACGCGTCGGCAATGACCCAAAATATGCCCGCAACTTCTTTGCGCTGCGCAGGTACTCTTTCTGCGTACTTTCTGCCAACCCATCGAACTCATCAGATGCCAGATAGCGCATGGTGATGTGCCCAAAAGTTTCAGGCACGTCAGCGGCTTGTTCCGACTCTGCACTTAACTCAGCGTATGCTTTGTCGAAATCAAAATCACCCGGTTGCCCTGGCAGCTTACGCCGGGGAGAACGCCAATAGTAGTGAACGGCAACACTGCCGCTTTGCAATTTACGTTTGACCTTTTGCAGGCCTGGATATTCAGTCGTCATTTGACGCCTCCTTGAGTTGTTTGGTTTTGCGCCAAATCGCAATCTCGCTCCGAACGGACGTCGAGCGTGCATTTGTCTTCTTGCGCTGGATCTTTGAAATCGCCTCGTCGATCGAAAGCCGATCAATACGGTTTACGTGCGGCATTGGGCCCGGGAGCCGTCCGCAGTTCACATGCCGCCGATAGGTTGACGTCGACATGCCACAATATTGTGCGGCCGCTGCAACGGTCATCAGACGCACTTCATCTGACGCGCTTGCCAGATCGCCTTGACTGAAAGGCTGAATTCTAACAGCCCGGCTCATAGGAGGCTCCCCACCCATGAGGCCGCCATTTGTATAATTTCGACCTCCCACCCAGCCTCAGCCCTATCCGCTGCCGAGATGGCCTGTGTTGCTCGATAGCCGACCAATAGATGCACGTAGTGCCGCGGCAGCAGTTTGGTGGTTTCCGTAGAATCCCAAGACACCAATGTGCCCAGTTTAAGAGCCTTCAAAATGTAGCTTCCTTTGAGTTTTATTCCGGTTTTTAGGCCGAGTGGTTTTCGAACATCCGTCGACTGAGTATGGATATGTTGTGTTATGCTCATCCGACTTTATCATATATATGCAACGCAGCTTGCTATTTCAATCCGATTAAGTCACATTAATTGAAGTTTTTTGAACTATTTTTGGGAGAAGTTAAATTAACGTATATAAATCAATGAGTTGGTTTTCAGTGGCGGAAGCCGTTTTTGCTGAAGTTGAACGTGAAGAGCGCGAATCTGGCAAAAAACAGCCCCGGACAGCAGCCATTGCTCACGCGGCACTGATTTTGGGCAAATCAGAAAGCCTGATCAGCCGCTATTTGACCACATATGACGTCATTACCCGCCTCATGACGGATAAAACGACAGATTCTCTTGATATCTTGGAATCCATCCCCTTTACCGTGGCTGAGTATATAGGCCGGATTGCCCGCCACGATGAAGACCGCGCGTACGGCCATGTGCTGGCGGTCCTACACGGCAACGCTGGCGTAGTTGAGGTACGAGACGACTATTTGGCAATGAGAGCTGAGTTGAAAGACGGTCGATCGAACATTATTGAGCGCCCTGAGGGCCAGGCACCGCTTGAACGCATGACCAAAGCGCAATTCAACGATTTTGTACCGGATGCCCTTACCCCCCTCCTGTCACTGCCTGGCGAGCAAATCTTATTACCCTTGGAAGGGCTGTTCCCCGAGCTGGATACATCAATGATCGCCAGGCTGCCGGGAAACAAGCACGTGGCCATTACCGGCTACTATCAAATGCCTCAAAAGATGAGCTTTCCGCTGGCCGCCCGTTTTGGGCGCTGGGCGTTTTCCGCGCTACATTTTCATCAATATTGGATCATGGTGCATCCCCTATCCGATCCCGAACCTGAAGTGCAGCAAATTCGCGAGATGGCCGACCGATATAATATCGGCAGCATCGGCATTGCCGTTTCCTTGGCCCCTTACGACTATGAAGTCGTTAGGCACCCAGCACCAAATTATGTCCCTCGCCCCCTACCCTGAAAGATCAGCGGCGCTCTGCGACAAGAGTTTCAGCCTCCGGGCAAGATGAACCAAATAGTTTTGATAGAACACGGCCACATATTTTGTTGCCGCGGGCATTTCAAATAGCGATTCAGATAGAGAGTCTGACTCAATGCTTGCCCTTATTAGCCGCAGGTCTTCATCGACAAACAACCAAACCTCAAAAATGGGGTTTGATCGCAAATTGATGATGAAGATGTTGGGCTGAGGGCCGATCCGGAGACAATTTGATGTGTGCCGCCACAGCACTGCGGCCAGGGCTTCCGATTTCTGTCCGGGGCCCGCTTTGATAGCTTCGATCGTCTCACATCGAATAGATTCCAAAGTGGTCATGTACCAAGGATAATTTGCGCAGCTTTCAGCTCGAAGTTCGGCCGCGAGGGCCAAAGCGTACTTGTCAGATATCTCTGTCATTGTGATCTCCGTCTCAATGTTTGAATAGTAGATTCCGTTCCATTGGATCGGGTTCCATTAGTTAACGACAAGTCCCGCAGTTGACACAAAAGCGTAGTCACGAATGGGCCGTCGCTCACGATATCGAGGGAGGAACGGCGGGCGGCTAAGCCTGCCACCGACCGTTCCTCCAGGATGCGCTATGCAAGTGAGCCGGGCACCTGGCCGCCACCACGCTTCTCGATAGCGCAGCACAGGCTGTGGCTGGCAATTTGGCCCAGATAAAGCACTCGGTTCGCGGCGATGCTCCGATGCTTCCCGTTCGGGACGAGCAAGGGAATTTCATTCACATATTTGGCAAAATATCCGCTGCGCGCTTCTGATTCCTCAATCAGATCCACAACCATAGTCAAGGCAAGGTCGTGCAAGAGCGGCAAAGGCAGGGTAAGATCTGCCGGGCTATCCGCAATCAGGTCAGCAATGGTCTCAACCAGATCGGCCGCCAGGGGCGGCAGATCATAATCGCTTGTCGATACTTCTCTAAACATTAGACGACCCCCAGCTTGATTTCCGTCAGGGCCACTTCCGCCATCGTCGAGGCAATTTCCTTATGCCGCTGATCGTAGGCCGCGGTACGCGCTTTATCAGAGAAGCCATGTGAGACAGGCGCCAGATCAAGCTCCAAGCTGATGACATCCAGCATGGCTTCATCTGCACGCGGTAAAAACTCTGTTTGGTAGATATACTCCAAGAGAATTTTCAAGTCCGATTCCGGCAATTGCTCAATCCATGGCGCTGTCTTGCGGGCGACAACCCTTTGCAACTGAATGCGGGATTTGAAGACAGCTTTTTCTTTCGGGTCGAATTGAGTGGTTTCTAGGTTTTCCATGATTGGGTTCCTTTTTGGGAATTGAGGGGGAAGCAGGCCACCTAAACGGCAGCCTGCTTTGGTTTTTGGGGAAGGGGTTAACGGCCAAGCCGCATTGCATGCTGACCATGTTTGCGGCCCTTGCGCTTACGCCGGACTTTGCGCGCGCGGCGCACCGGGATCTGCAATTTTCCACTGCCTTGTCTCGGTCGTTCTGAGCCGCGGCCGGTTTCGCTCAGCTCCGCTCTCTCTCCTGGCGCAACCTTCTTTTCGTTTGAGGCGCTTGTCAGATGGTTTTGGTGTTGGGTCATTTCTGATCTCCTTGATGTGACCGCCACGGCGGCGGCAAACGCTTTGCCGTCGTGTCGGTTACTCGGAGAGATCGAGAGACTTTCTTTCTTTTTTGGGAAGTCCGCCTGGCCCGCTGTCAGCTCTCGTGCGGAATCAATGAGCGGTGTTTATGGCGGCGTAATGCTGCTGTACCCGGAAGACCACTTCATGTGCGAGCATTGAGAGATAAACGACATCTTCATGCACCGCTGACGGCAGATCAAAATCTGGATGCAATAGTTTTCCGCGTTCTTCATCTATTTTGAATTGGCTGCGCATATCCGCCGGTAGGCGGTGCAGGCGATCGACAAGTTCCGCCAAAATCACGGTATGCAGCGTTAAATAGGTTGCGCCTTCATCAACGCCTCGGTTGATCGTAGAGTTAAAGAGTGCATCGACCATTGTTTCACTGGAGGGAAGGTCTTTCATCATTTTTCTAATCCTTTTTGAGTCAAAATCAACGCCACGGCAGCGGCACAATGCGTGCTGCCGTGACGGTGGTTTCCTTCGATATTCGGGGCTATTCGGTGTTGGACACAGCGTCGATACGCTCACCCGTCCACCGTTCGTAATTCCAGAAGGCCACGACGTCGTTATCGAAATCGGTTTCCGGCCAGGGCAGACGCTGCCCAAAGGCTTTACGGATTTCCGACGGCACGTTTTCCGGATGCAGCTTGCGGATCAATTCCTGATTTTCAGGACTGTTCACGTCATCTTGCGGTTCTTCTAAGAAGTAAAGTGTGTTCAGTGTTTGGGCGATGCAGCGTTCCCTATCAATCCAGATCAGCGCTGTAGAATGGCCATAGCGGCCGGATCCAATGACCGGATGATTGTGAACCGTGTGGGCCAGTAAGTACGGAATACCGTATCGGTTTGTGGCGATGGTCCAGTTTCGTAATGTTACTTCAGACATTTGTAGCTCCTATTCGTCTGTTGCAGGTGCGCAAATGCCTCCTGCAATAAGAGGAATAGGGGCGTGGCGGGAAAAACCACTGTCACTCGATTTTTCCCACATATGTTTGAGAATTATCCCGCGGGTTTCGCGGCGCCATTATTTTCACGGGAGCGCCTTTGGGCCGCCCGTCTCAAAGCGGGTGGCACGGCCGCCGGGGGAACATTTTCAGAAACCGGCGGCAATTTTTGGGCGTCGGCCAAAAACTCTTTCATCCGCGTTTCAATCGCCTCATTTTGATCAAGGCGCGCTTGAAGCCGTGCATTGTCTGCCAAAGCCTCAGTGAGGCTTTGTTCAGTTGATGCGAGGCGTTCGACGAGATCGCCATGTGCGGCCTGAATGTCTGCAATAACCGCGTCACGATCTTTCAACTCAGCCTCCAGCGTAGCCAATTTGGCTCGTTCATCAGCCAGGAGCCCCTCATATTTCTGCCGCACAGAGGCAAGGCTATCTTCGTGGCTTCGCGCAGTTTGGGCCCGCTCTTCAGATTGGGCTTCGGCGAAGCTCAGCTTCAGATCCTCCAGCAATGTGGACGCAGCTTCCACTTGCGCCGCCATTTCTTTCGGTAAAGGAAACCGGGCCAAGAGCGCGCTTTGCGCCGTCTCCTCCGCCGCCTGCTCAGCCGCATCTCGGTCGGCAAGCACTTCATTCCTGAGCCTCAAAATAGTCTGCTTGTTCCCAGAGCCAAGTTTTGTACGGATATTGTCAGCGGAGGCAGATTTCCCCTCCTGCTCAAGGGCAACAATGGCATCAGCAACGCATTCTTTGGTGATTTTGGATAATGTCATATCAAATTCCTTGGGTTTAACCGTACCGGCCCACCAGACCGGTACGGTAGGCTGGTACGGTTAGGGCGTAAGGTTCACGTCGAGGCTTTAAGGGCATTCGACAAAGGACGGCGGACCAATTCCAGCGGGTCCTCTTGCGATCCGGCCAGACGCCCGAGGTGATTGGCGTTCGCAACCAATTGCTCAAGGACCATCACACTCATGACATATTGCTGATGTAACGTATCAGCTTGGTTCTGCTCACCCATGATCGCGGCCGTATCGACATAATTCTCGTTGGCACGGCGGATTTCATCGTGGAACTTGCCATCGATGATCAAGATATCCGCGACTGCGAGCTCCAATGCTTGCAGCGGATTACTGGGGTTGGGCAGAAAGTCGTATTTAGGATTTTGCATTTTGGTATCTCCATTTGCGCAAAAATTTCAAAAAACCCCCTTGTCCTTTTGGGGGAGAAGGTGGCGTTAAGACCAAATATACGGGGATTTGGTTTTCCCAACCCCTGCGGTCAATTTTTTTGATTTTTTTTGCGCACCCCCGTTTTGAGGGGCACCGGCTCACTTAAGATACAACGCAGGCTGCGTTTATGGGAGCTATAGAGGCAAATTTGCCTCTCTTATATGGGGACGCACAAATCAGGTTCAAGGTTTGCCGGATAAGTTTTTACGGATGGGTGGCGGCGGCATGGTGTAATCCGCCAATATGTCATTGAGCTGCGTTGCCGCCCCCGTTGAACGGGCAACCCCGTCATAGGCCGCAAGCGATTCCCGCCTCTTATGCCCGAGCAGCTTGGAGGCAATGGCCATTTTTTCCGGATCATGGCGCGCAATTGACATGGCCACGGCATTGCGGAACTTGTGCGGGCTCACCGCCACACCTAAAGCTGCTTTGGTGCGCCGTGTGACACAAGCAGCAACCCCGGATTGGCCAAGGCGTGCGCCATAACGTCCAATCCAAAGGCCAGCTTCATCCGAAGCCGGCCCAAGCCGCGGCCGCAAATCATCCAGCCAATGTTGGAGGGCGCCTGCAAGCTCTGGCGACACATAAGCCAGGTCCGGCGCCCTATTCTTGGTAACCCCAATGAGCAGGGTTGCCCCGCCCATAGCATCAAACCGTAAATGCCCGATGTCGAGGCCTGCCAAATTCTTTGCGCGCATTGGTTTTTCGGTCAGGAGAACGATCATCAACCCGTCACGGTATTTACCGATATTGCGTTCTGTCGGCGCGGCGCCATGGGCCTCTTCCATCAGATCCCACCCCAGTTGTCGCAAACGGCCCGTGGTGACTTGCCCCGATAATTTGGGGAGGACAGGCTTGGCGCCCTTGTCCAAACGATTTGCCAGCGTTTGGAGCCATTCCAAATCTTCCTGGGGCCACATCAATGACGAAGCGCGCCAAACTTCAAATAAATAGGAGCTGACCGATTTGTCGGCGCGATTTCGTGCCTGCTCACTGGCAACCCATTGGCCAATGCCTGAAGGCGCAGGGTACGGGGGCAAACCCTGCTTCAGACAAAAGCCAAGATAGCGCCCCATGCCACGTTGCAGCCGGGCAATATAGGCCGGCGACATCTCCGCCAGCGGGGAAAGCGAGGCTGACGGCAAATAGCGGTCTGTCTTGTCACGTTCCCTTGGCTGCAATGAAAGCCACAGCTTCTTTATCGCCTCCGGCCATTCATCCACGGGCAATCGCAACCTGGCCTCCTCAGGGGCCTGAAGATTGGCTTCGGCTTTGCCTTTAACCTTGGGGGCCCGGCGTTGATTGACAGACCAGTCCGGATGCGCGGCCCACACGTCCGCACGCTGCGCTTTGACATGCTCATTGACCCAAGTCCAATCCTCTTGAGGCCATAGCATCAAGAGCCCCTCATAGAGGGCGCGCAGGCGGTTGACCAAAGTGGCCACTGAGATGTCTGCAAGCAAACAAGTGCTGAGATCACGGAGGTCTGTCTCATCCGGCATTTGCGGGGCGCTCAGGCCGAACAACAGCTCAAGAGCCAGCCGCGCCGCATTCGTACTCTTATGGGATCTTTGGGATAGTCGGACAGATTTCTCCCAGGCTAACCGTATATCTTCCGGCCATTGCGCCATCGGCAAGCGCTCAAGGGTAATTTTACGCTCTGCCATTTTACCGCTCCCACTTGCGCGCCACCGATCGTCTTTTCGGCCGACGGGCGGTTTCGGCAATTGTGGCCTCTGTCAAAACATTTGATGCGACTTCCGCCTCGATCTCGGCATAAAGATCCGTAATGCGGCTGCTTTTTGAGTGTCCCAGCAAAGCCCGCACCGTATCCATCTCGCCGGGCCGATGGCGCAGAATGATCGCTGCCGCAAAATGGCGGAACAAATGGGTGTTTACCAATAATCCGGTTTCGGCCTCAATCAGCTTGCGGATGTCGTTGTTGAGGGCACTCCCCTCAATCGCCTGGCCGGACCGGGTCGACAACAAAAACGGGCTGTTCGGCGCATTCTTGCCGACAATGACCGGATGGTAATAACGCAAATAAAGCGCGAGCAATTGGCGTTTCTCATCTGGCAACGTACAACCGATAGAGCGGGTGTTTTTCACCTCATGAGGTTCAAAGGTAAGATAGCTACTGTCAGATTTGGTGGCGGGCAGGATTAAATGCTTGCCGACAATGATCGCAGCCAGATTGGCCCGCCTGACCGGCAGCATCGTCAATATGGCAATCGCAATTGCTGTGCGGGCTTTGCACGCCATATAGATGGTAACGTTGCCCCGCTTCTTTCGCAGCTGTTCCAAGTCCGCCATGACAAAGTCCGGCAAAGAGATCAGCCGCACGACATTTTGCGGATTTGTAAAAGGTGCAAGCCGCGCGCGATTCTTGATCGTCAAACCTCCAAGATCGGCATCCTTTGCCAGTTTCTTCAAAATCAGGTTGAACGCCTCAATTTCAGCCTGATCTACTTTCAGCCATTGCACCGCCACAGCACGCAAGGATTTGACCAGAGAATGCGGGTACTCGGTCACTTGCCCACGACGTTCCACAACCTGGCCCGCCATGAGGCCGGCCGCTTCAGCGCTGACCACATGTTTAATCGAGGTCAACTCATCGACGGACGCTTTCCCGGATTGAACAAGCGCAGTCCCACACATACGGATGGCTGTAACCCGGTTCTTTGCCACCTTTGGCGTCACTGAGGCTTTGTCGTTCTGCCCCAGATGCTCTAGAAGATAAGCGTCCAAGGCACTGCCATGACCCGTCTTGACAGTGGTTGAGGCCGTTTCGAAGGCCTTGAGCTCTTCCTGCAAGGACAGCGGCAGCTGTCCCAACGGAATCAGAACTGCTTTGCTTTTGCCCGGCTTGGGAATGGCCGCATGGGGCCACGTCTCGATTTCCTTCGCGCAGCGGTTCCACACCGTCCAGGCATCATCGACAATGCGGCCGGGCTTTGCCGCCAAGGCGGCATTCTCGACACGCCACGCCCGCCAAGCCTCAAAAGTGGCCACACTCACGTTCTCAGGGGTGATGTTCACCTCGCTGCAATACCGGGCGAGCTGCATCATCTTAAAACGCTGCCAGCCCTCGGGCACGAGCTCTAAGAGAGCCGCCCAATCAGCCGAGATATTTGCGGCTGCTTTTTTGAACGATCCCATCATCCCAAACTCCAGGGCTTGATCGACGAGACTTCGGACATTGGCAAAACGCTTCTTTGATACACCGAGCTGAGACGCATTGACTGTCGCAAACCCCTGGCGAATATCTTTGCGGTCTGCCGGTATCTTGTCGAGTGGCACCTCTAGCCACTTCGCCAACGTATTGACTGCTGACAGCAGATCCCGCTGCTGCTGCCCGGTCAGTGTCGCATCCGCTTTGATGTTGTGGGTCACTTGTTCCATATTCATATGAAGTCTTGCATCAGCCACGACGGTTCTCCTTATTGCTGCCGTTCCCAATCGGACGGCAGCAGGAAGGCAGAACTGTCGGGACACTTGCGCTGCTCAATCGTGCCCATTCGGGACCAACCCCGCACAGTTCGGGAAAGAGGTCTCCATTCACCCCGTGCGGGTGGAAACCACCCTTTCTCCCGAAATGGCACAAACCCTTACAATCATTCACAATTCTGCACATCACTTGGACCCGCTTTCGAAGGACGGGGCACAGGCAGATGTTCCGGCCTCAAAATCGGTCAAGGCATCTTCAGATATGCGGACAGTGGTGCCCAGTTTAACGGACGCCAAGGCCCCGGACCGGAGCCAGTTGCCGACGGTATTGCGGTGCACGCCGTAGCGGGCAGCCACCTGCCGGATGGAGTAATATTGGGAGGAAGAGTTCATGATCGTAATCCACTTAATCGTTAGAGGTGGATCGCGATCTAGGAGGCGGCTTTAGGCCGTCAAGGGCAGAAGTGTTTATGTAATGGTTTTATTGGGGTCCACCTTGCTCACAAGCTGATCACCGCTCGTGATACGCAGGGCACTTGCTAGGGGTGCCGCAAGGGTTTGGGAAATCTCTCAACAGGGCTAAAGGAATCAGCAGTCTGTATCAATCAGTTCGCTCGTCAAACACATTTTGTCGATTTCCAAACCCCATTTCTGAGCCATTGCAAGTCTGGCTCCCGGTTTGTACGGCGAAGTCTTTTCGGTAAAGAGGATGGGCCCCAATTGAGGTTGGCAAGGACACCTTGTTCAAGATTGGTCACAACCATGGCACGCTAGTAGCGGCATTCACTAAAAATCGACGTTCAGCGTAACCCCGATGCTGCGCGGCGGTCCGTAAATGCCTGCGAAGGTGGACTGCCGGCCTTGTTCGTCAGGTGCCGTCACAAACAACTCGATCGGGTTTGAGAACTGGCTCACAATATAGGCCTCATCGGTTACGTTTTTGATGAATCCCTTAAGCCGCACATTCCCTTCCCGTGATGCAATTGAGATGAACAGGTTTGCGACCGTATATGCCTCTTGCAGGTCGAGCTCATGATTGAACTGACGGAAGTAAACATCATCAACATGTGTGCCCTCCAGCCGCAAAGTCGCGTTGCCCAAGAACAACCAATTTATGGGGATGTGGAACTGAAGCCCGGCATTCAATGTGTATTTCGGCGCACGGGTTAGCCTATTGCCCGCCAAATCCTGCTGTACTTCGTAAAGCCCAAGGCCCGGCACTTTGTAGATTGAGTCTACCGCAAAAAACTCGTCGTATTTTGCATCGAGATAGGATGCACCAAAATCAAGCCGCATGAAGCTGAACGGCTGGGCAGCGACTTCCGCCTCAAACCCCCTGATGCTGGCTTTTGGCGCGTTTAGCACTTCTGCGGTGACCTGCGGCGTGATCTGAAACACTTGATAGTCTTCATAGTCATAATAAAAACCGGCAGCGTTCAACGTAACGCGATTGTCGAACAAGCTGGTCTTCACACCAATTTCGAAGGCCGCTATTTCCTCCTGATCGAAGGTATATCCACATTCCGCGATATTGTAACCGCCCGGTTTGGTGGCCTGCTGATACGTTCCGTAGATCATGATGCTATCAGAAGCATCCACTTCCAGCCCGATCTTGGGGCTAAGATTGGTCCATTTCAGCTCGCCATCCAAATCACAACTTCCATCTTCCTGGTTGTACCCCGTCGCGAAGGGGATGGGGCCATTTTCCGATTGCTCTACCGCTTTGATGTCATATCCCCAACGAAGGCCGCCCAGCAGCCTCAACCAATCGGTCACAGAATATGCGGCATCGAGGAAAAGTCCCAAAGACTCATTGTCTTCATCATTTCGGTAATCTTGAACCGTTGTATTCGGGACCACTGCGTTCGCGCCAGTGCTCGGGCCAATGTTAAAGATGCCCGTAGTCGAAAGGTAGAAGGCGCCGACCACGAAATTCAAATCGGTGAATATCTCGCCGGTGAGGCTAAGCTCTTGTGAGAAGGCCTCAAAGTCGTTGGCAGAAAGCAAGGCAAAGTTCCCGTCGCCGCTCGGATATTCAAGCGGCAATGGCAATGGGAGGCCCGGGTCTGTCGTTCTTGGATCGCGGAAATCACCATCCGCGAGAGAGTATGTATCGAAACTTGTGAAGCCTGTGGTGGAACGCAGTTCAAAATCGTCAAATTCCCAACTGATACGGGCTGAGATCATGGTGGCGTTCAACTCCGCCTGATCTTCAAAGTCGTGATAAGCCTTATTCGGTTCGATTGTGTAATAGGGATCATTCGATGGCAGGTTCGGAGTTGGTATGCCAACAAGATTTGTCATCTGCATCGAGGAAAAAGTACCTTCACGGGCAAAGTGCCCAAGCGTTAGGTCAACTTCGACATTTTCAAACGGCTTCACAACAATTGTGCCGCGCAGCGCAATATCTTCCGATCCCACCAACCGATCTTGGGAGCTGTATTGACTGAGGTTTTCAACATAGCCATCGCTTTCCTTGTATCGCGCATAAACGCGAACCCCCACATAATCTTCAATGATCGGGCCAGCCATCGCGACTTCACCGGACCATGTGCCAAAGCTGGAGTGCTCGCCGCTGACCGATACCTCAAACTCATATGTTGGCCGCTTGGTAATGTAGTTAATCGCGCCACCGGTGGCATTGCGGCCATACAATGTGCCTTGCGGACCACGCAACACTTCTGCCCGCTCAAGGTCACCAAAAGCCAAGTTGGCCAACTGGGCGCGGGGCAGGACAACGCCATTGATATAACTCGCCACCCCCTCTTCTGCCGCGCCGGTTTCCACAGAAAGGCCGATGCCCCGAATGGTTATTTGCGGCGTGCCTTGAGTTTCCCCGTAGATCAGGCCCGGAACACCGAAGGCGAGGTCTTGAGCATTGGCAAGACCGCGCGCCTCCAATTGATCGGACGAGAAGGCCGAAACAGACGCAGAGACATCCTGCAAAGCCTTTGATTGCTTCGTGGCAGTCACCACAATTTCATCGATCTGGGCCATGGCAGGTGATCCGGCCATGAGCAAACCGCCAGCAACCAAACCAAGCTTAGCAAGATGAAAACCCCATACGCGTTTCATGATTGAATTATCCCGTGAACTTTTGGATCGTTTGAATTTGATGGATAAGGGCCGCCTCCGCGTAGTCCGCAAAAATGGATTCGCCCTTTGGGTTTGCCCGCAGCCCCCGCTGCTGGCCCTCCATATTATCGGTATCCTGATCCGCAGCGGCCGCATCTGTGCCGCCGATTTCAGGTGTATGGTAATCGGCAAAATTACCACCGGGCTCAAGCACAATCTCTTCCGGTGCTTCCGGGTTTGGCTCATCAGTCAGGTTGGTCTCAAACCACGTCATCGTGAGGTAAGACTTGTTCGGGTCTCTATCGGGCGTTGCTGTCATAACGCCTGATTGGCCATAGCTGTTAATGATCCATGTATTGGGAAAGACGTGAAAGACGCAATTGTCCAAAAGCTCGGTATCAGCCACATCATCCGGCATCTTATCGCCCATTTCAGCCTGCAACTGCGCGCGCGCCATTTGAGCAAACACATCCCGGGCCCTGATCGGCGTATCCGGTGTAATGCCCATTTGCTCCAACACGCTTTCATCCTGATGCATTAAGGAAAGCATGCTTTTCAAAATCTCATATTCGGTGAATTCTTTGTCATGTGTGTCACCGGACACGGCACCAGAACCCAATGCGCGGCTGACATATTCTGACAACACATCAAGCTGCGTGCCGGAAACGTTGCTGACGGCGCGGCCTTGCGGGTGGGTGTATGGAATGTGAATGCCCTCCGCAAAAGCTTGCACCGTAACCTTCCAATTGCAATTCAAAGGCTTTTTGACTTGCAGCACGGGATACATGGCATTCCAGTTCCGCCGGCGCACATATTTGGGCAGCGCCCCCAGATACTCCAAAAGCGGCATGGGGTCTTCGCCTGTGCATACAAAGATAAAGCCGTCAAAAACTTCCACGGCCACTTCGTTCAGGTCGCGCCCCGGTTTGCCCTCTTCAAAATGAGAAAACTCATAAGGAAAAGGCCATTTGTCTGTGGTACCGTCCAAATTCCACGTTGCACCATGATAGGGACAGAAGAACTTGTTGATCACCCCACAGGAGCCGGGCTTGCGAAGCTGGTTGCCGCGATGGGGGCAAGTGTTGCGAAAGGCCCGAAGCTCTGTCTCGGAGGCCCGCACAATCAAAATAGAGTCATCCAGAAGGTCATGAACAAAGACCGATCCGACAGTCGGTAACTTCTCAATGCGCCCTGCAAAGCGCCAAACATTCGGCCACAGCTTTTCTGCCTCTTTTTGCGCTTGCTCTTCAGAAAAATAGAAGCTGTTCGGTACGCTAAAGGCTTCGCCACAAAAGGCCTTGCCCGGTGCTTCACCAAAATATTCATCAGGTCCCGGCACCTGATCTTGTGCCCTGATTTCTTGATAGGTCGGTGCCATTGTGCGTTTCACGCCATTGACGATCCGGCTTTCAGTGGAGGTAAATGCATTGGTCATTTTGTGGGCTCCTAATCGGTTCTGAATATCTCAACTCAGCTAAAGAACAGCCGGTTTGCGACGCCATAGGCGAATTCTTCCCGGACATGCGCCGGGATTTCGTCTTGTAGCAACAGGCTGTCACTTAGGCTTTGTTGGAACGAATGTGCTGGGAAGTCGGTGGCATACATCAGGCGATCACTACCACCTGCTAGTGCAAACTCGACAATCGCAGCAGGCAATGCGCCTTGGTCAAGCGCGGACGACATCCAGTAAAGGTTTTCCCACTTACGCATCAACGCAACGCAGGTTTCCGCCCACGGCACGCCGCCATGGCACATCACAAAATTGAGGTCCGGGAAGTGTTGAAGCGCCGGTTCCAAGGTCAGCGGATTTTGCGGCTGATTGGAAATAGGAATGTAGGGCAGCCCCACCGTGAAGGTTGCTATCATTTCCTCTTCCTCACAGGCCGCATAAATTGGAAAATAGCGCGGGTCGTCATACGCCATTTCAGAAAATACGCTGAGGAACTTTATCGCCTTATAGCCCTTCGCCTTCAGTTCACGGACAACCCGCTTATCATTTGCGGCGGTCGTTGGGTGAATTGCGGCACATCCAGCGAAGCGATCAGGCGCCGCTTCAATGCCCTTTTCGACTTCTACTTTGAATAAGTCCGACCCATATGGGTCTGTCAGCACTGCCTTTTCGACGCCGGATGCATCCATCACTGCCAAGAGGCTAGGTATATCCGGTGCGGTCATGGTGTTTTCCATAACTTGGGGCGCGCGGGCCATCATACGCTCCACCGCTTTCGGGCTGAAAGGCGGCTCAAAATCTGCGCAAAATGGATTTACCCATGCATCAATGGCCTTCATGCCATTCACCTCCCAAAAAAAACAGCCCTCTTGCGGGGCGGTGTGTCATTTGGAGAGGCTAGATGTCTTTGGCGGAGTTGGGCACTCTCAAGATTGAGGGGGCACTAAAATATCCCCTATTCTGCATCATTTCCGATGCGGCCCAGTAATCCATATTGCGCGCACAAGGCGACTGCGTGGGTCATAGTCTTGGCTTCAAGCTTTTTTCGACAGTTATCCAGATGATAGCGCACCGTGTTTGAGGAAACATCCAGCGCTTTGGATATTTCACTCATGCTGTGCCCATTCGCAATCAGCCGTATACACTCCAACTCACGTTTGCTGAGCAAAGGGAACTCCTGACCGGGAGACTGATCACCGTGCAGCTCTTCCAACTTTGACATAAAAATATCACCGAAAGCTTGCAGCTCGTATCCATATTCTGCGACCGCCTTCTCGATTACTGTCCCGTCAGAGTTTCCACTCCACAACACAAGCCCCGTTTTACCCATCGGCTGATGCACAGCCACCATTAGCATCTGCTCAACATCCAACTCTTGCATCCACGCAAAAATTTTGCGCTGACTGCGAATGCGATGCGCGTCTGCGGAATCGCCGCTGACCTCCTCTTCATTCGAAACGGTCACAATTGTTGGTTGCCGCATACTCCATATCGGCGGGGTGTTGTTGAGATAAACACGGCCCCGGTGAACTTCCTTAAAAAATTCATCCGGCAGGTTTGACCTTTCCTCACAGCGACGCGAATCCGCGCGTTCTAAATCGTAAATGTCCGGGAATGCCACGGACCAGTTCAAGCCCAGCTCATCTCCCATACGCGTTAAGCATTGGAATATTGTGTCTTCGTTTGCTGCTACTCGAAGCTCATCAACAATCTCACGTATGCGGGTCATCGCTTCAATCTGTCCGGGAACTTGCGAAAATCGGTGCGCGGGATTCTGCGCCCCGTTGCCGGTCATGTAAACCCCTTCCCCTGGCCCTATTGGAAATGCAAGGTTATCTCCCAGTTCGCACTTTCATCCTCCCCGGTGCGCCACCTTTCCTGAATCAGAGCAATAGCTTACCCGACCACCGGATATTTCCTGCTTTGCCACACGAGTCTGTGTCCGGCTGGTGTCCGGTTTTAGGTCCGGTTTGACCTCGCAAGAAGGGGGGTATGTTTTTTGATGCTGCAAACCCTGAGCTGTGATTGTCATGGTTTCGGCAGGGATTGGCGTTTTTGTTTTTTGGGATACAAGGTGTAAAGCCCCATTTCTATGTACCATTTTCTGATGGAGTTTCCGGCACAGGTGGACGCATGTTCAGGGACTGGTGGGGCCGGATGTGAAACGACGAAACCAACAAGTGAGATGAATAGAATTCCGAAACGCATCGCTAAACCCCTAAACCAAGGTCACAAAAAACTAACAAATCGTTTCAGACCCGTGGACCAAATGCTCCGGTTCGCAACAGGATATAATGTTGATAAACTTAGAAATTACGGTAAGTTTGAAACGTCGGGAAACAGCATAGTTTTGCACCCGGGATTTACTCGGTGACAAGGAAGGGGAACAGTTTTGAGCCATATTTTCGGTCTGGTTAAACAAAGCGGCTTTATGGTGTCATCACTCGATACCGCCTTGGAGTACTGGACGCAGACGATGGGAATTGGTCCGTTTTTTAGAATGGACCATTTAGAAATGAAGTCGTTTACCTATCGCGGCTCATCGTCCGACGTCGATGTCAGTATTGCGCTCGGAAATTCTGGGGACATGCAGATTGAATTGATTCAGCAGCATAATAACGCATCGTCACCTTATCTAGACTTTCTGAAAACACATGGCCCCGGACTGCAGCATTATTCTGTTTGGACGGAAACATATGACGATGATCTACGCCGGCTTGCGAAAGTGGGTCGTAGCTTGATGGCCGAGGGGCTCTTAGGCACCGGCGCAAGGTTCGGATATTTTGATGGTGGTGCTGATGGGCAACCTGTCATGGAGATCAGCGAGTTAACCCCTCCTACCGTGGAACTATTTGCGCTCATACGCCACGCTGCCAAGGATTGGGACGGGAAAGATCCTGTTCGCGAACTAACCTAAACGAAAAAGTGGAACGGAGAAAATTGTGAAGCCTGATATTCGACTACTTACGCTTGCGGCGGACACGCTTCTGAAAACGGTGACGAATCTTCGTCACCGGAAAATTATTGAAAATTATCGGCGTCACGCGATGCTCGAAGTGAGCGGTCAATACAAGGAAATATTTGCACCGGAGATGACCTCAGAAGGTGTCTAGAATATTAGGGGCAATTCACCTATCTCTCAGAACGTACACTCAAAATCACGATCTTCTACTGCAAGGGTACGTTGCATGAGCCCTCACCCCTGAGTGCACCTCAAGCTATCTGACTCGAATGTCGAAGTTTGTTGATCGTTAGAACAGACTGCGCAACATCACCATGTTCTTGAAAAGCACGGGCGGACAATCGGATAAACCGCGCACCGGATTGCATGATATGAGCCTCTGCCCACAGAGATTCTCGCCTAGTTCGAGCCAAATATGTTGTGTGCGCAATTTCTACAAGGAGATCTTCGTTGGCACTGCCTGCATCGAACGTAGTCAACAGGCCCGCCGTTTCTAGTGCCAACGCCACAACTCCACCATGTAGAGCCCCTATCATCGAGTTGCCCAAGTTTCTTTCATGAAATGGTAAAACCACAGAGCAACGTCGATCCTCATTTGTGATCTGTTTGAAGTTAAAATGTTGAATATGTGGACGCTGGGCCAAAAAAGGTGGCAGCTCGCCAATCGCATCCACAGTCATTCTGCGTCTCCATTTGCCAGCTTTTGCAGCAAACCTTCCCCCAAACTTGGGCCTTTCGTTTTAATCGCAAAGGCCCCATTGGCGCGCGCCAGCAGGGCTCCACTATCTACCCCATAAAGATTGCCAGAGGCGTAGGCAATATCATCGGTAAGCACATCTGCCCATCCCACAGCCCGAAGCGCTTCTGCTGCCTGATTGGGAGCCACATAATCCACTGTCAAAGAAAGGGTCGCGACCGGCACAGGTGTGCCAATCGCGACAAGTGACCCGATACCCAAAACGGAATCCATCAAAATGGTGTAAACACCGGGGGAATAGGCGCCCGTTTTGGTGTCGGAAACAAAATTAAGATTAAACGGCATCAAGAATTCAATTTCAGGGGCCTCAAACCGCGACACTTCAATCGCCATCTCCCCAAAAAGTGCATGCCCTGATGATGAAAAATGCTGAGACATCTGACCAATAAAGTCAGCGCCTAAGAAAGAAGCCTTATCATTCATGCCGCTTTTTTCCCCTTTTTCCGCATCTCTTGAAAAGCGGCCTCAATATTCTCCGCTGTTGGCTTTGCCCTTATATAAATTGCCGGAGACCGGACATGAAGCATCGAGCGAACTTCTTGCAATGGCAAATCCAATAGCGCTTCCCAATCTTGCTTTGGCAGCCAAAGTGCCATCTTTCCATGCAAATAGCCTTCAATAACCGCCCGCAATCCCGGCAATTGTGGCGTTTCCATACGTGTTTTAAACAAACCCACAAGAATTATGAAGGCGATACCTGGGTTCCAAATTTGCGCTGTCGAGAAGGACAGAAGTGAAAGCTCCCCCAAGCCATCACGCCCATAGCCGGTTGTGATGTGCCAAAGGTCATGCATATCGCGCACTCTATTTACAAATCTCTCCGCGTCGAGATCGTTTATGGAACCACGTCCAATCTCGCTTGCCTCAACTAAGCCATCTGCGGAAAGCCCTTCATCGTAAACAAACGCAAGATAGGCTGCGCCCAAACTGTCTGGCGGGCATTCGCGCAATCGGTTTTGGTCCTTCAAAATGTCCACAAGATCGGATCGCTCGAGCAGAACACGCGCGCCCACCCCGCTACGGCGAAAACGTCGGTAAGGGCGCACGAAGGAAGAGCCCGTTAAAGCCTCCACTACTCGAAAAACCTGGGACGTATCCTCCTTGTCTTTCAGAAGCACCCTAATGGCCTTAATGGCGCTTGGAATAGAAACTGGCTTGCGCAACGCCTGCTCACTCATGGTGGCCTCCGGTCAAAATAGTCTTGATCATGACCTAAGGTCACTATATAGCTATGTCATTGTCAAGAGGTGATCCATGTCCACATTTGAATTCGATGAAAATTTAGGCTTTCTAATTGGCGACATTTCGAGGTTGCTGCGGCTTGAATATGAACACCGGGCCGCCAAGCTAGGTGTTACCCGCGCACAATGGCGGGTGCTTGCCTATCTATACAGGCAAGACGGCCAGACCCAACGAGAACTAGCTGATCGCCTTGAAATCGAACCCTCTCCGATGGGCCGCTTGATTGATGCCCTCGAAGACGGAGGGTGGGTTGTCAGGCAAGCAGATCCAATGGATCGACGCAAATGGCGTATTTACAAGACCGCCAAAATCGAGCCTTTGGTGCCCGCTTTAGCTAAGGCAATGTTGCAAACTTATGATGACGCATTTGTCGGCTTCCCAGATGCACGGCGCGCCCGCTTAATCAAGGACCTTTTAACCATAAAAGATAATTTGGCGCGCAGTGTCGGCGCGGCACCCAAGATTGAACTAAAAGACATCAGCTCAGTCTGAATCAAATCACCAAGCCATGCGGCGAAGGACCCTAAGCAATGCGTACAACTGTTGATGCCTTTATTCAAAGGCGCTTTGAATGGATCGTGGATCGTCCATGGACCACCATTTTTCTTGTTCTACTGTCCGTAGCCGCACTGGCTACTGGTATGAAAAATCTGACCATTACCAACGATTACAGATATTTCTTTTCCGATGATAACCCAAATCTCGCAGCGTTTGAGGAAATTACAGACACCTATGCGAGCCCCGATAGCATCTTGATTGTTATAAAGCCCAACGATGGCTATATGACCGATCCAAAATGGCTTAAAGTGCTGGGCGAGCTGACAGAGGCCGCATGGAAAATTCCCTACGCGAGCCGCGTCGATTCCATCATCAATTACCAGCATATTGAATCAGATGAAGACAGCCTCAACGTATCAACGTTGGTAGAAGATCCGGAAAATGTATCGCAAGCCGCAGCATCGCGGATCCGCGACATCGCGCTAAATGATAGCCCCTTGGTTGACCTGCTCATCTCACCGGATGGTCGGACCGCAGGGATATACGCAAATGTGCAAGTGCCAATGGGTGACCAGGACGCCATCAGTGAAGTAGTAGATTATTCCCGCGCACTAAGAGATGAATTTCGCGGAAAATACCCGGACATGCGGATTGAACTGAGTGGCACAACCATTATGGCAGCCGGATTCAGTGAGGTGGCAGCCCGTGATCTTGGAGCATTAACGCCGATAATGTTTGTCGTGATCGGGTTCGTCGTCTTAGTGCTACTGCGCTCAATGGCGGGGATGTTCGCCTCCCTTCTGGTCATTGCGCTTGCCGCAATCTCGGCGATTGGCCTTGCGGGATGGTTTGGTATCGTAATGTCGGCACCATCAGGCACTGCACCTACCATTATTCTAACAATCGCTATTGCCGATTCCATACATATCCTCGTCACGATGCTCGTTTATCTGCATCAAGGCATGGCTAAGCGTGAGGCAATGTTGGAATCACTTCGCTTAAATCTCGAGCCTGTCTTTCTAACAAGCGTGACCACAGCCATCGGGTTTTTCTGCCTAAATTTCTCAGATTCTCCACCCTTCTGGGATCTTGGCAACATTGCGGGCATGGGGTGCTTGGCGGCGCTTTTCTTATCACTAACAATATTACCGGCCCTCATTATGGTGTTGCCAATCAAAGGGAATGCAGCGTTGGAACGCCAAACCGGGTATATGAGCCATATTGCTGAGTTCGTAATTGCGCACCCTAGACGAATATTGATAATAACCGGCGCCGTCGCAATCGCGGCCATATCGCTTGTGCCGCGCATTTCCTTGGATGATCGTTTGGTTGAGTATCTCGGCCCGACCACAGAATTCCGGCAAGCCGCTGACTTCACAACCGAAAATCTTACAAGCTATTATCAGCTACAATACTCATTACCAGCCGCCGAAGCCGGCGCGATTACGGACCCTGATTATTTACGAAGTCTTGAAGAGTTTCGGACCTGGTGGCTGGCGCAACCTGAGGTCATTCATGTTGCTTCGTTTTCGGAGATTATTCGCCGGTTAAACAAAGCGATGCATGCAGGCGACCCCGCCTTCGATACCATTCCCGACAGTAGACCACTGGCAGCGCAATATTTGCTGCTCTACGAAATGTCTCTACCATTCGGTCTCGATCTCAACAGTCAAATAGATGTAGATCGTTCAGCAACCAAATACTCAGTGGTTGTCCATAGCCTCTCAACTGATGAAGTATCTGCGTTGGTTGCCAGGGCAGATATCTGGCTAAAAGAGAACGCACCTGCCCACATGTATGCGCTACCAGCCGGCCACACACTTATGTTCGCCTTTATCGGTGAAAATAACATGACCGGAATGACCCAAGGCACACTTTTAGCAATTGTACTTATAGCTTTGTGCTTGATGGCCGCCTTGCGTTCTATCCGCCTAGGATTGCTGAGCTTCATTCCAAACCTCACCCCGCCACTCGTTGCGTTTGGCGTGTATTCCCTGTTCTCTGATACTGTCGGCTTTTGGGCTTCATTCGTTACAGCAACAGCGTTGGGTCTAATTGTGGACGCGACGGTACATTTTCTCAGCAAGTATCAACGGGCACGAACAGAACAAAATGCATCCGCTGAGGATGCTGTTCGGTATGCCTTCCGCACTGTTGGCACAGCCTTATTGATATCCACATTAGTGATCATAATTGGTTTCTCCATCCTTGCCACATCGCAATTCAAAATCATTGGCATGATGGGTAGCATGGTGGCTTTAACAGTATTTATTGCGCTTATTCTGGACTTCCTGCTGCTGCCAGCCCTCCTACTTTGGCTCGACCGACCAAAAAAAGTAGCGCCACAATCATCTTCTTTGGCAGACCCAAAGCCAGCTGAAATAATGGAGACAAATTAATGAAACTGCACCATCTCATCCTTATTGGATCCTGCTTAATCACTACCAGTTCACTAGCAAAATCAGTTGAGGAAATTGACAAGCTCGCTGACCCAACTATCAAAGGCCGCGCAATCGCAGAGGAAGCTGACAAACGCGAGAACGGTTATGGCGACAGTGAAGCCACCATGCATATGGTTCTTAAAAATGCCAAGGGGCAGGAAAGTGTACGCCAGTTGCGGATCAAATCATGGGAAGATCCAAATGCAACGGGACAGGATCGCGGGTTGATCGTATTTGATGAACCACGCGATGTTGCGGGTACCGCTTTACTTACCCACGCACATCCCGCGGAAGACGATAAGCAATGGC
Organism: Alphaproteobacteria bacterium; assembly: GCA_049609145.1. Taxonomy (GTDB): domain Bacteria; phylum Pseudomonadota; class Alphaproteobacteria; order SPJN01; family SPJN01; genus JBMYYF01. The sequence goes on from JBMYYF010000009.1 coordinate 113,797, forward strand.
TGTACCTGCCAGCTTCGGCGAAAGTAAAACGCATTTCTGGCTCCAATCAAACTGGTAGCTTCATGGGATCCGAATTCTCTTTCGAAGATTTCTCATCAAATAGCCTTGAAAAGTACACGTATGCATGGCTGCGCGACGAACTTTGTGATGAAGATCAATGTTGGGTGATAGAGCGGGTGCCGACAAACCCAAATTCTGGATACACACGGCAACTGGCGTGGGTCGATAAGGCCGAGTTTCGCCTGCGGCGTGTGGATTTCTTCGACAAACGGGAAAAACTGTTAAAAACGCTGATAGCTGATGATTACAAGCTGCACTTGGAGCGTTTCTGGCGCGCCCACACGCTAACGATGGAAAATCACCTAACCAGAAAGAGCACAATACTCACATGGAAAGAAATAGCTTTTCAAGTTGGGTTGCAGGAACAAGATTTCACCCAAGGAGCCCTTAAGCGTGCGAGATAAAAATCTAATTGTTGTCGCGCTTACTTCGCTAATTGCATTATCAGGTTCGTCAGCAATCGCCGCAGACACATATCTGAAGGGCACATTAGAAACTGAGGCACAATATTTCATTGAGTCGGGTAGTCAAGCGAGCCAAAAGCAAACAAATGCGTCGATTTCTGGGCAGATGGCCTTCGATTTATTTTCCGATGATGGCGCCCACCACTTTGCCATCGAACCATTTGCCCGTTTGGATTGGCGAGACTCTCGTCGAACCCACTTCGACCTGCGCCAAGCCAAGTACCAATTTGCAGCGAACGGCTTTGACCTCACCATTGGCCTGGACAAGATTTATTGGGGGGTTATGGAGGCAGTCCATCTAGTAGATGTCATCAATCAGACGGATGCGGTTGAAGCTGCCGATGGTGAGGATAAATTGGGGCAGCCAATGGCGCGGCTTTCATATGAAAGCTCGTGGGGCACCATAACTGGTTTTGCCCTTCCGTATTTTCGCGAGCGACGGTTCCCTGGCTCCTCGGGCCGGCCGAGACTGGATTTCAATATCGACGAATCTCGCACCACCTATGAAAGTGCCAGAGAAGAAGCTCATTTTGACTGGGCAGTGCGCTATCAAGTCTATCTAGGTGATTTTGAAATCGGCCTTTCCCATTTCCAAGGCACAGCGCGAGATCCTGTATTTACACCCATCATCTACCGCAATGGGGAAGAATTCGACGGCTTAGGATGCCCCCCCAATAGCGCCACAACCGCCCTCGGGGATGGCATAAATGATTGCTTGTTGATACTAGCACAGACACTAGATATTCCGTTGGCAGAAATTGGCCAAATTGATGTCGAGCTTGCGCCACACTATCTTCTCATGGAACAGACTTCTATCGATGCGCAGGCCACATTGGGGTCTTGGCTCCTGAAGCTTGAGGCCTTAAGCCGATACCAACATTCCGAAAGATTTGCCCAAGTCACAACGGGAGTTGAGTACAGCATCTACGGCATTTTTGGAACTGATGGCGATCTTGGTATGATCGCAGAATATGTTTGGGACGAGCGCGGAACCGCAGGTTTTAACCCGTTTCAGAACGACTTATTCGCAGGGGGACGGTGGGCGTTCAACGACGTAAATTCGACAACGGTCCTTGCTGGCGGTTCGGTCGACCTTGAAAGCGGAGCGGTCCTTGGGTCAGTCGAAGCCGAGAGACGCTTAAGCAATAATTTCAAAGTAGCACTAGAGGCACGTTTCTTTTTCAACGTACCCGATGATGACCCACTTACCACAATTTCAGATGACGGGTACGCCCAACTCCGCATTGCCTGGTTTTTCTAGATCAAATCCATACCCACCAAGCTTACTAGCCCACAGCAGGTGGCGCAGTCATTCGCACTCTTTTGCAGCGGCTTCAGTCGGCAGTCCTAGTCGATGCTCCTGCCGCCGCGCTCCTCCCTCCAGCGGTACTTAGGCTGTTCTGTGACACCAATCATGCGCGCTACCTGAGCCGCAGCCTCCCGCGCCCCGTTGCGGGCGCATTTCAACCACCCCCGCGCAAATATCTGCGATTTAAAAACTGGTCAGATCAGAAAAGTTTACAAAATATGGTGCCATTTGACGCCTGATGACGCGATATGACCATCAAAGTTCCTCTAACCCATTGAAATAATTAGGGGTATCCCAGACTACGAATCTGGGGGTCGGGAGTTCGAATCTTCCCCGGTGCGCCACTTACTCTAAGAAAGTCAGTCGCAACAGCGGCGGCAAGCAGAAGGCGTCTTTGCCAGAACGGCCCGAATCTCAGAACCAGCGCTCCCAAACACAGATCAGAAAGTCGCCCTCAACTCCGCCGTAATGCGGCGGGGCTGCTGCAAGAGTGACATGCGGCTATCTGATAGGGGCCCCGGCACAAAGACGCCGGTGCGAACCGTCTCATCTGTGAGGTTCTTACCTTGCACGACAAGTTGCCATGCGCGATCCCTGTCTGACAAACCGATCGCGCCACCGTAAAGCAAGCTTGATGGTTCAGCGCACAATGCATCCAAATCAACGCACAGATTTTGTTCACTTTCATATGTGGCACTTGCGTTGATGAACAAGCCGAATGGCAGGTTTCCAAGGGGAATAATCTGACTCACCACGATGCCGCCGGAAAATTTGGGAGCGCGCGCGGTTGTGCGCCCGGTAAAATCACAAGAATCTTCGGCGCCCAACAGCACCTCCTCAACGATCAATGGTGATTCTTGCGGCGGACAATTTGCATTCGGAAAATCCGCAAAGTAGGAATCAAGATAGCCGCCGGAAATGTTGAGACGGCCACCGGGCCAGGGCCGCCATTGCATATCCCATTCAACGCCGCGGGATACAGCTTCACCGCCATTGGTAATGACAGAACCATCACCGGACGCGAATTGCGATTGCTGAAGGTCGGTGAAGTCCGTCCAAAACAGCCCAACATCAACCCGCAAGGCACCGTCGAACCATACAGATTTGATACCGCTTTCATAAGAGATTGAATTTTCAGGATCAAATTGCACAGTCGATTCATCCTGACCGGCAGAGTTAAATCCACCGGCCTTAAAGCCCGTCGCAATCGTTACGTACGTTGTAAAGTCTTCCGTGAAATCATAAGTCGCGGAAACTTTCGGGGTTACTGAAAAATCTTCGCGCGATCCACTGAACGTAAACTCATCTGCCTGCGACCTCAAAATGACAGCAGTATCATTATGATCCTGTATTCGTGTGCCTTCCTTTTTCGTCAAACCAACACGACCGCCAAGAGTCAACGTCAACCGCTCTGTTGCGTCCCAATCAAGCAGGCCGAACAAGGCGTAGGAGTTTTGGTCTTGCAGAAAGAAGTTATCCAGCTTCTCTCCACCTGCTGCCAGCAAGTCAGCGGCCAGAAAACCTGTGCCCTCAGCGAGGCTCTCAAGAGCGGCGGCCCCCATATTGTTATATTCGATCGTAATCTTTGATTGGGTGTTTAGGTAGGACACGTCTGTGAACAGCCCCAGCATGAGGTTCCAATTTCCCCCAAGGCCAAGCAATTCTTCAAATTGCATATTCATGCGCAACTCATGCCCGTAGACATAAAAATCCTCTGGGAACTCGATAACGTTGAAGGGGGCTGGTCCGCCATCACCATCCAGAAGCGAATGTGTATCAATCGTGGAATAGGAAAAGAGATAGGTGAAATCGACCTTACCTAAAGTGTAGTCAGCTTTCAGGTTAGCGGAGTAGCCAACGGAATGAACTTCCTCCGTATGGTTAGACTGGGTTCTGCGATCCGTGATGTCATCTTCCACGCCACCAAAAGGCGCATGGATGGCTGTCGCCCTTGGTCCGATGACAGAATACTGCGACCCAAATCCTTCGATCAGATAATCGTAATACGTTACCTTACCTACCAGCCTTAGCCCGAAATCAAACTCATAAAGCGCCTTGCCTTGCAGCGCGAGCGTGGTGCGGCCTTCGTCACGCTCCCCCTTCACCGAATTTACAAAATACCCCTCCGACCGATCGTGTTGAGCAATGAGGCGCAAGGCCGCTTGATCTGTGATCGGCGCGTTCAACACGCCACGGAATCTTTTGTGATCGAACTGGCCTATAAGAGCGCTAAGATCAGCCCCCCATTCATCGGGATTAGGGTCATAAGATGTGATCGAAATCGCCCCGGCAATGGTATTTTTTCCGAATACAGAACCTTGCGGCCCGCGCAAAACTTCCACCTGCCGCACATCCACAAAGGCCAAATCATATTGAATGGCGCGGGGCAGATGCGCCCCGTCCACAAACAAGCCAACCGATTGATCAAAGCCTGAATTGCCGGTGGTGCCAAACCCACGAATGCGGACTTGGTTGTTTATGTTGTCGTTCTCAAACTTCACATTGCCAACCATTCGGCCAATGTCAGCAAGGCTTTCAACATTGGTTTCTTTCAGAAGTTCAGCGCCAACCACCGCGACTGACAAGGGCACATCCTGCAATGACTGTTCGCGCTTCTGTGCGGTGACGATGATTTCATCAAGCTGTCGCGACTTTTCCGCGCCCGCAGTTTGTTCCACTGCCTCGTTCTCCGCTGCCGCACTTTCCTCCTGCGCAAGGACCGGGCCGCCAGCAAACATGCTCGCCCCCAACAGCGTCGCGCAGAGGCTTTGTCGCCCAAAGGCGGTCATTTTTTTAAGCACAATAAATCCCCCAGAATTTAGGTCAGCTTGTCTCGTTGAAGTTGAGAATGTATGGCGTGATCAGCTCACTTAAGTATGTCGCGAACCCAAATGGATCCGAACGGTCCCCCTGCAAGATGATGCGTGTGATCAGAGCGCCATAGATGGTATCGAACGCATCTGTCACACGCGCATAAATAGCAGCAGCGTTTGCCTCTGGATTTCGTTTGGCAACGAAACCGGCAATATTATCAATCAACGTTTGGCGCATTCTATGATACCGCGCCATGATGTCCGGTTCTGACAAGCCACGCTGCAAGGTCGCCCGCATGATACCGGCATTGCGTGAAAGCTTGTAGGCATTGTCCATCACCACGGCATGTATGGCCGTTTCTGTAGCCACACCATCCAGGCCCGGGCCATTGAAGAAGTGAGCCAATATCGCGCCTATTTGTTCGCGAAAGCGGTCCAGCACAGCGTTGAACAAGCCGTCTTTGTCTTTAAAGCGCACATAGACCGAGGCAGGAGACACGCCCGCACGTTCGGCAATGTCATTGATCCGGGCGCCGGTGTATCCACTTTCCGCAAACACCTCTTCTGCTGCCTCAATCAAGCGGTCGCGTGTGTCCTCCGCTCGCTTTTGGCTTGTGGGGCGCACCCAGCCATCAGCGTCCAGCTGCTCCACCTGCTTTTTCATAGCCGGATCGTTCAGGATCTTCGCTGCACGGTTATCCAAAGGACCTTCCCCTCATGCAAAAACATCTTGCTAAACTAAATCTAAATTTATATTTAGTTTATGACCCATCAAGTTGTAAAGTCAATAATCTGGGTTTTGGGAAATTAGGGGGCCTCATGAAACGCTTTTTCAAATTTACAAGTATCATTATCGCCGCCGTTGTGGTCATCGGCAGCGGCGCTTATCTGGCACGGCATGATTTGATGCGCATGCGATCAGACTTGCCACCCTTCACCCACAGCGCAGGCGAAAGCTTCGATGTAATGGTGCCGATGGACGATGGCGTTAAACTTTATACGACCGTACAATTGCCGGACGGGGATGGCCCCTTCCCCGCCGTCTTGATCCGCAGCCCCTATACGCAGGTCAGCTTTATTTTCAGGAACATTTTTTGTGGCCGCTTTGTACGTTATGGCTATGCCTGCGTTCTGCAAGACACGCGTGGACAGGGTAAATCAGAAGGTGGCTGGAACCCCGGCGGCAATGTTGAAATTCCAGATGGGCGCGATGCGTTGGCATGGCTGACACAGCAAGACTTTCAAGACGGCAACATCGCCATGGTGGGCGCCTCTTACTTGGCGTCCGTCCAATTTTCAGCCCTGGCAGGTGGCGCGCCGCCTGAGCTGAAGACCATCATCCCCGCCATGTATGCAACCGACAACCGCAAGGCAAATTTTCAAGCCGGCTTGTTCCGCCACGAAACTTTTACAGCCTGGGCCAGCATGATGCGCGGCTCAAACAGTGAGGGTCTCTCACAGGCGGGCGAAGATTATCAAAAGGCCATTCGCCACCGCCCCCACAACAAGGTGGATACGGAAATCTTTGGCATGGAGATGCCGTGGTACCAAAGCATGATCTCTGCCACCTCACCGGCTGACAGTCATTGGCAAAGCAAAGACACAGTTAAGGTTCGTGACGTGCCTGAGAATATGACCATCCCGGTCCTAATGATTGGTGGCTGGTACGATGTGTTCTTCGGTCCGCAATTTGAAGATTGGCAACGCTTGGCGACGCAATCTCGCAGCCGCTACATTCTTGGCCCCTACACGCATCCCGGTGGCTATGGCGAGCTTGATATGCCCAATGCAGAAGGCGGACAATTCCAATGGGCGGAGATGCTTCCATGGTTGGAGCACCACTTGAAGGGCAAACCGCTTACGCTTGAACCCGGCCTCAAGCTCTATGTGATTGGCGATGGTAAATGGCAGGTGCGCAAGGATTGGCCCAACCCTGATGCGACGCAAACATATCATCTGGCCAATCTGGACGCCGCAAATAATTGCGAAGGGGGCGAACTTTCTGCCGCGCCGGGCGAAGGTCAGGCAACCTATGCCTATGATCCGGACAACCCCGTGCCGACCAAGGGCGGCTCGGGCATGTTAGCTTTTAACATCCCCGGCTTTGGCGGGGCTGACCCCTCAAATGTCGAACAATCTGGCATGTGCGAACGGGATGATGTGCTGACATTTCAAACCGAGCCCTTGTCAGACAGTTTACTGATTTCGGGCAAGATTTCCGTCACGTTGGATGTTGCATCCACCGCGCCGGATACGGCCTTCTCTGCGAAACTGATCGAAGTTTTTGCAGATGGGCGCGCCTATAACATCCGCGATAGCATCACCACCTTGGCTTATCGCAATGGTGCTAAGGCGCCGCAAGACTACACACCGGGTGAGCGTGTGTCGGTCACGATTGATTTTTGGCCCATCGCCTGGCGCATGCAGCCCGGCTCCAAGCTGCGGCTTGATGTGTCCTCATCAGACTTCCCCAAGTTTCACGCGCACACCAACCGCGCCGGGCCTTGGGAGCAGCAAACCGGCGCGGATGTGGCACAGCAAACGATCTTTGGTGGACGGATTGATCTACCTGTGGAGCGCTAGCCCCCTCGCCTATTTGGTACCCAGGATCAGGCGGATCGTATCCCACCCATCAAACCCAAGTGAGATCGCCATGGTGGCAGACATGGTAATTGCCCACACCCCATACAGGCTCTTGGGCTTTGCATCCGGCCCGAACACATCCCGCGTGAGCAGGTAATAGAGGACTGGCGTCCAAAACACGAGATGCACGACCGAAATCCAGTCAATGTTCCCCGTCATATCCGTCACAAAGGCAGAGGCTGGCACATTCAAAAACAGCATCATGCCGATTGTTATACGGGCGCCCCATTTAAAGAAAACGAAGGGGATGCCGGCCACAAACACCAAGCTCATCCAACGCATCCATAAATTCACCCAGTCCGGCAAATCTTGGCGCTGTGCCTGAAACTCTCTGAAAAAGTCGAGAATATATTCCATCAATTACTACTCCTGCCGACAGAGTCGGCTATCACTTGCTCGATAGCCGCCACAACCTCGCGGTTCTTTTCGCTATCCAGCGCATCCGCATGTGGATTGGCAAACTGTTCATTGTCATTGTCGTAGTAACGCCCTGAAGCATCACCAAAATCGTCACTAAGCGCAGCCCGACCCAAAACTCTTGCGCCAATCCCTATGTCTCGGCCTTCCGCGCCGGTGGATTCCCTCACCATCTTACTGTTGAGAAGAGATGCAGGGTTCACCGCAATAATGGCCGGGCCGTCGGCGCCAAGGCGCGCCGCCAGATCGAATGACCACATTGTCAGCGCGAGTTTACTTTGGGCATAGGCATCAAAGTCCGCCAACTCACCCTTGCCAAGCAATGCCTCAATATCGACCGGGGCCTGCGCCGCGGACGACAAATTGATGACGCGGCTATCAGATGACAGGCGCGGCAAAAGCAGTTGAGTCAAAAGGTAGGGTGCAACGGCATTGACCACAAATCGGAAGTCATAGCCATCATCCGTCCTTGGCGCTGGGCCCTTCAACAACCCCGCATTATTGATCAGCACATCAATATGAGCGTGGTCCCTTTCAACACGATCCGCCAATGCCTTGACCTCAGACAGGTTCGAAAGGTCAGCGCAGTAGGTTTGGATCGACCCGCCCGCCGCAATCTCTTCAAGCTCCGCTTTCACCTTAGCCAGCTTATCTTCATTGCGGCCATGTAGCAGAATTTGGTGGCCTTCTGCGCACAGAAATTTCGCTGTTGCAAGGCCAATGCCGTCCGTCCCACCCGTGACTAGAATCTTCTTTTTCATGTGAACTCCTGATGATTGGGTTCGGTTTCAGATAATTTGTGCAGGTGCTAGCGCATCTGCCCCTTAGTTCGACCAGTAGATAAACTCATCACCTTCTTGATCCGGCTGGCTTAGGTCGCGGTCAATATTGATCGGTGTGGAGATTTGGGCGGGCCAAGCCGGTTCTGCCTGTTCCGCATTCCATGCTGCCAACGCCGCTTGGAGTTCCGCTAGCTTGTCAGGGCGCGCTTCCACAAGGTTTGTTTGCTCGCCTGGATCATTCGCCAAGTCATACAGCCAAACACCCTTATTGGGCGTTGAAACATTCAGCTTCCAGCCATCCACCAAGGCGCTTTGCGATGTGCCGGAGCGCCAGAACAGTTTTTTATGCGGCACACCTTCAACCTCACCCCTTGCATGGGGCACCAGATCAACACCGTCCACCTTGCGGTCTGTTGGTAAAGGCGCGCCCGCGGCGGCCGCGGCTGTCGCATAAATATCAAAGTGATGCACAGGATCATTCACCACCGTACCCGCAGGCACCTTACCCGGCCATTTGATGAAATACGGCACATGAATGCCGCCTTCAAACAGACTAATCTTCCAGCCACGGAAGGGCGCATTCACATCCGGCAAACCGATATAGCCTGCCCCGCCATTATCAGACGTGAAGATCACAATGGTGTTTTCATCCAGCCCATTATCTTCAAGTGCTTGCAGCACACGCCCCACACCGCGATCCAAGCTGCGGATCATGCCACCATATACACGCTCACGGTGTAGATCGATTTCATCAAGCGCTTCATAGTCTTCTTTGGAGGACTGCAGCGGATTGTGGGGCGCCCAGTGCGCAAGATAAAGAAAGAAAGGGCGATCCTTGTTCGCCTCAATGACTTTCACTGCTTCATCCGTATAATAATCGGTCAAATAACCCTTTGGTTCAAACGCCGGACCGTCATTAAATTTGGCAGCATATAGCATGCTGGCCCATAAGAATTTGTCCATCGGATCAAAATCCTGTTTGGCGTTGACCACATCCGCCGCTTCCTCCGGCAGATAAAGCCCGCCAGCCATCAACAAGCTTTCATCAAAGCCCTGATCATTGGCTGCCATGCCGTTTTCCCGCCCCAAATGCCATTTGCCGATATGCACATTGTGATAGCCGCGCGTCTTCAAAAGCTCTGCCAGCGAGATCTCCGATGGGGGCATGCCCATCTGTTCATACGGCAACGTCCGTTCAGGGTTATGCATGATCGCGCGCAATGCACGGCTTTCATCCCGCGGCATTTTGCTGAGTACATTGATCATACCCGGTGGCGTTGGCGTGAATTCAAAACCAAAGCGAGTGCCGTAGCGGCCAGACATCAAAGCCGCCCGCGAAGGGGCGCAGGTGGCGTTCGCCGCATAGCCCTTCATAAATGTCGCGCCATCATGGCCAATGGAGTCGATATTTGGGGTCGGCACCGCACCGCCTGCCACGCCGCCGCCGTTGAAGGTTAAATCATTGAAGCCAAGATCGTCAGCTAGGATCAGAACAATGTTGGGTGGGCGCTTTTCAACCGGGCGTCCTTCCGGATCTTGCCCCGTTGACCAGACCACCTCTTGATGCGGCTCAACGGTAGTACGCATCTTCGCCATGATGCCGACACCTGTTAGCAGGATTGGTGCGCGGAACGTCCACGCCACGCCCATCAGGATCACCACCGCCAGAACACCGAGCCCCAATCGCTTCATCAGCATACTCATTTTTGCCCCCCATTTTCCTTCGTCGACTCGCAATGACGCAGGAATTGACATCTCACATGAGATTAATATATTACATTAAAATATATTCCGTCAAAGACTTTTGATGATCGCATCAAGCAAACCTGTGGAGACAACAATATGATTGAACTTTATACCGCCCCCACCCCAAATGGCTGGAAGGCCTCTGTCACGCTGGAAGAGCTTGAACTGCCTTACAATGTGCATCTTGTAAACATTGCAGAAGGCGATCAAAAAAAACCTGAGTTCCTGGCCATTAATCCCAATGGGCGCATTCCCGCTATTGTAGACACAGACTTGAACACCCGTGTTTTTGAATCTGGTGCTATCATGATCCATTTGGCAGAGAAGACGGGCAAGCTGCTGCCGACGGAAGCTGCTGCCCGCGCAGAAGTGATGGGATGGCTTATGTTTCAAATGGGTGGCGTTGGCCCGATGATGGGGCAAGCCAATGTGTTCTACCGCTATTTCCCGGAAAAAATCCAACCCGCCATTGATCGCTATCAGAATGAAGGCCGTCGGCTGTTTGAAGTGCTGGATGGTCATCTGGCAGAGAATGAATGGCTCGGCAAAGATTATTCCATCGCCGACATTGCCAATTGGTGCTGGGTGCGAATTCACGCTTGGTCGGGAATTTCCATTGATGGGCTAGATCATTTGGCTCGGTGGAAAGACACGATGGAAGCGCGCCCTGCTTGCCAACGTGGTTTAGAGGTGCCGATCAAATTACCAATGCCTAGCGATGATCAAGACGCCTCTGACAGCAAAAAAGAGTTCGTCAAAGGCGCGCAAAACATCTTGCAGAAATAGGCTTATGTCCATGGCTCCTGATTGTGACCTCAAACTCGTCGGTGTAGGGGCATCCCCCTATACGCGCAAACTGCGGGCGGCACTCAGGTTCCGCCGCCTGCCTTATCAGTTCGTGATTGCCGGCAGTAAGGAGGCAGAAGCCCTGCCCGACCGGCCCTTGCCACTAGTACCCTATCTTGTGCTGCCGGGCGATGAGCCAAAGGCTATGTCCGACACGACGCCTATTCTTGATCACCTTGAGGTGGCTTATCCTGAGCGGCCCCTGCGCCCGCAGGACCCGGCGCTGCGCCTAATCGATTCCCTCCTGGAAGACTATGGCGATGAGTGGCTCAGCAAATGCATGTTCCATTACCGCTGGGCCTACGCACCGGACACCAAGAAAGCCAGCGCTTACATGCCTTACGGCCGCCTGATGCAGATGACGCCGCAGCAAGGTGCACAGGCCGAGAAGATGATTGCAGAGCGCCAGATTTCCCGCATCGGCGTTGTCGGCTCCAACGAGATAACAGGGCCGATCATTGAAGCCAGCTGGCGGCGTTATCTGGAAATTTTCGACGCGCATATTCAAAGCCAGCCTTATCTGTTGGGCAATCGGCCCGGCGCAGGTGACTTCGCCTGCTACGGCCAGATGACCATGCTGGTGATTACCGACCCCACGCCTGCGCAAGTCGCCCTTAAGATTTCACCCCGCGCCTATGCTTGGACGGAACGGCTGGAAGATATAAGCGGCCTTAATGTCAGCGACGACGATTGGATAGACCTCACCCAACCGCCTGCAACGCTGACCAACCTCCTCACCGAAATGGGTCGCACCTACGTGCCCTTTATGCTTGGCAATGCCGAAGCTGTCGCCAAGGGGGCCGAACAGGTGGATTGCGACGTGGATGGGCGGCGCTGGGTGCAAGAACCCTTTATCTATCAAGCCAAATGCTTGCGCTGGCTGCGTGAAGAATATGCGACACTGAACGCAGAGGCGCGGGCGCAAATTGATACGCTGTTGGCGGGCACAGGCTGCGAAGCGCTGTTTGGTGAACTTTAGGCCGCTTCGCGGGCCAGCACCTGACAGCGCAATAAAAGCCGGCGCGTGGTTGGATCAATCTCAGACCGGCGATGCAGCAAACGGCGATTATCCCAGATGATGACATCGCCGGGCGTCCAGTTCTGTTCCACCACGTAACCTTCTTGAACGGCATAGCTCCAGAGCTCATCCAACAGGGCTTCACTGTCTTCAAGGGAAAGGCCCGGAATATAGGCCCAGTCGCGCCGCCCCAGATACAGACATTTGTCGCCCGTTTCATCATGCACCCGCACGATGGAGTGAACTGCACCGGGCGCCTCGCGCGGATCATCAAACGGCTCATAACCCGGCCGCAGATCCCCCACACTGGTATGGGCCGCATCATGCTTGATGGTGAGGTTCGCAACGCGTGCCTTCAACGCCTGTGGCAGCGCCTCATAGGCCGCGCGCTGATCAGCAAAGAAGGTATCACCCCCATGGGGTGGTATTTCCACACCCAGCAACACACTGGCAGGTGGCGGCACCGCCACATAAGTCATGTCTGAATGCCATTCCGCCTCTGCATTGCCCAGCCCGCCAATGGGCCGCCCATCCACCAAAATGTTGGAGATTGCTGTGACATAGAGATTATCGATCTTCGCCTTCATTTCCTCCGGTAATTTGCCGAGTGGGATTTCCTCTAGCGGGCCAAAGCGCTGGCTGAAGGCCTGCAAGCTGTTCTTGTTTAAGGACTGCCCCTTGAAACGCAGCACGCCGTAATCCAGCCAAGCTTGATAGATCACCTCAAATTCTTCATCACTGATATTGGCAAGATCGATGCCGGCAATGTCTGCGCCGAACCCTTCGCAAATGGGCTCTATCTCAATCATTGTTCTTATCCCCATTGCGCATCGCCTTTGCGGCGGGCTGTTCCACCAAATTGCCATGCTTGTCGACGGCGGCCGTACCGGTGCCTGCCTCCATCGCCCAGCGGGGCGCAATCATGCGCGACAGGGTAATCGTCTTTTCATCACCAACAAACATATCAAAATATTCTTTAAGGGCGGCACCAAACACCGTCTCAAAATAAAGCACACGCTCTACCTGCCCCAGCGCATAGTCACCTGGCTGGGCACTGATCGCCTCCCCATACCAGGCTTTCGCGTCTTCAATACCATATTTGAATGGCCTGAAATCAGGAAAAGGCTGCGTGCGGTCATCCAGCCAGCCGCCAATCAAATCCATGATCTCGTCGATATTTAAATCACCCAGTCCAACTGTAGTACGCCCGCGCCGCCGCACGCTCATCTCATACCATGGCTTGAGGGACAGAACCTCATTCGCCAGCTTCGCCTTCCACGTTGTTGCGGTTTGCGGCTGGACAAAATTTACCGGGCAAGACTCGGTCGCTTCCAGATCAACCGGCGGCAAATCGACTGGATAATCTTCCAGCACCGGACCTTTGGGCTTATTCAGCAGACCAAGGCTCGCCTCAATCACATCACGCTGAAACACCGGATCATTCGGCTTGCCCAGCGGATAGCCGAAGGGAAAGGTCACCCACAAAAGGCGTGGAGGTTGCAGCGCCTCCGCATTTTCACGCACCAAGGCAATGCCGGTTGTTAGTATGCCTTCGGCTTCCAGATAGTGGGCTATGGCGGAGGTTGCGCGCGTGCAATTGGGGCAAACGGGCGTGATAAAAACCGCATCCACCCCATCGCGCTTTAGAATTTGGGCAAGGCCCCGCACCGTTTCTTCATAGGCATCGGGCATTAAGCCACCGCCCATAAAGCTGTAATGGGCAGACGCTAGGCCGCCGATCACACCTTCCGCCGCCAGTTCACGAAAGCGATCAAGCGGGAAGACCACATTCACATCATCTTGAAAGCCGGATCGATCAAAATTGACCGACACATGAGACATGAGGAGGTTCGATGTATCCTCATCCCCCGGTATGGCGCGGTAAGAGGCGTCAGCGAAATTGAAATTAGCGTCGCTACGAAAATGCAGGCCAGCGGTGGTGATCACCACAAATTTCATCTCGCTGATCGGTTTTGTTTTTTGAACCCAGGACGCGGGGGCAAGGGGCGGCAATTGCTTCATCAGCAAATGATCGCGATCATATTTTGATAGATCCGATAGCTTTACCACGTCTCGCCCCCCCGGCACGTTTGTTGGATATTAGCTTAGATCAAGCCTTTCGGGCAGCAGCATACGCAACATTGTTTCGCCGGCGGTCAGCCCTTCCTTAAAGCCCGGGCGTTCTTGCATGGCTTGCGTGTGCTTAACCAAGGCAGGCCATTTCGCGGCATCGGGCAGCCCGGCCACAAGCTCTATCTGTGTTAGCTGCGCGCCAACCGAAATATCGGCAATCGAATAGGCATCACCATAGAAATGTTCACCGCCATCAAGCGTTTGTTCAAGGTAATCAAACAGGGGCGGCAGGGTTTCGTGCCAGGTTTTACGGGCCGTATCCACATCAGATTCTTTGCCCGCAAACAGCGGGAACATCACAGGACGGAACATGCCCATGCCAATCGGCAACGCCATCGTCATATCCGCAAATTCTTCAATCGCAGAAATGCGGCCCAGATCGTAGGGCGTGCTGCCATAGAGACCAAGATCGCACTTGGCGTTCAGGTAAAGGGCAATCGCAGTTGAGTCAGCGATGGTGCCAAGCTCACCTTCTGTGCCGACGGATTTGTCCCGCAGCACGGGAATGCGCTTCATCGGGCTGATTTCCAAAAACCAGTCCGGCATGCCCATAATGTTGACTTCTTCAAAGTCATATTCCAGCCCGCCATGGGCCAGTACTCCCGCAGCTTTGCGCACAAAGGGCGAAAGGTGCATGCCATACAATACGTAATCAGCCATGTTAGTTTCCTTAAGTTTGTGTTCTGCTTACCTTATTTGGTGAAGCGCAATCCCTCAAATGTGCCAGCATCACGCCAGTTTTTGATGTGTTCGAAGTACCCTGCTGGACCGCCGGGATGGCCCTGGCTTTGGCGCATCGCCTTCGTCCAGCCCTTGCCTTCATTGTTGTAGTAACCGGGCGTGCATTCCACACCGCCCAGCACACTGTTTTGACCGGCGCCTTTTTCGTTCAAGATCAGATCAACCCAGGCAGATTCCGCCGCTTCCGTGGGTTCAATCTCTGAATAGCCTTCCGCCTCCGCATGAGACACAATTTGCGCAACGGTTTTGGCATGATCCATAATGTTGTGCGGATAGTTGGAGATCATGTTTGCGGCCTGGTTGGGCTGCACCATCAGTAAATTCGGAAAACCTTGAATATGAAGGCCATGGAGCGAGCGCATCCCATCCGCCCAATAGTCAGAAAGCAGTTGGCCACCCCGGCCCTTAATATCATAGCCGGACTTCAGCTCGTACCCGGTGCTGATCTCAAAGCCTGAGGCATAGATGATGCAGTCGACCTCATACTCTTCGCCATTTACAACGACGCCGTTTTCGGTAATGCGTTCAACGCCCTTGCCGTCGGTATCCACCAAGGTTGTATTCGGCGAATTATAGGCTTCCAAATAGTCATCGTTAAAGCAGGGGCGTTTGCAAAGCTGGGAATACCAAGCCTTCAGCTTTTGCGCAGTGTCTTCGTCTTTCACAATATTTTCAACGCGGCCCCGGATCTGTTCCATCTTTTCGATGTCGGTCTCTTCAAATGCCTTCATCAAAGATTGAGGCTTAAACATCTCTTCGGGAGGCATCGAAAGCACGCGATTACGAACGCGGCGGGGAATTTCAGTCCAGCCGTCATTCACCAGATCTTCCTCGGGGATGTTTCGGCTTTGATTTTCAACAAAGTTGTCCAACCACTTTTGTTGCCAGCCCGGTTCCGCGATGGCATTGAACCAATCAGGATCAATGTCTTGGTTGTTCCGTTCATCCACGGACGAAGGCGTACGCTGAATGACAAAGAGCTTTTCAGCATATTTTGCAACTTGCGGAATGCACTGCACGCCGGTCGCGCCGGTGCCAATAATGGCAACGCGCTTATCGCTCAACTTATCAAGTGGCGCACCGTTGGCATCGCCGCCTGTATAGTCATAATCCCACCGGCTGGTGTGGAAGCTTTTGCCTCTAAAGGCCTCAATGCCGTCTATGGCGGGCAGTTTTGCAACATGGAGCGCACCGGGACCAACGCCAACATATTTGGCCGTAAAGTCATCCCCACGATCCGTAGTAATGCGCCAGGCTTTTTGATCTTCCAGCCACTCCATCTCACGGACCTGCGTGTGGAACAGCGCCTTATCATAAAGGCCGTATTGGTTTGCAATGCGCTCGCAATGACCGCGAATTTCAGGGCCGCGCACATATTTTTGGCTGGGCATATAGCCAGTTTCTTCCAGCAGCGGCAGATAGATCATCGCCGCCGTGTCACACGCGGCGCCGGGATAGCGGTTCCAATACCAGGTGCCGCCTACATCCCCGCCTTTTTCAATCAAGCGAAAATCTTTAATGCCCGCCTCTTTCAAACGCGCACCGACCACAAGGCCAGCGAACCCGGCACCAATAAAGGCAAACGTCACATGATCTTTAACCTCATCGCGCTCAACAAAGGGCGTATGCGGGTCGGCGGCCATATCATCAAACTTGGCTTCAAGGCGTACATATTGGTCACTGCCATCGGCGCGCAGACGTTTTTCACGCTCTTCAGCGTATTTTTGTTTGATCGCTTGCTTGTCGAGTTGTGTCACGGCCATAGCGCCATCCTCACCGTAATGCCATAAATTAATGTAATACATTAATAGTGATCGAGGCGCTGCATTTCAACCCCTTAAAGCGACTGCGGCATCATTACTTAGCGCTGAGGTAACCGGCCTGACAAACCGCCGCTTCATGCACTGCCCGATCAATAGGCAGGGCAGTGCCAGCCTCTACCTGATTTGCATAATCAGCGGCTTGCATGATGGAGATGGCAAAGCCCTGCCGCATACGCACGGCAAGAATGTCATTAGGAACATCTTGCAAACATGTAACAACAACATCGCGCAACTTGGTCACACTAAGCATGCCAATATCGGCAATGGTTTTCCCAACATCGAAACGTGGATTGGTCGTCAACTGATAGCAGAAACGCACATAAAGGCGCCCTCCCTCATCAAGGCAGGCTTCCATAAAGGGCGCATTGGCGGCCTCCAGCACCGCGACCAACAGCTTTTTCTTATCTTTAACGTCCACCGCCTCAATGCGGGCAATCTGTACTTTGCTGATCTGCTCAAAACGTTGCGTGAAAACTTCCCTAATTAGGGATTCCAGATTGCCGAAATGGTAGTGCACAGCGCTTGGATTCTTGGCCCCGGCGCTTTGGGTAATGTCCTTGACGGTTACCCCGCCAAGACCGCGTTCAGCAAATAGACGCTCTGCGGCACGGATCAGCGCTTCTTTTGTATTCTGGCGTGTTGACATAGATAGGAAACCTGTCGTTAATGCAATGCATTAATAGTGAACGAAAGTTCAATATCAGGTCAAGCGCTAAGAAAAGCAAGTAGCGAAGACCGCCGGGGGAGAAACAACGCATGCAAAACCAAACGACGACACCGCCGCCGCTTGGACGCGGCACCAAGCTGGCATTTAGTTTTGGTGCTGTCGGCTCTGGCGTTAAAACCGCCGCATTCGAATTCTTTCTGCTGATCTTTTACAGCCAAGTGGTAGGGCTTGATGCGCGCCTTGTTGGCCTCGCTATCATGATCTCTATGATATTTGACGCCATCAGCGACCCGATTGTTGGTTACTGGTCTGACAATCTGCGCTCCCGCTGGGGGCGACGTCACCCCTTTATGTATGCTGCGATCATTCCCGTATGTATCGCTTTCTACTTCCTGTGGAACCCGCCGGAAGATGCGAGCCAAACCGTGCTGTTCTGGTATGTGCTGGTGCTGGCGGTGACGGTGCGCACAGCCGTGACCTTCTACCAAACCCCCAACAGCGCCATGGTACCTGAGCTCACGCAGGAATATGATGCGCGCACATCACTTTATAGCCTTCGATACCTTTTCGGTTGGGTTGGCCCCAACTCCCTTAACGTTTTTATGTTCCTAGTCATCTTCCCCCTATTTGTGACTGACGCGATCCCGGATGGCCGCTTTAATCGAGACGCCTATCAGATTTTTGGCATCATCGGGGCTTGCATCATGCTGGTGGCCTTTATGACCTCATCGCTTGGCACCCATAAACGCATACCCTATCTGAAATTGCCCCCCCCTGCGCGGAACATGACCTTGAAGCTGGTATTTAATGAGTTGTTTGAGACGCTGTCCAACCGCTCCTTTATTTCCCTCTTTTTGGCGGCGTTGATAGGTGCCGTCGCGAGCGGCGTGGCATCTGGAATGTCCCTATACTTCTTCACCTATTTTTGGGGCTTCTCAGATCAGCAAACGGCCTTGATCTTTATGGGGACTTTTGTGGCAGCAGCCATCGGCTTTATTCTGGCACCCATCGTTTCGAGGACTATCGGCAAAAAGCGCGGCGCCATTATCGTTGGGTTTTTGGCTTTTGGCGGTGCGCCACTGCCGATATTGCTTAGGCTGCTTGACGTTTTGCCGCCCAATGATACAGCCTTTATCTTCTGGTTCGTCACCATTACCAACATAATCGATGTGGGTTTGATCATCTGCTTCCAAATCCTCTTTTCCTCGATGTTGGCGGACCTCGTTGAAGAAAGTGAGTTGAAGACCGGGCGTCGCTCAGAAGGGGTTTTTACCTCGGCTGAAACTTTCATCAAGAAATCCGTTCAGGGCTTTGGCGTGATGGCCGCCACCATGGTGCTTACCCTCGCCCAGTTCCCGACCGGCGCCACAGTGGACGAAGTTGGGCCTGATGTGTTGCAGCGTATGGGAGCTTACTACGTGCCCTTGGTTCTCTTCTTGTGGCTGAGCATGATTGCGGTTATTTCCACCTACCGCATTGATCGCACAACGCATGAAGAAAACCTGCAAAAACTGCAAGCAAAGGCAGAGGCGTAAACCATGACAGCATTGCGTGTCTTTTCATACCTGCCGAACCCAAGGCTATATAAGGCAACCATCGCCGCCCGTTTTTCAGGCGCCGAGATTGAGATAGTGGGCGACACGCCCCCCAATCTGATCAATTGGTTGTGGGATTTTGAAGCGCGCGAACTTTCAGACGCCGACAAGGAAGAACTGTCCGCCTTTGCGCGTGAGGCCTCTGTTGGCTTCACCGGCGTACAGATTTATAAGACCGATGATTTTCTGACCGCCCATCCTTTCGGCAATGTGCCCGCCGGGTTTTTGGATGATGGCAAGGTGGGCGTGTTTGAATCAAACTCCATTATGCGGGCCGCGGCGCGCGCTGGCACGCACCCCCACAATCTGTTGGGCGCAACGCCTCAAGAACAATCCCGCATCGATTCCTTCTTGGATCGGTCACTGGTTTTTGCGCGAGATTTGCAACGCTATCTGCTGGCGGGGGAGGGCATGACACCCGCCCTTCATGCAGAGATGGCAAGTGAGCTTCAATCCTTTGCAGGCGGGCTAGATCGCGCCTTGCAAAATTCCAATTACGTCACTGGAGATAACCTTACGTTGGCGGACATCTGCACCATCTGCGATCTTTGCCAGCTCACCTATGAGGCGTCCCACGCTGAGCGTTTTGAGAGGCTGGGGCTGGATTTTCTGGTGCACAGCCTTAAGCCCTATAAGCATCTTGGCGCGCACTTGAGAAGGCTGAGCGCCGATGAACGCTTCTCAATCGACCTTGATCGTTATTTCAAGAAGCTGCTACCGATCTTTGACTAAGCGCCCCAGAGCCTGAATTAGAACCTGACCCGGAACTCAGCCGAGATAAAGCGTGGTTGGAAATACGCGCCCATATGGCTACCACTCATCGCCGGCACATCACCGCCGCCCGCCAAGATGATGTCGTCGGCCAAATTTGTGCCATTGACTACAAACTGCCAAATATCATCAACATCCTTCAAACCGATGCGGGCATTGTAAAGCCAGTAGGCAGGTTGAAACTCATTCATATCCAAGTCGGTTGCCATATGCTGGTCACCTTGATAATTCGCATCCGCGCCAACCATAATTTGGAAAGGCAAATTGCCGATCTGCCGAACATAGTTCACACCAAAGCTGCCATTCCATTCTGGTGCCCGGTCAAGTTCCTTGCCTGACAGGTCGCAGGAGTCTTCATCTGAATCCGCGGTGCAAGGCCCGCCGGGAAAACTATTATACCGCGCATAGGTGAACCCTAGAGATGCATTGACGAACAAGCCTGGCGCAAGAACCGCCATGCCATCAAACTCAGCGCCTTTTGTGGTCGCGGTCGCCGCATTTTGAACAACAAATTTAGTGCCATCAAAAACTGAAACTTGAAGATTATCAAACTCCGTCCAAAAGAAGGAGAGGTTCGCGCGCATCAAGCCGCCTAAGAGTTTGCCCTTCAAGCCCGCCTCATAGCTGTTGGCGGTTTCTTCTTCAAACTCAAATTCATCCGCCTGTGCTGCTGCCGTGTTAAAGCCACCGCCCTTGTATGCCTGCGCCACCGTTGCATAGCCCGTTAGGTCGTCAGTGAATTCATAGGTCACAGACAATTTCGGCGAGAAATCAAATTCACTACGTGAACCGCTGGTCACATATTCTTCTTGGCCCAAGAACTGAACGAAGAAGAGGCCTGTATTCTCAAACTCCTGCTCAGAATTTGCTTCCTTTTCTTCATAGGAAACGCGTGCGCCAACTGCCAACGTCCAATCCTCATTGATGTGCCAGTTGGCTTGGCCGTAAAGCGCGACCGAGAAGCTTTCCTGATTAAAATGAATTTGGGAGCTATCTGCGGTCAAGGTGCCCAAGCCCGGTATCTGGTCTGCAATGGGCTGCAATGCATCAGGGATCAGCACACCGCCCACCGTATCCAACGGGTCAACATCTGGGAGTAGCTTCAGATCAGAATCATTGCTCAATTCAGAGCCGAAGAAGTAAAGACCTGCCACATAATCAATATCACCGGGTGGGGAAACGACCCGTAATTCCTGGCTCCACTGCGTCCATTCTTCGGCGGATCCCAAGGTTAAAATCGGGGCGGGACCAAAGTCCGCGTCAATGAGGTTCGATTGATCCATATTCGACCAACCAGTGATGGAGGAGATGGTGAAATCCCCCCATTCATAATCAGCTTGTAGAACACCAGTCAGGATTTCCCTGAGCGCATCCCCGTTCTGGTCAAAATAGCCAACGCGATCTTGATCATTGTCGTTAAAGCGCGGATCAAACGTGCTGTAGAGCGTTGCCATCTGCGGTGTCGCCTTGTTTACCTGAAAGCCCCACACCCGTTGTGAGTAATCCCGGGCTTCAACCGTCGCAACGACAGAGAGTTTTTCAATGCCATCAAAGGCAAGTTTGGCCCGCACGGCGTTGGTATGTACGTTGAGCTCGTCCCGCTCTTGCGTCGCGTTGTACATAAAGCCATCGCGTCGATCACGCCGCGCCGCAACCCGGAATGACAGGACATCCTCAACAATCGGGCCAGTTACAATACCGGTGATCGTCTTCTTTTCGTAATCTCCCATCGCATATGACAGGTCCGCGCCCCACTCATTTTCGGGTCGTCCTGTAGCAATATTGATAGCACCCGCAATTGTGTTCTTCCCCATCAATGTACCTTGCGGGCCGCGCAGAATTTCCACGCGTTCCATATCCAACATGGCGCCGCCCAGATAATTCAGGCGACCGTAATAAACCCCATCAACGATATAACCGACCGCTTGCTCAAAGCCTTTATTGTTGCCAGAGCCTAGGCCGCGCATCTTCACGAAACCTACCACACTGCCCGCACTGATTTTTACATTGGGAGTGTAAAGAGAAAGGTCATTGAAGTTATCAATATTCTTTTCGCGTAGCGTGTCGCCGCTAACTACCGAAACGGACAAGGGCACATCTTGCAGATTCTCAGCGCGCTTTTGGGCCGTCACAACCACTTCATCCAATGTTGGTCTGTCTGGCTTTGCCGGCGCGACCGCCTCCCCCTCCTCTTGTAGTGAGGTGGTTTCGGCTTCTTGTGCAAGTGCCATTGTGGATACCGCTGCACCCAACAATGCAGCCAGAACAGCGTTACGCATGATCTCCCCCCTTAATTGACAAAATTAATGCCATACATTAAACAATAATGCAATAGGGGCAGGTAGGAGATCGTCCCAAGACCAGATAAGCCAAAAAGGGGGCACAATTGCAAAAAGTAGCAGTCATTATCGGCGTGGGCGCTTTGAACGGCATGGGCGGACAGCTTTGTCGGCGTTTTGCGTCACTTGGTTTACATGTGGTTCTTGCGGGCCGCACCCAAGGAAAGATCGACAAAGTGGCGGAGGCCATAAGTGCTGACGGTGGAAAAGCCACTGCTATCGCCTGCGATGGCACGATTGAAACTGGTGTACAGAACCTAGTTGCCGAAGCGGCCAAAATTGGGCCTATCGACCTTGCAATCTTTAATACCGGCAACAATATGCCGGGCCATATAATCGGCATGGAGGCCAGCTATTTCGAGGAATGCTGGCGCCTTTGTACCTTTGGTGGATTTTTGTTCGCGCGCGAGGTCGCCACACATATGGAGAAGAATGGCGCGGGCACAATCCTGTTCACAGGCGCAACCGCTGGGAAAGTTGGCAATCCCATGTTTATCGCCTTTACGGCAGCCAAAGCGGGTTTGCGCACCATGGCGCAGGCGATGGCAAAAGACCTATCACCCAAAGGCATACACATTGGTCATGTCGTCATAGACGGTGCAATTGACGGTAACCGCATTCGAAAGGGCCTCCCCCAGCTAGTTGAATCCTGGGGCGAAGACCGATTGGTTGATCTTGGCGGCATCATTGATATTTACGAGATGCTTTACAACCAGCCAAAGCGGGCTTGGACATTTGAAGTTGATGTGCGCTCAAGCGTTGCAGAATTTGGAATTCAATAACCCCACCACGAAAGGACATAGCTATGTTGAAACTTCACTTTGCCCCCAATTCCCGCGCCGGACGCATCGTTTGGTTGTTGGAAGAACTGGGGCTGCCCTATGAACTCAACCGTATGGATTTTCATCCGAAGGATTTGAAGTCTGATGAACACCGCGCCCGTCACCCACTGGGCCGCGTACCGGTGCTGGATGATGGGGATGTATCCATTTATGAATCAGGCGCGATCGTTGAATATATTCTAGAGCGCCACAAGAATGGTAGCCTGAAGCCCGCCGTTGATTCCCCACTCTATCCTTCCTATCTGCAATGGTTCCATTATTGCGAAGGGATGGTGATGCCGCCGGTCAACATCGTGGTGGTAAATACCTTGCTGCTGCCACCCGATCGCCGGGATGAGAAAGCGCTGGCACAAGCCAAGAAATTGCTGACCAAAGCGCTGGCCCCTGTTGATGAGGCATTGGCGGGCAAAGACTATCTGATCGGTGATTTTTCCGGCGCCGATATTATGCTGGGCCACGCCTGCTTCATGAGCAACCGCATCGGTTCCGTGCCAAAGGAAATGGAAAACCTTAAAGCCTATATCGGCCGCATAGAAGCACGGCCCGCTTTCCAAAAAGCAATCACCATGAAGTAGTCCAAAGGTTACAGATAGTGCCTGAACAACAACATGTGTTCGGGCATTGGCCCCGGTGCAATCCCCCCGCACCGGGGCTTTCTTTTAGAACAAAGACGCGTGTTGCCCACCATCAATCACGATATTCTGACCAACGATGTAGCGCGCCAGTGGGCTGCACAAAAGCGCCGCCATGGGGGCCATGTCATCTGCCTCTCCCACAAAGCCGGTTGGGATCTTATTGTTTTCTAGGAAGTGCTTCAGAACCACTTCCATATCATCCTCTAGCCCAAAGGCAGGGGCATATTCATTCTGGATCAAATCCTGCGCCCCTTCCGTACGGAACATGCCAGGCAGAATATTGTTAATGATCACGCCATCTTTCGCAATCTCACGCGAAACGCTGGCGGTATAATTGATCAATGCCGAACGCGCCGGACCGGACATCAAGCGCCACAGCATGGGGTTCTTGGCCGCGAAGGTGGCGATATTAACGATGCGCCCCCAGCCCTTTTCCTGCATCACTGGAATGTAGTGGCGCATGATTTCAATCGGGCCAATCAATGCGGTATCG
Source organism: Alphaproteobacteria bacterium (assembly GCA_049609145.1). Taxonomy (GTDB): domain Bacteria; phylum Pseudomonadota; class Alphaproteobacteria; order SPJN01; family SPJN01; genus JBMYYF01. The sequence continues at coordinate 137,934 of JBMYYF010000009.1, forward strand.
ATTGAGGCGCGCCAATCATCTGGCGTCAGCTCAAGGTAATTGCCATTGGGCGTGGGCGGCTTGATGGTAATGGTCAAAATATCAGGTGACAGGCAGGCCGCAAAGACAGCTTGCCTGCCTTCTTCTGTTGAGGAATCAGCCACAACAGGTGTGGCGGACACACCATATTTTTCTGCTATTTCTGCGGCGGCCGCTTCCAAACGCTCTTGCCCGCGTGCGCTTAAGAACAGGTTTACACCTGCCTCTGCCAAGCGTTCTGCCGTTGCCCGCCCCATGCCAGCACTGCCGCCCGCCACAAGGGCCGTTTTACCTTTAATTTGAAGATCCATATCTTTCGCTCACTATTTCTTCAGCCCAGCTTGATCCAACCGCCACCGCAATGTGTCTATACGATCCTGCCCAAAGAAGGGTTCCCCGTTGAACACCATGGTCGGCACGCCCCAATGGCCTGCTTCATCCAGCGCCTTTTGGTTTGCCTCAATCTCCGCCACCGCCTTGTCCATATCGATGGCCGCTTCAACTTCAGCAAGATCAAGCCCCGCCTTGGCAACCGCGTCTTTCAAGTGATCACCTTCATGCCAATTTTGGGTCCCACCCCAAATCATGCTGGCGACATGATAGATCACCTCAAGTCCCTTGCCCCTGTGCGCTGCTTCAACGCCTAATGCCGTTAAGCGATAAATATAGGGCTGTTCTTTTGCAACTTCGAAGGTTGCAAAATCCTGCACAACGGGGTCTGGGTTTGGCCAACTCATCGGCATTCCCAGGTAGTCAGCGCGGCGCCTTGAATCCATCACAATATATTGCGGCGCTTTGCGATTATCCGCATTGAACAATAGCGAGTCATCACGCACCGCTATGGGCAACACGGGGCGCAGCACCACCTCAACGTCGTAGTCTTCTTGCAGCTTAATCAGGTCAGGCGTAACCAGATAAGAATAGGGACTGCGGAATGACCAATAAACTTCCACTAACTTTTGCATCGCGGTGCCTCCATGCTCCAGATTGATCTAATGCTTTACATTAATTTCTGGACTTTGTGGCACAAACTCTGCCAAAATAAAAGTCCAAACGCGGTTGGAAAGGTACCTGGTTCATGAAAATCACCCTGCCCTGGTGGCTTGTCATCATCATTATTCTTGAAACACTGCCGATGTTTGTGGGTCCCTATGTGGCGCTGACCGTGCCCCAATTTATGGGTGGGCCGGATGCAACAGACATCAATCAAGCCGCCTTCATCTATACCGCGCGAAACCTCGCCGTTGGCCTAGCCTTTATCCTCGCAACATATCTCCGCAATGGGCAGATGTTGTTTATCCTGATCCTCGTTCGACTGTTCACCGACATCGTCGACCTACCAACCCTTTTGCACTTCGACCTCGCCTCAAACCCCTATCGCGTCGGGGCAATATTTGTTTTCCTTTACTACATCCCGGCCCTCATTGCCCTACGCTATCTCTGGCAACAAATGAATCGGGCAAAAGCATAAACTTTCCTTAGGAGTCAAAACGTCATGAAAAAGATTCTTCTTGGCCTGCTGGGTCTTGTTGTTATCGCAGGGGCTGGCATCGCCATGTTCCGCGGCGCCATTGTTGAACGCGCCATGCCCCGCATCATCGAACAACGTATGCTGGCTGATAGGGTAGCAGAGCTTCCTGACGGTCTGCATGTCTTTGTCTGTGGCGCGGGCTCCCCCATGCCCAACCCCAATGCAGGCGGCCCTTGCCTAACAGTGATTGCTGGCAAGTCTGTCTATATGGTTGACGCAGGTACAGGCGGCGTCCGCACGATGGCGTTGAACGGGATTAGTCCGGGCGCCATCAAGGCGGTTCTCCTCACCCACTTCCATTCCGACCATATTGATGGCCTGGGCGAGACGCAGATGCTGCGTTGGGCGCAAGGCGGCCATGATACGCGCCTGCCCATCTACGGACCCGCCGGGGTTGAGCCGATCGCCAAGGGCCTCAACACCATGTATTTGCAGGACTTCAAATATCGGATTGCTCATCATGGCAAGGATGTGATGCCCCCCTCAGGCGCCGGGGTTGTGGCCCAGCCCTTCACCGTACCCCAAGATGGGGAGGCCGTTGAGGTGCTGGCGGAAGGCGACCTGAAGGTTATTGCCTTCAACGTCATTCACTCCCCTGTGGAACCCGCTGTTGGTTACCTCTTCACCTATAAGGATCGCTCCGTCTTGATCAGCGGTGATACCGCCAAATCCACCAATCTTGAACTATTCGCCAAAGATGTGGACCTGCTGATGCATGAAGGGCTGGCACCCAATCTGGTCAACATCATGAAGGAGGCGGCGGAAAATGCCGGGCAGCCGCGTGCGGCTAAAATCTTCCATGATATTCTGGATTATCACGCAAGCCCCAAAGAAGCCGCCGAGAGCGCTACCGTGGCCGGGGCCGACATGCTGGGCTTTTATCACATCGTGCCGCCGCTCTTGATCGGCCCGATGGAAGACCTGTTCCTGGACGGCGTGGCAGATGCCTATGGCGGCCCGGTGATCATTTCAAAAGACCGCATGTTTTACCACCTGCCCACAGGCTCTGATGAAATCACGGTGGAATAACTCACCGTCCGCAAAGAGGCGCGGGGATTGGGACCTAGATACCTCCCTCGCGCTTCATTCAGACAATCCGGTTTAACCCATTGATCTTAGCCGCCCTTAAGCACATAAATTTGTCTGAATGGCCGCGGAAATCCGCCAATCTCTGAAGACTTAAAATCTTGCGATCTTTTTGATCGTGCCGGTTCAAGTCCGGCCGCCCGCACCAGATTTCCTAGGGTTTTTGAGATTTTGAGGCTTAAAGCCGAAGCGCCTCATTCAGACAAATGTCTGAATGGGTGAATGCGCCCTGTCTGAACGCGCGCAGCTTTCCGCCACCTTCACACCATCCGCACAAGACAATGGGTCTTGTGCGTTTGCCGCTTCAAGCCGTGAAGAGATTGCACCAGTTCGCACTTTCATCCTCCCCGGTCCGCCACTTTCATCAATATGTTGATACTGGGATCGGTGCATGTTTCAGGCTTTGTTTGCTCCGTGCCGCATACTCCGATGAAGTAGCCAGAAATTGAAATAGTGAGACTTTCTTCCCCTTAGAACAGCTGTAGTTGCGGCCCCCGCCTCTGAGGAAATCTATGTTCCTGCGGCAACAAACAAAGGCGTTTCAGTTTCGTAACGCTGCCATTGGCGTATTCCCAGATCAGCATGTCGCCTTCCATGTAACGGCGCACTACCACCGGCCCCCAACCAAAAACATGAAAATCCAGAACGCCGTTGTTCCAAACCATGCCGGCCGAGGTGCGTGGGCAATATTCTTTGTCTCCAATCTTAAAGACAACCACCCCTTCGGTATCGTTTGTGGTTAGGCCGCCGGTGCTGTTCGGGCCGCCATCGTGGATCAGGCCCATAGTTGCCACGACGACGCGCTCACCACATTGCTCAATGCGTTCCACATGGCCCTTCATACCGCCTTCAACGCCTAACCAAAGGCCGCGAATATCATCTGCACCTTCGGGCAATGGTTCTGTGCACTCGGCCAGAATTGGCAAGGGGAAATGATCATATCCGCATCCGGGCGTGTTGCCTTTGGGAATATCTCGAGCCGCCTTGCCGCTTCCATCGAGAACGGGTTTTCGGCAATAGTTGATAGTGCTGCCATCGCCAGCAAGAGTCGCCGGGTCTGTCATAAGTGGTGGCCGATCAGAGAAAAACACCCCCCAAATGGCAACAACAAAAAGTAGAATCAGAGCGATGATAGCGCGAAGCAAAAATCTCATGGCAGATTACTCTAGTCTTCAATCAATTTTGGACAAACATTTCTGCATTGCGGCTCACGCCTCCGGACTATCTGGAGGGGATTGCGCACGATGCCTAAGCGACAACACCAAAATCAGCAAGGAAACGCCAAAAAACATTAGCGTGCCTCGCGCGCCGCCGGGCGGTTCATGCTCGTAGAAAGTTGGATCCAGCGGATGCTGGAGCCCCGCAACGATACGGGTGATTTGTTCCAGCATCAGAAGGATTGCCATTAAGGGGATCAAATTGCGATAGCGGACAAGCACCACGACCAAAATAAGCAATGTGATAACCTGCTGACCGCCCCAAAGTGACGCGAATAAGTGGATCACCCTGTCTGGGTCAGGCGACCCCGGAAACGTAATAATTGATGCGATCGTGTTGATGCCCGCATCCTCTGTTAGAAAATGAACAAAAGAGCGAAACGCGAAAACTGCCGAAAGAAAACAAAGGCCATAAATGGCCAATGGGTTGCCACGGTAGTCATTACTCGCAACTTTTGGAAATATGCGTTCAATCATTTGAGTTGCCTTCCTTAACTTTGGTCTAACATCTGATGGTTGTTTCGTGAATTCGCACTAAGAAATTTAGAAATCTCCGCAATAATGCACTAGGCATACAAATCCAGAATCGCCTGCACACATCGCTCTGGCTGTGTTACTTGGAACTGCGCGCTGCCCAAAACCAGCTTGTGGTACTACCAACCAACCCCAACAACAAGAATAGGACGAGGCGTGGATCACCCAGTTGGCCCCAAGGGTCCAACGGGTAGGCAATGGTCTTGGCCATTGCAGCCACCTTAAATTTGTGGGCAGCGCTGAAGTCTGAATTCATACTGATTTCCAGCATGTCCCGCCGCGAGCGATAGCGCATGGCCGCCCCTTGGGTCCATTCTTCCATGCCATCAGCGTTCATCAAATCCATGGCCGAATTTGCAGCATAACCGAAGAAAATCGGGTGGCTCGCATGGGCGAACATGGCCGGGGCCATATAGTCCATATATTGGTCGAGCACTTGCTGAGAAGATTGGCCGGACGTCACCCCATCAATCACTTTGGGTGTCTCATAGAGCTCAATGGCATTGAGCATGATGAAATCATCCCCCGTGTCTTCCTCCATGAACCTGCGCAAATGCGCCAGAGGTTCCTGCCCCTCACCTCTGGCTGAGGCCAAACCCAAATAGTGATCAATTTCCTCTTGGGTAAGCGGACCTTTGAACGAGGTATACCAACTGAAAAACCCGCCATAGAGCAGCGCCAACACCAACCACAGCCATTTCGTTTTTGACATTATTCCCTCAATCCAAAATTAAGCACTTGACTTAAATACAATTTAAGTACTATTCTTATTTTTGTTTCACTGTCAAGCGAAGAGCGATAGGTTTGTGATGTCTGTTAAGGCTGTTCAAAGACCCACAGAGTATGAGCGCACCGCGCTGACCAAAGAGGCCCTGCTGGAGGCGGCCAGCACCCTCTTTGCGGAACGGGGCGTTGAGAAGACGACAATAAGAGACATCAACCAACGTGCAGGCCAGAAGAACAATTCAGCCCTGCAATATCATTTCGGATCAAAAGACGGGCTGATTGAAGCACTGCACATTCGCCACTATGGCGAAGAGCTCGAATGCCGTGCCAAGCTTGTTCCAGAGATATTCAAGCCTGGTGAGAAGCCAACCGCCAGAAAGGTGGCCAGCCTGATGGTGCGCTCTTTGCTTACGCTGTTAAAATCAAACCAAGGCTATTGCCAATGGGCGGCCCGCTTTGGGCATGTCTTGGCTGAGCGCGGTGTCGCCATGTATCAGGAAACCCATGCTGACATCTCAGCAGACACAGCCATAATTGGGCAAAACTTGCTGTCGGCCTTGCCTGACACACCACAGGATATTTTGTTCTACCGTCTGGATCAGGCCATTCGCTTTCTGGCGTTGCAATCATCCGTACTGGCAAAAAACGAAGCCCAGCTGCACGGCACATATGGCGCCCTGATAGAAGCCATGCTGATCGACACGATCACCGGCATGTTTGAGGCGGATGTATCCAACGACACTACAAAAACCATGAAACGGCTGAACGCCGAATGGCAAGCGTAAGGGGGAACGCATTATGAAGAACCTTGGCATTGCGCTGGGCATCTTGCTCATTCTCGGGATCACCGCATGGCAATATAAGCTTGAAATATTGGTTTCGATGGCCCCGAAAGTCATCGCATTCGCACAACCAATTGGCCCCAACAAACCCGTGCCATGGCAAAAGGGTCCAGATGTTGCTGACGTGCCGATTGAACAGCGCCCACCAAACATCGTTCTGATCCTGACAGACGACATGGGATTTAATGATATTTCGCTTTACAATGGCGGCGCTGCCGATGGTAGCCTGCAAACACCCCATATTGATGCGCTCGCAGCAGAAGGCGTGCGCTTCGACAATGGTTATTCGGCGAATGCTGTATGTTCTCCCTCACGCGCCACGATTATGACCGGGCGCTATTCCACGCGCTTCGGTTTTGAGTTCACGCCCTTCCCCAAAGTTGGCGCAACGATCTTCCAATGGGTGCCGCAGCCGGACGATGGCAGGCCGCCAAGTGAATATGACATGGTAGCATTGGACCGCCTGCCTGCCATGGATGATCAGGGCATGCCAACATCTGAGGTCACGATGGCGGAGATGCTGAAAGAGGCCGGATATTACACTGCACATATCGGCAAGTGGCATTTGGGAGAGGGTGACGGGTTCAATGCCCATGCGCAGGGCTTTGACGACAGCCTCGGCATGGCAGGCATGTACTATTTGCCACCAGACCATCCCGATGCGGTAAACGCCAAACGAGAAGATAACGGCATTGAGAACATGGTTTGGGCTACCGGCCGCTATGCAGCGTGGCACAACAATGGGGAGTTGTTCGAACCCAAGGGGTATTTAACGGACTACTATACTGACGAAGCCATCAAGGTCATTGAGAACAACATGAACCGCCCCTTCTTCCTCTATCTGGCACATTGGGGCATTCATAATCCCATACAGGCAACACGGGCGGACTATGACAAGTTCAGCCACATCGAAGATCACATGCTCAGAACCTATGCGGCGATGATCCATGCTGTAGACCGCTCAGTTGGCCGGATTACCAAGGCGCTGGAAGACAACGGCCTTGCCGATAATACAATCGTCATCTTCACGAGTGACAATGGCGGCGCCTCCTATATTGGTCTGAAAGACGTGAACAAGCCCTACCGTGGCTGGAAGCTGACCCATTTTGAAGGCGGCACCCATGTGCCCTTTATGATGAAATGGCCCGGACAGATTCCTGCGGGTACCATCACCAATACCCCGATCCACCATATCGACCTCTACCGCACCATCGCGGCGGCAACCGGTGGGCAAGTTCCCACCGACCGCGTGATAGATGGCACAGACCTGATGCCGATCATCAATCACGGCGTCCAACCCGACCGCCCCCTGTTCTGGAAAGAAGGGCATCAACAAACGGTGCAATATCAAGGTTGGAAACTAATCCGTACCGGCAAGCCGAAGGATCAATGGCTGTTCGATCTCAATACCGATCCGACAGAGCAAAACAATCTGGCGGGTATCGCGCCTGAGAAGATGGCAGAGTTGACCGCGCTATTAGATACTCATGTTGCTGAACAGGCAGAGCCGCTGTGGCCCAGTATTTTCAACAGCCCGCAGATGATCGACAAGCATGACGGCGAGACCTATAAGCCAGGCGATGAAGTCATCTACTGGCCAAATTGACCCGAACACGCATCAAGAATCCATTCATCAATTTCAACGAGAGTACAAATATGGAAGTCATCAACGCCGTAAACCCTGACCCACAGCAGGCAGCAGAGTTCTTTTCCGACGCCGCTGAGAACAAGCCTGTCTATATGGTGAATATGCTGAAATTCAAAGATAAGGCTGCCTATGCCGACGGTAGGAAAACCACTCTATCCGGTCGCGATGCTTATGCCCTCTATGGCGATGGCGTCAAAGCGCTGCTTGCAGAAGTTGGCGCAGCGCCGGTGTTTGGTGGCGAAGTGACAGGCTTAATGCTGGGCACTGTTGAGGAGCTTTGGGATGAAGTGGTCATCGTCAAATATCCCAGCAAGGCGGCGATCGTGCAAATGTTCTCGTCTCCTGCGTATCAGGAAATTCATGTCCACCGTGATGCAGGCCTTGAAGGACAGCTCAATATATCGGTGAACGCCAATGACGACGCGGTTCTGTAGGACGTTCTTTCGAGCAACAAGCTTAGACAGCGACCAGACAAGAATTCAACAACTATAGCTACCGCAGTGAGGGAAACGGGTATCGGCCTAGACTTGGGGGATGAAATGAGGAATTCGTACGCAACAATAGCTTTACATTGGCTGGTGCCGCTGATGGTGGCATCCGTTTCAACAAATGCAGCCGTTGCTCAATCAAACGAAGATAATGGCGCTGAAAACGCAATCGTTGTTGCCGAGCCATCTAACGACGAAATCAGTACTGAACAAACCAAACCTGACCGCTCACCCGACCCGGCGTTGGATGAAGTTGTCGTGACCGCCCAAAAGCGCCCAGAAGATGTGCAGGACGTTGCCATGTCCATCACCGCAATCGGCGGCGAGTCTCTCAAACGGCAGAATTTGGGTGACCTGGGACAGATGAGCCAATTGGTGCCGAACTTGGAGATTACAGCGTCCCCCGCCTTCAATTCCATTAGCATGCGTGGCATCGGCTCCGGCCGCAATCGCGGCTTTGAGCAATCTGTCGCGATCATCATTGACGATGTCTTCTACGGTCGGCCTGCCTATCTGGGAACGGGCCTGCTGGACCTAGCTGCTGTGGAAGTTCTGCGCGGCCCCCAAGGCACCCTTTATGGCAAAAACTCTGCCGCGGGTGCGCTACACCTCAAAACTGCGTCACCTGAACCGGAATGGAGCTTTGACGCGGATGCCCTGTATGGCTCCATAAACCAGCGCAGAGTCCGTGGCGCATTTGGCGGCCCTTTGGTCGGTGAAAAGCTATCGTTCCGTTTGGCCGCCGCATGGGACAAGAACGATGGCGATGTCTTCAACACGACTAACGGCAAAATGGTAAATGATAAAAACAACATGAATGCCCGACTGAAACTCAAATATGATCCAGATGGGCCAACTGACTTTTTGCTGTCGTCTAACTATCTAACCATCAAGCAAGCTGGCAATGGCCTGAGCTTTATTCATCTTCAGCCACGGCACATTGCCGCCATGCAAGTGTTTGACCCTCAAACCACGGATGATGCGGAAGACGAGAAAACGCATCGGAATTTTCAAGACCGCGTTGATCGTGCAGCCTGGGACATCACTCTCACGGCAAACTGGGACATCAATGACAGCATGTCATTGGTTTCGGTCAGCAATTACGCCCAAATGTATGACAAAATCAGTCATGATGGAGACATATCGCCCGTCCCGCTCCTCGGCATAAATACCGATGAAGAATACAGCCAAATCAGCCAAGAAGTCCGGCTAACGGGTGAATATGGTCCAATCAGCTATGTTGGGGGCGCTTTCTTTTTCCGAAACAATATGTATGCGGAAGCAAACGCTATTCTCTTCCTTGAGGCGCATGAAGCAGCCTTGGTGGTGGGTAGCACGGAAATTTTGTTCCAGAAGCGCTTTTGCAATGCGCTGGCAGCCTCGCCACCAGGGCAGGTATTGTTGCAGGATTTTGATTGCGTCCAATCAGATTTCTCACTGAATAACGCCGAGGCGGGCCGCGCGGGGGCGCAGCTTGCGCAAGCTCGCATAGCTATTGAAGGCACGCCACCCAAAGAAGAAAGCTATTTTGAGATTGATCAACAAACGACGACCTACGCCCTGTTTGGGCAAGCAACATGGGAGATTACGGAGAAGTTCAAATTCACAGTTGGCGGACGCTACTCATATGAGAAGAAGGAAATTGATACCTTTCATGAGCTATACAATTTGCGCCCCGGTGGCGGCACTGGCCGAGTAACACCAGACAATCCGAACGGCGCCCTCGCCTTTACAGTCACCTCAGATCTCAACATTCCATATGCTGAACGGCGCGATCGTTTGGAACAAGATTTCTCACCAAAATTGGCAGCACAGTATTATCTTGATGATGATGTGATGGTCTATGCGTCTGTATCCAGTGGCTTCAAGTCTGGTGGGTTCTCCGACACAGCCAACAATGTCATATATCTGGAATTTGAAGAAGAGCGGTCACTCACCTACGAAACAGGCATTCGCAGTGAATTTTGGGATCGCCGATTGCGGGTCAATCTCACTGGCTTCTATACGGACTATGAGGACCTGCAAATTACCACGGCCACCGGGAGAGACATTTTCGTTACCAATGCGCCTAAAACTATCATCAAAGGCATTGAATTCGACTACGCCTTTGCCTTAGCGCCTTTTCTAATCCTAACCGGCAATGGTGCGTTCACCGACGCGACGTATGAAGATTTCAAAACTGCACCTTGCACTGCCACGTTTGAAGGAGAAGGCCCGTGTGATCTGACAGGCCGCGAAGTTAACAACGCGCCTAGCACAAAGCTATCACAAAGCATCCTGTCCTTTTTTCCAATCGGAAACTTCGCCTTGCTGCAAACAGGTGTGACGGCGGCGTATAAAGGCGCGATGTATACTTCAATCGACCTCGATCCCTTCACTTATGTGCCGGGCTTTTGGTCCTTCCGTGCTCAGCTTTCTTTGCGTGATTTTGATGAACGCTGGGTGGCAAGCCTTTTCGCAGACAATATATCTGACAAATTCATTTTAGGCGGAACTGGCGATGGGCCAGGATGGGTAGGGTCGTATGTCGGCGGCTCCGCCCCCCGCCGCGCAATTTCTGCCGAAGTACGCGTTAGGTTTTAAGGCGGTTCCACAACGTGCATCGTTCTAGGGCGTTTACAAAACATGACGCCATTTGGAGCATTTTGAGCGGGTTTTGGCACCATTGTCTCGCATAACCCATTGAAAACATTAATAGCATACCAGACTACGAATCTGGGGGTCGGGGGTTCGAATCCTCCCCGGTGCGCCATTCCCGTTCAAAAGTGCGAACTTCTTCTTGGGATGCTGATTGGCCG
>JBMYYF010000010.1:0-123011 GCA_049609145.1 Alphaproteobacteria bacterium
ATTTGGTTGTCAGGTAGTAATCAGAATGTATACAGAATGTATACAGTATACTAAATAGCCACCAGAATGCCATTAGGTTGCAGGGCCGTCGCGGCGGTCCAATCGCTCAGTGAAATAGCGGCTTACTTCAAGCGAAACACAGGTAATAGTCTGACCAAAGAGAAATTGAACCAACCCCAGATCAAAATTGTCGTCGGCAAGAAATTTCCACCAAGATTTATGGCGGAATTTCTCGTAAACCGTTTGTTCCGTTGGATTGTCCCTTGTGAGGTGGTCCGGGGTGGCTGCTTGTCTGGCGGCAGTGTTCCTGCCGCCACGCCTTTAACGTAAGGCGGCACGAACACCGCTACCATAACCGCCGGGACTAACATTCAACCCGTACCACCCCATAGGGGCAGGCCATGGTGGCTTTCTAGGAAAAGCCGCTCAAAATCTTAAATTTGGAAAATCCCAAGATCGCAACGTATCGTGAGTACAAAACGACCGGCGCACAATGTTCCTGCACCCGTCAACATTCTGATTCAGGGGCTTGTGTCGCTATCGCAGTTCCCCTGTGGTGCAGGCGAATGTTGCGATAACTGTCGCTTATCGCAACCTAGGAGATACACTCTGGTACACTATGGTGACATATGGTGCTACGAATTAGCGTGATAAATTGGGGATTTTAAGGGTCATATATATGTAAAATCCCCTTCTATGTACCATTTTCTGATAGAGTTTCAGGCACTGGTGGACGCATGTTCAAAGATTGATGGGGCCGGATGTGATTGCACTGTTTCAGCCATTTTTCGATGACGACTTGGGCTTGTTTGATTGAGGTGAACCACTCCGCGTTGAGAACTTCCCGACGCCGCGGTCACCGCGTACGTTCCCAATCTCAGGAACTCGGTATTTATAGCAGCGGCTCCATGTCGCTGGTTGACGGCATCAGCATTTCTGATAGCTTGCATTTCATGATCCATCGCTTGTCTATATCAATGATGATTGCCTCACTGGTGCTTTTGGCGCTGGCGTCGGGTTTTCACGCGCATTCAAACATGGCAGTCGATGATCAGGTGACGATCCAACTTTCTGATGATGGCAGCGCAGATTTCAATCCTTTCGGGGAATGTGAACAATGTGAGTGCCATCTCGGTTGTGGCCATATTCTGGGCCACCACGACATTCTGAATGTTGAAGTGCCGGTGGCAATGGCTACATCTTATGCCCGATATATGGATAGGGTGCGCGGCTCCCCTCACTATTCAACAAGTAAACCTCCCAAAACGATAGCTTAACAGCAGACGAAAACCGTTTGCGTTGCTGTTTCTCCGCGTTGTGCGGAGAAACAAACAGGCTTGTTCTGTTCCCATTTGTTTTGAGAGATTTCGATGAAAAAAGTAGTTATTGCGTTGTTGGCGTTGGTGCCAATGACGGTTGGATCAGCCGCGTACGCTGACGAAGTTGATCTGGCCAAATCCGTCTTCACGCTGGACGCCGCGACTGAAATGGCGATCGCGGCATCGCCAGCGCTTAAAGCGTCGGCTGCTATGCTTGACGCTGCGGCTGGCCGCGAAACGCAGGCGGGGTTGTGGCAAAACCCTGAACTAGAGGTCGAGGTGGAGAATTTTGCCGGTAGCGGGCCATATGATGGAACGGGATCCGCAGAATATTTTGCAGGCGTTAGCCAAAAATTTGAGATTGGCGGCAAACGCGGCGCCAGAAAAGATCAGGCATCACTGATGCGGGCAGCGGCAAGCTTACAAGTGAAGGCCATGCGTCTGGATATCATACGCAATGTTCATATCGCCTATGAGGCCGTTCTCGTTGAACAGGAGGCATTGCGGCTTGCAAGATTGCAAGAAGAGCTTGCCGGTGATGTTTTGAGTATTGTGAAAAAGCGTGTTGCAGCGGCAGCCTCGTCTGAGATTCAGCTGAGCAAAGCAGAAGTGGCGATCAGCACTGCGGCGATCGCGCGTGAAAATGCTGAACGAGAGCTTGCGATTGCCAAGGCATCTCTCGCCAGCTTGTTAGGTCTTTCCCACTTAAGCCTTACGCTTGATAGCCAACACTTTTTTGACCTTTCGCCGCCGGACGGCCTGCAAGTCTATCAGACGCGCTTGGAGGGAAATCCCAATCTACGGGCCATTGGTATGGAAGCTTCTGCTGAGGAGGCCGGCATCCGTTTGGCCAAAGCGAAGGCCATTCCCGACCCATCGTTTAGAGTTGGTGTGCGACGTTTCAATGATACGGACGACAGCGCTGTCATCGCCGGCGCGTCTATTCCTTTGCCTGTCCTGAACAGAAATCAGGGTGGTATCGCCGAAGCTGAGGCACTTTACCGGCGGCGGCTTCAAAATGTCGAAGATGCCAAACGCATTGCCCAGCAACAGCTTGCCGAAGCCTGGCAAAACTGGCGTACGGCTTACAGCGAGGCGAGCAGGTTTCAATCTACTTTGATCCCAGCAGCCGAAAAGGCATACCGCCTTTCCCGTGAGGGCTTCGAAAAAGGCCGTTTCCCATTTTTGGAAGTGCTTGATGCGCAACGGACACTGTTTCAGGCCCGCGCCGGACATCACAACGCACTCAAACGATATCATGTTTCGCGCGCAGATGTTGAGCGCCTAGCAACATCAACAGGAGACTAGAAATGACCAAATTAACCTCTGCCCAAAGGCTGTTTGTGCTGGTTGCTTGCGCTTTGTTTGTTATTGGCCTAGCGACAACAAATGTCCTCGGAGAGCCAAACATAGAAGATCATGCCACACATCAACATGATGAAATTGAAAAAGGTGATCAGGAAGAAAGCCCTAATGCGTTTGACGGCGACCATGATAAGAAAGGTAAGGAGCATAACAACGATAAAAATAGCTCCCACAGTCCATCGCGCGATGAACAAGATGATCATGGACACGACGAAGAGGTTGGGCATGATGAAGACGAGGAAGGCGGCACGAAAATAAGTCCGGCTTCCGCCCTGCGTATGGGCGTTGTCGTGGAGCGGGCTGGGCCTGCTATGATTGCGGAAACTGTATCTCTGACCGGGCGCATCACGCTTGATCAAAACAGAAAGGCAGATGTGCGTGCCCGGTTTGCCGGTATTGTTCGCTCTGTGAATGTGGAGCTGGGTGAAACGGTAAAGAAGGGCCAGTTGCTGGCCGTGGTTGAGGCAAATGAGAGCCTGCGGGACTTTCGCGTGGTAGCCCCGATAGACGGTGTTGTCTTGAGCCGGAACACCAATGTCGGGGATGTCACCGGCGGTGATCCGCTTTTCAAAATTGCCGATCTTTCAGAAGTGTGGGCCAAGTTTCACATTTTTCCGCGTGATGCAGAACGCATCGCGGCTGGGCAATCGGTCACCATCCATACGCTGGAGCGGGACAAGATGGCGGCGGCCAAAATCACCATGCTGTTCCCAACGGCTGATGCGCTCAGTCAAACACTGATCGCGATTGTGCCGCTTGCAAATCAAAATGGGGTTTGGAAACCGGGCATGACTATTGAGGGCGACGTTGCCGTATCAAGCCGACGTGTAGATGTCGCTGTTCGCCGTAGTGGCATCCAAAAAATGGAAGAGTTGGGTAATGTCGTGTTCTTGGCAGATGGACAGAGGTTTGCGCCAAGGCCGATCAAGCTCGGCATTCAAGGTGATGAATTTGTGGAGGTGGTTGAAGGGCTGGCATCAGGCGAGACCTATGTTGCCGATGGCAGTTTCATCGTTAAGTCCGATATCCTAAAAGCCACTGCGGCCCATTCCCACTAGCTCCAACAGAAAGCCGCCACCATGTTAGAAAATATTATTTCTTTATCTATCCGCCATAGATGGCTTGTTATGCTGATCGTGCTCGGTGTTTGCGCTCTCGGCGCTTATAATTTTACCCGTTTGCCGATCGATGCCGTCCCCGACATTACCAATGTACAAGTGCAGATTAACACAAAGGCAGAGGGCTACTCTCCGCTTGAAGTAGAGCAGCGGGTTACCTTTCCCATTGAAACGGTACTCTCCGGTATTCCCAATCTCAGCCATACGCGTTCACTTTCACGTTATGGTCTGTCACAAGTGACCGTCATCTTTGATGAAGGAACAGATATCTACTTTGCACGGCAACTCATCGCCGAAAAGTTACAGCAGATCAAAAGTGAGGTGCCGGAAGGGCTCGAACCCATCATGGGGCCGGTATCAACCGGGCTTGGTGAAATCTACTTTTATACAGTTGAGGCTGAAGAAGGGGCTCTAAAAGAAGACGGCACCGTCTATACGTCGATGGACCTTCTTACCATTCAGGACTGGATCATTGTTCCTCAGCTTCGAACCCTCAGAGGCGTTGTTGAGGTCAACACAATCGGCGGATATGAACAGCAATATCATGTAACACCCTATCCCGCGCGGCTTCTGAGCTATGACCTCACCATTCATGATGTGCTGAGCGCTTTGGAGAGGAATAATGCCAATGTGGGTGCGGGCTATATTGAGCGCAACGGCGAACAATATCTGGTCCGCGTGCCGGGGCAAGTGGCTTCTATCGAAGATATAGGCCGTATCATCGTGGCGAAGCGCGATGAGGTGACGATCCGTATTCGTGATGTGGCAGATGTGGGGTTTGGGTCACCGCTTCGCACCGGCGCTGCGACCGAGAATGGAAAAGAAGTGGTTCTTGGCACAGCGATGATGCTGATGGGGGAGAACTCCCAGGCCGTTGCTGAGCGTGTTGGCAAGAAGCTGGAAGAGATCGCAAACTCCCTGCCGCAAGGTGTGATCACCAAAACAATTTATGATCGAACATCATTGGTCGAGCGCACAATCAAGACGGTGGAGAAAAACTTGCTTGAAGGGGCACTTCTGGTGATCGCCGTACTTTTCTTCTTGTTAGGAAATTTGCGGGCGGCACTGATTACAGCAATTGTGATCCCAATCTCCATGTTGATGACCATAACAGGCATGGTGGAAAACAAAGTCTCAGGCAATCTGATGAGCCTTGGGGCGCTCGACTTCGGCCTGATTGTTGATGGGGCTGTTATCATCATCGAGAACTGTATTCGCCGTTTTGGTATGGAACAGCATCGCCTTGGCCGTTTGCTCGATGCGAAGGAGCGTCACGCCTTGGCGGCGAGTGCCACCGCAGAAGTGATAAAGCCCAGCATATTCGGGATCATTATCATCACAGTTGTATACCTACCGATCTTCACGCTGAGTGGGGTTGAGGGGAAGATGTTCCACCCCATGGCCTTTACTGTTGTGACGGCTTTACTATCTGCCTTGGTGCTTTCCATAACTTTTGTGCCCGCCGCAGTTGCTGCCTTTGTAACAGGCAAGGTTGATGAAAAGGAAAGCCGTGTTATTGGCGCTGCGAAGCGTGGCTACGAGCCTATTCTTCGCTGGTCCATCCATCATCCTTTACCAATTGTTAGTTTTGCAGTGTTGTTGGTGATCTTAAGTCTCTTTGGGGCCAGCCGCATGGGCGCGGAATTCGTGCCGTCTCTTGATGAAGGGGATATAGCGATCCAAGCCTTGCGCGCGCCGGGCACCTCTCTCACCCAATCTATTGAAATGGAGTTTGAGCTTGAAAAGGAGCTGCTCAAGTTCGGGGAAGTGCGTACGGTGATCGCGCGTATAGGGACAGCGGAAGTAGCGACAGATGCCATGCCGCCAAATATCGCCGATATATATGTCTTGCTGAAACCAAAGGATGATTGGCCGAACCCGGACAAGACCAAGGCAGAGCTTATTGAAGAAATGGAAGTCGCGCTTGAAGCCATTCCGGGCAGTGCTTATGAGTTTTCGCAGCCGATTGAGCTTAGGTTTAATGAGCTTATCTCCGGTGTCCGCAGTGATCTCGCCGTTAAAGTATATGGCGATGATATGGATCAGCTCCTGCGCTCTGCGCAGCAAATCGAAAAGCTTGTTCAAGTCGTGCCCGGCGCTGCCGATGTAAAAGTTGAGCAGGTAACCGGGCTTCCCACTTTGAGCGTTGTCCCTAACCGCAAGCGGCTTGAGCGCTACGGCCTAAGCATTGCCGATGTGCAGGAAGTCGTGGAAGTCGCCATCGGCGGACGCGAAGCGGGTGTTCTGTATGAAGGGGATCGGCGCTTTGATATCGTTGTTCGGCTGCCCGAGCAGATGCGCGGAGACATTGATGCGTTGGCAAGGTTGCCGGTACCTCTGCCCATGGCCGAGCAGGATGGGGTGGATGAAACGCCGGATTATGTGCCTTTGCAGGAGGTAGCCGATCTATCGATTGCCTTTGGACCTGCCCAGATTAGCCGGGAAAATGCCAAACGCCGCGTGACGGTGACGGCCAATGTTCGGGACCGTGATCTCGCCAGTTTTGTTCAGGAATTGCAAGATAAGGTGAGTTCAGAGGCCAAGTTGCCCGCAGGATACTGGGTTGAATATGGCGGCACGTTTGAACAGCTTATTTCTGCCCGTCAACGCCTTACTATTGTGGTGCCGATAGCGCTCGCATTGATATTCGGCTTGCTGTTCATGGCATTTGATTCAGCACGCGCGGCGCTCGTCGTCTTTTCCGGTGTGCCGCTCGCTCTCACAGGAGGTATCGCGGCATTGTTGTTGCGGGATATTCCGCTTTCTATTTCTGCTGGGGTCGGATTTATCGCGCTCTCCGGCGTGGCTGTGCTGAATGGTGTGGTGATGATCTCGTTCATTCGAGATTTGCAAGCCAAAGGTCATGCGGTTGATGAGGCGATCATCGAAGGAGCGCTTACAAGGCTCAGACCCGTGCTGATGACCGCCCTTGTAGCATCGCTCGGCTTTGTGCCCATGGCATTCAACGTCGGGGCAGGCGCAGAGGTGCAAAGGCCGCTGGCAACAGTGGTGATCGGCGGCATTATCTCGTCAACAATTCTGACGCTTGTTGTCTTGCCTGCGCTTTATCATTGGTTTCCCGGACGGGCGTTTTTACAAAGACAGCCCAGGCGACAGTCCGGTTGATTCAAATCAATGATTGCCCAAATGAAACTGGTATCCTGAATGCGAATGGCTTAGGGAGGTTAACATGCTCAATAGTTCTGCTTTGACCGCTGCATTTGCAGGTACGGTCGCGATCATTTGGCTCATATGCGGTCTTCTTGTTTGGCTGATGCCCCGCATGATGGTCGGGATGTCGGGTCATATGCTTCATACAGATTTTGGCGACATGTCATGGCACATGCCTGTGATCGGGTTTTTGATCGGAGGGATCGCCTGGGTCGTCGTTGCCGGCATTACCGGTTATCTCATCGGCTGGTTATACAACCGCGTGAACGGCCAGCCGGGCTAGCGTCTGGATTTCGAGATCAAATCCAACAGTTCGTCTATCTTTTGGTTTTGGTCATGGGTATTACCAGAATCAATGGCGTCCTGAATGCAGGTTTCAGCGTGGTGTTTGAGGACGGCTTCTTCAATCCGGCCCAGTGCAGCGCGCGCCGCCTGAATTTGGTGGATGATGTCGATGCAATAGCGGTCGTCTTCGACCATTTTATCGATACCGCGTATTTGTCCTTCGATGCGGCGTAGGCGCTTTTGTATGTTGGTTTTCTTACTCATTGACTTATACCCTACAGGGGTATATATGAATTGGAAAGAGGAATATTGATGGCCCTGATTCACAAATTTGCAGCATCGATCTTGCTGGCCGCCTTTTTGGTAGCTGGGCCGCTTGGCCAATGCGCCTCGGCCCTAGCTGTGGGGCCAATGCCGATAGTGCAATTGGAATCAGAAGCCGCACATCACGGTCATATTGCTCAAGGGCCTATGGAAAAGTCGGCGCAGAACCACGATGATTTGAAAGCCTGTTTGGACCATTGCCGGGGCACAGCGCTTGAACAAGCCGTTTTGGCGGCAGTTGACCAAGTTGCGGCACCTTCTTTTGTTGA
This sequence comes from Alphaproteobacteria bacterium, assembly GCA_049609145.1. Lineage (GTDB taxonomy): Bacteria > Pseudomonadota > Alphaproteobacteria > SPJN01 > SPJN01 > JBMYYF01. The sequence continues at coordinate 7,852 of JBMYYF010000010.1, forward strand.
TCATCCGGAATTCGCGCTGGCGGAAATTGCCGCCATTCCAACATTGAAGCATGTGCGGGACATGTTCCGTCCGCCGCCACAGCGATGGCAGGCCGCCCCCCAAACTCTAGTTACACTCCACACCCAGCTCCGCGCGTAAAACTGCCTCAACGTTTGTGTGCGCCTGCGGGCGTGCGCGTGTTGTGTATTAGCAGTTTCGGAGCAAATTATGACTACTCAAAATATTGGCAGACGGCAGATCCTAAAAGGGATCGCTGGAGCAGGCATTGGTGTTGGCTTTGCAGGCCTTGTGCCAGCGTGGGCGCGTAGCGCGAGCCATGGAAACCACGGCCTTGCAGCCCCACTAAATTCCCGTGAATTCGACCTTACGGTAGATGAATTTACTTTCAAAATAGGCGGCCAAACGGCCAAGGCCATTGGCATGAATGGCACGGTGCCCGCGCCGTTGATCCGTTTCCGGGAAGGCGATGACGTTACTTTGCGGGTACACAACAAATTGGCGGTCGATAGTTCGGTGCATTGGCATGGACTATTGGTGCCGTTCCAGATGGATGGCGTGCCGGGTGTCACGTTTCCGGGCATCAAGCCAAGCGAAACCTTTACCTACAAGTTTGCGGTGCCGCAATCGGGCACCTATTGGTATCATTCTCATTCCGGGTTGCAGGAACAGCTTGGCCATTACGGGCCGATTATTATCGATCCTAAAGACCCGGACCCGGTTGCCTATGACCGTGAATATGTGTTGGTGCTGGGTGACTGGACATTCGAAAACCCCCACCGAGTGTTCGCAAAGCTAAAGAAAATGAGCGACAGCTACAACTTCCAGCAGCGGGATCTTGGTGACTTTGCCGACGATGTTGGCGAAAAGGGCCTGGGCGCCACGCTGGAAAATCGTGCCATGTGGGGCGCGATGCGCATGTCGCCGCGCGATATATCCGACATTGGCGGCCCTGCTTACACATATCTTGTGAACGGCCATTCAACCGCAGACAACTGGAACGGTGTGTTCAAGGCGGGCGAGCGGGTGCGGTTGCGCATCATCAATGCCGCGGCTATGACCTTGTTTAATGTTCGCATTCCGGGCTTGCCTATGACGATTGTGCAGGCCGATGGCTTGAACGTGCAGCCCTTGGAGGTGGATGAATTCCAAATGGGCGTGGCTGAAACCTATGATGTAATTGTCGAACCGAAGGAGGATTTGGCCTACGCCTTTGTGGCTGAATCCATCGATCGTTCGGGTCAGGTGGTGGCAACTTTAGGCCCGCGTCCAGGCATGCGCGCGGCGGTGCCTGCCCTGCGCCCGGTGCCAACTTTAACGATGAAAGACATGGGCATGGACCATAGTGCTCATGGGGATATGGCGATGCAAGGCCCGGCTGAAGCGGGCAGCAAACCTATGGATCATAGTAATATGGATCACGCTGCCATGGGGCATGGCGGTGCCAAACCCGACCCACAAGGACCCCAGGTGCAAGAAGCAAAAATTGAACGTGGGCCCGGGGTGGTTAATGTTGCGGCCATGCCTGCCAGTCGGTTGGATGAGCCCGGTATCGGCCTTGAAAATGTAGGCCACCGGGTGCTGCGCTACAGCCAGCTTAGGTCGCTTGAGCGTAACCCGGATTTGCGGGCGCCGGAGCGTGAGGTGGTTGTGCACCTGACCAGCAATATGGAACGCTATATGTGGTCGTTTGACGGGGTGAAGTTCTCTGAAGTCACCAAGCCGATCACATTCCACGAAGGTGAGCGTGTGCGCCTAACGATGGTGAATGACACGATGATGCCTCATCCAATTCATTTGCATGGCATGTTCTTTGATCTGGACAATGGTGGTGGAGAATACTGTCCGCGTAAGCACACTGTGATTGTAAAGCCAGGTGAAAAGCTATCGGTCAATGTCAGTGCCGATCATATCGGTGATTGGGCTTTCCATTGCCACCTGATTTATCACATGCATGCAGGCATGATGCAGGTGGTTTCTGTTCTGCCGAAGAATCCACTGGGGCACCACGGGCGTTATCATGACACTGGAATGGCTGCCCAGGTTGCTTCGCCGCCTGACAGCGCAAAACAGGACCAACATCATCAACACACGCATGGAATGGGAGATGGGCAATGAAACAAAATATGTGCCAAGTGATCCTGGCTGTTGGGTCATTCATTGCCTTTGGGTTGGTTAATCCAGCTTTTGCTACTCATGACAGCCCACCTTGGAACCAAGCGGATGCCTATTGGGGCGCCGAGGAGATGGCAAAATCCCGCGAAGCAGTACAAGCCGCCAACGGCGCGATGCCAAATCTGTTTGTTATGGCCGATAGGTTGGAAACCCAATTCTCTGATGATCAGGAAGTTACCGTTTGGGATCTACAAGGTTGGTACGGCGGCGACATCGACAAGCTTTGGTTGAAATCTGAAGGCGAGTGGCGCTTGGGGGATGATTTGGATGATGCCGAGTTCCAGGCCCTTTGGTCTCATGCCGTTGCGCCTTTTTGGGATGTGCAGGCAGGGCTGCGGGTTGATACCGAGCCGGACACGCTTACCCATGCCGTGCTTGGGCTACAGGGGCTTGCTCCCTACTGGTTTGAAATCGACGCAGCCGCATTCTTAAGTGAAGAAGGCGATCTAACCGCGCGGATTGAAATTGAGTATGAGCTGCTTCTCACGCAACGGTTGATCTTGCAACCGCGCGCGGAACTGGCGTTTGCAGCGCAGGATATTCCAGACCTAGGGAAAGGGTCTGGATTTACAAACCTCAATCTTGGCGCGCGACTTCGTTATGAAATTGTGCGGGAGTTTGCCCCCTATGTCGGGGTCGAATGGCAAAAAGCCTTGGGGGAAACCAGCAATTTGACAAAAGCATCTGGCGGTGACGATGACAATTCGGTCTTCGTCATTGGTATTCGAGCTTGGTTTTAGAAAGGATTTGAAATGTTATCGCTCATCGAACCAAATATTCATCCAATACTGGTCCATTTCGCTTTTGCGCTTAGCATAACCTCTACCGGACTTTACGTTCTGGCCAAGGTCGGGGTTGTTTCCAGTCGTCTGCCAGCTATCCGGCAAAGTGCTGATCTAATCCTTGGTCTTGCCGTTCTATCCGTTGTCTTCACGGTGGCGGCAGGGTTTCAGGCCTATTTTACGGTTGGACATGACGGTCCTTCGCATGATGCGATGACGGTCCACCGTAATTGGGCGTTAGGAGCATCGGCATTCTTGTTGTCGGCTGCGGCCTGGCGTTGGATAAAGCGGGCGGCAGAGCCTTCCCTGGCATTTGTGGGCGCAATGCTGATCTCGGCGATTTTGTTTACGACCACCGCTTGGTGGGGCGGTCATATCGTTTATGGCTTTGGTCTCGGGGTTAAACAACTGCCAGCCATTAGCGGACCGGGCCATGACCATCACGGTAGTTCTGGTGGCCATGATCATGGAGCGGAGATGGATTCTCACGAGGAAATGCCAGTGGTTGAGCGGTCACATTCGCATGGCGAAAGTAGCGCGCCGCATGTTGATAAACCAAACGTAACGGATGAGCAGCCAACGCAGAGCAAAGATGAAGAGGTAAGTGCCCCGCATGATCATGACGGGCATGCTCATTAACGTCTAACCGCGATAGATCAATCGAGGGCTTTGGTCTGACGTGTATTGAGCGTGTGGTCTGGCGATGAAAACCATAGCTGACACACCGCCGCTCTATCTACTTTGTCCCTCACCAACGAAAGGAATGTGCAATGCGCACTATGAGGAAAACGACAATATTACTCCCATTAATTCTGTTGACAGCGGCTTTGGGCTTGTCGGCGTGTAGCGGCAACAGCAGCTATCCCGGACAATATGAACGAGGTGGTGGCGATGGCCATGGTGGCCATAGTCACTAAAGGAAAAATCAACCTCCGGTCCATCCTGAAAGGGATGAGCCGGAGGTTTAGTTCAATTTTTTGTTGCAACAATCCCTGTTAGGAGAGGCAAAATGACTTCGGATAATCATTCAGATTGTGTGCACCATGGGCATCACGACAATGCCGGTGGCCCCCCCGTTAAAGGGGGAAAATACGATGAAGTACCCGAAGGGTATGCTGGCACCGTATACACATGCCCTATGCACCCTGAGGTCCGTAAGGCCGGGCCTGGGTCATGTCCCCTCTGTGGAATGGGGCTTGAAGTTGAGGCCGTTTCTGTTGCCGATGACGAGGGGGCGAACCCGGAGTTAGTCGATTTTACACGGCGGTTCTGGGTTGGGGTTGTCCTTACCGTTCCGCTTCTAGTCCTCTCAATGTCACCTTTCATCGGCATTCATGGCATTCGCGAATTTTTTGGTGACCGCACAACTCTTTGGATTGAACTTGTGCTGGGGACGCCGGCCATTTTATGGGTCGGTTGGCCGTTTATGGAGCGCGGGTATCAATCTTTTCGCACAATGAATCTCAACATGTTCAGCCTCATCGCTATGGGTACGGGGGCAGCCTATATCTTTAGCCTGATTGCTGTGCTGGTGCCGGAAATATTCCCATCAGGTTTCCGGGACGTCGATGGCAATGTGGGGGTCTATTTTGAGGCAGGCGCCGTGATTGTGACCCTCGTTCTTTTGGGTCAAATCATGGAGCTACGCGCGCGTGAACGGACCGGCTCAGCCATTCGGGCTTTGCTGGATATGGCGGCAAAGACAGCGCGTGTGATCCGGGACGATGATACCGAAGAAGAAGTTCCTCTGGAGGACGTGCAAGTCGGCGACAAGGTGCGAGTACGCCCCGGCGAGAAAGTACCCGTGGATGGCGCGGTAATTGAGGGACGGTCTTCTGTCGATGAATCCATGATTTCGGGCGAACCAGTGCCAGTGGAAAAGGTGGTCGGAGACCCGGTAACAGGGGCGACCATCAATGGTACCGGCAGCCTTATCATTGAAGCGACGCGCGTTGGCGCTGATACGATGCTGTCGCAGATTGTGGAAATGGTGGCGAACGCACAAAGGTCGCGTGCCCCCATCCAAAAGTATGCGGATACGGTAGCTGGGTATTTTGTCCCCGTTGTTATTTCGGTTGCGATTGCTTCTTTTGTTGTGTGGGCGATTTGGGGTCCTGATCCCGCTTTGTCGTATGGGCTCGTAGCCGCCGTCGCTGTTTTGATTATCGCATGCCCCTGCGCATTGGGATTGGCGACACCGATGTCGATTATGACGGCTACCGGGCGTGGTGCTCAAGCCGGGGTATTGATCAAGAATGCTGAATCTCTAGAGCGATTTGAGAAGGTCGAGATTCTTATGGTGGATAAGACGGGCACCTTGACTGAGGGCAAGCCCAAACTGATTGCTGTGTTACCCGAGCAAGGCCATGATGAAGCACAAGTCTTGCGGCTGGCCGCTTCGCTTGAGCGGGGGTCTGAGCACCCGTTGGCCGAAGCGATTGTCAAAGGGGCAGAAGAGCGTGGCGTGGATATGGCTGATGCAACTGACTTTGAAGCGATTACGGGCAAAGGCGTGAAGGGTGTGGTGGATGGCCATGCCGTCGCGCTGGGGAATGCCCGGCTGATATCCGATATGGGTTTGGATAGCGGCCCTTTGGTAGATACAGCCAACGCGCGGCGGGATGAAGGTGAAACCGTCATGTTCGTTGTTCTGGATGGTGCTATTTCAGGGTTGGTCAGTGTTGCCGATCCGGTGAAGGCAACAACGCCTGCTGCGCTGAAAGCCCTGCATGAACTGGGCTTCCGGATCATCATGGCGACGGGCGACAATGAACGAACAGCGAAGGCGGTAGCGGGACGACTTGGTATTGATGAAATTCGCGCCGATGTTTTGCCTGAAGATAAATCTCGGATCATCAAAGAGCTCCAAGATCGAGGCTTTAAGGTGGCGATGGCAGGCGATGGGGTAAATGATGCGCCAGCCCTTGCACAAGCAGATGTTGGTATCGCAATGGGAACAGGTGCCGATGTGGCGATTGAAAGTGCTGACTTTACATTGGTTAAAGGTAATTTGGATGGGATTGTGCGGGCGCGTCGGCTCTCCCAAGCAACCATGCGGAACATTCGGCAAAACCTATTTTTCGCACTTATTTACAATGCGGCTGGTGTGCCTATCGCTGCGGGTTTGCTGTTTCCGTTTTTTGGCATTCTGATCAATCCGATGTTTGCGGCTTTCGCTATGAGTGCGTCTTCAATTTCCGTTGTTCTTAATGCACTTAGGTTAAGAAGCGCTCAGGTGTAGCGGCATTTTGTATGGCTGAAGAAGGAGTGGGACAGTGACAAATCAAGATACAGATTATGTGCCGGTGTTGCGATATCGGTGGCTGACACCTTTATATGATGCCGCGATTGCCCTTCTGACAAGGGAGTCGGTATGGCGGAAATCCGTTCTGAATGCCTTGAGCCCGCAAGCGGGTGAGCGAATATTGGATATTGGTTGTGGCACGGGCTCCTTGCTGTCTTTGGTCCGTCAAAATCAGCCCCATGCGCAATTGTTCGGGATCGATCCGGATCCCGAAATTATTGCGCGTGCCAAAGAAAAGCTGGACGCGCAGAGCGATATAGAACTAATCAACGATATGGGGGATGCTTTAGGGCAATATTTTGAATCTGAAAGTCTTGATGCGGTTGTTGTTACTCTTGTCCTCCATCAAGTGCCGGTGGCTGGGAAAGAAGCCATCATCAAGGCGGTATTCGAAGCCCTAAAGCCTGGCGGACAGCTAATCATCGGAGATTATGCCGTGCAGCCAAATTGGCTCATGAAACAATGCTTTAAAATTATTCAACTGCTTGATGGTGATGATCTGACCCAGCCCAATGCGGATGGCGTTTTGACTGAACTCGCCACCAGCTGCGGCTTTTCGGCGATAGAAGTCAGGGACGTCATCAAAACGCCGACAGGTGCTATTTCCGTGATGGTTTGCAGAAAGGTTTCGGATTGATGGAACTATTCCTTCAATTCGTGTAGAATATAGTTATGAAATCGGTTCTGACGATATTGATAATGCTTGTGATGCTCACGCCCGGTCTGGCGTGTGCAAAGACCATGTGCGCCAATATGGATGCGATGGCCGCGCAAGCAGAAGAAATGCCCTGTCATGGCGATATGGCCGAAATGGACACCGAACCGGGGGTCATGATCGCCATTGATTGTGCCAAAGTTGATATGACGTCCGCTGACCCAGTGCCGACCATTAAAGCTCCGACAGATACAGTGCAGATTGATTTAGCCATTTGGGTCGCCGAACAAGTCCATAGCTTACAGGTAGCAGATGCCCGCTATATTCGAGGACCGCCGGATGCGGACCTCTCGCACTCTTCCTATCCCTCAATCTTTCTAAACACGCAGCGCATACGTATATAGACCGCCTCTTTCTTTGACGCTTAACGCCAAAAGAAAGGAGCATTGCTATGCGCGTATTGTTGTTTGTTTTTGCGCTGCTTGCCTTTGTGCCAGCAGCCTATTCCGAAGAAATCTATATTTGCCCCATGCACCCTCATATTGAAGGGGAGGCGGGGGAAACCTGCCCGATTTGCGGCATGACACTTGTGCCAAAAGTTGTCGATGCGCCCCCAATGGAGGGCATGGATGCCGGGGCAGATGATAAAATGAGCGGGATGGTGTCTATCACCCCGCAATTCATTCAGGCCTTGGGCGTCAAAACAGCCGAGGTGAAGCAAGTTCCCTTTGGAAGGGACGTGAAGGCTTTCGGGGAAATTGTCCCCAGTAGCCGTAATCAGACTGTAGTAAATATGCGCGCGCCTGGCTGGATCGTAAAGCTCGCGACCGATGCCGTGGGCGATACGGTCGCCAAAGGCGATTTGCTTTTCACTTATTACAGCCCTGAGCTTATGAGCGCGCAGTCAGATTATCTGATAGGCAAACGTGGCGGTGTGCCCGTTGAAAATCTTGAACGCCGCTTGCGCCTATACGGCATGGATGAGAAAGCCATTGCGGACTTCAAAGCGGCGGGCGCGATGATGGAAGAAACCCCGTTTTATGCGCCGGTGGCGGGTACGGTTGTTTCATTGAATATCAGCGAAGGCAGCTACCTAAATCCGGGTGAGCAAGCGCTTGCCATGCAGGACTTCGCTCAAGTGTGGGTGAATGCAGATGTGCCCGTGCGGGATGTGGCGTTTTTGCGCGAAGGCCAAAAAGCGATGGTTCATGTGCCGGAAACCGGTAAGCATTATGAAAGCACCATCGACTTTATTCACCATGTGGCCGATCTTGAAACCAGAACGGCGACAGTTCGGTTGGAACTGCCGCATAGTCATGGCGAGCCAAAGCCGGGCTATCTTGTTGATGTAACGTTCATGACTGACGCGATGCCGCGCCTGGCGGTGCCAGCAGAGGCCGTGCTTTACGACGGGCGCGGTGCTCACCTGATCAAAAGCCTGGGCGACGGGCAGTTCCTCCCCATTGATGTGGCAGTGGGGATTACCGCTGGCGGTATGACGGAAGTCCTGTCAGGAGCGAACGAAGGTGATGCCGTCGTCCGGACTGGCCAGTTCATGATTGATGCGGAAAGCAATTTGCGCGGCGGCATGGCCAATATGGGCGGCATGGATATGGATGGCGATAGCTCTTCCATGGAAATGGAGGACGATCATGTCCATTGAAGCCCATGATCCTTCAAAAAGTGCTGTGGCGCGGATCATTGAATGGTCTGTGCACAATCAGTTTCTGGTTCTATTGGCGGCGACAGTGCTCTTGGTCGTTGGTGTGCTCTCAGTATCGCGTACACCGCTTGATGCCATTCCTGATCTGTCAGATACCCAAGTCATTATCAAGACGGAATGGCCGGGGCAGGCCCCGCAGGTCATTGAAGATCAGGTGACGTTCCCGCTTGCAAGCCAGATGCTGAGTTTGCCACGCAGCAAAGATGTGCGCGGGTTTTCCATGTTCAGTACATCCTTCCTTTACGTGGTCTTTGAAGATGGCGTGGACATGTATTGGGCGCGCAGCCGTGTGCTTGAATCGCTCTCCCAGATTTCATCGCAGCTACCGCAAGGTGCGCGGCCCCAGCTTGGTCCCGATGCCACGGGTGTAGGCTGGGTATTCCAATATGCCCTTTATGACCGGACAGGCGGGCATAATTTGCAGGAACTTCGCAGCTTGCAAGACTGGTTTGTCCGCTATGAGCTCGGCACGGTTGATGGCGTGGCAGAGGTTGCCAGTGTGGGCGGCTTTGTCAAAGAATATCAGGTACTCGTTGATCCGGTTAAACTGCGCGCATACGACCTGCCGATGACCGCCGTGATTGCCGCTGTGCGCGGCGCCAATCAGGAAACCGGCGGGCGTACCCTTGAAATGGCGGAAACCGAATATCTGATCCGCTCTTTCGGCTATGTTGGCAAACCCGCTGATCTTGAAGCCGTTGTATTAAAATCACATAACGGCACACCGGTAACCTTGGGCGATATTGCGCGGATTGTTGAGGGTCCGGCCATCCGGCGCGGGATTACCGAGCTAAACGGGGTGGGTGAAGCGGTGGGCGGCATTGTGGTCATGCGCCCCGGTGCCAATGCCATGACAGTGATTAAAGGGGTGAAAGACCGCCTTGAGACGGTGCGGCAAGGCCTGCCAGCAGGTGTAGATCTCAAGATTGTTTATGACCGCAGTCAGCTTATTGAAGGGTCGGTTGAGTACCTGACAGAAAAGCTGATTGAGGAAAGTCTGGTTGTTATCCTCATCACGTTTCTGTTTCTGCTCCATGCACGCAGTGCCTTTGTCGCGGTGATTACCTTGCCGCTTGGCATATTGGCGGCTTTTATCATCATGGCGGCGCAAGGGATCACAGCAAATATCATGTCTCTTGGCGGTATTGCGATTGCCATCGGGGCGATGGTGGATGCCTCCATTGTGATGGTGGAAAATGTCCATAGGAAGCTTGGTCAACTCGACGACGCGGCGGACAAGGAAACGCGCAGGCAGGCGCTTATCGCCGCCGCCAAAGAAGTGGGGCCGGGTCTTTTCTTTAGCTTGCTGATTATTACCGTTTCCTTTGTGCCGGTCTTTGCCTTGACAGGCCAATCATCGCGCTTGTTTGCGCCGCTTGCCTTTACCAAAACCTATGCCATGGCTGCCGCCAGCATTTTGTCGGTCACAATTGTACCGGTGCTGATGCTATGGCTCATTCGGGGGAAGATACGAACGGAGCAGCAGAACCCGATCAATCGGTTCTTTCTTTCGCTTTACAGGCCGGTGCTCAATGCGGCGCTAAAGTTCAGGAAAGCAACGCTTGCTATTGGGCTCATCGCCTTGGTCAGCACGGCCTATCCCATATCCAAAATGGGCACTGAGTTTATGCCGCCGCTTTATGAAGGGGGCATTCTTTATATGCCTATGACCTTGCCGGGGGTTTCTACTGCCAAAGCGCGGGAAATCTTGCAGGTCACAAACCGGCAACTTATGACGGTGCCAGAGGTGAAACACGCCTTTGGCAAGGCGGGCCGCTCAAACTCTGCAACCGACCCCGCTCCCTTATTGATGATTGAAACATGGGTAGAACTCAAGCCGCGTGATGAGTGGCGGGAAGGATTGACCCCGGAAACGCTAATTGCGGAGATGGATCAGCGAGTGCGGCTTCCTGGCATGATGAATAGCTGGAATTACCCCATCAAAACCCGCATTGAAATGTTGACGACGGGGATCAGAACCCCGGTGGGGATCAAAATATCAGGTCCCGATCTTGCTGAGATCGATAAGGTGGCGCGGCAGGTGGAAGAACTTGCCCGAACGGTTCCCGGTACGCGCAGTGCCATTGCCGACCGCGTGCAGGGCGCGAAATATATCGAGATTGTTCCTGATCGTCGTGCCTTGGCGCGTTACGGCGTATCCATCGGCACTTTCCAGATGATCGTCCAAACAGCGCTTGGCGGCATGATGCTGGATGAAGCGATAGAGGGGCGGGAGCGTTATCCCATCATGGTCCGTTATGACAGGGCCGATAGGGAGCACATGACGGATTTGGATAACATTCTTGTGCCCGGTACTGATGGTTTGCAGGTGCCCATGGCTGATCTTGCGGAAATCCGGGTCGCGGATGGGCCAGCCACGATCCGCTCAGAGGATGCGCGGCTTAACGGCTTTGTGTTTGTGGATATCAAGGACCGCGATTTGGGTTCCTATATTGCGGACTTGAAGGAAACGCTCACCCAGATTGATCTGCCAGCGGGATATTCCTTGAAACTCTCGGGACAGTTTGAACAGTTACAGCAAGCCAATGAACGGCTGGCAATTGCCATACCGGCCACGCTGCTGATCATCTTCACGCTGCTTTATCTGCATTTTGGTCGCTTTGATCGTACGGCGCTGATCCTTGTGTCATTGCCATTTGGTGTGATCGGAGGCTTTTGGTGGGTTTGGCTGGCCGGATACAATATGTCGGTGGCGGTCGCGGTTGGTTTCATTGCCCTTGCAGGTATTGCGGTCGAAACCGCCATCATCATGCTGCTTTATATCGACCAGCAGATGCGGGACCACCCGCCAAAGGTTTTCGATGGGCTTGTGCAAAATGTGCGGGACGGGGCTTTACAGCGCCTGCGTCCGAAGCTGATGACAGTCAGCGTGATCATTTTGGGTCTTATTCCGATATTTTTAAGCGAAGGTCCGGGCTCCGATGTCATGCGCCGGATAGCCTTGCCCATGGTGGGCGGGATGGTCAGTACAACCGTGCTGACTCTCATCCTGCTGCCGGTTCTTTATGTTGTTTACATGCAATGGCGTCTGCGCTTGCCCACCGCCACCGAAGGAGAAGAATCATGAGCATGATGACGCGATTTGGATGTCTTCTGTTCATTGGCATGCTGACAGCTTGTTCGGTAACACCAGACTATGAGCGCCCTCAAATAAGCGCTTCAGACTGGCGCGGTGATCTCACCGCCACGGAAGAGGTGCCACAGGAATGGTGGCGGCTTTATGGGGACAGCCAGCTTGATGAACTAGTGAGCCAGGGATTGCAAAACAACCATTCTCTGAAAGCTGCCCTCTCCCGTATTGATCAGGCAAGGGCTGATCTGAAAATTGCAGGGGCTTCTCTGCTTCCGTCCGTGTCGCTCAGTGCGAGCGGGGCGGAGCGCGCGGTCCTGGAAGATAGCGGCGACAGCCGACCATTCACTCTCACACCGCAAGGTGGTTTTGCCACGCGGGACTGGATCGCAGGCGCGACCATATCCTATGAGCTCGATCTGTTCGGTAAAAATAGAGCGCGGCAGGAATCCTATGCGGCGCTGCTGAATCAAGAGCAGTATCGGTTTGCGGCCTTGCGACTGGTTTTGACCGCTGAGATTGCGCGCACCTATTTTACCGTTTTGGCGCTCGCAGAAAAGAAGGGCGTCGCCGACCAACTTCTTAAAAATGCGCAGGCTGTGCTCGAAAGCTTGAATGCTGACCTGGCAACAGGACGCGACGTATCTCGGCAGCTTGCGGGGCAGCAGGCGATTATTGCTGAGAGGGCGGCGGCTGTCGCAGGTATATCGTTGGCGGAAGCAAAGGCCCGCAATGCTCTGGCCGCACTGGTGGGGCAAGCACCCCAAAACCTTGAACTTGATGGAGGGGGATTGGCGAATGTGATGGTGCCTCCAGTGGCGGTAGTTCAACCAGTCCAATTGCTGGAACGGCGGCCCGATTTGAAGGCGGCTGAGGCGATGCTGATAGCGGCAAACGCTGATATCGGCGCGACGAAAGCGGCACTCTACCCGTCGATCAATTTGGGGGCAGGTCTTGCAGCGGCGCAGCCGATTATCGGCTCACCGTCTGTTATAGTGGCTCTTATCGGATCGATCACAGCGCCCTTGTTTGAAGGGGGGCGGTTGCGTGGCCAGTTGGACAAGGCAGAGGCCCGTAAATTGGAATTGACCGAGCGCTACCTGCAAACGGTTTTGGAGGCTTATCGCGAAACCGAAGATGCCCTTGCTACTGTTAAATGGATCGGTGCACAAGCGCGCCATCGGGCTGCTGCCGCGCAATCCAGATTACAAGTACTTCAATTGGCCGAACAGCAATTCGCGAATGGAACGATCTCATACCGAGACTTCTTGCGGGAGAGCGATGCGCTCCTTATGGCGCAGGACAGTCAGTTGACAACTGTGTTTGCCGAGCTCAGTGCATCGGTTGACTTGATCAAGGTGTTGGGTGGGGGTTGGCAAGAAACTCACAATAGAAACAATTGCTAAGGAGGTTTGTGCACCGAACCATGAATAGCAATTTGCGGGGGATGGGTGCCCCCGCGATCAGCGTTTCGAATCTCAAATTTCAGTGGTGCCCGGGGAGGATTCGAGCCCCCGACCCCTAGATTTATAGTTTGGTCGTCCGTTAATGAGTTGAAGGGTCAACTGGAATGGCGGTTTCTGCTGACAGTTAACAAGGTCCAATCTATGCAATGGTCCAATTTAAAATTGCTGACGCACAATTGCCGCGAACTGCACCATGACGGTTTTCCCTGAGCGCCAGGTCAAACTTTCGATAAGTGTCCCTTATCGCAACCTAGGAGGTGCACTCTGATGCACTATGGTGACATATGGTGCTACGGATTATCGGGAAAATTTGTGCAATTTGGGCGGCGAAAAAGGGCAAAATTGGTCAACGCGAGCGGGGGCCCATCAAAAAACCTGATGGCCTCTCGAGCTGGTTACGCGATGGTATCCGGTAATCCGTCCCTTGTAGGTGATCCGCCATATAATTTGGAGCTTGGGGGCGAAGGTTATCCTTAGGGTTTTGAGATTTTGGAGAAAGCCGTCAAATTCCGGGCTGTCCGGAATCTGGACGGGCCCGTCCAATATTTGGAGGGGGTTGAGGGTGCGAAGGGCAAACCAGATTGAGCAGCTTTCGTACCTTCACGCAGTTTTGGGCGGGATGCCTAACGGTACGAAGGTTTAGCGAGAAATCCCCCAAATAGAATTATCTCAATCCTGTTCCATTGGGCCTCACCTTCGAAATGCCACAATTTCTAATGAGGCCGCTATAGCTCGCGCCTTATCGTTCTTTGTTAGTCGCAAATCGGTTTCGAGTTCCATCCCAAGGACTTCTTCAGGGCTGCACTCCTTTTGGTTTATGCTTATTCCTCTTTGCCAAACTAAAATGAGACAAAACCTCCCTCCGGAAACGGACCATTTTGCTTGCGGAAGATCAGCCGAAAAATTTTGAATTGCGCACGCTCTTGATAAACTTGTCGAGCATTTTGGGTGCAGCTGATCTGTGTAAACCTCCTCCTTCCAAGCCATCTATTTAGGTCACTTAAACCAGTTGGAAAATAGGGGCGGCGGCTATTCTAGTTGATTGCCAACAATGTACGGCTAGGTGACTGCATCGCGTTAGGGGTGGAGGCTCGTTGCTGAAAAAAGTGCCTGTAGTAGGCCGCCACACGGAGAATGCTCTGGGTTGTTTTTGTTTCCGTCCTTATTGCTCTTCAGCTAAGGTTGCCTTGCGCTGTGGGCGCAAAAGATCTGACACACATGATGATCAAAGCGCCGGAGCGTCTGTTCAAATGTCCGAAACATCAAAACTCATAGGAATCTACCATGAATGAACAGAATTCGGCTTACACGCCGAAGCAGCTTGCAGAACGCTGGAGTCTAAACGTTGGTACATTGGCAAATATGCGGTGTGCTGGAACAGGCCCACGTTATTTCAAAATTGGCAAGACAGTTCGATACCCGCTACAACGGGTACTCGAATTTGAAAACGATAATGAAATGCTGTAAGCAATCGGCCCCTGGTCGGGAAACCGGCCAGGGGTTAATTCTAAAAATTATCACGCGCGTCGGACATTCGTTCGTTTGTTTTTGCCAGTTCATCGTCAAACAAGTAGCCGTACGTTTGCGTAACAGACAATGATGACTGCCCTAGGGCGGCCGCCAACTTTTCAATGCTTTCACCAGCAGCATATGCAATTGAAGCATACGTGTGACGCAAGCCGTGGAAGCCGGTCCATGCATTGACGCCCGCCGCTTTTACAATATTTCGAGCGGCGGTTTCTGGGTAACTGGTTTGATCAAAGAGTTGGCCTTCATCTCTATCAGCCAAAAGCGCTGTTAAGTAGGGCCGAGCTTGGCGCATAAAGTAGACCCGTTTTAGTTCATTGCCTTCCTTGTTGTTGGGGCAATCGATGGACATTCGGTTGTTCCCGATGTGCGCTGTGCATATGTCGGCAGTCATAAGTTCTGTTTTCCGAGCGCCCGAATACAGTAGGCACATTACAAAGCAAGCATGGCGCCAAGTCTTGTCGTAAGTTTCTTTATCGGACAGACGTTTTGCGCACTCATATTCGATGGCCTTTAGCTGGTCTTTATCGAAAGACCGGCGCTTCGGTTTGTAAGTGCCGAAGTTTACTTCGAATTTGGTGGGCAATTTTGGGTAGTCATCAAGGAGACGGGCGGACCTAAATGCTGCATTTAGTAGTCGGGCAGTATTTCTATTTTGGACAACGCCCGTCTTTTTTGGGTTAGTAAGTTTTTCAATCTTTTCGTCTAAGCGTATATTGGTTTTGATCAAACGGCGGACATTTCGCGGTGTCAGACCGTACTGGGCGGGAGCTCTAATCTTTTGGATGTTTTCGTCTATTTCTTGTTCGGCAAGTTTGATCTTGGTGGCCTGCTCAGCCGCTATGCGCTCGAGGTTAGAGGCGAATGCCTGTGAAACCATATCATCAGTTAAATCAACCGCGTGAATACCAGAAAATAATGCTTCTATGATTTTCTTGTCGCCAAGGTAGCCAGCAATGGTTTTTGGGCTGAGCTTGGGTTTCCCAGATAGCCCATTCTCTGATCGATAAATGTAGTCATCAACAACTTGTGTAACCGTTATTGCCCGATTGTCGAATGCGGCGGCTTCGGAGGGGGAGTGTCTAGCTTTTGTTGCTAGATTGACAACGTTTCGTGCCAGTTCCCGGGCCTCTGAGGGATTTTGGGATGTATCTACGTCCGATAGCTTGGTTCGTATACGTTTCCCATTCTGAGGGTGCTTGTACGACACGTACCAGCAAGGCCGTGTATTGTTCCGTAAGCGCATCTTCAGTGGCGGGTATTCAGCGTCTGATACCCACTCTTCGGTCATCCCTGAACGCATTTTGATGGCCGCCGCGCTTGTGCGTGTGAATTTGATAGATCTGCCGTCTCGGGGGGCCATAACAGATGTTCCTAGTGGACTGACTGTGTTGCTATATTTTGCTATTAGTGGCTTGGTGACAAATGGGTGTCAACAATCTTGTATCGGGTCGGCGATCTACGGTGACAAGCTGGTGACAAAGAGCAATTATGGAGGCTGATAAATCGTGATGATGTGGTGGCCAATTATTGGCAGAATATAGCCAAATATACCTCAACAAACCATCTGGGCTGTGACTGTGGGTGATGTGTGGTGAACATTGATTATTTTGGCTGATTTCTGCCAAAATTTATATAAACTACTGACTTTTAATCAGTGGGTCGCAGGTTCGATTCCTGCCGGGCTCACCAAATTTTCCTAACAAAATCATGATATTGTATGAATATGCGCATAAGTCCTCCGTGCCAAGTTGCTGTGCGGGCGTAGCGGGAGGCGCACGAGGTGAGTAGCCTTCGATGGCGCTTGGGTCGGCGGACGTTTCGATGATTCTTCAATGCACTTTTTCTTGCGGTGGCATTTGGAGGAGACCTTGGAGGGTTTGCTTGAGTTTTCGCAAATCACCTTGTGAGGCTTTGAATATACTTTTCAAAGCGGTGGGGCCAGCCATTATAATGAACGCCAAAAACATTTTGCGCGGTGATCTTTCCCGCGTTTTGTAAGTCCCTCACAATTGAGTTAGAAACGGATTGATGCAGAAAATTCTTGTATATGGTGCCAATGGTTACACCGGGAAATTGATGCTGGCAGAGGCAGGTACACCAACCAAAAATCTTGTGCTGGCGGGGCGTAACAGCGCGGCGTTGGCGGATATTGGGCAGGAATACGGCTATGACTGGCAGGCCGTGCCGCTGGATGATGCCGATGCGCTGCGTGCAGCCGTTGGGGCCTGTGATGTCGTGCTGCATTTGGCCGGTCCTTATCGCCATACAGCGGCACCCATGCGCACCGCCTGTTTGGATATGGGCAAACACTATGTGGATATTACAGGCGAATTGTCAGTGTTTGCGGATCACGCATCTTACGATGCAGCAGCGAAAGAGGCGGGCATTGTGCTGCTGTCAGGGGCTGGGTTTGATGTTGTGCCATCAGATTGTTTGATCCGCCATGTAGCTGATAAAATTGAAAACCCAACGGATGTTGCCATCTATTTTTCAGGTGGCACCGGCATGACACGCGGTACCATGCGCTCTGGTCTTGCTGGGTTGTTTGCTGGGTTTCCCGTGCGGCGGGCAGGCAACCTTAGCTATCTTGGAAAGCCGATCATGCATCAGATGAATGTTGCTGGTACCGATCACATCTTCTATTCCGCCGGCTGGGGGGATTTGGAAACAGCGTGGCATTCATCCCGCATTCCCAACATCACCTGCTTTTTTGAACGTAAGCCGGGCTTTGGCATGGGCGGTCCTTTCGCCGCGTTCACTGCCCCCTTGCTGAAAAGCAAACCGGGGCAAGCGGTCTTGAACCGGATCATCAATTCCCTGCCCGAGGGGCCGACAGATGAAGAACGCGCCGCCGCCACACAAACCCTGATTGCTGTGGCGACGAATGAGGTGGGAGATAAGGTGGCGGCCAAGCTGGTAACGCCGGAGGCCTATACACTTACCGGATGGTCTTGTTTAAAGGCAGCGGAAGTGCTGCTGGATGGCGGAGTGCCTGCAGGGTATCACACACCTGCCTCTGCCTTTGGTGCAGGATTTGTGGAAACTTTCCCGGGCGTGACGCTGACGGATATCGATGTTTCATCCGACGTGAAAGGCGCGGTGGAAAGAATTACCGTTCGCGCTTAGGCGCTTACGATGTGGGCCAAACAACAGGGTTTAGGGGGCTGTCTGCCATTTCGCCCGGCTTTTTGCCACCCAAGAATGTTTTGGCATCATATTCCTGATAGCCGTTTTTAAACTCTGTCACACGCGTGCCATCAGGATAGAACGTCACCACCATGGCCTCACGCATCGTATCCGTTTGATTGGCCTTGGCACCATGGATGGTCCAGCCGGAGTGGAAGGCGCAATCGCCGGGGGCGAAGTGTTCATCTTCAAATACATCAAGCTTGTTGTCACCGATGATGCCATCGAAGAAGGTTTCTGATTCCTGATTGATTGTGTGCTGTCCCAAATCCCCCAGTTCATGGGATTTGGCGGCATAGCGCATGCAGCCCATTTCAGGGGTGATTGGCACCAGCGGCATCCACAGGCCAAGGCTCATGGGCGTGTCCAGCGGCCAGAAATATTGATCTTGGTGCCAATAGGAAGGGCCGGTATGACCGGGCTTGAAAAGCGCCTGATCATGATAAACGCGCACGGCATCTGCGCCCAGCAGGCCTGCGGCGACGGCGCCTAAGCGGGGGGAGAGGCAGAAGGCGGCAACCACCTCAGATTGCAGGCGTAAATTCTGCGCTTGCTGGAACGCGCCTTCGAAAGAAAGGATGTTGTCCTGCGCTTCAAAAGTTTTGGTCGCGGCGTCTTTTATGGCGGCGCGATAGGCGGCGACTTCATCGGCGTTTAGCAATCCGCGTAGGATTACAAAGCCCTGTTCGCGAAACTGGGTGATCTGCGCCGCGGTCAGATCATAGGTGGCTGGGAGCGGGGGCAGGGACATCATTTCTGTTCTTCCCTTTCTTCTCTGGCTTTCAGCTTTTCTTGAATGCGCTTGGCCATCTGTTTTTCGATTTCAGGATCGTCGGGGCGCAGGAACGGCTTGATGATCTGCTCCGTGCCTTTCCATGCATAGGGATCTTCACCTGAGATCATGACAATATCGCGGTAATCTTTACGCAAAGTGGGGGTGGGGCCCATATCCCATGGCAGCAGCGATCGCGCATTCATATAATGATAGACCAGCGCGCGCCGCATGCCGCCTTTGGCGTTGTTTTGCAGCGATCGGTGCAGCGTATAGCCATTGAAGATGGCCACATCGCCCGCCTTTACCTCAACCGGTTCCCCGCCTTCTTCATCATAGGGAAAATCATAGGCGACTGGGTTGTGATCAAAGCGTGGATCGTGATGGTCCTTCATAGGCCAGATCACGCCTGATGCATGACTGCCCGGATGCATCCACATGCAGCCATTTTCAATGGTCGCATCATCCAACGCGATCCACACGCCGGTGAGCGATTGGTCGCGCGTGGGAATAAAGTGTTCATCTTGGTGCCACGGATGGCCGGGCTTGCCCGCCGCTTTCACAAACAGCATGGATTGCATGGCTTTGACATCAGGCCCGATCAGGGCGTTTAGGAACTTCACCACATCCGGCTGGAACATGGTGTCATGCATCAGATCAGAGATTTTATGCGGGAAGTGAATGGCCAGAATGTTGATCAGCGTTTCTTCATCTGTGGCGCCACGCACAAGATCATAGCCAAACAGATTGCCACGTTCCCCTTTGGCGAGCGCTACCGTCTCGTCCCGCAAGGCTGTTACCGCTGCCGCATCAAACACTTGCGGCAGAACGGTGAAGCCCTTTGATTGATATTCGGCTACCTTATCCATCAGCTTGCCGCCATTTCTTTCAAGAGGCGCGCCTCATCTTCACTGAACGGCGTGCCATCAGCGCGCACAACATCATGGAACCAAGCCTCCGGTTCTTCGCCACCCAGTTGGTCCCACCAGGCAAATTTGGTTTGGGTTTTGCCATCCACAAAGCCCCAATTGAAAGCGGCGATTTTGTGTTCCTTGAACACCGGCAAATGGGTTTCAAAGAAGCAGCCTTCCCGCCGGTTGAGATATTCAGTGCACCATAGGGGGCGGCCATGGGCTTGCAGCTTTTCTACCAGCCGCTTCAGACTTTCGGGTTCCTTATAATGGTGGAAGGAGACGAAATCGGACAAGGCAATCAGCTTGGGATTCATTTCCGGGTCATCGTAATAGATGCCAGCGGTCAGAGGTTGGGAGACATCGCAATCACGCACCCAGCCAAATGCTAACTCCATAAGCTTCAAGGCGGCGGGGCCTTGCACGGCGCGTTCTGCCATGACCGTTTCCAGCGCCTTCTTTTTTTCGTCTTCCGGTAGGGAGGAGGAGGGGAGGAAGAGGTTGGTCACTTCGTTATAAATGTCCCACGCCACAATGCGCGGATCGTTCTTAAAGGTGGTGACGATGTCCCGCACATAGGCTTCAAGCGTGCCCCATGTGCCCTCATCCAGCAGTTTGGCGCGACCGGGGGAGCGCAACCAGCCGGAATTGTGAATGCCGGGGCGCGGTGCGGGTACGCCCAGTTCCGGCTCGTGCCAGCAATCATCAAACAAAACGAAAAAGGTTTTGATGCCATGCTTGTCAGAGATTGTGAGATATTCATCTATCCGTTTTTTGAAGCCTTCCGCATCATCGGCCCAAACTTGATCATGCAAATAAACGCGCATGACGTTGAAGCCAAGGCCCGCCGCCCAACCCAGTTCGCGATCAAGGGTGGCGGGGTCAAAGGTCTTGGCAGCCCACATCTCAATCTCGTTGATGGCATTGGCGGGAATGTAATTGCAGCCGCGCAGCCAAGGCAGGCTGTTGTGCCAATCGGTGATCTTTTCAATGCTCCAGCGAGGGTCGCTCATGAGGTTAGCCTTCCAGATTAACGGTATGGGGGGTGGCACCGCGCACGCCCGGCGAATATGCAAACAATGAGCCTGCAAGGCGTTCATAGGTTTGCGTCATCATGGCGGCGGTGGTGATGTAAAGGGTTTCCAGATTGTGTCCGCCAAACTCACATGTGGTGATGTTGCTGACGGGCATATCCAAAATGCGGTCTACTTGGCCATCGGGTGCCACGCGCACAACGCAACCGCCATCAAAGCGGCAGTTCCAAAGATAGCCTTCCGCATCAATCGTTGAGCCATCGGGCACGCCGCGATCAAAGCCTTCAAAGAAGATGGTTTCATTGCTGATGGACCCTGTGGCCGCATCATAGTCATAGCGCCAAATGGTGTTGCGGGGCGTATCGCCGAAATAGAAGTATTTGCCATCAGGCGAGAAACAAACAGTGTTGGAAATGCCAATGCCTGTTTTGAAAGTGTCTGCGCGGTCGCCTTGCAGCCGCATGAGGACGCCCTTGTTGCCCACCACCTCTCCCGGCGTGCCGTCAGGCGCCACATTGTTCGCCATGGAGCCGATCCAGATCTCTCCACCAGGGCCGGGGCGACCATCATTCAGCCGCGCATCGGGCCAATCGGGCAGGGTGAAGCCATAGTCTTCCTGTGCATCGGTTGCCGGCTGCCAGCGGATGATTTTGGAGCCGATGGCCAGCAGTAATGTGTCCGGCTGATCGGTGCGGAAAAGGGCCACGCAAGGCTCTTCAAAGTGCCAAGTGCGCACCGCGCCGCTGCCCGGCTCCAGCCTGTGCACCAAAAAACGGTTCACATCGGTCCAGTAAAGGGCGCCCTCGTTAGGCACCCAAGTGGCGGCTTCCCCACACTGATCACCTACCGGCGCGACACATATGATTGCATTATCTATCATTGTTGCTTGTATTGTTATTGGCTCTCGGTATATTTGTCAGACAATCGTTACTTTTGCAAGATCCATTGAGGCAGCATGACCAAAAAGTTGAGATCACAGGCGTGGTTCGGCGGGGAAGGGCGGGATAGTTTCATCCACCGTTCATGGATGAAAAACCATGGGCTACCGCATGACAGCTTTGATGGCCGCCCGATCATCGGCATTTGCAATACCTTCTCTGAACTCACCCCCTGCAATGCGCATTTCCGCGGATTGGCGGAGAAGATTAAGGCGGGTGTGTATCAGTCAGGCGGCATTCCGCTGGAATTTCCTGCCATGTCATTGGGGGAAACCAATATGCGCCCCACCGCCATGATGTTCCGCAATTTGGCGGCGATGGAGGTGGAAGAGGCCATTCGCGCCAACCCGATTGATGCCGTCGTGCTGATGACCGGCTGTGATAAAACCACGCCTGCCTTGGTGATGGGGGCCACCAGCGCCGATCTGCCCAGCATCGTGATCTCCGGCGGGCCGATGCTGAATGGCCGTTATCACGGGCGCACGGTGGGTTCGGGTACAGATGTGTGGCGATTGTCAGAAGAGGTGCGCGCAGGCACCATCACGCAGCAGGAGTTTGAGGAGGCAGAGGCTGGCATGTCTCGCTCTGCCGGGCATTGCATGACAATGGGCACGGCGTCCTCCATGGCAACGATGGTAGAAGCACTGGGGCTGGCGCTGCCCACTAATGCCGCCATTCCGGCGGTAGATGCAAGGCGCGAAACATTGGCGTGGGAAGCAGGCCGCCGCATTGTTAAGATGGTTGATGAGGATTTGAAGCCATCTGACATCCTCACCCGCAAGGCCTTTGAAAATGCGGTGATGATAAACGGGGCCGTGGGCGGTTCCACGAATGCCGTGATCCACCTGCTCGCCATCGCCAAGCGGGCGGAGGTGGACTTCACCTTGGAAGATTGGGATCGCATCGGCCATGACATTCCCTGCCTTGTGGATTTGATGCCGTCCGGCCAATTCCTGATGGAAGATTTTTACTATGCGGGCGGCGTGCCCGCCGTGATGCAGCGCCTGCAAGATACGCTGCATCAAGATGCATTGACCGTGACCGGTAAAACACTGGCTGAAAATATTGCAGGCGCGAAGGTGTGGGATGATAAAGTCATCACGCCGTTGGAGCAGCCTTTCAAAGAACAGGGCGGCATTGCGGTGCTGCATGGTAATTTGGCCCCCGGCGGGGCGGTGGTGAAGCCCTCTGCCGCCAGCCCGCATCTGCTTAACCACACGGGGCCTGCGGTGGTTTTTACCTCTATCGAAGATTTGCGCGCCCGGATTGATGATCCTGATTTGGATGTGACGGAAGATAGTATCTTAGTGCTGCAAAATTGCGGCCCGCGCGGTTATCCCGGCATGGCTGAAGTGGGCAATATGCCCTTGCCCCAAAAGCTGTTGGAAAAAGGCGTGCGGGACATGGTGCGTATCTCTGATGCGCGGATGAGCGGCACCGCCTATGGCACTGTGGTGTTGCATGCGGTGCCGGAAGCGGCCCTGGGTGGCCCCATCGCCTTGGTGCGAGAGGGGGATATGATCACGCTTAATGTTGCTGACCGAAAGCTTGAGCTGCATGTGAGTGATGCGGAACTGGCAAAGCGCAAAGCCGATTGGCAAGCCCCGCAGCACGCCATGGAAGGCGGCTATCACAGCCTCTATGTCAATGCCGTCACCCAAGCCGATGAAGGGTGTGATTTCCACTTCCTGCATGGGCGTCGTGGTGCTGCCGTGCCTAGAGAAAACCACTAGATGATTAAGCTGGGCGGCAATTGGGGCACCACCAACCTCTCCGTTTTCTCTTTAGAAGGCGGTGATGCAATGCGTGGGCCCAAAATGGGAAAGGGTGTGTCCAAGCTCACGCGGGATGAGATGGTGCCCGCCCTTAAAGAACTGATGGGAGATGAAATCCAAATTCTGCTTTGCGGGATGGTGGGGTCCACCATTGGCGTGCGCGAAGTGCCTTATGTGCCCGCGCCTGCGGGGTTAGGGGAGATCGCTGCCAAAGTGAAATGGATTGAAGAGGGTGGCCTCACCATCGGCATCGTGCCGGGGGTTTCCTGTGCGCATGATGGCATAGGGCCCGATGTGATGCGGGGCGAAGAAACGGAGATTCTGGGCGCGCTTGCCCAAGGCCATCACGGCGGCACGCTGTGCCTGCCCGGCACCCACACCAAATGGGTGGAGGTGGAAGATGGTAAGATCACCCGCTTTCAAACAGCGCTGACGGGGGAGCTTTTTGATCTTCTCACCCAGCACAGTGTGCTCGTCCGTGGAACCGGACCTTTGATCGACGGCCCGTTTTTAGAAGGGGTGGAAGACGGCAAAGCCTCCCTTCTTCACCAACTTTTCAAAACGCGCGCGCGCCAATTGATTGAGGGTTTGGGGGAAGATGAGGCGCGGTCTTACCTTTCCGGCCTTATCATCGGGCATGACATCACGCACGCGCCGAAGCGTGGGCCCATCACCTTGATTGGATCGGATGAGATGGTGGCGGCCTATGGTCTTGCGTGTGGTGCGCTTGATATTGAGATGACAGCTATGTCCTCCCTAGAGGCCAGTCGCGCGGGTTTGAAGGCTATTGCAGAGGAAATCGCATGATTGAATTAGATGAGGCTTTGGCGGAAAACCCCATCATCGCTATTTTGCGCGGGATCAAACCTGTGGAAGCGGCGGATGTGGCAACGGCATTGGTGGAAGCAGGCATCAAAGTGATTGAGGTGCCGCTTAACTCGCCGGACCCACTCAAAAGCATTGCCAATATGGTTGCGGCTGTGGGAGACAGCGCTGTGATCGGTGCGGGTACGGTATTGTCGCCCACCCAAGTGGATGAGGTGGCAGAGGCGGGCGGCCGGATCATCGTTTCCCCCAATACAAATGCTGCTGTGATTGCGCGGGCGCTTGAAAAGAGTCTTGAACCGCTGCCCGGCATCATGACGCCGACAGAGGCTTTTAGGGCCATCGCTGCCGGGGCCACGCGGTTGAAGCTTTTCCCGGCAGATACGTTGGGGCCAGCCCATCTAAAGGCGTTGAAAGCGGTGTTGCCAACAAATGTGCAAGTCTTCGCCGTCGGCGGCGTGAACGCTGGCAACACGGCAGATTGGATGGCAGCGGGCGCGGCAGGCGTGGCGCTGGGCAGCAATCTTTACGCGCCGGGGGATGACGGTGCGGCAGTTTCCCAGAAAGTGAAGGCGCTGTTCTAGTGACTCCTATCAAGATCGGTATCGTGGGGCTGGGCAAAATCGCGCGTGATCAGCACGTACCGGTGATCAATGCCGGGAAGGATTTTAAGTTGGTGGCAACGGCAAGTCGATCTGATGTGTCCGTCGAGGTGCCTAATTTTCCAGATTTGGCGACGATGCTTAACACCCATCCTGAGATTAAGGCGGTGGCCCTTTGCATGCCGCCGGCTCCGCGCTTTGACATTGCCTTGGCGGCGATTGAAGCTGGTAAACATGTGTTGCTGGAAAAGCCACCGGGCACCACGGTTGCCGAAGTGGAAAAACTGGGGGAGGCGGCAAGGCAAAAAGGTGTCACCCTGTTTGCCGCTTGGCATTCCCGTTATGCGGCCGCGGTTCAGCCCGCCAAAGAGCTTCTAAGGGATCGCAACATCACCGCTATCAACATCGAATGGCGGGAAGATGTGGAAAAATGGCATCCGGGGCAAGATTGGATTTGGGAAGAGGGCGGCATGGGGGTGTTCGACCCCGGTATTAATGCCCTTTCCATCCTGACAGAACTGGTGGGGGATGACATCACGCTTGAAAGGGCAGACCTTACTTGCCCGCCCGGTAAACCCATGCCCATCAACGCAAATTTGGAGATGGTGCTGAACGGCAACATCCCCATCCGCGCCTGCTTTGATTGGCGACCCATCGAGAATGAGGTTTGGTCCGTTCACGTGGAAACAGACAAAGGGCCGATTTCAATGCTGGAAGGTGGTAAGCATCTATACCTATATGGACGTCAGGCACAAATTCCCGCGCGGAGCGAATATGAAGCGGCTTATGATCATTTTGAAGAACTGATTGCAGCCAACAAATCAGATTCTGATAGCCTCTCTCTTCAACTAGTTGAGAATGCTTTGGCTGCGGAGTCGTAGCCTGTGTCCGCCGTTTGATATATCTCACAAAATTTGGGAGACTGAACTGGACTTGTCATAAAAAATGGACATGGCCGTCAACAAAATACTCAATACTGATTGGAGGGCATTCCGGGTCAGAAACGACATTCAGAAGACTTCAAGCGCGAAGCAATCGCCGAAGACCTTGGCATAGGCAAGCCAACTTTAGGAAAATGGATTGCTAAATATCGTCGTGACCAGCGCGATGAACATAGCATTGACAGAGAAGATGCTGACCTGAGATGCGAGCCGACCCGATCAGGCTATTATGCCTGAAATAGCCGGTCTGTCAGCAAACGGGCCAGTGAAGACATGGTGCTGCTGGCCCATATCAAGGCAAAATTTGAAAGCAGTGATGCCTTGAACATGGCAGTGGCCATTCGTCCACCAAGGCCAGATCCTTGAGTTTTCATAATAAAATCAATGATTTATGGGGAGGTGCCGGGTGGACAAGCGCTGCGGCACGCAGGCAAGATGCGCCGACGACGGAGACCAAGAAAACTCACCTAAAAACTCACCCAAAAGCCTAGTTGTTCAGGTTGTGTTGGGGTTATCGCACCGATATTGAAGTGGATGCTCCCTCTTCAAATTTGGACGGCAGAATCGTGGCATGGGGAGGACGCATCTGCCACACTGACACAACAGAATGGATGGCTTTGCCCAGACCGGGCGAATCGATTTTGTAGAAAGGCACAACGGCCCCATGGCGGATATCGTCTCAACATTGCAATCCCATTTTGATGCGAAGGATATTCTGCAAGGCTCGGCGGTGGCAGATCGCGCCACCAGCTATTGGGATGCATCCCCCACGCGCGCCAAGGCGATTGTATTTCCGCGCAGCACGCAAGATGTGAGCTTTGTGTTGAAGGCGTGTCATGCCGCGGATCAAAAGGTGGTGACCCAAGGCGGGCTGACCGGGGTGGTTGATGGCTGCGTATCGACGGATGACGCGATCATAATCTCGCTTGAAAAAATGACGGTGATTGAAGAGGTGGAGCCGATTGGCGGCACGGCCATTGTGCAGGCAGGCGCGGTGCTGGAAAATGTGCAAACCCATATGGCCGAACAGGGCATGCTGTTCCCGCTTGATTTGGGCGCGCGCGGTTCGTGCACCATTGGTGGCAATGTGGCGACCAATGCGGGCGGCATGAATGTGATCCGTTACGGCATGATGCGAAATTTGGTGTTGGGGCTGGAAGCGGTGCTGGCAGATGGCACCGTATTGTCTTCCATGAACACCATGTTGAAGAACAATGCGGGCTATGACCTGAAGCAATTATTTATCGGTACAGAAGGCACGCTTGGAATTGTTACACGGGTGGTGTTGCGGGTGTTTCCCGGCTTGGCCAGTAGCAACAGCGCGCTGGTGGCAATGGAGAGCTTTGAAGCCGTCACGAAATTTCTGCAACGGGCACAACGCCAGCTTGGCGGCAATCTTTCAGCCTATGAGGTGATGTGGGGCAATTACTATCGCGCTGTCACCGCAGAAGGCTGGCAGCGCGCGCCGATGGACCGTGACTATCCTTTTTATGTTGTCGTGCAAGCGGAAGGTACCAATCCCGGCGCAGACGAAGCTGCGTTCACCGACTTGCTGGAATCAGCCTTGAATGACGGTGACATAGTGGATGCCATTTTGCCAAAGTCAGAGGCGGAAACACGCGCCATTTGGGAAGTGCGGGAAGATTTTTCTGCTATCCTAGAGAATGATCCCTACTTTTTGTACGATGTGAGCCTGCCGATAAAGGATATGGCTGCCTATGTAAAAAAGGTTGAGGCCGATGTGGCCACCAAATGGCCAAACGGCGCATGTTATACGCTGGGGCATATCGGGGATGGCAATTTACACTTCTTTGTTGCGCCGGGCGTTACCGCTGCCACACATGGCGAATGTGATGCTGTGATCTATGGGGCGCTGGCAGGTTTTGCGGGGTCCATTTCAGCCGAACACGGCATTGGCGTTGAAAAGAAAAGTTGGCTAACCACCTCGCGCAGCGAGGATGAGGTTGCCACCATGCGCCTGTTAAAAGCAGCCCTTGATCCAAAGGGGATACTGAACCCCGGCGTGGTTATTGATTAAGGCTTTATCGCCCGAACGACCCCAAAATGGCCAATGCTTTTGAGGCGACTGCTAGGGCAGGCACGCTGGCGTTGGGTTGATACGGCGCTTTAGTATTGCCGCGATAAGGCGGCTGGAAGAAGCCTTGTGCTCAGGCTTGCAAAATATCCCTGATAACAAAATTTTGAGACTCACTTTAATGGTGTGGTGAGAAAAATTTGTCCAATTGCAATAAACAACTTGAACGTGTGTTCAGCATATGATTATTTTGACAAATATTGGTGCTATGTCTGGCAAAAGATTGTGACTTGGGGGAGTTGAGCGGCATGACGCGGAATGAAATGGAAAATCCAACCGTTCTGGCAGTTTTTACACGGATGGAAGCGCAAGTATCGAAGTTGTTCGCGGAACTGGATTGGGCGGAAATGGCCCGTATTTCAAGCGTGTTCTCCGATTCAGAAAGTGCCCTGAATATACTGGCAAGGTGGGCTGACACCGGCCCGGATTTTTCAAATATAAGCATTCTGCCCCGGGAGGCAATGAATGGATATGATGGCGCCTACGCAGCAATAGAAGATAGAATCTACTTATCTGAAGCCATTTTCCAAGAAAGTGTGACGGACCACCGCCGGGTTGACGTTTTGCTGGAAGAGCTGGGGCACAGAATTGACGGGCTGGCGTCACAGATTGATACTCCTGGCGATGAAGGGGCGATGTTTGCCGCGGCGATGCGCCGGGAACCGGTGCAGGCCGATAGTACAAATGATTTTGCCGTCATTTACCCTGATGCGGATAATGCCATTGTGGTGGAGGCCGCGACAACTGTTAGTGATAGCGGCGGGTTTGAGGGTAGCTCCAAGGTTATTACTCTCCCAACAACAAATGGTTCTACAGTTAACTATTATTACGAGCATTATGGTATTCCAGACCGTTTTACCATTCGTTACGAGGGGCGGGATCTGTTTGACACAGGATTTACCGGAGGGTCTCGTTTCGGGAGTTTTGAGCTGCCGGCAGGGCAATCAGATCAACTCTACATTTTGATGACCACCAATCATTCGGGAACAGCTTGGAACTATAGCGTAACCGTTGATGCCTCTTGTGCCGACGCCACGCCCTGGATATTCAACGCGCAGGGCGGCAGTTTTGAGCAGAATAGCGACGGCGATTGTGAACACGATGGTGACGTTATCATTGGCAGATCTGATGGCACGCATGCCCTTTTGCGAGCGCAAAACGGGAACTTTGTTTACAATCCGTTTGCGGCAGAAATTGAGGGTGCAACCTTTGTGGCGCTAATTGGCGGCGACCAAAGAAGTTTGTTTACAGGCGATGTAGAGCTTAATCTGTCCAATGGCAGCGGCACAATTGAAGAAACCGCTGATGGAGACTTCAAGTTGGCCGGGCTGGATGTTACTTTCAGTTCTATTGTGATCCAGCGGGACATGTTGGGCTTTGATGCTCAATTCCGGCTGCCGGACGAGGCGACCGGACTGGATGTTGATACAAGAAATTTCGCGCACAACGCCTTAAGAATCACCTCTGATGGTGCATCATCCGCATTTGATTTTGATATCACCCTGCCAGATGTCGAGTTTGAATTTATGGGCGTTGTTGAGGTGGAGGCAGAGGACATTCGCCTGACCTATCTTAGCGCGGAAGATGCCCTCAAACTGCAAATGCAGCTTGAACTTGAGAGCCTGCTGAAGTCAGAAAGCGGCAATGATGATTTGCTGACTGCTGATTTGACCGGGGACAATTACCTCAAGGTCAATTCATCGGGTGATGTTGAACTGAAAGGTGTTTTGACATTTCCAGGCAGTATTTCATTGCCGGGTGGGTGGTCGATTGGTGGTCTGGAAGTTGAAATTGATACCCCAAATCGTTCAGCAACGGGTACGGTTAGTATAGGTACACCTTTTGGTGTGCGGTTTGGCGAGGGAGTGGGGGTCCAACCTACGGTTGGCATTATCTACGATCCGTTTGAGTTCAATAGTTTCGGCTTGGCGCTGGAAAACCTCAATAAGCCAATTCCACAATATCCCGTGGTGTTTTTTCAAAAAATTGGCGGCCAGATTGAAAACATAGCCCCTTCGGCAACGGATGATTTGTTGGCCTCGCTAACTGGTGGTGTAACATTGGGGCCGCAGATCAACGATGAATCTTTGGCGCGTGCTGATCTCACCTTTGAGGTTGATAAAAATGCCTTGAAGGGGGAGATCGAAGCACATTTTTTTGAGTTTGAGTTGGAGGTTTTCGGGTTGGATGTAGCGGAGTTTTCGCTGCTGGACCTCGAGGGTGATTTTGAACTGAACTGGAATGCCGGATATCTTGAAACGAATGCTTCTATCAGTGTGCTGGATGGCCTCCTGACGACTTTCAACACGTTGCGATTTGATTCTGACTTTAATTTCTCGACCAGCGGTGCTGCTGCTATCAATATTCCAAATTCGTTTCCAGTTTACGGTGGCGATAATATCGCCAACGCCAACTATGCTCTGAAGTTTACGAACGATATGGATCTGGCGAACGACTATGTGGCCGTTTGGTGGCAAGAGGTGGTTAACCCATTTATTGGGAGCCCACGGGTGGAGACTAAGGGTTTTCGGTTAGGGCTGGATGGTGATGCGGATTGGATCAATAATGGTAATATTCCCATTACCAGCAGTTGGTTTATTGCCGACGGGCAGGATTTTGTAACCCTGACGGCATATTGGCAAAATGACTCGACCGATGCGGCTCTTCAGGTTGTTCGTCCAAACGGGGATGTGATTGATGAAGCGGATTTCGCGGCGAACGGTTTTGCCATTGTTGATAGTCAAACCAATGCGCGTAGTCGGACCGTGGCAATAGCGACCCCGGAAGAAGGAACCTGGGATCTGTTGCTGGTTGATGAAACGGGGTTGGGACATGTTGGCTACTTCGCCACCGGAGAGGATGCAGGGGCCAGCATGGCCTTTACCAGTGTATCGGAGTTGGTTGGTGCAAACACATTTCGCTTCGATTTCGATGTTGATACGACAGCAAGCGCCAACATAAGTTTCTTTGTTGACAGTGATGTGTCCGCGCTTGATGGCTACTTCATCGGCGAGGCGATATTTTCAAGCGGATCACACACGTTTGAGTGGACCGATACAACATTGATGCCCGATAATTATTTCGTTTATGCGATGCTTGACGATGGCGTTACCAGTCCGGTGATTTCAATATCTGATGTTGCCGTTGCCGCAGGAAATGAGGCTGACCTAAGCGTAACGCTAAGTGCGGATGTGCCCGCCGCCGCTGCCGGGGAGATTGTGCGCTACACGGCGATTATCGAAAACCTGTCACAAAGCGGAACCTCATCGGGTAGTGTTGCGCTGGTGAATATTACGGGTCCGGGCACATTCTCAACAAGTGACATATTGGCGGGGGCGTCTGATTTTGCACAGTTTTCCTTTGAGCTGCCGGACATACAGTCGGGGAACAGTGAAAGCTTTACCTTTGACGTTAGTGTCGATGCGATCGCAGGAGGCGTTGAGGCGATCACCGCAGATATATACATCGTATCAGACAGCTATGATCCCGATGCCACAAATGACGGTGCATTTGCAAATGTTCGGACATTTGGGCCGCAAAGCAAATTGCCGGGCACTGTAGATCTATCCATCACGTCAACGATGTCGGACTTGTCTGAAGTGGTTGTGGATGAACTGCTGAGCTATTCGGTAGTGGTCAAAAATACCGGCACCACATTGGCCACGAATGTGACTTTGCGGGAATATGTGCCCAATTTGAATAGTCACCAAAGCAGCACGCCGTTTTCCACAGATGGTGACGCGCTTGTATTTGCCTTGGGGGATTTGGAGCCGGGGCAAATGACGACGGTGGAGTTTACAGGCACACCCGCCCAAGTGGGGGCCTTGCGCGCCACGTCATCGGCGGATGCAGATCAGTCTGATCGGGTATTATTGGACAATGAACTGCTTGTAAGAACGCCCGTAGTTGGTGCCTTGGCGCAACAGGCTGACTTGCAACTGGTCATGGATTTGGACACGAGCTCGCAAGAGGGGACCGGCTTTCTTGCAATCAAGTTGAGCAATCTTGGGCCGGGTGTTGCATCGGGCATTGAAGTGGCTGTTAATCTACCATCCGGGTTGGTGGTTGAATCACAAAGCTCGATACAAGGGACATTTGCGCCCGCTACGGGTATTTGGACTGTTGGCAATATGCGCGACGGTCTTGAGCGTATATTGAATTTGGAACTTAGCGGTTCGGCGGATGCCGATATTACTGCGGAAGTTGTTTCTGTTGCTGAATTGGATCCCAATTCCACCCCCAATGATGGTGAGGGCAATGACTATGCTTCTGTTCCAATTGTCTTGAATGCAAATGCTGCGCCTACCGATATATCCCTTTCGCCTACAACCGTGGCGGAGAATGTGCCCGGGGGTACCTTGGTGGGCGCATTATCGACTACCGACGCCGATGTTGATGATACCCATAGCTACGAGTTGGCAGATGACGCGAACGGTTTGCTGATGTTGGATGGGGATGCGCTTGTCGTTGCTGACGGCGCGCAGATTGACTTTGAAGCAACACCCGAATTGCAGATCGTCGTGAAGTCCACCGATGGAATGGGCGAAAGCGTGACCAAGCCGTTCACCATTGCTGTTACAGACCTAGAAGAAACCTTCGTTGGTGGAGCTGACGATGATATTATTGCAGGCGATGCGGGCGATAATTTTGTTTCTGGCCAGGAAGGCGATGATGTTCTTGGGGGTGGGGCAGGGAATGATGATTTGTGGGGCGGCGCGGGCGCAGATATTTTTGTGCTTTCAAGCGGGCACGATCAGATATTCGATTTTCTGGGGGCCAAAAAAGCGGAAGAGCCGCTTGAGGTGCTTTGGTTGAAGGTGCCCCACACAAGGCCAGCGGACAAAATAGACCTAACTGATTTGGGCCTGACCTTTGAGGGTTTTCAGGAAAACTCACAGCAGGTTGGGGACAATGTTGTGTGGCAGATTGATGATGATACATCCCTCACTTTTGTAGACCAACTACTTGGCAATTTGAGTGAGCGGGATTTTATTGGTGTTGATGTTGTCTAAGGGCCAGCATTGAGTAAGGCACACCTTTTTAGAAATGTAGATTGGCCTTGGAAATATGGATTTGGCATATGGGGAGTAGATTTATGAAACTGTTTATTGGTGTTTTGGTTTTGATGTTTGTGGGGGTGTTCAATGCGAATGCGCAACAGGTTTCATCGCTTTATGGGGAGTTGGCGTATTCGCGCATAAGCTTGGATGAGATTGATTTTGATGCCATCGGCGCGCGCGGGGGCCTGAATTTCACTGACAATTTGGCGGTAGAGGCAGAAGCCTTTACAGGCGTGAACTCTGAAACAGTGCGGGTTGGCGGTGTGAATGTGAAAACGGACCTAAGCTATCAGCTAGGTGCCTATTTGGCTTTGCGCACTTTGGTTTCTACCCAGACCGAGCTGTTTGCTCGCATTGGCATTGCGCGTGCCGAGATTGAAGCATCTGCAATGGGCGTTACCGTTGATGGCGCAAAAAACACAGCGGCAGGCGGCTTGGGTTTGCGCCATGAGTTTAACGATCGGGTGACGGGTATTCGCGCAGATGCCACATATCTGAATTTTGATGGTGGTGACGGTTGGGCCTATGGGGTGAGCATTTTCAGGCGCTTCTAGCGATCAACGCTTATCGTATCCAACCAGCATTTGGCTTAGCCGAATTTTCGGCTGAGCCATTCCACCAGCAGGCCATTAAATTCGGCTGCGTTTTCCTGCTGCACCCAGTGGGCTGCGCCCTCTATCATGTGCATTTCAAGGTCTGAGCAGCGATCTGGCATATCGGCGGCGAATTCGGGCCGCAGGCCGGGGTCCAGTTCTGCCGTGATCATCAGGCAGGGTAAATCCAGCGGCTTGACCCCAATGTCGGGGTGGGCGGCAATGTTGTTATCTATGTTGCGGTAGTAGTTTATGCCCCCACGAAAGCCCGATGTTTCAAAGCATTTTACATAGTGGGCGAAATCTTCATCGCTTAATAAGGGCGCACCCACGCCATCAACTTCATGCGCGTTAATAAAGGGGTTCATGTTGATTTTGCCATCAATGATGGCGGCCTCTATCACATCCTTTAAGGGCGCTGCATGGCGCATGATTTTGCGCACAATGGGTTCTACATGTTGGTCCATCAAGGTTTCGGCCACGTCGGGTTCTTGAAACCAGACTACATATTGGCGTTCTGCCTCGCCATCCACGACATTTGCATGGGTTTGAATGTCGGGGAAGGGAATATAAGGTGTGCAGGAATTGGCAATACCCATAGTGCGCGTGGGGTGCAGCACCGGCATACCCCAGGTAATCCAGCCGCCCCAATCATGGCCAACAAAAATGGCTTTTTCGATATTCAAGGCATCCAACAAAGCCACCAGATCGCCGGTGAGTTCTGCCATTGTGTACGCAGAAATTTCACGCGGGCAAGAGCTTGTTGCATAGCCGCGCATGTTGGGGGCGATGGCGCGAAAGCCTGCATCTGCCACCACTTGCAATTGGTGCTGCCAGCCCAGGGCGACATCGGGAAAGCCATGCACGAACACGATGGGCGTGGCTTTTTCATCGCCGCATTGATAGGTGCTTAAACGAAAGTCGGGGTCGCCGGCGCGGCCGGGCAGGGCGATATCGCTTAAGGTGACTTGATGGCTCATTGCGCTGCCTCTAGCTGGGGTTGCGGTTGGGGCCCACGGATAAGGCGGCCGGGCAAGGCCCCTGTTTCCTTGCCGTTTTCATATATCACCTCACCGCTGCACAAGGTGTAGCGATAGCCGGTAATATCTTGCAAATAGCGTTTGCCATTGGCGGGCAAATCATAGGCCAGTCGCGGGGCGTGGATGGTGAGATTATCGAAATCAATTACATTGATATCGGCCTTCATGCCCGGCGCGATGACGCCGCGATCAAACAGGCCGTAACATTCTGCGGTGCGCTGGGTTTGGTTA
This sequence comes from Alphaproteobacteria bacterium, assembly GCA_049609145.1. Classification (GTDB taxonomy): domain Bacteria; phylum Pseudomonadota; class Alphaproteobacteria; order SPJN01; family SPJN01; genus JBMYYF01. The sequence continues at coordinate 42,579 of JBMYYF010000010.1, forward strand.
TGCACCAGTTCCTCAATCGGGATGGTGTCGCCGCGGCTGCGGTCACGCGCCCAATGGGTGAGCAGAAATGTGGGGATGGAGGCATCCGACACCACGCCGCAATGCGCGCCGCCATCTGCCAAGCCATAGATAGAGTTGGGGTGGCGCATCAGTTCTGCGGTGGCATCCAGATTTTTATCGACATATCCCAGCATGGGCAGGAACAGCAGGCCCGACGCATCATCTGCCGCCATAATATCGTAGATGATTTCCTGCGGGGTGCAGCCTGCGCGGGTGGCCATGGCGGCCACGCTGTCTTCCGGGGCGGGTTCGTAATTTGGCGGGCTGCCCAGCGGATACATGTTTTCAAATTCATGCGTGATCATGGCCAGCACGCCATCAAAGGCGGTGTAATCGGGGTGCTTGCCCAAAATGGCGTTGCGGGTTTCCGGTGTGGCCAAGGCGGCTTTACGGTCGGCGACGCTGAGGCCATAGAGCGGCATGAAGCCTTCATGCAACATGAAGGGGTGAACGCTGCTTTCAAACCCCAGCAGCAGGCCCACGGGGCGTGGCGCGATTTGGGGGGTGAGCAAGCCGCCTTCGGCGGCATCATCGGCCGCGGCTTTGAGGAGGCGTCGCCATTGGTCGGGGTCGCCCGCACTTTGCACCACGGAATATAGCACACGCTTTTGCGTTTCACGGCTGAGTTGTTTCATCCAGCCCAGCTCATATTCTTCCGGCAGGTAGTCGCTGGCCATTTGGAAAACGCCATGGCCGACCTCGCCCAACATGCGGCCAAGGCCCAGCACTTCTTCCTCGTTTGCTTTGGTGCCGGGGACGAATTCGCCGTCCTTCGCACGGTGCAACATGGTGCGCGAGGTGGAAAAGCCAAGCGCGCCTGCTTCCAGCCCCTCTTTCACGATCTGCGCCATGGCAGCGATATCTGTGGTGGAGGCTTCTTCGTTATTGGCACCTGCTTCACCCATGACATAGGCGCGTACGGCCCCATGGGGCACTTGGGTGCCAACATCGATGGCATAGGGTTTGGCCGCCAGCGCATCCATATATTGCGGGAAGGTTTCCCATTCCCATGTAATGCCTTCTGCAAGCGCGCTGCCGGGAATATCCTCAACACCTTCCATGAGCTGGATCAGGAAATCGTGTTGGTCGGGCTTAACAGGGGCAAAGCCCACGCCGCAATTGCCGATAACGACGGTGGTGACGCCGTTCCAGCCTGCGGGGGTGAGGTGCTGATCCCATGTGACCTGACCATCATAATGGGCGTGGATATCTACCCAGCCGGGCGTGACCAGAAGGCCCGTGGCATCAATCTCCTTCGCGCCCTTGGCGATGGTGCCGCCAACCGCGGCGATGGTGCCACCATCTATGGCGATGTCCATTATTTTGGCGGGTGCGCCCGTGCCGTCGACAACGCTGCCGCCGCGAATAACCAGATCATGCATGTTTCTGTTTCCCCATTGTGTGAGGTCGTTATAGGTATTTAATTGACGATTGTCAATTAATATTGAAGGGCGTTGACTTTTTGTCAAATTGCACACAGCCTCTACGCAACGAGGGGGAGGGCCGCGACGGCCTTCAGCAAATATGACAGGTAATGAGTTCGCCCGGCGCCAGCAGCGCGTGGGCAAGGTGCCGACATCCATTCGCTTTTGGCAGGCGATTGGGGCGTGGCCGAACACGTTTAAGGATATCGCGTTCAATACGTTTCTGCTGTTCTATTACAGTCAGCTATTGGGCATGCCTGCCACAATGGCCTCTATCGCGCTGGCGATTGCCTTGGCGGTGGATGCCATAAGTGACCCGCTGGTGGGGTCGTTCTCCGACAATTTGAAATCAGCCAAGGGTCGCCGCCATCCGTTGATGTATTGGGCCGCGGCCCCCTTGGGGTTCTTTCTGTGGCTGATCTTTATGCCGCCTGCGGGCTTGGACGATTGGGGGTTGTTCGCCTGGCTGCTTGGCACTGTGATGGGCGCGCGCTTGGCGCTGACCTTTTTCTCTGTGCCTTGGAATGCGCTGTTCTCTGAGTTCACAGATGACTATGACGAACGCACACAAATCATCACATGGCGCTGGGCGATTGGCTGGGGCGGCGGATTGGCGTTTGGCTGGGTTGGGATGACGTTTATCTTTCCCAGCTCGGACACTTATGAATTCGGTCAATTCAACATTGGCGCCTATCCGTTGTACGGCGCGGTGCTGGGCATTGCGGTTGCCTTATCAGCCTTTGCGACCACCTATATGACGCGCAAGGAAGTGCCCTATCTCTACGAAAACAAATCAGCCGATACATTTGGCTTGCGGAATGCGGCGCGCGAAATTGGGCTGGCGCTGCGCAACAGAAATTTCTTGCGACTTTTCCTTTCCATCTTTATCGGGGCCATGGTGGTGGGCACGAATGAGGCGCTTTCACTGTTCATGAACACTTATTTCTGGGGTCTTAGGCCCGAGGATTTGCGCTGGTTTGGCTTTGCGATTATCGGCGCTGTTATCGCTTTTGCGGCTGTGCCGACAATCCAATTGCGGTTTGATAAGAAAACCATCATCGTTTTCGTTATCGCCTTTTTAGTGCTGAACGGTATGGCGATTGTCTCGCTGCGATTGCTGGATGTGCTCCCCCCAAATGGCAGCAGCGCGCTGCTGTGGATATTGGTTGTCAATACCACCTTGCGGGCCGGGCTGGCTACGGCCATGGGCATTATCTTTGGGTCGATGGTGGCGGATGTGTTGGATGACCAGCAACTAAAAACCGGCAAGCGACAGGAAGGCGTGTTCAATGCCGCCTTGTCTTTTTCCGGTAAATTGACATCCGGCTTTGGGGTGATCGTGGGCGGCTTGGTGCTGGACTATGTGGTGAAGATACCAAGCGCCACTGACCCCAGTGCGGTAGATCCAAACGCTGTGCTACGCCTTGGCGTGACAGACGCCTTGATCGTGCCGTTGTTCTTGTTGCCGATACTTTGGTGGATGGGCAACTATCGCATTACCCGCGCGCGCCAGCAGGAAATTCGCCAAGCCTTGGATGCGCGTGGAACGCAAGACAAGACGGATGATCCTGCGGCCTAATCATCCCTCATAGGGCCTAATCATTCTTCATAGGGAAAGGGCGGCGTGCCTTCAAAATGCGGGCCATCAATATAACGCAGCCTGTCCTTGACCGTGAAACTTGCGCGGTAAAGCGGGGCCGGTGCCTCCGTCCCCATATCGTGGAACGCCGCCGGTGTGCTGACCAATGTGCAGGTGAGCTTATCGACGGTCGCTTCCACAATGCCGAAACCATAGCTATCGGTATCGATAAAGGAAAAATGCGGATTGGCCTTGGCGCTGCTAACAAAATTGGCAGCGGTCAAACTGCCTGTGGTGCTGTAGGTGATGCCGGAAAGAACGCCCTTTTTAAAAGTGAGATTGGCGACGGGTGTAAACCCTTCACTATCTTGCACATAGGTTAGCCCTTCAAACGAGCCACCTTGTACGGTGCGGGCCATGCCGCGCATAACATTGAGGGAGGAAACGCCGGCGGTTGCAAATTCCGGCAAGGCGGGCCGCGTTTGGCCACCGGCCGCAGCGATGGTGGAGGGTTCGTGCCCCGTTTCAATCATGGAGGCCATATGCATATGGTGATCACCTGCCAGCGACACCACATTGTGGATGTTTTCATCCAGCACAAATTGAGCGATTTCTGCCCGTTCCTGCGGGAAACCATCCCACGCATCTTCGCTGATGGTCACATCATCAAAGCCCATAAAGGGCAGGGCGCTAAGATTGATCCGTACAGGCGACAATGGAATGGCATTGCCCCATATCTTCCATTGCGCAGTAGATTGCTTGAGCGTTTGCTTGAACCAGTTTTTCTGATCTGCCCCCAAGGCTGATTGCACCGGCGCATCGGCCCGCGGATTTGGGGCAATGAGTTCGCCCTTTTTAAACTCGGTCGCTGGTGTATCATCATGCGCGGTGCGCCCGGCGGCCAGTTCATCCACTAGCCAAACCGGGGCAGAAGGATCGACAAAGGCGGCGTTTTCCTTGCGCCAATCAATCGGCACAGTGGGGGAGGAGCGGTAAGAGCGCGTATCTGTCAAAATAAGGTCGATCAAAGCGCCATAGCGCAAGCGCCGATAGATGGTGAGGGTGTTGAGGGCGGCTTGGTTATCCGCGTTTTCTTCCCCGTCTTTAAAGGGTGTGTTTTGCACATCTGCCAAGGCAAAATCGCTGGCCGGGTTTTCAATGCCATCCAGCACCCGCCCGTCTGACAATATGGCGGGCATAAACTCGCTCCATGCCCGGTTCGCATCAATCTTGCGGCGTTGGAAAGGCCCGCCTTGTGTATTGGCAGGGCCATCTGTGCCTTGGCTTTGCCAAGCATCGTTCATGAATTCATGATCATCCCATGTGGAGATAATGGGCCAGCGCGCGCGGGCTGCCTGCAAATTGGGATCGCTCAAATAGGTTTTGTAGAGATGGCGATAATCAGCCAGCGTGTCAGCCGCATAAAGCTGATCGCTTGAATGGCTATCCATCTTCACCCCACCGGAGGGGAAGGGGGCAGGGCTGCGGGGCTTACCCGTGGCGTCGGTCAAACGCCGGGCCGGGTCGTGACCTAAGGCGGCATCAATCACCGGATCCATAAGGGCGTAGCCCACTTTCTCGTAGATGAAATCACCCAGGTTGAGCACGAACTGAATTTGCCGATCCGCCGGTGCGGCCTCATCATCTGCGATCATGCGCGCCCATGCGTGGTAAAAGCCATCCTCATAGGATTGGCACGACATAAAGGCAAAACGCACGGGTTGCTTGCTGTTGTCAGAAGGGGCGGTGCGGGTGCGCCCAAGGCGGGATGTGCCATCCAATGCGCGGAAGCGGTAGTAATAGTGTGTATCGGCTTTTAGGCCATCCACATAGGCTGACAAGGTGAAATCGCGCGACGCATCAGTTTCAACCACACGCGAAAGCACCAGCTTGGTCATCTGCGCATCTTCGGCAACATCAAGCACTACGCGGGCCTTGCCGCCCTGTGTTGGCACCGCCCGCGTCCACAACATGATGCCATCAATTTGCGGATCGGCAGAGGCTACACCTTGCGGAAATTGGGCTGGGGAAATTTGATCTTCTGTCGCGCTTGCGGCTGTTACATAGCCCACACCCACAGGCAATATCGCAATGCTTTGCGCCGCCAGGATGTGTTTCATCAAGGCGCGGCGATCAATATTTTTTGTCATGGGGATTCCTGCATTATTCGATGACTTGCGGGCCTGCGCCAGCTTCATAGTCTTCTATTTTGGTGGCAAGCATTTGTTCTTCCTCGCAGCCAAAGGCGCAAAGGCGGCGAATTTCATCCAACATGGCTTGGGCGTCTTCAAACTTGTTGAGCGCCAGATAAAGCTCGCCCAAATTTTCCAGAGCGGGGATGTGCTCTGGATCGATCTCCATTGTGCGGTAGAAATATTCTGCCGCCTTTTGCAGTTCACCGCGGGCCTGGTGCGCAATGCCCAAATAGCGATAGGCCTCTGCATCTTGGGGGTCGCGTTGTACCACCCGCAGCAACAGGGCGATGGCTTCTTCATAGGCCGCGCGGTTTACGGCCTCTACCGCGCGGCGAAAATCGGCCTCTGTGCGGGCAGACGCTGCGCCATAGGAGTAGGATGATTCATTTTCAATCACGGCGGATTGGGTTGGCGCACCGCCGAAACGATTGACCGAGCCGCCATCTTGATTGCCGCCAAAGCGATTTACGCCACCACCGACAGACGGGCCATTACCTGATCCGCCAATGCCGGGGCCGCCGCCAAAATTGCTGCCGCCACCGGCATTTCCGGCACCGCCGCCTGACCCGCCGCCGCCGCCACCGGGGCCGCCTTGGGCCATGAGGGGTGATGTGATAAAGCTTGCCGCAATTAGCAGGCTTAACATGCGTGTGGTCCGTTTCTGGGTCATGCCGGGTCCTCCAAATTATGGAAAGTCTATGCCACATAGGAATTTCGCGCCAGCATGTGCAGAAAATTCCATATGTGGTTGACATTTTGTCAGGGCCGCGGGAGCATGGGCCCCAAGGAGATTTAGAATGGCTGACACAGCAACGGAACAAGTGACAGATGGCGCAGATGAGGCGACCAATGCCGCCGCAAAAGCGCCTCAAAGGCGCGGTGGCAGGCGGGCGGAAAGTCGCCGTCGGTTGCTGGATGCGGCGCGGGAGCTGTTCGTTTCGCGCGGCTATCATGCCACGCGGCCACAAGATATTACCAAGGCCGCCAATCTGGGGCATGGCACGTTCTATATTCATTTCAAAGATAAGCGTGAGTGCTTTTTGGCCTTTGTAGATGAAGCCCAACAAGATTTGATGACCTCTATCGATGAGGCCGCGGCGTTGATTCCGGCTGAGGCATCCATGCGCGATAGCTTGAAGCAAACCTTCATGGCGATTGTGAAACACGCATCGGAAAATCCCGGGGTGTTGAGCGCGGTGATGTCTGATCCTGCGATTATCGCGGCAGAAGAAGCGCCGGAACAAACCATCGTGGATATTTGGGCGAATAATTGGGCCGCCGGATTTGCGGAACAGGCCAAGGCTGGTGTGGTGCGCGATGATATTGATCCGCTGCATTTAGGCGCGCTGATGATTGGGGCCATCCAATCAACGTTGATGTATGCGGGGCGCGCGCAGGTGCCGCCGGAACAAGCGATTGATGAGTTGGTCAATTTCATCGTGGCGGCAACGGCGCCGAAAAGAAAATAGGCACATACAAATAGGGGGATTTCCGTGGCGCGTTTGGTTTACACAAAAGAAGAAATATTGAGCGATCATCCCGGGCTGAAACCTCATATCGAGGCAGGCTATACGCTGCATGGCGGTATTGATGCGGCTGGAAACTATGTGTCGCCACGCATGTTGCATCGTGCGCCTGCGGTTGATGCGTGGGTTGAGGCGCTTGCCGCCCGCGGCTGGGATTTGATCGACGCCTCTGGCGATTTGCTGAAGCGCGAGAACTATCCCAATCAGGCGCAAGCGGCTTTTCTGTTGCAAAACGGGGAAGAGAAGACGCTGTGGAATTCACTGACCACCACCGGCATTATCGAGGCGCGGGGACAGGCATTGGCAGATTTTCCGCCGCCGGATTTTCAGGAAATTATTGTTGAAGATATTTCTGACACGGCAACCGGCCATTTGGCCAAGGGGTTGCTGATCGCCCACGGCTGGGATGAAGGCGGCGAGCCGGGCAGTGGCCATGGCGCGCATGATGCCATGTGGTTTGCCGCGCGTGATGCGTTGTTCGGCAAGGAAGCTTATCCCTTGGTGGAGCCACCTGAAAGCATCGGCAAGCCGGATCTGGGCCGCGAAATGCCCGATCTGCCCGAAATGCACGAGGCGTTGCTGCGCCTGCTGATGGATGTGCTGATGATTGAGGTGCGCGCCGAAGCGTTTTTCAACCATTGCTGCAATCTTATGCGTAATCCCGCCTTGTTTACGGATCGCCGCACGGAGGCGGATTTGGCGGCCAATCTGGTGGATCGCATTCGGCAGGATGAAGACATTCACGTAGGCTATCTGCAAGTGGTGTTGTCGGAGCTGCGGTCTTTCACGTTTAAGCTGAAAGACAGCAGCACCAAGCCCGGCCATGAAATTTTGGACCCGGTATGGGACCGCATGGTGGCATGGCATTCAACCACCGTGTTCGATGAACGGCGGGTGCAAACGCGCGAAGATATATTGGCGCGCGTGCGTGCCTTGCCCGGGGGTGAGGAACTGGCAAACCAATTTGATGCGCTGGACAAGGCACAGCTTGCCGCGGAATAAAATTCAACACATCCGATCAGGGGGATAACATGATCAAGAACTTTGAAGGCAAAACCGCCGTTGTAACCGGCGGTGCCAGCGGCATTGGCCACGCAACAGTACAAAAGGCATTGGATCGCGGCATGAATGTTGTGATTGGTGACATTGAAGAAGGGGCCTTGAACGGCGCGCTGGCGCATTTTCGCGCGCAACAAGGCGCAAAGGTTGAAGGCGTGTTATGCGATGTGGCCGACCGCCAAAGCATTTTGGAACTGAAAGACAAGGCGGTTGATGCCTTTGGCAATATCCATTTCATGTTCAACAATGCCGGTGTTGGCGGCGGTGGCTCTATCGCGGAATGCACCAATGAAGGCTGGGACTGGACGCTGGATGTGAACCTGAACGGTGTGTTTTGGGGCACACAGGCCTTTCTTGAACATATGCGCGGCCATGGTGAAGAAAGCCATATCGTTTCCACCGCATCGATGGCGGGCATGTTTGCAGGTGGCAATCTTGGCGTTTACTCCGTCACCAAATTCGGTGTTGTCGCCATGATGGAAAGCCTGGCGGCAGAGCTTGAGGCCGAAGGCTCCAATGTGGGCGCGTCGGTTCTTTGCCCCGGTTTCGTGGCAACGAACATTGCCCGTTCGGGCCGCAACCGGCAGGACAAATATGGCGAATCGGCTGAAGTAGACGAAAGCCAGCTTGAAGCCGCCGAAGCCTTCATCAAAGCCGGGCTGGACCCGATCCATGTGGGTGAATTGGTGATGCAGGCGATAGAGGCCAACCGCCTATACATCTTCACCGCGCCGGAAATGCAGCAAATTCTGCAAATGCGGTTTGACCGGATTATGAACGATTATGGCGTGGTTGATGGTTTGTTGAAGGAAATGAGCGCCAATGAACAGGCAGGCATTCCGTTGGATCAAGACCCAACAGACGGTTTGCGCGGCGTGAAGGGCTAAGCCTTTCATTCTTTCCGCCTGCGCGCTTGCCGCTGTTGCGCGAAATGACTACACCATAGGGCAGTTAAGGAGATTGCCCTATGGATGCACGTAGCGAAACCCAGCCCCAAGCCATTAAACTAAGTGACTATCGCCCGCCGAATTGGCTGGTAGATGATGTGGCGCTGACCTTTGATCTGGAGGCAGAGGCCACAATCGTTCATGCGGTATTGTCCCTGCATCGCAATCCCGCAGGTATTGCAGATGCCCCCATAGAGCTGTTTGGTGAAGACATAGAGCTGCTGCATCTGGCGCAAGATGCGATGGATGTGGAGCCAAGCGCCTATACCATTCACAATGGCGTGCTGACCTTGCCAATGGCACCAGAGGCCGCAACGGCCACCCTTGAAATTATCACCCGCACCAACCCCAAGGCCAATACACGCCTTGAGGGGCTTTATATGTCGGGCGGCAAATATTGCACCCAATGCGAGGCGGAAGGTTTTCGGCGCATTACATGGTATCCTGATCGCCCGGACGTATTGGCGACTTTTACCGTCACAATGCGGGCAGATAAAAACGCGTTTCCCGTATTGCTTTCAAACGGCAACAAAATTTCGGCGCGCGATTTGGATGACGGGCGGCACGAGGCCGTGTGGCACGACCCGCACCCAAAGCCCTGCTATTTGTTCGCTTTGGTGGCGGGTGATCTTGAATGCTTGGCCGATGACTTCATTACATCTTCAGGCCGCGAGGTTGCGTTGAACATTTGGGTTGAACATGGCAACGCTCCACGCGCCGCCTATGCCATGGATGCTTTGAAACGGTCCATGAAATGGGATGAGGAGGTGTTTGGCCTTGAATACGATCTGGACCTGTTCAACATCGTTGCAGTGTCCGATTTCAATATGGGCGCGATGGAAAACAAAAGCCTCAACGTGTTCAACGCCAAATATGTGTTGGCTGATCCCGAAACGGCAACCGATCAGGATTACGCGTTTATTGAAAGCATTGTGGCGCACGAATATTTCCATAACTGGACTGGCAACAGGGTAACGTGCCGTGATTGGTTTCAGCTTTCCTTGAAAGAAGGATTAACGGTTTTTCGCGATCAGCAGTTTTCGGCCGATGAACGATCTGCCGCCGTGCAACGCATTGAAGATGTGAAGACCCTGCGCGCACGCCAATTCCCGGAAGATGGCGGGCCGTTGGCGCATCCGGTGCGGCCTGCAGAATTTATCGAGATCAACAATTTCTATACCGCCACTGTGTATGAAAAAGGGGCGGAAGTTATCCGCATGATGCACAGGCTGTTGGGGGCAGACAATTTCCGAAAGGGTATGGACCTTTATTTTCAGCGCCATGACGGGCAGGCCGTTACCTGTGATGATTTCGCCGCCGCCATGAGCGATGCGTCAGGTATTGATTTGGCAGATTTCAAAGGCTGGTATGCGCAGGCAGGCACGCCCGAAATTTCGATGGCTTCGCACTATGATGCGGCAACCAAACAATTTGTTGTTGAGGTGGCGCAGCAAACCAAACCCACACCGGGCCAAGCGCAGAAGCAGCCAATGGTTATTCCCTTGGGGCTGGGGTTGATCGGGCCGCAGGGCAACGATCTTGCCGTTACGCCAAATCCGGCTGGCGCGGTTTTGCGACAGGAATGCCAGTCCTTTGTGTTTGAAGGGGTTGAGGTTGAACCGGTGCTTTCGGCCAATCGCGGCTTTGCGGCACCTGTTCATGTGAAATATGAACAAGGTGATGCGGCGCGCATTCACCAAATTGCGCATGACAGTGATCCCTTTGCGCGGTGGGAAGCAGGCCAAAGCTATGCCACGGAAATATTGGTGGCTGATTTGGCTGGGCGGGGGCAGGAAAGTTCCCGCACGGGCTTTATCGCGGCTATGGGCAATGTGTTGGCCGATCAAAATATCGATAATGCGTTCAAGGCGCAGATGTTGACCTTGCCCGGGGAAAGCACCTTGGCAGAGGCGGTGGAAGTGATCGATGTGACGGCCATCCATAATGTGCGTGAAGCCTTGGCACGGGAGTTGGCACAGGCGCATGAGGCTGCGTTGAGCGCGCTTTACCATGGTTTGAGCGAAAACGTGCCGTTCAGTCCCGATGCGGCAAGTGCAGGGCGGCGCGCCTTGAAGAACACAGCGCTGGGCTTGCTGTCGCGGCTTGATGATCATGCGGCGCTGGCGGTGGCGCAATATGGCAGCGCAACCAATATGACAGATCGCATGGCGGCTCTTGGCGTGTTGAATAACCGTGGGGGTGATGATCGTGCCGCCGCGCTGAAAGACTTTTACCAGCGCTTTGAAGCCGATACCAATGTGATAGATAAGTGGTTTGCCCTACAGGCGATGAGCCATTTGCCCGACACGTTGGATCAGGTGAAGGGGCTGCTTGATCATCCTGCCTTCTCCATCAATAATCCCAACAAGGTGCGTTCTGTAATTGGGGTTTATGCCATGTCGAACCCGTTGCGGTTTCATGATGCGGCGGGTGAGGGCGCGGCCTTTTTGGCGGAACAATTATTGGTGCTGGACAAGATCAACCCGCAAATCGCGGCGCGTCTGCTTAGTCCCTTGGGGCGTTGGCGGCGGTTTGATGCGGCCCAAGCCGACCACATGAAAGCGGCCCTTGATAAGATTTTGGCAAGAACGGACTTGTCGAAAGACTTGTTCGAGGTTGCGCAAAAGGCACGCGCTGAATAAGGCAATCGTCCCAAAATGAACTGATATGGTTAACAATCTCCCAAGATTGGGGCGGTTCGTTTTCGATATTAAGACTTGCTTAACCATGAAGCGCCATCCTGCTTTTCATCAACTTGGCATTGGGCCAAGACGAAGAAAAAGCATCGGAGCGAGATATGGCACATGCAAGAAAAAACGATGGTTTGGCAAGGCGCGCGCATAAAGGGGCCAGCGCGCTTGCCCTTACAACCGTTCTGTCGACCGGACTATTTTGGGGAACAAGTGTAAACGCAATGGAAATGAACAGCGGGGTGAAAATCTCGCCCGAGGGGATGGACCTTTCGGCATCATTCGTGCGGTTTGATCAAGTAGATGATGATGAAGGTGGGGCAGGCGGTGCCAATCCGTTAGATAACGCGGTGTCGAGTGTTACTGGCGGCGCAACCACTTTGGTAGAAACGGTTGAAAGCACGGCGCTCAGCTCGCTTGGCGGCAGCGGCGCGCCAGATCTCACAGCAATTATAGCAGATGTTGAGGCGGTGCTCGGCCAAAATGGCGGCGGTGCCGGGGGTGGTACAGGCTTGCCCGCTGTGCCGACAGACCCCGCGCAAATTCAAGCGCTGGTGGCAGAGGCGCAAATCATGCTGGCACCGGTTATGTCGGCACTGGGCGGCGGGTCCATGCCTGATTTGACCGGCTTATCTTTGGACGGTCTGCCCGGCGGCTCTGTCATTGGGGCTGGTGGTGGCGGCGGTGGATTGCCTGTTGCCTTGCCGGGCCTTGAAGGGTTGGATCTCAGTGCCCTTTCCGGTGGTGGTGCCGGGCTTGGCGGACTGGACGGGGTTATTTCCCCTATCTCAGCAGGCGGATTGCCGCTTGATGGTGTGCCCGGTGTCGATGTGCTTGGCGGTGGCCTTGAAGGGGGCCTGGGTGGCGTAACCGGTGGTTTGCCACTGGTGGGAGATTTGTTGGGGCAATAAACAAATCTGTTGACCGAGTTGAGAAGGCTGGCTGGATGATTTGATCCAACCAGCTTTTTCTTTTGGGTCTTACGCGCCTAGATCAGATTGTCGGTGCGCCATGATGAGAACGGTTACGGCTACCGCCTCTATCAACAGGAAGACCAAGGTGGTGGGCGCAAAACCATCTGCGGAAAGGCCGATGATACGGCCCAACATGATGACCCCAAGAACGATGGCAAGCGCCAGCAAATAGGCTTTGTTTTTGAACATGCCAAGTGCCGCCAATATGGCCCCGCCCAAGAACAGCCCGCCCAAGTCGCCGCGCACGGTGTTTAACCCGGCAGGGCCTTCCGCGGTGATCGCAAAGCCGCCAATGCCTGCCTCTGGCGCAAACATCAGCATCAAGCCGTTAAAGGTAAATAGCAGAGCGACCAGCCCCACCCCGATTTTGATGACATTTTCCATTCTCTCTCTCCCTGTGTTGGACTGTCAGTCCATATGGAATACTTCTTCCATCATGGCCCAGTGTTCACCTTCTTCCCGGTTTCCCCACGGCACTTGGCACGGATCGGTGAAGGACCACCATTTTTGCGTGGTGGGGTCTTCTCCCACCTTGGCCATATCAGCATCGAAATCGTCGCCATCATATTCCAGATAGCCAAACAAGGTGTGGTCTTTGAGATAGATCGAATAATTGCTGACATTGGCCTTTTTCAAGGCGGCCAGCACGCCGGGCCATGCATCTGCGTGCAGGGCCTTATATTCCTCAATTTTTTCCGGCTTGATGCCGATCACCATAGCGTAGCGTTTCATCTGTTTCCCTCATGTCACTATGAGCACGATAATAGGTGACACGGCAGAAGGGAAATGTATCCTGCGGGAAAGTGTGAGTTTGAGGGGCGTTATGCTGAAAATTACCGATTTAACTGTGCGCGATATTCGTTTTCCCACATCGAAGATGTTGGATGGGTCTGATGCGATCAATCCTGATCCGGATTATTCCGCCGCCTATGTAGTGCTTGAAACCAATAATGGCGACGGGCCGGAAGGCCACGGGCTTACCTTCACCATTGGCCGCGGCACCGAAATTTGCGTGGCGGCGGCGCTGGCCTATAAATCATTGGTGGTGGGGCGCGATCTTGACGGCATTCGCAACGATTTGGGCGGCTTTTGGCATTCCTTGGCGTCGGACAGTCAAACCCGCTGGATTGGCCCTGAAAAAGGGGCGGTTCATTTGGCGCTGGCGGCCATTGTCAACGCCGTGTGGGATTTGATCGCCAAGGTGGAGGGCAAGCCGGTTTGGCGCTTGCTCAGCGATATGAGCCCGGAAGAAATCGTGAAAGCGGTGGACTTTACTTATATTGATGATGTGTTGTCCCCCGCCGCCGCGCTTGATCTGTTGAAAGACAAGGCCGCAGGCAAGGCAGATCGTATCGCGGCTTTTGAGGCGCAGGGTTATCCCGCTTACACCACCTCCGCCGGGTGGTTGGGCTATTCAGACGAAAAGATGCGTCGGCTATGTAACTACTTCACCAAGGAAGAAGGCTTTCAGCACCTCAAGTTCAAGGTGGGCGGATCGCTGGAAGATGATAGACGCCGCCTTGCCGCCATGCGGGAAGAATGCGGTGATGCGATCACTTTGTCGATTGATGCAAACCAGATTTGGGGCGTGAACCAAGCGATTGAATGGGTGCGCGAGCTGGCACCGTTTCAGCCCTATTGGATTGAAGAACCCACAAGCCCCGATGATATTTTGGGCCATAAAGCCATTGGGGATGCGTTGCGCCCGCTGGGCATTAAAATCGCGACCGGGGAACACTGCCACAACCGGGTGATGTTCAAGCAATTCCTGCAAGCCGATGCGATGGATATTTGTCAGATTGATTCCTGTCGCCTTGGCGGGTTGAACGAGGTGATTGCTGTGCTGCTGCTGGCGGCCCAGCATGATGTGCCCGTGTGCCCTCATGCCGGCGGTGTGGGGCTTTGCGAATATGTGCAACATATCAGCGCCTTTGATTACATTGCCGTTTCTGGCTCTACAGAGGGGCGTGCGATCGAATACGCCAATCATTTGCACGAACATTTTGTAGACCCGGTGCGGGTAGACGGGGGTGCCTATATGGCCCCCACCATGCCCGGTTACAGCGTGGAGATGTTGAAGCCTTCACTGGAGACATATGAGTTTCCGAATGGGCCGGAATGGAGGAACGCATGATGAGTGGGCGTTTAGCGGGTAAGAAAATTCTGTGCACGGCTGCAGGCCAAGGTATTGGCAAAGCAACGGCGGAGGCCTTTGTGGCCGAAGGGGCAGATGTACTGGCGACCGATATTAACGCTGCCGCGCTTGAGAATGTTGCGGGCGCGCAAACACAAGCCTTGGACGTGACAGATGGCGGCGCCATCGCGGCGCTTATCGCCGAACACGGACCGTTTGACGGATTGTTCAATTGTGCAGGCTTTGTGCATCACGGCACGATTTTGGAATGCGATGAGAAGGACTGGGACTTCTCATTCGATCTGAATGTAAAATCTATGTATCGGCTGTGCCGGGCGGTGCTGCCGGGTATGATCGATCAAGGCGGCGGGGCGATTGTGAATATGTCGTCTGTCGCGTCGTCTATTAAGGGTGCGCCAAACCGGTTTGTTTACGGGGCCAGCAAGGCAGCGGTGATTGGCCTGACCAAAGCAATTGCGGCAGATTTTGTGACCCAGAATATTCGTTGCAACGCTATTTGCCCCGGCACCGTGCAAAGCCCATCCTTGGATGATCGCATTGCCGCGCAAGGGGATGTGGAGGAAGCGCGCAAAGCCTTTGTTGCGCGTCAGCCCATGGGCCGTATCGGCACGCCCGATGAAATTGCGGCGCTGGCAGTTTACCTTGCCGGTGATGAAAGCGGCTTTACCACCGGGGCCATTCATGTGGTGGATGGTGGTTGGTCCAACTAAAAAGAGTATATTTAGTTTATACAACTATTGAGTCATTATGTCTTCCAAACAAGGAGGATGTGATGACCCAAGTGAAACTGCCTGCTGAGTTCGTATTTTCAAAAACCGTTGCGCGTGGCGAACGTGGCAAAAACGCCAAGGCCGCGCAAGAATGGCTATGTTTGCATGGCTTTCATGTTGCGGTTGACGGTATCTTTGGCCCGGCGACGGCTGGTGCGGTTGCTGAATATCAGGAACAAATGGGCTTGCCCGCTTCCGGCAAGGTTACGCGGGCGACGTTTGATGCCTTGACGGCACCTGTGCGCGCGGCGCTTGCGCCATTGCCTGTGGTGCCGGATGATTTGGGTGAGACGGTTGTGGCGATTGCCAAGCAGCATTTGGCCCAACACCCCCGTGAGATCGGGGGAGAAAACAGTGGTCCTTGGGTGCGGCTTTACATGAACGGCAAAGACGGACGCGATTGGCTTTGGTGCGCCGGGTTTGTGTGTTTGCTTGTTAAGCAGGCCGCCGCTGAGATGGAACGTGCCATGCCGTTTCCGCGCAGTGTTTCTTGTGATGTGCTCGCCATGCAGGCGAGGCACCGCGGCGCGTTTGTAAAGGAAGCAGATGTGCGCAGCGCAGCAGAACGTAAAAAGTTGGCGCCGGGCACCATTTTTCTATCGCGTAAAACGGCGAATGATTGGGTGCATACAGGTATTGTTGTTGAGGCGAGCGCGGATCGTTTCACAACGATTGAGGGTAACACAAATAGTGGAGGTGGTAGAAACGGCTATGAAGTGTGCCTGCAACGCCGCGGCTATGAGAAGAAGGACTTCATACGCATTTCTTAGCCCTCGCCCGGTTTTTCTCCGGCGCTAATCTCTGGCACGCCCAGCGCATCTGCCAAGCGGGCCTTGGCACTGCCGGGGCGCAAGGGTTTTGGCTGATCCGGGTGGGGGGCCCAGCCTGTTAGATAGACTATCTCGAACGTAGCGGGCACAGTGCCATCCGCATTGGCGAACTCAGCCTGATAAAGCCGCATCGCCTCCATCAACACATCACGGCGTAGCGGTTTTTGCGGGGCCGCTGCCATCGCATTGCCTTCGCCCATCAGCCGCAAATCATGCAGTAGGCGCATGGGGTTGCGATAGGTGACGTTGATACGGTCTGCATCGGTTACGGGCAGGGCAAAGCCCGCGCGCTGTAACAAGCTGCCTGCGTCGCGTAGATCTATAAATGGAACAATATGGGGCGCCGCGCCGCCTGTTAGTGCAGCCTCGGCCTGCAACAGGCAATGGCGTAATTCGTGCAAGGTGTTGCCGCCGGGAAAGGCTGCCAGCAATAGGCCATCGGGCTTCAAGGCTTGACGCATTTGAATAAGCGCGCCGGGCAGGTCGTTCACCCAATGCAGCGCCATAGGCGAGAAGATAAGATCAAGGCTGGCGGGTTTGATGGGCAGCATGTCTTCATCGCACACAAGGTTTGCGCCGGGATGGGCTGTCATGTCGGTATGAAAAACCCGGTCCACATTGGCAAGGGGGGGCACGGCACCACGTGCGCCCAGCACAGCCGCGGTTGCGAAAGTGCGGGAAATATCTTCTAGCCGTTCGCTCAACCGGGTGGTGATCTCGTTATACAGAAAATCAGCCTCGGCAAATTTGCCGTGCAGGCGGGTGCGTCGCTTGCGTAATAGGGCGCGGTTGAAAGGGGCGATATGGGCTGCATCGTTCATGGGGTGCTTATGGCACGCTCGCGCAGGCACGAGAAGCAGGTTATGATGGCGCATGGGGATTTCGGAAACAGTGCGGAAAACACTTCGCTTTGCGGTTGATTTGGCTTTGCCGCCGCAATGTGCGGCCTGTAGTGCCCGGGTGATGGAGCCGGGGCTGATATGTGCTGATTGCTTCAAGGAAATGGCCTTTTTGCCCGCCCGCGTTTGCGGTCCTTGCGGCCTGCCGCTGAATAGGGATCGCACCCGACCGGGCTGTTCGCTGTGCCGGGATAATATGGCGCCCTGCTTTTCGGCGGCGCGGGCGGCGGTAGAATATGACGGGCGGGCGCGGGAAATGGTGCTGGCGCTTAAACATGCCGATCGCGCTGATATGGCAACGGCGATGGCCAATTTGATGGTGCGTAATATGCCGGATGATCCTTCGGCCTATAATCTCATCGTGCCGGTACCGATCCATCGATGGCGATTGCTCAAGCGTAAATTCAATCAAGCCGGGTTGATTGGGCAGGCGGTGCAGACCCGCCTGAGGGCGCAGGGATATGAGAAATTGCCCCTTCAACACGCGCTGGTGCGTGCAAAATCAACCCGGCCACAGCGCGGCAGTCCCAAGGCGCGGCGCGACAATGTGATGGCGGCTTTTGCCCTTGATCGCGTAGCGAAGGTTGAAGGGGCGCAGATATTGCTGATTGATGATGTTATGACCACCGGCCACACGGCAAATGAATGCGCGCGCATTCTGCTGGAAGGTGGCGCGGCGCGGGTGGACGTTTTGACTTTTGCGCGCACCCTTGTCTAGCCATGCCTGCGGCCTATATATAGAGCCATCAGAAGGAACCGATCTTATGGCTGAAACAACCATTTATACGACCATGCTTTGCCCCTATTGCCACCGGGCTAAATCGCTGCTCAAGAAAAAGGGCGTGGCCTATAATGAGATAGATGTGGGCATGGATGCTGATCTGCGCGATGAGATGACCGCCAAAGCAAATGGCGGTTATACGGTGCCGCAAATTTTCATTGGCGATACGCATGTTGGCGGTTGCGATGATTTGTTCGCGCTGGAACGCGCCGGAAAACTTGATCCGTTGCTGGCAAGCTAGGGTATGTCTTGCTTCACAGTCGGGTTGGTGCAGCTAACCGCGACGCGGTCTATTTCTGAGAACATCGATATCGCGGCGGGCTTGATCCGGCAGGCAGCCAGCGCTGGCGCAGATGTGATCGCCACACCGGAAGTGACATCACTGATGGAGAGGCGTTCAGCGGCGTCACTGGCGCAATGCCAATCGCAAGATGACGATGCGGCGCTGAAAGCGTTTCAAGCCTTGGCGGGGGAGCTTGGTAAAACGCTATTCATAGGTTCCTTGCCGATCAAGCTGTCGGATACCCAACTTGCTAATCGCAGCTTTGTGATTGATCCGTCGGGTGCCGTGCGCGCGACCTATGACAAGATCCATATGTTCGATGTGGATTTGCCGAATGGGGAAGCGATCCGTGAAAGCAAAACCTATCGCCCCGGCGACAAGGCGGTAGTGGTCGATTTGCCGGAAGCCCGGTTTGGCCTTTCCATCTGCTATGATTTACGCTTCGCTTATTTGTATCGGGCGCTGGCGCAAGCCGGCGCACAAGTGTTGATGGTGCCTGCCGCCTTCACTCAAATAACGGGGGAGGCGCATTGGCATACACTGTTGCAAGCCCGCGCGATTGAAACCGGGGCCTTTGTTGTGGCAGCCGGGCAATGTGGGTCGCATGAAGATGGCCGCCAAACTTATGGGCATTCGCTGGTCGTGGCCCCGTGGGGCGAAATTATGGCCGATGGGGGTGCGGAACCGGGGGTTACATTGGCCGAAATAGACCTGTCGCGGGTAGATAAAGCCCGCGGGCAAGTGCCAGCGCTGGCACATGACATGCCTTTTGACTTGATTCACACAAAATAGCAGCGCACCATTTGCCCCAAATAAGAAGGGGGCAATGATTATGAGTGCAGCAGAAGCAATGGCCGAAAACACCTATGCCGGTGACAAAATCTGTTTTGATGCCGATAGCCATGTGATGGAAACATTCACATGGGTGAAGGATCACGCAGACCCGGATTTGCGTGACGAAATTGGTGATCTCTATTTGGGGGCCGCAGGCGCCATGGCTGAAAAGGCCATCAAAGCTGCGCAAGAACGGGTGGCAGATAAAGCCGCGACAGACAAATTGGCAGAAGATGTGATTGCCGGGCCTAAAGGCTGGGCCGCCCTTGGGGCATTTGATGTAACAGAGCGCAGCCGCGCGATGGATCAATTGGGGTTTAAGGCGCAGCTTGTGTTTTCAACCTTTGCCGCCACCCAATATGTGGGGCGGAAAGACCCCCGGGTGCTCTATGGCGGTATGCGCGCACATAACCGCGCCATGGCAGCCTTTTGTGCCGATGATCCGCGGCTGCTGGGCGTAGGTTCCCTCACACTGGATGATGCCGACCGCGCCTTGGCAGAAGCAAATGCTGCGATCGATATGGGCTGCAAGGCCCTTTGGGTGCCTGCCGCCCCGGCGGGCGACAAATCCCCCGGTCATCCTGATTATGACCCGCTTTGGGCCTTGTTGGCCGAACGCGGTGTGCCGTTCATGCTGCATATCGGGCAGGGCACGCGGCTGCTGCCAAAAGCCTATGAGAATAATGGCCGCGAACGCCCGACAGATTTTCTGGGTGGCGGCGAAAATATTCGCGTGAAAGATTTGATCGTGCTGTCCTTTGCGCCGCAGATGTTTCTCTCTGCTATGGTGTTTGACGGCGTGTTTGCCCGCCATCCCAAGCTTAAAGGTGGCGTGATTGAACTAGGCGCAGGCTGGGTACCTGATTTTTTGGCCACGCTGGATAATGGCGGCAAAATGTTTGCGAAGTCAGATCCCGCTGTGCGCGAGTTGGAGATGAAACCGTCGGACTATATTCGGCGTCAAGTTTGGTTCACGCCATTTCCATCAGAAGATGTTGGGCAAATGACGGCGCAGGCAGGCGATGATTTGTTCCTCTTTTCATCGGACTATCCGCACCCGGAAGGGGGCCGTGACCCAATTGGCAAGTTTGATGCGGGGCTTGATCGCGCGGGTATTTCGCAAGCGGCGCGCAATCGTTTCTATGCGGACAATTTCCGCGACATGATGGGGCTTTAAGCGCGCTTGCAATTGCCGCGGCATCTCGCCAATTATGGCATATGGTCCGCTACAATCTGATATGCGTGAAAGAACACGAGTTCGAGGCGTGGTTCCCCTCATCCGCCGCTTATGATGAGCAGCGGGGAAAGGGGCAGGTGCGTTGCCCAGAATGCGCCACCCGCCGGGTTGAAAAAGCGGTGATGGCCCCTAATGTGGCAACCGGGCGTGCGCGCAAATCGGCAGAGCAGGAAAAAGCCGCGAAGCAAATGCGCAAGGCGTTGAAGACGCTGCGCAAACAGGTTGAAGAAAATGGCGAAAATGTTGGTAAGGAGTTCGCCAGCGAGGCGCGCAAAATTCACTATGGCGACGCGGAAGATCGCAATATCTATGGCAATGCCACGGTAGAAGAAGCCAAGGAGCTGACAGAGGAAGGCATTGAGATTGCCGCTATTCCTTGGATTGACGCTAAGGAAAATTGATGTCGATTATTGTGCACGGTCTTTTCCGCTATCCGGTTAAAGGATTGAAACCACAAGCGTTGGATGAGGTTTCGTTGGTGCCCGACACGCCATTTCCCGTCGATCGTGCCTATGCGATAGAGGCGGGCAGCGGCGCTTTTGATGAAGGCGCACCCAGCTTTTTCCGCAAAACCAATTTTGTGCAGCTTATGCAGCATGAAGCCTTGGCGCACTTGGAAACGCAATTTGACGATGAAGGCGCGGTGCTGACGTTATCGCAAAAGGGCGATGTCGCGGTGTCTGGCTCTTTGAAAACGGCGGAAGGGCGCGCGAAGATAGAGCGCTTCATTGCCGAATTTCTGGGCGATGAGCTGGCCGGCGCGCCGCGCATCGTCACGGCGCACGATTTTCATTTCACCGATGTGCCGCGCCGATCCATCTCTATCATCAATCTCGCAAGCGTGCGGGCCTTGGAGGAGAAGATCGGGCACGAGATAGACCCGGAGCGTTTTCGCGGCAATGTGGTGATTGAAGGGACCAAGCCCTTTGAGGAATTTGACTGGGAAGGCAAGAGTTTCAGGGTTGGTACAGCGCATTTTACCGGGTTTCACCGAATTGTTCGTTGCCCAGCCACGCAGGTAAATCCCGCCACGGCCCAGCGGGATTTGGATATTCCAGCCCTGCTGAAAACCCATTTTGGCCATATGGATTGCGGGCTTTATGCCGATGTGGTGCAAGGTGGTCAAATGGCCGTTGGCGACCAACTCGTCGTTGAATAAATCATATTGGCGCAAATCGTGGGGCTGGCAGTCTCGCCCTTGCCGTTAACTCCTGCTAAGGTTTTGGCAATTGATTATGCGGGGTTAGGGATGCGCAGGCGAGAAACGGCACAGGCATGGCGAATGCAGTTGAAGAATGACGACATGTTGCAAGCGCTGGCTGACCAGCCGCTCACGGTTTTGGAGCCGCAGGAACAGCTTTTGCCGCTGGTGATGAGTTCACCCCATTCCGGCGCGGTATATCCAGAGAGTTTTGTGGACCAATCATCGCTTGATCCGCAAAGCCTGCGCCGTTCAGAAGATTGTTTTATGGATCAGGTGGCAAGTGCTGCTGCGGGCTTGGGCGTGCCGGTTGTTGCCGCGCGCTTTCCGCGGGTGTTTTTGGATGTGAACCGCGAGCCGTATGAGCTTGATCCCGCCATGTTTGATGGGCCTGCCCCATCACATGTGCGCAGTGGCAGCGCTCGTGTTAAAGGCGGGCTGGGCACCATTGCGCGGACCGTTGGGTCGGGGCAATCCATCTATCGTGACAAATTAAGCTATGAAGAAGCTGAATGGCGTATTGAGCATTTCTATCGCCCCTACCATGCCACCTTGCAGAGGTTGTTGGAGGCAACGGCGGAGAAATTTGGCTTTGCCATTTTGATTGATTGGCATTCCATGCCTTCTGCGGCGGTGCGCCGGGCCGCTGGCATGACAGGGCGATCGATCTTGCCGGATTTGGTGTTGGGCGATCGGTTTGGGCGGTCTTGCGGACGGGCGGTTGTGCGTGGGGTGGAAGATGCGGTGCTGGCGCACAAATTTCAATCAGCGCGCAACGCACCCTATGCAGGCGGACACATAACGGCCCATTATGGCAGGCCGCAAAGCGGGGTACACGCCCTGCAAATAGAGGTAAACCGCGCGCTTTATATGGATGAAGCCCTGTATGAGCCCTCTGCGGGACTTGATCGGCTGGTAAGGCTTGCCCGGCAGGTTGCCGAAAATCTCGGCGCGCTTGAGCTGCGGCCGGCGCGTGACACAAGGCCCCCATTGGCGGCTGAATAAAGTGAAAATACGGTCGGCCTGTGTGGGGGATGCCGCAGCGATTGCTGCCATTTATGCGCCCCATGTGTTAACGGGCTTAGCCACTTTTGAGGAAGAACCTCCAACGCGGGAAGAAATCGCCGGTCGCATTGATGCGGTGTTGGCAGCGGGTTTGCCGTGGCTGATTGCGGAAGATGAGGACCAAAAACCGCTGGGCTATGCCTATGCGGCGCCATATCGGGCGCGGGCGGCTTATCGATTTACGGCGGAAAGTTCTATCTATCTGGCTGAACATGCCCAAGGGCAGGGGGTTGGAACAGCGTTGATGACGGCCGTTTTGGCGGCCTTGGCTTCAACCCAAATCAGAGAGCTTGTGGCGGTGATCGGCGACAGCGAAAATGCAGCCTCGCGCGCCTTACACGCGAAACTGGGCTTTCGCCATGTTGGTACATTGGAAAATGTGGGCCACAAATTCGGCAAATCGGTCGATACGGTGATTACGCAGCTTACGCTGAAATAAGGCTTTAAGGACGCAGGGACGTCGCAGCGCGTTGCCCCGGTGCCTGATTGCATGATACCCGCGGCGCTAACTCTTTTACTGGATTTAAGCTCATGTCTGACAGCGCTGCAAAACCTTTGCGCAATATCGCGATTATCGCCCATGTTGACCATGGCAAAACTACCTTGGTCGATGAAATGCTGAAGCAATCGGGCACGTTCAGCGCGCATCAAAGCGTTGCCGAACGGGCGATGGATAATAATGACCTTGAGCGCGAGCGGGGCATTACCATTTTGGCCAAATGTACATCTGTTGAATGGCAGGGCCACCGTGTGAACATCGTTGATACGCCGGGCCATGCCGATTTCGGCGGCGAGGTGGAGCGCATCTTGTCCATGGTGGATGGGGTTGTGCTGTTGGTGGATGCCGCCGAAGGCCCCATGCCGCAAACCAAATTTGTTACGCAGAAAGCCCTGGCGCTGGGCCTTCGTCCCATTGTGGTGCTGAACAAGGCCGACCGCGCGGAGGCTGATCCCGACAAGGCGCATGATCTGGTGTTTGATCTGTTTGCGGCTTTGAACGCCGATGACAAGCAATTGGAATTTCCCATGCTATTGGCCTCGGGCCGCGATGGCTGGGCCTATAAAGAAGGCGAGGAAAAGCGCGACGATCTTTCCGCCTTGTTTGAAACAATCGTAAGCCATGTGCCTGCGCCTGCCGTTGCAACCGCAGAGGCAGAGGCCGCGCCGTTTAAAATGTTGGCAACCACGGTTGAAAGCGACAACTTTCTGGGTCGTATTCTAACGGGCCGTATTGAAAGCGGTGTGCTGCGCCCCAATTTGCCGGTGCACGCCCTATCTCGTGATGGCAAGCGCATCGAACAAACCCGTATCACTAAAATTCTGGCCTTCCGTGGCCTTGAACGTGTGGCAGTAGATGAAGCCCGCGCCGGTGATATTGTGGCGGTTGCTGGCTTCTCTGAAGCCACAGTGGCCGATACGCTTGCTGATCCGGCCATTACCGAGGCGATTGCCGCCCCGGCCATTGATCCGCCCACCTTGGCGATGACGTTCTCCATCAACACATCACCGCTTTCGGGCCGCGATGGGGACAAGCTGCAATCCCGCGTTATCCGCGAGCGCTTGATGAAAGAAGCCGAAGGCAATGTCGCGATCCATGTGAAAGACACGGAAGAACGCGACAGCTTTGAAGTAGCAGGCCGTGGTGAACTGCAATTGGGCGTGTTGATCGAAAATATGCGCCGCGAAGGGTTTGAGCTTTCGATATCGCGCCCGCGGGTGCTGTATCAAACAGACCCTGAAACCGGCAAGCGGCTGGAGCCGATTGAAGAAGTCATCATCGATGTGGATGAAGATTATTCCGGCGTTGTGGTCGAAAAGATGTCACTCAGAAAGGGTGAGCTGCAAGAAATGTCGCCCGCCGGTGGTGGCAAGACGCGCTTGGTGTTCTTTGCGCCTGCGCGTGGGTTGATCGGATATTTGGGCGAGTTTCTGACAGATACACGTGGCACCGGGATTATGAGCCGCCTGTTCCGCGAATATGGTCCCTACCGTGGTGCCGTGGAAGCGCGTCGCAACGGTGTGCTGGTGTCATCCGAAACCGGCAAGGCCGTGCCCTATGCATTGTGGAACTTGGAAGAACGCGGCGTATTGTTCATCGATGCGGGCGTGGATATTTATGAAGGCATGATCATCGGCGAGAACGCCAAGAATGATGATTTGATCGTGAACCCGCTTAAAGGGAAAAAGCTCTCCAACGTTCGCGCCTCGGGCAAGGATGAGGCTGTGAAGCTGACCACGCCGCGCAAGATCTCACTGGAAGAGGCAATTGCCTATATCGGGGACGATGAATTGGTAGAGGTAACGCCCAAAGTGATCCGGCTGCGCAAGCGCCATCTGGACCCCAATGAGCGCAAGAAAGCCTCCCGCATGGCGGCGGAATAGACACTTTAGAGTCATTATTCCATTGACCATGTGTCATTGGATGCTATGATAATAGGCAATGGAGCGAATCGGGTTGGTTTTGCCCCATTGTAAGCGTGGTAATCAGGGTAGAGTTAAGTCGAGTTGTGCGGTGAATAGCGTGCAGTCTATCGGCGTAGCGTATCCGAACTAACTAGGCGGCACGCGTATCGGCAATCGTCACCAGCGATCATCCGGTCACACGCCCTTGGCGGTTTCCCTGAATACCGAATGGAGTTCTGCGCGCGTTTTCGGCTGGTGGGCTGATTGTGCGCATACTCCGTAACATATGATGAGTAAGGGAGTGGCCATGTCTCATCCGGTGGACGAATTTGTCGGCCAAAGGTTGCGCCATCGTAGGTGGTTGGTCGGCATGACACAGCAACAACTGGGCGAAGCTGTTGGAATAAAGTTCCAGCAAATTCAAAAATACGAAAGCGGTGTAAACCGCGTGAGTGCAAGTAGACTTTGGGATATTAGCCGGGCGTTATCTGTTCCTGTCGCGTTTTTCTTTGAAGGTTTGCAAGATGCGCAAGCCTGTGCCGGGGCAGATCATGAGACGATAAATGGTAACGGCAAAGCCGCGAATGGATTGAACGGCAACCACAACGCAAACGGTGATATCGAATTCACACAGGGGAGTGAAGCGGGACACAACAACGGAAACCATATCCCGGAAGGCGATGTACTTGCCAATCGAGAAACGGCAGACCTGATACGAGCATATTATACAATTCCACAGACTCAACGCCGACGCTTGCTAGATCTTGCGCGTGCGATGGGCGGCGCGGGCTGACATCCCCCAATCCTCCAAACCCGCGCCATTCGGACCCCGCCCTATCCCCCCTTGGGCGGGGTCCACCATTTTCGGCCTGAAATTTGGGCCAGCCCCGTTATCAATATCCCCGTGTAAAAACTGCGTGACGTGACTTGCCGCCTCCGCTACATCAAACTCAAACAGCGGAGATGAAAATGGCTGGGTTAAACGGCAGACTTGAATTTGCAGAAAAGTTGGCAGAGGCGGCAGGCGAGGCTATTCGGCCGCTTTTTCGCGCCCATGGTGCTGTCGACGATAAAGCGGCGCCGGGCAGTTTTGATCCTGTGACACAGGCGGATAAGGCAGCCGAGCGCGCCATGCGCGCGTTGATTGCACAGTATTTTCCTGATGATGGTGTGCTGGGTGAGGAGGAAGACGATGTGCCTTCCCGTTCCGGCTATACATGGGTGCTTGACCCGATTGATGGCACACGCGCCTTTATTTTGGGCCTGCCCCTGTGGGGCACCTTGATCGCCTTGAATGATGGCACGCGCCCCATATATGGCGTGTTGGATCAACCCTATACCGGTGAGCGTTGGCTTGGTGGTGAGGGGAGAAACAAGTTTGTCGATCAGGCTGGAACGCGCGTCTTGCAAACAAGCGCGACCACCCAATTGGCAGATGCGATGATTATGGCTACGCATCCGGAAATATTTTCCACACAGGCAGAACAAGCCGCCTTTGGGCGTGTGGCAGATCAATGCCGGATGGTGCGCTGGGGCGGTGATTGTTACGGCTATGGCTTATTGGCCATGGGGCAGGTGGATTTGGTCATTGAATCCAGCCTGAAAGCCTTTGATATTCAGGCGCTTATTCCCATCATTGAGGCCGCAGGCGGATTGGTGACAGATTGGCAGGGTAACACATGCTATGATGGCGGCCAGATTTTGGCAGCGGCAAATCCGGCTTTGCACGAAGTTGCCATGGTGGCGCTGAAGGGCTGATACTCCCTTACCGCGATTTGACAAATTGGCCCGACCTTATATTTTGAAGTGGAAGGCTGGGCACCTTGGAGCATGGCGTATGACCGGAAGCGGTAAATATATTCGCAACCTCACAGCATGGCTGATGGCCGCAACCATTGCGTTTGTGCTGGCCCTGTTGCCGCTGTCCACAACATATGCCGCCGGGCTTGAAGAAACATCGTGGAAAGCCCGCAGCGGCAACCCCCAGGCGCAATATGAGCTTGGTGAACGCTATATGGAAGGCCGTGGGGTTCGTAAGAATGTCGGCAAGGCGCTGCATTGGTGGCGTGAGGCCGCAAAACGCCGCCACGCCAAAAGCCACTATTCCATCGGTATGCTGTATCTTGAAGGTAAGGGGCTGCCGGTTGATCACAAAAAGGCGGCGGGATGGTTGGCGCGCGCTGCCAAGCTGAAGCACGCGGAATCACAATTTTTGCTGGCCGGCCTTTATGCCTCCGGTGTGGGGGTGGAACGCGATAACACCAAAATGGCTTATTGGCTTGGCAAGGCGGCCGCCAGCGGACATATCGAAGGCCAGTATCAATCAGCACAGCTTTACATTACCGGCACCTTGCTGGAGCAGGATGTGTCGCGCGGCCTGAACTATTTGCGAACCGCCGCCGGTAACGATCACGCGCAGGCGCAAATGCTGTTGGGGCACTATTACTATAGCGGCGAGTATTTTGAGGCGGATTTAGACAAGGCGGTCTATTGGTTGAAGCGCGCAGATGCCCAAGGGGTGGAAGATGCGATCTATTTGTTGAACGCTATCTATTCAGAGTTTCCGGATATGCAAACCGCCAACGGGCATTAGGGGTTAATGCGCCTCGGCCCAGCTTTGGCCTGTGCCGCAATCCACGATCAAAGGTACAGTGATTGATTGGACCGGGGCGCAGGCGTTTTCCATGATCTGGGTGACAATGTTGATTGTTGTGTCCAGCTCATCCTTCGGCACCTCGAACACCAGTTCATCATGCACTTGCAATAACATGCGCGCATTCAAACCCGCATTGGTGAGCGCATCCGGCATACGGATCATGGCGCGGCGGATAACATCTGCGGCAGAGCCTTGAATGGGCGCGTTGATCGCGGCGCGTTCCATAAAGCCGCGATGGGCCGGGTTTTTGTTGTTCATATCGCGCAAATGTACCTTGCGGCCAAAGATGGTTTCTACATAGCCGTTGTCGCGCGCGAACTGCTTGGTTTCTTCCATATAATGGCGAATGCCGGGAAATCGCTCGAAATAGGCATCGATATATTGTTTGGCTTCCTCGCGTGAGATCGACAATTGATTGGCAAGGCCGAAGGCTGAAATGCCGTAAATGATCCCGAAATTAATGGCCTTGGCGCGGCGGCGTACCATCGGGTCCATGCCCTCGATTGGATCGCCAAACATTTCACTGGCCGTCATCGCATGGATATCAAGCCCGTCATGGAAGGCTTGGCGCATGGTTTCAAGCTCGGCGATATGGGCCAGCAGGCGCAGCTCGATCTGTGAATAGTCGGCGCACAGCAGCACATTGCCTTCTTCTGCCACAAAGGCTTCACGGATTTTGCGACCGTCTTCGGTGCGGATGGGAATGTTCTGCAAATTGGGGTCTGTGCTGGCAAGCCGCCCGGTGGTGGTGGCGGCGAGTGAATAGCTGGTATGCACCCGGCCTGTATCTTTGTTGATATGATCAGGCAGGGAATCCGTGTAGGTGCTTTTCAGTTTGGAAAGGCCACGCCAATCAAGCACACGGCGCGGCAGGTCATGGCCCTGTGCCGCAAGACTTTCCAATACATCGGCGCCGGTGCCCCATGCGCCTGTTTTTGTTTTCTTGCCGCCTTCAAGCCCCATCTTGTCGAACAATATTTCGCCAAGCTGTTTGGGGCTGCCAATGTTGAAATTTTCGCCCGCAATCTCATATATATCGGCTTCAAGCGCGCCCATCTTTTGCGCAAAATCGCCCGACAGGCGTGAAAGCGTGCCCGCATCTACCTTTATGCCATTGCCTTCCATCTGTACCAGCACAGGCACCAAGGGGCGTTCCAGCGTTTCATAGACGGTGGTCATACGCTCAGCCGCCAAGCGTGGTTTGAGATGGCCCCAAAGCCGCAAGGTAATGTCAGCATCTTCTGCCGCGTAACGGGTGGCTTGATCCACCGGAATTTGGTCGAAGGTAAGTTGCTTTTTGCCTGTGCCCGCAATCTCTTTGAAGGGGATCGGCGTGTGATCCAGATGCAGTTGGCTTAGCGGGTCCATGCCATGGCCGGTTAAGCCCGCTTCCAACGCGTAAGACATTAGCATCGTGTCATCAATGGGCGTGACACGAATATCATAGCGCGTTAGCAGCAGCATATCATATTTGAGGTTTTGCCCGATTTTGAGAACGCCGCGGTCTTCAAACAGCGGTTTAAGCAGCGCCAGCGCCTCTTGCATTGGCATTTGATCCGGCGTGGTGCCATCCAGTGCCAGCCCATCCCCGTCTGATCCCTTATGCGCCAAGGGAACATAGCACGCCTTGCCCGGCTGCGTTGCCAGCGAGACGCCGACCAGATCAACGCTCATGGCATCCAGCCCGGTGGTTTCCGTATCGATGGCAACAAAGCCTTGGAGGGTGGCTTCTGCTACCCATTCGGCCAAGCGGGCAGGGGTTGTCACTGTTTCGTAATCATCAGGATTGATTTCTGCGCCATCGGGCAAAATCGGCGCGCCCGGTGTGCCGCCGCCCTCGGCCTCACTTTTGGGGGCGCTGGCCTGCTTGTCGGTTACTTTCTTGATCTCGGGCGCTTCAACGCCCAGATCAGCGGCAACGCGTTTGGAAAGGGTGCGAAACTCCATTTCCGTCAAAAAGGCCATGATGCGATCGGCGTTTGGCGGGTTAAGCGCAAAGGCCCCGGCGCTTTCCAGCACCGGCGTATCAAGCTTGAGAGTCACGAGTTCACGGCTGAGGCGCGCGGCCTCGCCGCCTTCCATCAGCCGTTCGCGGCGTTTGGGCTGTTTGATTTCCTCGGCGCGATCCAGCAGCGTATCAAGATCGCCGAACATATTGATCAATTCAGCCGCGGTTTTAATGCCAATGCCCTTGATGCCGGGCACGTTGTCAGCGCTGTCACC
Organism: Alphaproteobacteria bacterium; assembly: GCA_049609145.1. Lineage (GTDB taxonomy): Bacteria > Pseudomonadota > Alphaproteobacteria > SPJN01 > SPJN01 > JBMYYF01. The sequence continues at coordinate 72,370 of JBMYYF010000010.1, forward strand.
TGCAAGGGATTGCACATCAATCACCTTGTCGGGGCCAACACCAAACTTCTCCACCACGCCTTCGGCATCCACCCGCTTGTTTTTCATCGTGTCCAGCATGGTGATGTTGTCATCGACCAGTTGCATCAAATCCTTGTCGGACGAAACGATGGTGACACGCGCGCCTTTGTCGGCGGCGGCGCGGGCATAGGTGGCGATAATGTCGTCGGCCTCAAACCCGGCGAGTTCGATGGAGGGCAAGCCAAAGGCGCGGGTTGCATCGCGGGTGAGAGGGAACTGCGGCACCAGATCTTCCGGCGGGGCATCCCGGTTGGCTTTGTAGAGATCATAAATCTCGTTGCGGAACGTGCCGCCCTTGGCGTCAAACACAACGGCCAGATGCGTCGGGCTTTCCTGATCGGGGTCTTCAATCGCATCAGCGATCAGCTTGTGCAGCATGTTGCAAAAACCCGATACCGCGCCAATGGGCAGCCCATCGGTTGAGCGGGTAAGTGCGGGCATGGCGTGATAGGCCCGAAAGATAAAGCCCGAGCCATCCACCAGATAAAGATGGTGGTCTTGCGTTATGCCCTTGCCGGGGTCGTCAACGGGTTTTGGATCAGCCATGCTTGCCAAGTTTCCTAGTGGCCCGTGCCGGTGTTTTTAAATAGGCGGCCGCAATAGGGGCAGGGCACTTCATTGTCGTCGCCCATTTCCAGAAATACCTTGGGATGGCCCAGCGGGCCGCCGCCACCGTCGCAGGCCACCTTGTGGCCATCAACTTCGATTACTTCCGGGGCGTTCTTTGCTGCATCGGTCATGGAAAAAGTCCTCATAATTCCATCAGGACAGCGCTGCCATGGCAACATGCACGTTGACCTGAATTCTTAACCGATGATACCCATTGCGGGTAAAGCCGCAAGCGATCTGCGGCCCGTTCTGCGGGTTTGCACAATCTGCCGCGGGCCGCCTCGTGGGGTGATTTTGGGGGATGCGTAAATGATGGACGGACCGGGCGATTTCGCGATTGAGGCCAAGGGCCTGAAGAAGATTTATCGCGCCCAAAATGGCCAGCCGGAGAAATTGGCCCTGACAGGCATTGATCTGGCGGTGCCGAGAGGCTCTATTTTTGGGTTGCTGGGGCCAAACGGGGCCGGAAAATCCACCTTTATCAACATCTTGGCCGGATTGGTCGTGAAGACAGAGGGTACGGCCAGCATTTGGGGATTTGATATCACCAAAAACCCCCGCCACGCCAAAGCCTCTATCGGGGTGGTGCCGCAAGAACTGAACATTGATCCGTTTTTCACCCCGGCAGAGATTATGGAATTGCAGGCTGGCCTTTATGGCGTGCCGAAGAAGGAAAGACGCACCCGCGAAATTTTGGCGGCGCTGTCGCTGGGGGATAAGGCTGATTCGTATACGCGCACCCTGTCAGGCGGTATGCGGCGGCGTTTGTTGGTAGCGAAGGCCATGGTCCACAATCCGCCCATTCTGGTGCTGGATGAACCCACCGCGGGCGTTGATGTGGAACTGCGCCAGCAGCTTTGGGACCATGTGGTAGAGCTGAACAAGGCAGGCGTTACCATTGTGCTCACCACGCATTATCTGGAAGAGGCGGAGGAACTTTGCGACACCATCGCCATCATCGATAAGGGGGCCGTTGCCGCCTGCGAACCCAAGGCGCAATTGCTGGCGCGCATTGATGATAAAGCCTTGGTGCTCACACCGGAAACACCCATCACCGCCTTGCCGCCATCACTTGCGGCCTTGGGGGCGGAACTGAAAGAAGATGGCCGTATCGCCATGCATTACAGCCCATCCAGCCTGCCCATGTCGGATATTCTGGCAGCGGTCTCTCAAGCGGGAATTACGATTGCAGATTTGGCGACGCAGGAAAGTGATCTGGAAGACGTATTTGTGCAGATCACCAGCGGGACGAACGCGGCTGCATAGTGGTGAACCGTGTTCAATGCGGCTTTATAGTGGCTTATGCCACCATTGGCTCACCGGGTTAAAGCCATCTGCTTTATAGGTTTTGCTGCGGGTTTGTTCCACCATGGCGGATACCGCAATGAGTTGCCCGGCCCCGTTGGCCTTGGCAACAGTTTCCGCCGCTTGCATTAACGCCACGCCCACGCTTGGCCACAAGGCTTCATCGGCCAGCGCGAAGTCATCAATCAAATAGGTATCGCCTGGCGGTGTATAGGCCGGCGGCACGGCCTGTTTCAGGGCGATAAGGAACCCTTGCATGGTCGTGCCTTCATAGGCGCAAAGGGCAATTGTCTCTTCTGATTGGATGAGATAGCCAAAGAAAGCCTGTGTGAGGCCGACCGTATTTTCGCCGCGCGCCCAAAACACCGGTTCAGCCGCCGCCAATATTTCGCGCCGCGCCTCTATCAAGGCGACCATTTGAGGAATGTCTTCATCGGTGGCAGGGGCAATTTTCATGCAGGCCAGCCTAGCAAGATGAGCCAAGCATACAATAAAAAACGGCGAGGTTTCCCCCGCCGCTTTTGGTATTTCTGCAATTGGTAAGTCGGGCTTACGGCAGGGGCAAAGCACCCAAAACCGGGCCAAGCAGGCCGCCAACTACGGGCAAGCCGCTATTGCCGCCAAGGCTTGGCAGGCCGCCACCCAACAAATCCGTCGGGTTTATGGGCAAGGCGTCCAGGCCGGGCAGACCAGCACCACCAATTGGCAGGGCATCCAACCCCGGCAGACCACCACCGGCAAGGCCGGCCAGATCAAGAGGCAGGGCAGGCAGGCCACCACCGGCACCACCACCGCTCAAGGCACCCAGCAGGTCTTGCGGATCAAGCGGTAGGTCGCTCGGGCTCAATGGCAGGGCATCTAGACCCGGTACGCCGCCGCCGATGGGCAGAGCGCCTGTCAGGCTGGTCAGATCAACCGGAATGGTCGGAATGCCACCACCTGAGCCACCGCCGCCGCCACCGCCGGTCGGGATAGGCAGGCCGGAGAGAAGGCCGGTAAGGACAGATGGATCAAGCGCGTCCAAGCCGGGCAGGCCCGCACCACCAATGGGCAGAGCATCCAAACCGGGCAAGCCGCCGCCGGAGCCACCACTGGCCGGGGGCAGGCGCACTTCTGTGCCAGCAAGGCCGATCACCAGCGAACCGGGTTCGCCTTCGGTGCCGGGAATGTCGAGATCAACCAAAAGGTCGAGCGGCTCATCGATGGAAAATTCAAAGTTTACGGGCGGGGCAGAAGGTGTGCCGCCACTACCACCACCGGGCAGGCCGGGGATAGGCAAGCTATCAAGGCCGGGCAATCCGGCGGGGATCGGCAAGCTGCCAACACCTGGAATGGATTGAGCGGAAACGGTTGTCGTTAGTGCGGGCAGAAGCGCAAACGCTCCCGCCGCCAGAATCATACTGGCTTTGGATCCCATAGTGGATACTCCCTAGAGGTTACTGTCTATTTTGTGCCGATGAATGCCACTCCAACAGCGGGCAAACACTAGGGTGAATTTTGCCTTAACTCAAATTCAATTGGGCTCAAAATGGGCAGAAAACGGCGGAAAAATGCTTTTTGCAATCACGGCGCTTGAAAGAATTTCGTGACTTCAACCACAAGGATATTTTTTGACAAATTGTCGGGTGTTCACGCCGCCGCCGCACCTTGGGCGGTGCCGTGATCTGTTGGTGTGTCGGCCAGCAGGCTGCGAATCTCGGGCACACAGGAACCACAGCCGGTGCCGGCATTGAGCGCGCTGCCGACCTCTGCCACCGTTGTGGCGGTGCCGTTCGCGATGGCGTTTTGAATGGCGACAAGCCCCACGCCATAGCAAGCGCAGATGGTGCGATCGGCCTTCGCATCGGCCCCAGCGGGTCGTCCCGCCAGCAGGCCAATGCGTTCATCATCATCCAACAGATTTTGGGTGAAGCGATCTGCCATCCATTGACGGGCCAGTTGCGGGCGGTCGCGATCGATATGCAGCGTGGCATGGATCACTCCATCGCCCATCAAGGCGGCGCGATAAAGCCCGCGCTTGTCGTCGCGCACTTCAAGGCGATCGGTTGTGCCGGGCAGGCTGAGCGTTTCAAACAATGTCACCGCGCTTTGATGGTGCTTGCCGACAATTTCATAAACCCATGCGCCCTTTACCTTATATCGGCACCAATAGTCGCTCTGCGGCAGCGCAAGGGCCTTGCGTGAAATCACAAGGCCGGACCACGCTGCCTCAAAGGGGCGAAGGGTAATTGGCGTGGCTTTGGATTCCGGTTGACCGGACAGTGGGTCCACATGCGGCGCAACCAGTTTGGAAACAATGGCCTCCGATGCCATTTGGTCTGTCCAGTGGATTGGCGCAAACAACGTGCCGCGGGTTTGGGCCTCTGTCACCTGCACCCGCATGACAATTGTGCCGCGTTCATTGGATAGCTCGGCCAGCCCGCCATCACTCACACCAAAGCGTTCTGCATCCCGCGGGTGAATATCAACCAAGGGCTCGGTGCGATTGGTTGAAAGGCGCGGGCTTGTGCCTGTGCGGGTCATGGTGTGCCATTGATCGCGATAGCGCCCGGTATTCAGCAATAGGGGATACGCCTGCGTGGCTTGCGCCTTTAGCGCCTTGGTGCCCACCGCGACCATATTGGCGCGGCCATCAGGGGTTGAGAACTTGCCATCCCCGTAAAGCCGTTTTGATTTAAGCGATTGGCCTTTGGTGAGCGGCCATTGAAAGGGCTGCATCTCATCATATTCGCGCAAGGAAATTTTGGCGTGTGCCCCAATGTTGAACTGGCGTGCGCCCTCATTGCGATAGGCGGACAAGGCCGCGTGTTCCCGATAGACATCCACCGGGGTCTTATAGTTGAACGCTTTCTTCCAGCCCATGGCGTGGGCCACCTTGGTCATAATCCACCAATCTGGCTTGGCCTGCCCGGGGGCGGGTTTGAAACCGCGTTGCCGCGAAATGCGCCGCTCAGAATTTGTGACCGTGCCGGTTTTTTCGCCCCATGCGGCGGCGGGCAAAACAATATCGGCATATTTCAATGTATCGGTATCGGGCACGACGTCGGACGCGATAACCAATTCACATTTTTCCAATGCGCGGCGCACCATGCCGCTATCGGGCAGGGAGACAGCGGGATTGGTCGCCATCACCCACACGGCTTTGATGCGGCCTTCATCCATCGCTTTGAACATATCGATGGCTTTCAGCCCTTCCCCTTGGCGCAGCGATGGCGCTTTCCAAAAGCGCTTTACGGTTTCAATATGGGCAGGGTTGTTTGGGTCCATATGGGCGGCAAGTTGATTGGCCAAGCCACCGACCTCACGCCCGCCCATGGCATTGGGTTGCCCGGTCACGGAAAACGGTCCCATGCCGGGCCGGGCAATGCGGCCTGTTGCCAAATGGCAATTGATGATGGCGTTTACCTTATCGCTGCCTTGGGCCGATTGGTTTACCCCTTGGGAAAAAATTGTGACCGTCCGTTCTGTGCTGACAAAAAGATCGAAGAAGGCTTTTAGTGTTTCAACCTCCAAACCGCATTTTTGTGCCGTATGGCTGAGGGAAGGGGCATCTGCCCGCGCTGCTGCCAGTGTTTCTTCAAAGCCGTTTACATGCGCCTTGATATAAGGGTGATCGACAATGCCTTGATCAGCCAGATAACACAGCAAGCCATTGAACAAGGCCACATCCGTGCCGGGCTTAAGCGGCAAATGAAAATCCGCGTCATCACAGCTATCGGTGCGGCGCGGATCAATCACCACCACTTTGGTGCCGCGCTTGGCGCGCGCTTCACGCAACCGGCGATGCAAGATAGGGTGGCACCACGCCAGATTGGAGCCGGTCAGAACCACAAGGTCCGCCTCATCAATATCTTCATAGGCACCGGGCACCACATCTTCCCCAAAGGCGCGCTTGTGCCCCACAACGGTGGACGCCATGCACAGCCGTGAGTTTGTATCGATATGGGGAGAGCCGATAAAACCCTTTAGCAGCTTGTTGGCGACATAATAATCTTCCGTCAACAATTGGCCTGACACATAAAACGCCACCGAATGGGGGCCGTAAGTATCAATAATGTGGCGTAGGCGCTTGGCGGTTTGATCAATCGCGTCTGACCAGCGCACTTCCACACCGTCAACGCTTGGTGTGGTTAGCCGACCATCATCCACCAATACATCGCCCAAAGCCGCGCCCTTGGAACACAGATTACCAAAGTTCGCGCCATGATCGGGATCGCCGCCTACGGCCCAGCCATCGCGGGCAGGGCTCATCACCACGCCGCAGCCGGTGCCGCAATAAGGGCAGGTCGTCTTGATGGGCTTATCGGAACGTGGCTTAGCCATTTACGACTTCATCCAAGGCAACCAGCTTTAGCATGATGCGATCACCATCCAACGCAACATCCAGTGTTTTGACACAGCCATCATCGGGGCCTTTAACGCCGCCAGAGGCCAGATCAATCACCCAATTGTGAAGTGGGCAAGTCACGGCGTGGCCATGCACAATGCCTTGGGACAAAGGGCCATCCTTATGGGGGCATTTATCTTCAATGGCGAAAACGTGATCGTCCAATGTGCGGAAAATGGCAATGCGCCCTTCCGGTGTTTCGATGGTACGGGCGCTTTGGGGTTTGATATCTTCCAGTGCGCCAACATCTATCCAGCTTGCGTCACTCATTGGGCGGCCTCCAGCATGGCAAGGGGTTCATATTCATGGGCATCAACGCCTTGGCTGGCGCGTTCTTCCCATGGATCGGTTTGAAGGTGCGATTGCGCTTCAAGGAAACGGGCATTCAGCGCCTTGCGGTTTTCCGCATCGTCCACCATTTTGGCTTTCACATGGTCCAGCCCCACGCGCTCAATATAAGGCGCGGTGCGTTCCAGATAATGCCCTTCTTCGCGATAGAGCTGGATGAACGCGCCACAATATTCCCGCACCTCTTCATCGGTTTCTACCTTGCATAGAAGGTCGGTGGCGCGCACATGAATGCCGCCATTGCCGCCCACATGCAGTTCCCAGCCGCTATCCACCGCGACCACACCGAAATCCTTGATGGTTGCTTCTGCGCAATTGCGCGGGCAGCCTGATACAGCCATTTTAAATTTATGCGGCATCCATGAGCCCCATGTCAGCTTCTCCAGCTCCACTGCCATGCTCATCGACATTTGGGTGCCAAAGCGGCACCATTCTGCGCCCACACAACTTTTGACTGTGCGCAGGGCCTTGCCATAGGCGTGGCCGGAAACCATGCCCGCGGCATTCAAATCGGCCCACACACCGGGCAGGTCTTCTTTCTTCACCCCCAGCAGGTCGATGCGTTGACCGCCTGTTACCTTCATGGTGGGAATGTCGAATTTCTCCGCCACATCGGCGATGGCGCGCAGTTCCTTCGGGTTCGTCACACCGCCCCACATGCGCGGAATGACGGAATAGGTGCCATCTTTTTGAATGTTGGCATGCACACGCTCATTGATGAAGCGCGACGCATTTTGATCTTCATACTCACCGGGCCATGCGCAAACGAGGTAATAGTTCAGCGCCGGGCGGCAGCTATGACAGCCATCGGGCGTTTTCCATTCCAGCGCCTGCATAACGGCGGGCATGGTTTTCAGTTCTTGCGCGATGATCAGTTTGCGCACCGTGTCGTGGTCATGATCGGTGCAGGCGCACATTGGTTTGGGACCATCATCGGCCACAAAGTCGTCACCCAGCGTGATTGCCAGAACAGATTGCACAAGCCCTGTGCACGACCCGCAGGAAGCTGATGCTTTTGTATGCGCGCGCACTTCCTCTATCGTGCCCAAGCCTTGCTCATTGATGGCGATTGTAATGTCTGATTTGCACACGCCGTTACAGCCGCAGATTTCTGCGTCATCACTTAAAGCTGCAACGGCGGCATTAGGGTCCTGGGCGGCACCCCCTGATGCATAGGCCGGGCCAAACACCAAGCCTTCGCGCATATCAGCTACATCGGCGGCACTGCGGATTTTTTCAAAATACCAGGCGCCATCGGCAATATCACCGAACAGTACCGTGCCGATTATTTGATCATCCTGCACCACAATGCGCTTATAGATGCCGCGGGCGGCATCGCGCAGCACAATGTCTTCGGTGCCTTCGCCGCCGGAAAAATCACCGGCAGAGAATACATCCACGCCGGAAACTTTCAGCTTGGTGGAGGTGACAGAACCTTTATAGGCGCTGTCGCTTTTGCCCGTGAGTTGATCGGCCAACACTTTGGACATTTCAAACAAGGGCGCGACCAGCCCATAGCAAAGGCCGCGATGCTCCACGCATTCACCAATGGCGAAAATATTGTCATCATTGGTCATCAAGCCATCATCTACTTGAATGCCGCGACCTACATTCAGGCCTGCGTCTGCCGCGAGCTTGGTGTTGGGCTTAATGCCCACGGCCATCACCACAATGTCCGCCTCTAAATGGCGGCCATCTTTCAACGATAGGCCGCTGACTTTGCCGTCCGCGCCTTGCGTTACTTCCGCGGTATCTGCCTCCAGCAAGACTTCAACGCCCTTGGCGGCCAGTGCTTCTTTCAGCAGGAAGCCGGCGCTTTCATCCAATTGCCGTTCCATCAAATGGCCCATCAGGTGAACGACGGAAACATCCATGCCGCGCAGCGCCAAGCCCGTCGCTGCTTCCAGCCCCAGCAGGCCACCGCCGATCACAACGGCGCTGCCGCCCTTGTTGGCAGCATCCAGCATCGCATCCACATCATCCACATCGCGGAAGGTGATCACCCCTTCAAGGTCGTGGCCGGGCACGGGAATGATGAAGGGGTCAGACCCCGTCGCGACCAGCAATTTGTCATAAGGCGCGATAATGCCGCCGGCTGATTCCACAAATTTGCGCTCGCGGTCGATTCTGATCACTTCATCGCCACTATAAAGCGTGATGTTATTGTCATCATACCAGGCTTGATCGTTGATCACGATTTCGTCGAAGGTTTGTTCACCCGACAAAAGGGGCGACAGCATGATGCGATTGTAGTTCACACGCGGCTCTGCCCCGAAGACAGAGATTTGGTAGCGGGCGGGGTCGCGCTTCAGCAGTTCTTCCACTGTGCGCATACCGGCCATGCCGTTACCGATAACAACTAATTTCTCAAGCGGTTGCGGGCTCATAAAAGCAGTCTCCTTGTTTGCTATCCCCCTCTATGCAGGAAGCGTGCCAAGTTTGTTTCTGGGCAATTTGGGGGCTTTTCAGGCGCTTTGGCCGCCCATTGCCCTGATTTTGCACAGAAATCTAGTTAGGTCAGTATTGCTGCCTTAAAAATGGGCAACATTGCTGACCTATTGTGCTGCGTAGGGTGTCAAAGGTCAGCATTTCTGACCAATTTTTGGGCAAAGAATGAAAATCAGCCAAATTTTAGACTTGGCACGGCGCTTGCATAGAAGGGGGCAGACACACTGCTTACCTGAAGGATGATCACATGAGTGCCGTGCTCCCCAACCCCGACCTTAAAGCGACCCGCATTTCTCTGTTCTCTTTGAAAACCATCCAGATGCGCACCTTCCACCTCACTTGGATGGCGTTCTTTCTGTGCTTCTTTGGCTGGTTTGGTATCGCGCCTTTGATGCCATTGGTGCGCGAAGACCTGGGACTGACCAAAGCGCAGATCGGCAACACGATTATCGCGTCGGTGGCGATCACGGTGTTTGTGCGCATTGTGATTGGGGCGCTGTGTGACAAGATCGGGCCGCGCAAAGCTTATACCGGTTTGCTGGTGCTCGGTTCCATCCCGGTCATGACCATCGGCCTTGCGCAATCATACGAAACCTTCCTGCTGTTCCGCTTGGCGATTGGGGCCATCGGCGCGAGCTTTGTGATCACGCAATATCACACCTCCATGATGTTTGCGCCAAACGTTGTTGGCACCGCCAACGCTACCACGGCAGGGTGGGGCAATCTGGGCGGCGGCATTACCCAAATGGCTATGCCGGTTATCTTGACGGTCGTCCTGATGATTGGTGTGGAAGACGCCATGGGCTGGCGCGTGGCGATGATTGTGCCGGGCATCATCATGTTGGGCGTTGCGGCGCTTTATTGGAAATACACTACCGATCTGCCGGAAGGTAATCTGGAAGATCTGCCGCGCGATGAGGCAGATGCCAAAGGCAGTTTGGCAGGGCTGAAAGAGGTGGCGAAAGATGTGCGCGTATGGGCCTTGTTTGCCATGTATGGCGCGTGCTTCGGGGTAGAACTCACCTTGCACAATATTGCAGCGCTCTATTTCTTTGATGAGTTTGATTTGTCGCTTGCCACCGCAGGCATTATCGCCGGGCTGTTTGGCGTAATGGCAATCTTTGCCCGCACCTTGGGCGGTTGGGCGTCCGACAAGGTGGCCAAGAAGTCTGGCTTGCAAGCCCGCGTTTGGTTGTTGGGGGCGGTATTGTTGGCAGAAGGCATTGCGCTGATTGTGTTCTCGCAAATGACCGTGCTGGTGCTGGCAGTAGGCGTGATGCTGGTGTTCTCCCTGTTCGTGCAAATGGGCTGTGGCGCTACCTTCGGCGTGGTGCCCTTCGTGAACAAGAAGGCGCTGGGCGCCGTTGCGGGCATTGTGGGCGCCGGCGGCAATGCCGGTGCCGTAATGGCAGGCTTTCTGTTCAAGTCTGAGGCACTGACTTATCAAGATGGCTTGTTCTATATGGGCTGCGCGGTGGTGCTGGTGTCTTTCACCGCGGTATTGGTGCGTTTCAGCAAAACCACCATCGCCGAAGAAAACGCGGCTTATCAAGAAGCCTTGGCCATGCGGGAGCAGGCGGCCGCTTAAGCGCCAAGGCGCGCAGCGCCCAGCCTGATAATGCGATCCGTCTCGGCCCATAGATCATAGGGGCCGAGATCACTCAGCGGCACAAACCGCGCCTCGCTTGCATCATCTCCGGCTTGTGGATCGCCACTCAAAGCCTCTGCCACAAAATCAATCAGCGTCATGTGGTGGGTGAGGGTGCCATCTTCATCGTGGAAGATACCGTCGATCACATCGAGCAGCGGCCCAAGCGTGATCTCTATGCCGGTTTCTTCCCGCACCTCCCGCACCGCAGTTTCGCGGATGGTTTCGCCTGCTTCTTGGCGACCGCCGGGAATAGACCAATGGCCTTGGCGTGGCGGGTTTTTGCGCCGGATCAGTAACACGCTGTCACGGCGCAACACCACGACGCCCACAGCAGGGCGGGGCACAATTTTGTCTGTGCCGCTCATATTTTAAGCGGCGCATAGGGCAGGCGCAGCACGGCGCGCAAACCGCCCATGGGAGCCTCGCCCAAGGCAATGTCGCCGCCATGCAGATTTGCCATGTCACGGGCGATGGCCAGCCCCAACCCCACACCGCCGGTTTTTTGGTTGCGGCTTTCTTCGGCGCGGGTGAAGGGGCGAAACATTTCTTCGCGCTGATCAGGCGGAATGCCCGGCCCGTCATCATCTACAATGAACTCCGCAAAGCGCCCGGTGGTTTGTACGGTAACGGCAACTTTGCTGCCATAGCGGCAGCCGTTTTCGATCAAATTGGTCAATGCGCGCGCCAGCCCCAAGGGCCGGGCCTTCATGGTGACACTTTCTGTGATGGTCAGCGTCACGTCGCGCCCGCCGCGCTGCAACGGCGTCACCACATCTTGCGCCAATTTGCCTGTCTCAATCTCTTGCGCCGGGTCTGCCTCAAGCCCTTTGGCGAACGCCAAATAGGCGTTTAGCATGCGCTCCATCTCGGCCAAATCATCCTGCATAGCTTTGGCGGTTGCGTTGTCGTCGATCAATGCCAGTTCCAGCCGCAAACGGGTTAAGGGGGTGCGCAGATCGTGGCTCACGCCTGACAGCATGGCGGTGCGATTGGCAATCTGGCGTTCCAGCCTTTTGCGCATGGCGATGAAGGAACGTGCCGCCGCACGCACTTCGCTGGCCCCGCTGGGCTTGAAGCCGGGCACATTCATACCGCGGCCAAAATGGTCTGCCGCCTTGGCCAATTGGGTGATGGGCCTGATCTGGTTGCGCAAAAACAGGATCGCAATGGTCAGCAAAAAGATGGATAACCCCGCCATCCACAAAATATAAATATAGGCAGTGGAAGACGAAATGCGGCGCCACGGTACCAGCACCCGCATGATCGCACCGTCTTTCAGTTCCACCCGCACATCGGCAAATTTGGGCACGCTATCCAGATCCAGAAAATAGCGACGTTCCTCCAATGTGGTTGCCATTTCCTTGTTGAAAATTTCGTATAACAAATTGAAGTGATACCAAGGTGGTGGGGCAGGGGGTGGCAATGTCTCGGTGGCGCTGCGGGAAACAGTTATGGCGAATAGGGATTCAGCGCGCGCAATCTGGCGGGCTCGCAATATGCCCGCGGGATTGTTGTCATAGATATCGGCCATGGCCGCCACATCGCCGGCAACGGCGCGGGTAAGGCGCGCTGTCACCCGGTCCCAATGGCGGTCGAAAAAGATGATCACCATCATCAATTGCAGCAGCATGATGGGGGCAACAATGATGATAAGCGCCCGCGGCAGCAATCCTTGCGGGGTAAGGCCCTTTAGCAGCTTCACCATATTGCCCAACCAGTCGCGCGGGTCGCGCCAGTTCAAGGCTGGGGCCTTGGTGCCCAGGCCGCGCTGCGGGGCTTCCGGCAACGGTGTTTCTTGATCCATGCTCATGGCATCATCTCAGGTGTCCGGCGTGGCATCGGGCACAAGCCGATAGCCAATGCCGCGCACGGTTTTCAGAAATTGGGGATCACGCGGATTACGCTCTATCTTACGGCGCAAGCGTGTTACCTGCACATCAATTGCGCGATCCTGCCCCGCTCCGGTGAGATGCGCCAAGTCTTCCCGCGCAATGGGCGCGCCTTGCCGTGCGCTCAATATTTTCAGCAGGCGTGTTTCAGCTTCCGTTAATTTGATGGTGCTGCCATCTGACCGGCTCAATTTTTCTTGCCCCACATCATAGGTGAGGGGACCAAAATGCAGGCGCTGGCGCTCGCTTGTTTCCGGCGCAGTGGTTTGCGCGCTGCGTTTCATAATTGCCCGCAGGCGCAAGGCCAGTTCCATCGGTTCAAACGGCTTGGGCAGATAATCATCGGCACCGTGTTCAAGGCCGGTAATTCTGTCTGTTACCTCGCCCATGGCGGTAAGCATCAATACCGGGGTGTCATCTGTAATGCGCAAGGATTTCAGAAATTCAAAACCGGTTTCGCCGGGCATCATCACATCCAGCACAATCGCATCAAACACCATACCGTTCATGCGGCCACGGGCTTGGGCGGCATCACACGCCATTGTGGTGCGAAAACCTTCCTTAGCCAAAAAGCGTGAGATCAGGTCGCGCAGGCGGTCGTCATCATCAACCACCAAAATATGCGGCGCTTCATCTTGGGCGGGTGTGCTCATGGCGCCTCATTTTCAAAATGCTCTAATTGCTATTCCTTCGCGATCGAAGCCAATACTTGATCACGGTCTTCCTCATTTATCAATCCGGCCAGCACATCGCGAAAGGCGGCAACGGCTTCCGGTCCGGCCTCGCGATAGGCGCGGGCCATGCGGGCGCGCTGTGGTTCCGATAAATCATGTTCCAGCTTTTCGCCTGCGGGCGTCAAGCGCAACAATCTTTGGCGGCGGTCCCTTGTGCCTGCCTTTTGTTCGATATAGCCGTCTTCCACCAATTGTTTCAAAACCCGGGACAGGCTTTGCTTGGTAATCCGCAGGATGTTTAGCAGCTCAGCGACTGTCAGATCGGGATTGCGGCCCACAAAGTGAATCACCCGGTGATGCGCCCGGCCATAGTTCATTTTTTGCAGCACTTCATCGGGGTCGGAGATGAAATCCCGATAGCCATAGAACAACAGTTCGATGCCCTGACGCAGCTCCTCATCCCGCAAAAACAGCAGGTTCGGGCCGGGGCCACCGGCACTGCGCCGCCGTTCCGAGGTGCGGTCGGGGCCGCGGGCAGGCAGTTCGTTGGGGTTGTTTGGGTCTTTTATGTCAGCCATGTTGACATATTTACGGCAGGATGCTACCAAACGCAACCCTTCAGCGACACAAAGTGAAAGTCGGGTGGGGAAGTTTAGACAGATTTGCAAAGCTCGGCATGTGGGGTTTCCCGGCTGGGCTTTAACTATAGGGAAGAAGACAATGGACCTCATTCCGTTTGATCAGCGCGATGGCTCGATTTGGATGGACGGCGAAATGGTGCCGTGGCGCGATGCCAAGGTTCATGTGTTGACCCATGGTTTGCACTATGGCTCCTGCGTGTTCGAAGGCGTGCGCGCCTATGAGGGCGAGATCTTCAAGCTGCGCCCCCACACCGAACGCCTGTTCGCCAGTGCCGAGATTTTGGGCTTTGAGATTCCCTACACGATGGACGAGATTGATGCCGCCTGTCATCAGGCCATGCAGGCCAATGGTTTAACCGATGCCTATTTGCGCCCGGTTGCATGGCGCGGCTCTGAGATGATGGGAGTTTCTGCCCAACAAAACACCATCCGCGTGGCAGTGGCGGCATGGGCATGGCCCAGCTACTTCAAGCCGGAAGAACGCTTGGCAGGTATCCGCATGGATATTTCCAAATGGCAGCGCCCCAGCCCGGCCACCATTCCGTGTGAGTCGAAAGCGGCGGGCCTTTATATGATCTGCACTCTGTCAAAGCATGCGGCAGAAGACAAAGGCTATGCCGATGCCATGATGATGGATTATCGCGGCTACATAGCAGAGGCCACAGGCGCGAATGTGTTTTTTGAGAAAGATGGCAAGCTGCACACCCCCACGCCTGATTGCTTTTTGGATGGTATTACGCGGCGCACGGTGATTGATCTGGCAAAAGCCCGCGGGATTGAGGTGATTGAACGTCACATCAAGCCGGAGGAAATGGCAGACTTTAATCAGTGCTTCATCACGGGCACCGCCGCGGAGGTGACGCCTGTGTCCGAGATTGGGCCGTACAAGTTTACCGTTGGCCCAATGGCAGAGGCGTTGATGCTGGATTATGACGCAGTTGTGCGTCGTAAGCAGGCGGCGTAGCGTTTCGCTTATAGCACATCTGCAACCGGGGTTTACCTGATGGCACTCACTGCCGCCGCAATCCGCAGCTTTTTGATCGATACGCTTGAGGTTGACCCTGAAGATGTGGCGACAGATGACGCGCCGCTGTTTTCAGCCGCCATGCTGGATAGTTTCGCCATGGTGGAACTGATGACCTTCATCGAGGCTGAAACGGGGTTGGCCCTTGGGCCGCAAGATGCCACGCTGGAAAATCTGGACAGCATCAATCGCATTGTCGCCATGGTTGATGGCGGTAATGGATAAGGCCCTTAAAGCCCGGTTACAGCAGGCGGCCAATCAATTTGGCACTCCCTTGTATGTTTATGATGTGGTGGCCGTGCGTGCCCGCGCGGCTGAATTGACCAGCCTGTTTCAGGGCGTTTTCCAGCTTTCCTATGCGTTGAAGGCCAACCCCAACCTAGCGTTATTGAAGGCGATGCAAGGCCATGTGCCTTATCTGGATGTGTCCTCTATCGGCGAGTTTCGCCGCGCGGTTGCCGCAGGATTTGCGTCCAATGTCATCAGTTTCACGGGCCCGGCCAAGCGGGACGCGGAATTGAGTGAAGCCATCGCAAATGGCCTAGGGCATCTGGTCGTGGAATCGGTGGATGAGGCGGAAGCCGCCAGCGTCATTGCGCAGGAACTGGGGCGCACCCAAGCTGTGCTGGTGCGCCTGTCGCCTAATCAGGTGCCCAAAGGATTTGGCCTTAACATGTCAGGCCGGCCAACCCAGTTCGGTATTGATGAAGATGAAGCAATAGAGGCCGTGCGCCACATCATGGGCCTGTCGCACCTCAATGTTGAAGGCTTGCATATCTATTCCGGCACCCAGTGCCTCAAGGCTGATGCGGTGGCCGAAAACCATGCCATCATGGCGGCCTTGTTTGAGAAAGTGTGTGAGGCAGTGGATCTTTCTCCCAAACATCTGGTGTTTGGCGGCGGCATGGGGGTGCCCGTTCATGCGGGCGAAGCGCCGCTGGATGAAGCCGCTGTGGCCGCGCTGGATGTGCCACTACTCAATAAACTCAAAAACAATCCTCGCTTTGCGCAAACCGTTTGCGCGTTGGAGATTGGCCGCGCCCTGGTGGCAGAGGCAGGCTGGTTCATCACCCAAGTGGTGCGGGTGAAGGAAAGCCGCGGTACCCGCATCGCACTGTGCGATGGTGGCTTGAACAATCATCTCGCCGCGACAGGTAATTTCGGTGCCGCGATCCGGCGGAACTTTCGGCTGCAAGCCATCAGCCAATCTAACGACATTGCGGCGCAAGATATTGTCGGCCCCCTTTGCACCACCATTGACCTGCTGGGCCAAAAGATAGACCTGCCCTTGGTCTGCGCGGGCGACTTGGTGGTGATAGAGGCGAGCGGCGCTTATGGCTTTACCGCCAGCCCCACGGCGTTCATTTCCCATCCCGCGCCGAAAGAGGTGCTATGGGATGGTGAAAAACTGGCAGAAATCTGAGGAATTTTGCAATTCTCCCATTTTGACGTAGGCTATGCGCAAGGGTGTGGCAACTACAGAAAGGGAGGTGCGCGAAATGCGTTCTCAAAAAATTGGAAAATGGGCAGCAATCGGTATCGCGGCCATCATGACGGTTGGGACGGTGGGTGCTGTGCAGGCGGCACCGCAAAAACCGGACAAAAAGACCGAAGCATCGCAAAATTCAAAAGCGGATGCGAAACAGTCCAAAGCCGACCAAAAAATGAAGGCGAAAAAAGCGTCCAAAAAACCGGCAAAAGGCAAAGCCAAAGGTAAGAGCGACCCAAAAAAGGAAGCCGCCAAGAAAGGGTTTAATCCTCAGCCAGATCCGCCAAAGGGATCTGCCAAAAAAGCGCCAACGAAAAAATAGCAATGACATCGAAGGGGTGAAGCAAACATTTGCTCACCCCTTTTCTTAGCCACCGGTCAAGCTGCCCATAATTTCTGCCGTGTTGGGATTGCGTCTAAGCGTTAATCCCCCATTCACCTGTAAGTTTTGTCCGGTCATGAAGCATTCATCACTGGCCAAAAAAACCGCGGCGGCAGCAATATCATCTGATGTACCAATGCGGCCAAGCGGATACCCCTTGGCGAATTCATCAATCATGGGCTTAGGCGTGCCCGCAGTCATCGGGGTTTCGGTCAAGCCGGGAGAGATTGAGTTGGCGCGAATGCCTTGCGCCCCAAATTCGTTCGCAACGCAGCGCACCACATGATCAATGCCCGCCTTGGTGCCCATATAGGCGGCGTGGTTATCCAGCATGATGGTAGCTGTGGCTGACGAGATTTGCAGGATCGATCCACCGCCCGTCTTAGCCATTGCGGCTGTAAGCTCTTGCATCCACTGAAAAGGGCCTTTGAACTGCAGCGCCATCATATCCTGCAATTCTTGTTCAGTGGTTTCTTGAAACGGCTTTAATAATCCCCAACCGGTCGCATTAACCGCAATATCAATGCGGCCATGGCGGTCAACAATTGTGTTCACCATATCGTCAATCGATGCCTTGTCGGTGATGTCACACAACACATAGTCACCACCCAGTTCCTCTGCCAGTTCCTTCAATACATCTTCATGGCGACCGGACACCACTACCTTTGCGCCTTCTGCGGCCAAGCGCCGGGCGATGGTTTGGCCCATATTGCCTTTGCCAGCTGCCCCCAGCACCGATGCGATTTTTCCCTGCAATTTGCCCATTTCTGTCTCCCTCAAAAAGTTTTAGCCAGTTTAGTGATCTGCATCACCTTGCCAAGCGCATCTATCGCGGCTCATACTTGTGCCGGATTGGGCTGTCGGGGGGCAAGCGGAAGGTTTGTGACATGAAAAGAACACTTCTTATTTCGGCCACGATGATTTCTATGGCCGCAACCATTGGCGTGGCCCATGCCGCGCCGCGCCCGCCCGATGGCGGGGCCATGCAATTGCCAGAACGCGGCCAAACCGGTCGTGGCGGCGATGGTGCCATGCAATTGCCCGAAAAAGGCCAAGACACTAAACGGCCCGGTGCCATCAAAAAACGAATGGGTGATGGGCGGAACAAAAAGGCTGGCAATGAAGAAGAGGCCGGCCCCGGCGCCAAACCAATATCGGGCATGGCGAAGAAAGGTTTCAATCCCCAGCCAGAGCCACCGGGCAAAATGCGCGAAGGCATGGGCACCCCGCCGGATGACAACAAAACCCTGCAAGGCCAAAGCTCAGACCTTGCCAAGAAAGGCTTTAATCCGCAGCCGGAACCCCCAGGCAAGGATATGATGGACGCCAAAGGCACGGGGCAAGCACAATAGAAACGCCGACCTATCGTTCTTTTGCCGAACAGGCGCTGCACTACTTCATTCGTGAGCATGAGGCTGTCGCGCCTGTTTTGACGGATGATCCCGCTGCATGGCGCGGCGCTGACATGGCCGATAACCCCGCCGTGCGCCGGTACCGCACCGCAGGCAATATCGATTTTCATTGCGATGCGGCGGATGTGGTGGGGTTGCTGTGTTTGCAGGATGCAAAAAGCGGCGGCCAAAGCCGTATTGCCAGCTCCGTCACCATCTATAATGAAGTTGTGGCGCAGCGGCCTGATTTGGCGGCGCGTCTGTTTGAGCCATTCAATCTTGATTTGCGGGGCGAACATGCGCCCGGCGCACGGCCCGTAAACGACATAACACCCTGCGCTTACGCGGATGGGAGGCTTTCCACCTTTTGGCATTCAGACTATTTTCGTTCAGCAGATCGCCATGATGAGGTGACATTCACCGAGGCCGAGCGCGCCTTGATGGATTTGTATGATGGCTTGGCGGCTTCTCCTGATATTCATTTGGATATGTGGTTACAGCCGGGAGATATGCAGTTCATCTCCAATCACGTCACGGTTCATGCGCGCACGGCCTATGAAGATTGGCCCGATATGGAACGGCGGCGGCATTTGCTGCGCCTGTGGCTTAGTTTGGTGTGAGGCCTATTTCGGCGCGCCATATTCAGCCTCAAATTTTTTGAAGGCTGCGTCCAATGCATCGGTATCTGCGATTTCGTCCAAATTTTCCAACAGAATAGTCAGCAGGTAATTATTGCCATAGCCATACTGGGCGTTGAGCCCACGCAGCTTGTCGTAAGCTGCTTCCGAGAGGGCAGCGTTGAAACGCCGGGGAAGGGGATAACGCTTGGCGGCCATCAGCCCTCATCCCAGCGGGCGCGGGCAGTGTCGTCGCGCGTGGCGGCTTCCACCCATTCTTCCGTACCGTCTGTGCGGGCAACTTTTTTCCAAAATGGCGCATCGGTTTTAAGATAATCCATCATAAACCGCGCCGCCTCAAAGGCCGCATCGCGGTGGCGGCTTTGGGCAGCCACCAGCACAATCATCTCACCCACTTTCATGGGGCCATAACGATGCACGATCACCGTGCCTGAAATATCAAAACGGGTTTCCGCCTTTGCCGCAATGTTGGCCAGTGCCTTTTCGGTCGCGCCCGGCCAATGTTCCAAGGTGAGTGTTTCTAGGGCTGCCGTGCCATCGAGGGTGTCGTTGCGCACATAGCCGGAAAATGTGACAGCCGCGCCGACTTGATCATTGTTTTCCAATGCCGCCAGTTCAGCGGCCACATCAATCGGCTTGTCTGTTACTTTTATCATGGCTTAGCCCCCGGTCATGGGCGGAAAGAACGCCACCTCATCCCCATCCTTTACTGGTGCATCCAGCGTGGCGGCTTGTTCATTGATGGCGGCGCGAATTTGGGTCAGCTCGGCAAAGGCTTGTCTATAGGCTGGGCCTTGGGCTGAAAGCCAATCAATAAGGTCGGCCAGTGTCGCTACGGTGTCGGGCAGATTGATCTGCTCTTCAGCCTTGCCGATCTGTTCGCGCAGCCGGGCGAAATAGAGAACGGTGAGCATCAGTTCTGTTTGGCGCGCGCGGCCCGTTCATCTTCGGCGATGATGTGGGTCAGGCCGCTGGAAAGATAACCATAGCCGGTAATCAATGTCAGCAGTGCAGCAATCCACAAGCCCGTCAGGCCGATCATTGTGTTGCCGGGCAGCACCGCATCACCGGCGGGGCCAGCCAGCAGGAACCCCAGCGCGAACATTTGAACGGTCGTTTTCCATTTCGCTAATTGGGTCACTGGCACCGATACTTGTGCACCTGCCAAAAATTCCCGCAAGCCCGATACCAGAATTTCGCGACACAGAATGATAACCGCAGCAATCACAGACAGGCCGTTAATATGGCCTACCCAAACCAACACCAACAAAGCGGCAGAAACCAGCAGCTTATCCGCAATCGGGTCCAGCAATTGCCCCAGCTTGGTTTGGGCGTTCATCTTGCGGGCCAGCCAGCCATCGAAAAAATCGGTGATGGAGGCCGCGGCGAACAATCCCAAGGCCAGCCAATTGGCCAAGGGCGCCTCCAGATAAAACGCGGCCACAATGCCGGGTACGGCCACAATACGGCCTATAGTTAAAAGATTGGGGATGGTGGTTACGGTTGAGGACACAAAATCACCTTGTTGGTTTTACAGCAGATTACGGGGCGTGTGTTCATTGGCCATATGAAGCGCGCGGCGTCAACCACTAGCTTTCACGGAAATAGTCAAAGATACGTTTGGCGACCTGTCCTGAAATGCCTTCCACGGCCTCAAGGTCTTTCAAATTGGCGCGTTGTACGGCGCGCGCTGAACCAAAATGGTTGAGCAGCGCGCGTTTGCGCTTGGGGCCAATGCCGTCAATCCCGTCCAGTGGATTGCGCGTTTGCGCCTTGCCCCGGCGCGCCCTGTGGGTGCCAATGGCGAAGCGATGCGCCTCGTCGCGCAGCCGTTGCAGGTAGAACAATACCGGGTCTTTCGGCTCCAGCATAAAGACGGGTCGACCGGGAATGTGAAATTGCTCACGCCCGGCATTGCGATCCGGCCCCTTGGAGATGCCCACCAACGGCACATCTTCAATGCCCAGTCCTTCCAAAATGCCTTGCACAGCGGAAAGCTGGCCCGCGCCGCCATCAATCAATACCAAATCAGGCCACAGGCCCCGGGCGCGGCTTTCATCTTCTTTCATCAGCCGGGAAAAGCGCCTTGTCATCACCTCGCGCATCATGGCGAAGTCGTCTCCCGGCGCGATGGTGTCGTCCTTAATGTTGAAACTGCGATATTGGTTCTTCATAAAGCCTTCCGGCCCGGCCACCACCATGGCGCCAATGGCGTTGGTGCCGCTGATATGGGAGTTGTCATAGGTTTCGATGCGCTGCGGGGGGCCATCAAGATCGAAGGCCGCGGCCACACCGGCCAGCAGATCCGCCTGCGCGCCTGCTTCGGCCTTGCGACGGCCCAGCGCCTCGGCAGCATTGTCCAAAGCGTTTTTCACCAATACCCGCTTTTGGCCGCGCTGCGGCTTGGTGATCACGACCTTGCGATTACTTTTGAGGGTGAGGGCCGCGCTCAGCAATTCAGCCTCTGCCACCTCATGGCTCACCATCACCAGCGGCGGAATTTGCTTGTTGTCATAGAACTGCCCGATAAAGGCGGTCATCACTTCGGCCAACGTGTTTGATTTATCCGTGCGCGGAAAGTAAGCGCGGGAACCAAAATTTTGCCCGCCACGGAAAAATACCACCTGCACGCAAACCGCGTTGCCCTCTGCATAGGCGGCAATCAAATCCGCATCTTCATCCGTGCCCAGATTAACCCCCTGGCTTTCACGCACATGCGCCAGCGCACGAATGCGATCGCGCAAGGCGGCGGCGCGTTCAAACTCCATATCGGCGGCGGCCTGTTCCATTTCGGCGGTCAGGCTTTGCTTGATGCTTTCTGAGGCCCCGGTTAGGAAGGCAGCCGCATTATCCACCAGTGCGTCGTAATCCGGTTTGGAAATCAGGTCCACACAGGGCGCAGAGCAGCGCTTTATTTGATAGAGCAGGCAGGGCCGTGTGCGCCCCTCCAGCACGTGATCAGAACAGGATCGTAGCAGAAATGCCTTTTGCAATGTGTTGAGCGTGGCAGTGACAGATTTGGCAGAGGCAAACGGCCCATAATATTCACCTTGGCGATTTTGCGCCCCGCGATGTTTGATAAGTTGCGGAAAAGCATGGTCGCGCGCCATCAAAATATAGGGAAAGCTTTTGTCATCACGCAGATGCACATTGTAGGGTGGTTTCAGGCGTTTGATCAGATTGCTTTCCAGCAGCAGGGCCTCGGTCTCGGTGTCGGTAATGGTGATCTCCACGCGTGCTACCTTGGGCACCATGCGGGCAATCAGTTGCGTGTGAAAGCGTCCCTGCGCATAGGCACTAACCCGCTTGTGCAGATTGCGCGCCTTGCCCACATAAAGCACATCGCCCTTCTCATCCATCATGCGATAAACGCCGGGATTGCTGGGAATAGCCCGCAAGGCGGCATCAATCGCCTGTGCGCCGCGCAATGCTTTGGGAGAGGTCTGGCCTGAATCATCCATAGGATTGGTGATAAAGAACTTTGCCCCGAAAGGGAACGATTTGCCCCCGCAAAGGGGAACAAAAAATGGACAAACCACGGCTTGTCACGGTGCTGTCACATTGTCCACGGAACCTGTGGATAAGTTTGTGGGTGAATTTGTGGGCGCATGATGCCAGTGGCGGATTTCTGCGATTCACAGCGCGCTGCCCAAAAAATAGGCATCATTGTAAGGTGTTGATTTATAAGTGTTTTTAATAGTCAAACAGAAATTGACAAGTGCTTGCTTACTTCTTTGTCACCTAATTTCCCGCCTGCGAACTGTGGAAATTGACTGTGCAAAAGAGTAGGGCGTTTGCCCTGATTTAGCAAAAATTAATGATGCAGTGCAGCATTCAACATTATTGCGCTGCGAAAAATGCTACTGAATCAAGAAGTTCGTGTGCAGGATAGTTCCACACCTACCGATTGTGCAGTTGCGAAGGCGTCAGGCTTTTCAATTTTAACGTGAACATCCAGCACCCGCGCGTCTTCCAAACAATGGGCTGCCAATTGTTCGGCCAGCGTTTCCACTAATTGAATATGCCCGCGTGCAAGGGTTTGTTCCACCATGTCCACAAGCCATTCATAGTTCAACACAGTGTCCAATCTATCGCCCAAGGGGGCGGCGGCATCAGTCACGCCCAGATCAAGGGTAACGATAACAGGCTGCTTGCGTCCCATCTCGTGGGCGTGCACGCCAATCTCGGCCATTACTTCCAGCTTGTTCACAAAAACGCGGCGGCTGGCAGTTGTGCCTGTATGGGGGGCAAGCGGTGTAACATTACTGCGGTCGGTCATGTGTGGCCCTTTCGTCGCCCTCGCAAATGGGGGAAGGGCGGTGAATGCACGGTGCTTATACAGGAAGGCAGGGGTTTGTGAAACGGGTCACTCCACCACGCCGACAACATCGGGCGTTTCCCAGCCCAAATGCTGGCCGCCATCCAAGGCGATCATTTGGCCTGTCATCGACCGGGCCGACAGCATAAAGCCTATGGCATCGGTTATTTCGTCCAAGGCCGCGCCACGCTTTAGGGGCACGCCTTCCATCTGTTTGGCAAAATGTTCTTCTGATTGGCGGGGGTTACGCAGTGTGGGGCCGGGGCCAATGGCGTTCACCCGAATGCGCGGTGCAAGGGCCTGCGCCATGGTTTGCGTTAGAGTCCATAAGCCAGATTTGGATAGGGTATAGGTCATGAAGGCTGGGGTTAGTTTCCAAACCCGTTGGTCGATCATATTGACGATCAAGCCGTCCTGATCGCCAGGGAGGGCAGCAGCCATTTTCTGCGAGAGCACAAAAGGCGCGCGCAAATTGGCTTCCATATGCCAATCCCAGCTTTCCCGTGTGGCGGTTTCTACCGTGTCGTGATCGAAGGTAGAGGCGTTGTTGATCAACAGGGTAAGCGGCGCGTTCAGGGCTTCGGTGGTTTGCGCCACAAGGGCATTGGTTGCGGCTTCATCGGCCAGATCGGCTGGCAGCACACAGGCGGTGCCGCCTGCCGCCTCAATGTCAACCTTTAGCGCCTCGGCGGCATCGGTTGATTTATTGCAGTGCAGGCCAACGCGAAATCCGCGCGCGGCCAAATCAAGCGCAATGGTGCGGCCAATACGTTGGGCACTGCCCGTAACCAATGCTGCTTTAGGTGCTGTCATACTCATCTCGTTCAAGCTACGCCTGCGCCGTTTGCCAGAACGAACATGATATAGGCAACATAGGCCGCACAGAAGCCAATCCCAACAGGGCGTGTGATGGATTTGTGGAAAAGCGCGATCGGCAAAATTAGCAGCGCCGTTGCCAACATGATCCAAACGTCGAAGCGCAACACTTGGTCAGGCACGGGCACGGGTGTCACTACTGCGGTGATCCCCATAATGGCCAGAATGTTGAAAAGATTGGAGCCGATCACATTGCCAATCGCCACATCGGTTTGTTTGCGAACGGCTGCCACAACGGTTGTTGCAAGCTCTGGCAGCGACGTGCCCAAGGCCACAACGGTCAGGCCAATTACGGCATCGGATACGCCAAAGCGTTGGGCGATTTCGCTGGCA
Organism: Alphaproteobacteria bacterium; assembly: GCA_049609145.1. Taxonomy (GTDB): domain Bacteria; phylum Pseudomonadota; class Alphaproteobacteria; order SPJN01; family SPJN01; genus JBMYYF01. The sequence goes on from JBMYYF010000010.1 coordinate 96,833, forward strand.
CCGTTGATAAGCAGGTTGGCCCCAAGTGGCAAACCAATAAGGCCCAGAACGATATAGATGACCATGCGTGGTGTGCCGGTGGGAATTCCCTCCACCTCTTCCATGCCGTCAGCGTCTTCGTCGTTTTGCGCCATGGCGCGCCACGCTGAATAGGCCAGAAACCCCGCCAGCATCAGCACCATGACAAAGCCGTTGGTAAAGCTGAACGTGCCTTGGAAGGCGAAGGCGATGAACACCAACGTCGCGCCGATCATCATAAAGGTGTTGCGCCGAATGCCCGATTGATCGCAGCAGATAGGATAGATAATGGCCGGCACGCCAAGTACCAAAAGCACATTCGCAATGTTCGATCCGATGACATTGCCAATGGCAATGCCGGGCAAGCCGCCCAAGGCCGCTTCAAGCGAGATCATCAATTCAGGGGCAGAGGTGCCGAAGGCAACAATGGTCAGGCCAATGATCAAAGGTGAAATGTCCAGCCGCACCGCCAGTGCTACCGCGCCACGCACCAGCAGATCGCCCGCCAGCAGCAGCAAAACCAATCCGCCGATGACGGCAAGATACATGGTCATGCAGTTACGCCCTTTGCCAGTGCATTCTCAGCAGGGGCTAAAGGGGCATGCCTTGTTGGCGTCGTCCATTTATTGTCGCTGCTGTGTTGGCCCAAAAGTCCTCCCTGCAATGGATCGGATGCGGCCGCATCTTTGCCATCGTCTTATGTTGCCACCCTCAACCCGATGCACAGATTATTCTGAACAGTCGGTCAATCAGGGTGAACCCATCTCGTATATAGTTCACCTAGTAAATATAAGGATGGGTCGCTGCGGCAAAAGGGCCTTTCCACAAAATTGGGGCGGAATTTTTCGCGAAACTGTCATGTTGGGAATAAAAACCCGCCAAACGTGCAAAGAACCCGACTAACTGACGTTTCGATGAGTTTCAACGTCAGTTAATCGGGCCTGTTTGGTGGGGCTAGCTGACAGACGTAATCAGCGGCTTGGCAGCGCCTTTGCGGAAGCGGCGATCCATGATGATGGAATGCGGGTTGGCCTCTGCGCTGTTGTAATAGGCGTGGTTGAGCTTTTCACGCACGATAAAGGCAGAGCCTTCAAGGCTGACCCCGGCATAGAGGCCCGCTTTGGTTTCGGCGTAAAAGTATATATCTTTCAACATGTTAGTTGTTGAAAATTCAAAATCCTTGCCAATGCGACCAGCGGCGACAGAGGCATCGGCCCCCATTTCCAGCTCGTTGTCCAAGGCCCGGTAAAGGGCGCTGTCGTTCATCAACAGCATCATGACCTGGCTGTCCTGCACGCCGATTTGCAGGCCCCAACTGGCCGATCCGGTGGAGAAAAAGGCCGGGTAAGACCAGTTGCCGCTTTCCTTGTCGCGGCCCATCAACACCCCGGTGCCGCCTTCTGCGCCGAAAATAAAGCCGCCTTTCAGCAGGCTGGGGAACACCATAACCCCGCGGGCTTTTTCCAGTAAGAAGTTGATTTGTTTGGCATATTCTCCGTTCCTCATGCGCGAGGCGACATGGGTGCTGTCGTCAACCACCTCTTGCGCGGTGGCGGCACGGCCTTCATCTGCGAAAGCAGCGGGGGGGATCATGGCGGCTGCCGTTCCCATTCCGATGCCGCCAAGCAGGTGACGACGGTTCAAATCTCTCGGTTCAAATTTCGACATTCTTGCCTCCTTGATATCGATAACACTGCTGGTGACAGTGTTTACGTTGGACGCTGAATCATGCCCCGCAAATCATGGCAATCCCATGGCAGAACAGAGAAATCCTGTAAAAATTGGCGGAATCATGCGTTCCGCGCTGCGGCCTCGCGCTGATAGCGGGCATATTTCGGCTGGTCGATTGCAACTTTGTCCAGCGTGGTTTGCCACAGATGGTCCATCAAGCCCGGCGTGTCGGCGGAGAGTTTGCCTTCCCGAATGGCGGTGCAAAGCTGGCGGTTAAGATCGCGAATGTCGCCTTCGCCGCCGCCCAGCAAGGTGGTCAGCCCGGCCCGCTCGCGGGTTTCGGCATCTGGCCCGAGGCGCAATTCGCGTTCCACAATTTTGAGCACGTTCAGCGCCACGCGCATTTGAAAAGCGTTGAATCCCTTGAGTTCCGGGGCGATTTTCTCACCTAGAAATTCATGGGTTGCCTCTACTAAATCGGCGGCGCTGGGTTGATCCATAGACATGGGCGCTTCTCCTCTAAGCTTGTTCCGGGGCGCTGAGCAACGCCAGCAAATCAATTTCGGTTTCGCTGGCGCGCCGCCCAATCGCAGCACGTTCCACGGATCGCGCGACGCCGGTGACATGGGCAGACATCTGAATTCGACACATGATCCCCCATTTGAGGGTGCCCAACACTTCCCAAAAATGCACGCGGGCTGGGTCAACTTTGGGACCACCGGCAGCTTCATAGCCTGCAAACATTTCCTCGCGTTGACCAAAGCCGCCTACGGGATTGTCGATTTGGCCAAACCGCCAAGACGTGACGCAGATCCAGCCCAAATCTTCCATCGGGTCGCCTAGATGCGCCAGTTCCCAATCAATGATGGCGGCCAAGCCTTGTTCGTTCACGATAATATTGCCGTTGCGGAAATCGCCATGCACGAGCAAGGGCGTGTCGGGGTTGGCGGGCAGCCGTTCTTCCAAATGGCGGAAGGCCAGTTCGAATACTGGGTGCGGGTCGCCGAAGCCGTCATAAATTTCGCGGTAAGCATTGAGTTGGGTTGCGGCATCCATCACCGGCATTTCCGGCAGCTTGTCTTGGGGAACCGAGTGAATGCCCGCCATGGCAGCACCGCAATCACGGGCAAGAACCTTGCGCGCGGCGGCATATTCTTCATCACGCAGAATTTTGCGGGCAATGGTTTCGCCTGCGATGGCATCCATTACATAGCCTGCGCCCATACCGTCTTGATCTGGATCCAACACAAAGCGCACCTGAGGGCAGGTAACGCCGTTTTGGCCCGCAGCGGTCAGCACGGCGGCTTCGGTGGCAAGGGGAATGGCTGTGCTGTTGGACGCCTTGTCAGTGCCCCCCATACCACGGCGTAGGATGAGCGGTTGCTCAAGGTCGCCTATTTTGGTGCTAAAAGACCAAAGTTCCTGGCTGGCCCCTCCCGACAAGCGGGTGAGTTTGGCCGGTTTTGCGGTGTCGCCATAGTGTTTACGTAAGGCAGTTGCGAGTTTGGCCTCAAATTCCTCTTGGTCGCCCATGTGTATCCTCAATCTTGCAATATTTATTGTTTGCATATGGGCTTGGATGGCGGAGAAACGCAAGAGGGTGCAAGCGAATCCTTGAATGAAGGCGCGTAAGCCCCCATCATAAGGTATGGCTAAATGGAATCCCTTTTCTTCGAAGCGCGAGACCGATCAGGTGCAAGAGCCTGATCCGTTGACGCTGTTGCAACGTGCTGAGAAGCCGTCTTTCGCCTCACGCTTGCGCACTTGGTTTTTGACCGGCCTTGTGGTGGCGGCGCCGATCTGGATTACGCTTTATGTGGCGGCCGGCTTTATTGATTTTGTCGATGGCTTTGTCGCCAACTTGTTGCCCGCGCGGTACAATCCGAACGAGGCACTGCCATTTTCCATTCCCGGCCTTGGTTTGCTGGTTATGGCAATTTTGCTGACGCTGACCGGTTTTCTAACCGCCAATTTCGTTGGCCGCCGGGCCTTGAGCTTTGCCGAAGAGTTTGTGAGCCGAATGCCGGTGATCCGCACGATTTATGGCGGGCTGAAGCAAATTTTCGAAACGGCCGTTTCTCAATCGGAACGTAGTTTCACAAAAGCTGTGTTGGTGGAGTATCCACGCAAGGGCCTATGGGCGATGGCGTTTGTGACCTCCGACAGCAAGGGCGAGGTTGGGTCGAAGGCGGGCAAGGCAGCCGCAAAATTGCATGATAGCGATTGGACCGCCGAGGCAATGGTCAATGTGTTTTTGCCGACAACACCCAACCCGACAAGCGGTTTTCTGCTATTCGTGCCTAAGCGCGATGTGATTGAGCTTGATATGTCGATCGAAGACGCGGCGAAAATGATTATTTCTGCCGGTATGGTAACACCTGATGCGCTGCCGGTTGAAAACGGCAACGAGCTTGAGGACGATCAGCCCGAACGCCAGTAACGGATCGCCTCGTCTCGACCAAATAGATACAGCAATGTTCTAAGGGCCGCGCCGCGTTCGCCTTGTAGATCGGCGTCGCGGTTTAGGATCAGCCTTGCTTCATCTGCCGCCATTTGTAAAAGATCATTGTGGGCCACAAGGTCTGCCAGTCTGAAATCCGGCAATCCGCTTTGGCGCGTACCCAACACATCACCCGCACCGCGCAGCTTCAAATCCTGCTCAGCTATATGAAATCCATCTTCCGAGTTTCGCAATGTATCGATCCGTGTGCGGGCAACTTGGCTAAGGGGCGCCTTGTAGACCAGAACGCAGGTTGATTTATCGCCGCCACGCCCAACCCGGCCACGCAATTGATGCAATTGCGCCAGTCCAAAATTTTCGGCCCTCTCGATGATCATGATAGTTGCTTCGGGCACGTTTACCCCAACCTCGATCACGGTTGTGGCGACAAGCAGGGAAAGTTTGCCCGCTGCAAAATCGGTCATGACCTGATCTTTTTCGGCGGCTTTCATGCGGCCATGTACAAGAGCAACCTTATCGCCAAAGCGGGCTTTAAGTTGGGCATAGCGCGCTTCGGCGGCGGTGAGGTCACTGGGGGTGTCCTCGGTTTCTTCCACTAAGGGACACACCCAATAAGCCCGGCCCCCGCGCGCCATATGCGCGCCAATGCGTTCTTCCAGCTCGCCTAGTCTGTCGGTGGTGAGGGCCACTGTTTCAACGGGTTTGCGTCCGGGGGGCTTTTCGGTCAGCAAAGAATGGTCAAGATCGCCATAGGCAGTAAGGGTGAGCGTGCGGGGGATGGGCGTGGCGGTCATAACGAGCACATCGGCGGCGGCGGCGCCGGTGCCATCCTTGCCTTTGTCTTGCAGTAACAGGCGCTGATGCACGCCGAAACGATGTTGTTCATCCACCACAGCAAGACGCAGATTATGAAATGCCACATCTGCTTGAAAAAGAGCGTGCGTGCCAATAATAAGGTGCAGCGAGCCATCTGCCAGAGCGGCAAGTTTGGCGGCCCGTGTTTCGCCTTTATCACGGCCTGTCAAAATATCTACTTTGAGGCCAAGGGGTTCTATCAAAGGGACAATGGTTTCAAGGTGCTGGCGTGCTAGAATTTCTGTTGGGGCCATCAGCGCCGCTTGGCCGCCCGCCCCAGCCGCGGCCACCATGGCCATCAGCGCTACAATTGTTTTGCCCGAGCCCACATCCCCTTGCAGCAGGCGCATCATGCGCTTGGGGTCGGCCATATCGCTAAGGATGGCTGCGATGGCGTCGTCCTGTGACCCGGTTAAATGGTAGGGAAGGGATTGGCGCAACCGTTCCACCAACTTCTTGTCGCCCACATTGGCCTGGCCATTTCCTGCACGCGCGCGGGCGCGCACGATTTGCAGGGCAAGCTGGCTGGCCAGAAGTTCGTCATAGGCAAGCCGCTGCCGCATCGGGGCTTGCGGCTCCAACGATTTGGCATCCTCCAACTGGTGGCAGGCACGCACGGCATCATCGAAAGCGGGCCAGCCAAATTTCCCAAGTACACTTTCGTCCTGCCATTCGGGCAATTTAGGCATGAGCGGCAAGGCTTGGCGCATGGCTTTGTCCAGCATTTTGCCGCTAAGCCCTTGTGTGAGTGGGTAGGTAGGTTCAAGCCGCATTATCATATCGGCTTGTGTCGGCGGCACCATATGATCGGGGTGGGCCATTTGCAGCGCGCCACGAAACCGTTCGGCCCGGCCACTTATGAAACGCCTTGTGCCGATAGGAAGCTGGTTGGCAACCCAATCTGCGCGGGCATGGAAGAAGATAATCTCCATCTCTCCGCTATCGTCATGGGCTTTAACCCGAAAGGGGCGGCGGCTGCGCGGTGGCGGCGCGTCATGCGCATCGATCATAATATCCAGCGTGACGATCTCGCCGTCAGGCGCGTCTGCGATTGTGGGGGAGAACCGCCGATCAACCGCGCCGGAGGGCAGGTGCCACAGTAAATCCCGCGGCGTTTCAATGCCCAGTTTTGCCAGCAGGGATTTGGCTTTGGGGCCTATGCCTTGCAAGGTCGAAATATCGGCGAAAAGCGGATGAAGAATTTCGGGCCGCATGTGAGCTAGATATCCTGTAACGCGTGGGGTGTGCTGGCAAGGGGCAGCGTGACGGTGAACGTTGTGCCTTTTCCCAACTCGCTGGTGATTTCAAGGTGGCCCAAATGTTGGTTGACGATGTGCTTCACGATGGCCAGTCCAAGCCCGGTGCCGCCGCTGCTGCGGCTGGCCTTTTTGTCTACACGGTAGAAGCGTTCCGTTAGCCGTGTCAGGTTTTCCGGCGCAATACCGCCGCCGAAGTCGCGGACACGTATCGTGGCGGTGGTGCTGCCTAGCGTGCCGCTAAGTTCAATACGGCCCCCTTCGGCGCCATATTTGATGGCGTTATCCAGCAGATTTTGGAATACCTGCACCAGCAAATCCTTGTCTCCCAGTACCTCGGCTTGGCGCAAGCTATCCGGCATGGTGGTGACAAGACCCACTCCCGCCTCGTCGAACATGGGGGCAAGTACGTTGATGGCCCCGTCAATGACGTGCCCGAGCGGCAGGCGTGTTTCCGGGGCTTGATGTTCATCCTGTTCGATGCGCGATAGCGACAGCAAGTCGTCGATCAGGCGGGTCATGCGGCGCGCTTGTTCTGCCATAATACCCAGAAACTGTTCCGCCGCCTGCGGATCATTTTTGGCGGGGCCTTGCAGGGTTTCCACATAGCCCAACAGGGAAGCAAGGGGGGTGCGCAATTCGTGGCTGGCATTGGCGATGAAGTCGGCGCGCATTTCTTCTGCGCGCCAGGCGGCTGTTTCATCATGCAATACCAGTAAACACAGGGGCGCGCTTGGACCGTGGGCAAAGTCTGTGCGAGTAGCTGTCACACGCATGCGTTTGGGCACTTGTTTGCCAAGGCTGATAGTGACGGGATCACTTTTATGGTGCGTGCTGTTTAGCACTTGATCAACTGCCCGCAGAACGGCTGGTTCTTTTAATATCTGCGCCAATAAAAGTCCGAAGCGCACCTCGTTCAAAATGGGAAACAGGCGCTTTGCTGCGGCATTGGCGTAGACCACCCGTTGCCCGCTATCCAATGCCAATACGGGGTCTGGCAAGGGGGCGAGCAAACGGTAGGCATCCCGATGTGTTGGCAAAACATTGTCAGGCATTGGGGGCTCACTGTCAGTCAAAGGCGTCCTCGACATGGGTGTTTTCCACCAGCCGCCAATAAAATTGTGCCATGGGACGCAAATCACTTAGCGCGATGCGTTCATTTGTGCCATGAACCCCGCCGCGCAAATCTGGCGTGATGGTGAAAGGCGCAAAGCGATACACATTGTCGGACACTTCGCGGTAGTGCCGCGAATCTGTTGCACCGACGGTTAAAGATGGCGAGATCATCAGATCAGGCCAAACCTCGGCAATTGTGGTGGTAAGCTGGCCCCATACCGGCCCGTTTGTATCCGAAAAGGGGGAAGGTTCCGACGGCCAACCATCGGCGGGAATGTGCACCGTAATATCAGGGTCGGCGATCACCTGTTTCACGCGCTCAATCACACCATCAATCGTATCGCGCGGGTGAACGCGAAAATTCACCATCGCCTTGGCTTTGATGGCCAGCACATTTTCCTTTGGGCTGCCTTCCAGCATGGTTGGTGCGATAGTGGTGCGCAAGGTCGCATCGGCAGAGGGCTGTTCAGACATGACCGCTTCCAGCACCGGCCTGAAAAGCCAGAGATTGGCAATCATCAGCTTTTGACCGAAGCTCATTTCGGCACCCAACGTTTCATACATGGTGGCAACCGGCCCCTCCAGGCCACCGGGGAAGGGCGCATTTTCCAGCCTTGTAATGGCGCGTGCCAGCTTGCCCACAGCCGTTTCGCGTGGCGGGGTGGATGAATGACCGCCATTGCCGGGGGCCACAATCTCCAAAGTGAGGTAGCCTTTTTCGCCGACGCCAATCATGGCGACAGGGCTTTCAACGCCGGGCACCAATCCGGCAGCAATCAAACCGCCTTCATCGAAGGCAAGTTTAGGGCGAATATTGTTGTCTTTCAGCCATTTTGCGATGGCGACAGCCCCGTCTTGCCCGCCGATTTCTTCGTCATGATGGATCGCTAGATAGATCGGGCGTTCCGGGGTGAAGCCTGTCGCCAGTTTGGCGTTCAGCGCGTGCAACATCATGATTGTGGGGCCCTTCATGTCGAGTGCGCCGCGCCCCCACAAATAGCCTTCCGCCACTTCACCGGCATAGGGTGGTCGCAGCCAATCTTTCTCGGTGCCCGGCACCACTGGCACCACATCAATATGGCCCATGATCAACAAGGGTTGCAGCGACGGGTCCGAGCCTTCAATTTTGTAAATGCGGCTCCATGAAAACGCTTCGACGAAATGCGGTGCAATATTGGGATATGTGCGGTCCATCCAGCGGTAGAAGCCCGCAAAAGCGTCATCGTCCGTCACGCCATCTTGCCTTGAAATCGTGCGGAAACGGATGGCGGCACCCAGTTCTTCTGCCAGCACATTCTCATCAAAGGCAGGGCCAGCCCACGGCTCGGCCGTATAGTGGGTAGGCTCCAATGTCATGGCGCGCCAAAGCACAATTGCTGCCAGCCCAACAAGCGCAACGCCCAACCCTAAAAACAGCTTTTTCATCTGGTCTTCCCCCGGAATTTATTTGCGCTTGTTATGGCATGTTTTCGATTTGCATGACAGGATCGAGAAATCAAAAAAGAAAGCGACGATGGGGGTCAAAATGGCGATTGCGGAATATGGGGAATTGGATGGTGTTGCGCTGGCAGAACTGATCGCGCAGGGTGAGATATCGCCCGCGGAAGTTCTGGAGGAGGCGATCGACAGGGCTGAGATCGCCAATCCACAGCTTAATGCGATTATCCTCAAAGACTATGAAGCGGCCCGCGCGCGCGCTGATGATCTGCCCAAGGGGCCATTTCAAGGGGTGCCGTTTCTCATCAAAGATATCGTCAATCAACCACTGGCAGGGCTCAAATGCAGCCATGGCAGTAAGTGGCTGAAAGATTATGTGCCGCCATCTGATAGCACTCTTATCTCACGGTACAAGGCGGTGGGGCTGAACATATTCGGCAAGACCAACACGCCGGAATTTGCCATTACAGGAACAACAGAGGGCGGCCACCTTGGGCCATGCCGCAACCCTTGGAACACGGATTATTCCACGGGTGGCTCCTCCGGCGGGGCTGCAAGTGCAGTAGCGGCAGGTATTTTACCCATGGCCCATTCATCGGACGGGTTGGGCTCTATCCGTATTCCGGCGGCGTCCTGTGGGCTTGTTGGGTTGAAACCAACACGGGACCGCAATCCCCATGGGCCAAATGATGGTGATCGGCATATCAGCTTTCAACAAGATCACATTGTGAGCCGCAGCGTGCGGGATACAGCCGCCATGCTGGATGCAACAGGGTTTCCCGAGCCAGCCAGCCCCTATGCGCCGCCGCCGCGCCCTGCGGGTAGCTTTTTGGCAGAATGCGGTGCCCCTGTGGGCAAGCTGCGCATCGCCTTTTCAGATGAACGCCCTAACGGCCAAGGCGCGGCAGATGACGTGCGCAAGGTGATGCTGGATACGGCCAAGATACTGGAAAGCATGGGGCATATTGTAGAAGAAGCCGCGCCCCAAACAGATTGGCGTAAGCTCTACCGGGCGCAGGGGGCTGTATCGTCTTCCAATCTTGCTGCCGCTGTGGCCGAGTTGACTGAGATGGTGGGGCGGGCACCACAAGAGGATGAGCTGGAGCCGCTTACATGGGCAGGGGTGCACACAGGCCGCAAGCTTACCGGTGACAAAGTTTTGGGTGGTTGGCGGACCTTGCGCGTACTGTGCCGGGAGATTTTGGGCTTCTATGAAACCTATGATGTGTTTTTGTGCCCCACCATGATCACAACGCCACCACCAATTGGCTTTATCGATCCAGTGAATTTACCGCCTGCAGAAGTCAGCAAGCGGCAAGCTAAAACCTATGGCTATACGCCGCCGCAAAACTTCACGGGGCAGCCTTCTATCTCCTTGCCATTGGGCCAAGGTGACAACGGCTTGCCGGTGGGGATGATGTTTTCTGCTCGTTATGGAGATGAAGCGACACTGCTGCGCTTGAGTGCAGCATTGGAAGAGGCTATGCCGTGGCGCAATCGACAACCGGAGATGGCGCGCGCGTAAATGTCTTACCACGAATTTGATGAACTCTTGGGGATGATGACCCAAGAGGGCGAGACCCATAAAGTCACCTTGCCAGAAGATTGGCTGCAAGGCCGCACCGCGTTTGGTGGCCTTTCGGCCGCTCTGTGCTATGAGGCTGCGGTGCGGGCAGGGGATGACCTGCCGCCCTTGCGGTCTGCCCAATTTGCCTTCATCGGTCCCGCCGCTGGGGAGCTTACCATGACGCCCACCCTGCTGCGTCGTGGTAAATCCGCTGCTTATTTTGGGGTCGATCAAATTGGGGAGAAGGGAATGGCGACCCGCGCCATGCTGTGCTTTGGGGCAGAGCGTCCCTCCGCCGTTGACCATACTGATATCCCCGCGCCCCAAGTGCCCAAAGCGGAAGAGTGCAGATCGCTTTGGCCACCCATGACCCCAGAAGAAGAAGCAGAAGCCGCCAAAAGGCCCAAATCCTTCGGTCAACATTTTGAACAGCTTTATGCCGGTGGCACGCGCCCCTTCGGCGATGGTAAAGACCCGATGATACAGTTGTGGATCCGCCATAAAGATGACGTGACGGCAAGTTCCATGGTGCGGCTTGTGGCATTGGCAGATGCAATGCCTGCAGCGTCCTTCCTGCTGTTTCCAGAACGAGCACCGTTTAGCACCATGACATGGGCTATCGATGTCTTGACCGATGATATCACCTGCAAGTCAGGCTGGTGGTTGGCCGAAAGCCGAGCCGAAGCAACCACACATGGCTACTCGGCCCAGAAAATGACGATGTGGAATGATGAAGGAAAGCCCGTGCTGGCGATGCGCCAGACCGTGGCGATCTTTATCTAGCCGATCTGGTCGAAGTCCTTATCGGCTAACCATTCAGAAATGCGGCCCACGGCTTCGTTCACTTTTTCGGATTGCAAGGCGTAATAGTGAGTTGCGCCTTTTACCTCATAATATTGCTTGTCATCATGGCTGATGGCTTCATAAAGGCGGCGCGCATGGGAAGGGGTGCAAGCATCATCGGCGGAGTTTTGGATGCACAGTACCGGGCACGAAATGCGCGATGCGTTGCCGGTGCCATCTGCATTGGTTTCATCATAGGACCATTGGGAAAGCCATGACCGCAAAGTGGTGAACCGCGCCAAGCCCACAGGGCCATTATTTACCGTTTGCGGATCACCCAGATAGCACCAATCAGGTGCTTTGCGGTCGTTGGGATCAACGCTGGGGTCTTTCCAAACCGGGGCTGACATGGTGCCATGAACCACAAAGCCAAACTCTTCGTTTTCTTTGCCCGCGGCTTTCAGTTCAGCCAGCTTGTCTTTGGCCCATTGGGTGATTTTGCGGTTGCGCGCGATTTGGGCATCCGCATAGCGTTCCAGATATTCGGCAGAATAAGGTGGCTGGTTGGGGTTCGCGGGGTCGTTTAGGTCAAGCTCAACATCCCGCTTGCCGGGGTCTGCTTCATCTATGATGGAGGCGTCCATCCATTCCGTCAGCGTGACAGCGCGGCTCACATGGGCGGCCAGCAGCATGATCCCGTCTGCCTTGGGCATAACCGCCTTGGTTAAATCCGGCCCATCTCCCGCAGGCGTTGAGGTGACCGTCGGATTTTCTGCTTGATCTTGATAGTAGAGCGAAAGTGAGCCACCGCCCGACCAGCCGCCCAGAATGACTTTTTCGTACCCAAACCGGGTTTTGAGGTCGTTGATCGCAGCCCCCAAATCCAGCACGCATTTCTCCATTGTAAGCGCGGTGTCATTGCCGCGAAAACGTGTGTTGCAATAGGCAACGTGGTGACCTGCCTCTGCCAACGCGCCGCAAATGGGGAGGAATGCGCCGCCGCCAATGGGATGGGAGAAAACGAGGATTGTTTTGGAGTCGCGGCCTTCCGGCTTAATCAACTGGCTTTCCAGCACCACGAAGCCAGCTTCGCCGCCATAAGTGTCCTTAAAACCCTGCTGTTCCTGAAAAACGGTGATATAGGGCGTGCGAGTGTATTTGTAGGCCATTGGTTGCTCCAGCATGTAGTGAAAATAGTGATTGAAGCAAAATGTATCAATAAAGCACACTACAGCCAATAGGCGATCGGTGCGGGCTAATGCGCAGACTTGAGTTTCTGGGGAACGGCGTTTAAGCCTGCACCATAACTTTCTGGGAAAGAGCTTAGATGGTGTTGTCACGCCTTTTTCGGCGCAAATCATTGGTAGATCAGCGTAGCCGCGCGCTGCCGGCAGATACGCGCCTTTACGCCGTGGGGGATATTCATGGGCGTATTGATCTGTTGGATCGATTGCTCAAGGCCATCCGGTTCGATGCGCAAGGGGCTCCTGATGCAACGCGGCGTGTTTTGGTGTTTTTGGGCGACTATGTAGATCGCGGCTCTGCCTCCAAAGAGGTGATGGACCGCATGTGCCGGATGCGCGATGAGATGGCGGGTTTTGAGTGCCGGTTTCTGCGCGGCAATCACGAACAATGGATGCTGGATTTTTTGGCGGGCAAGCCCGTTGGGCCTGATTGGTTGATGCATGGCGGCGCTGAAACGGTGGAATCCTACGGCCTGACCACCCCGGTGGAAGACGATCCCGAAGTGCTGGAGGATTTGCGGGTAAGGCTTACGGCGGCAGTGCCGCGCGCCCACGTTGATTTTATGAGCGAATGTGAATTGCAGATGCGTGAAGGGCAGTTCGTATTCGTTCATGCCGGTATCCGCCCTGGCGTGCCGTTGGCCCAGCAAAATCAAACGGATTTGATGTGGATCCGCGACAGCTTTTTACATGATCGGCGCGATCACGGGGCAATTGTGGTGCACGGTCATACAGTGACCGCCGAGCCGGATGTGTTTGCCAACCGCATCGGCGTAGATACCGGGGCGTGGACAACGGGCAAGCTGACGTCATTGGTCGCTATGCGCGAAGGCTTTACTTTTCTTTCAACATGAACAGTTGCCTTTTTCCGCGCAAGCGACATATTGGAAGAAATCACAATTTCGGAGAGACCAGATGGGCGAGCCCTTGAGCCAAGCGGCAATTGATACAATTTTTCTGGAAGCACGCACACAAAATGCCTTTACCGATAAACCGGTATCTGACGAAACGCTGCATGCCCTTTATGATCTTTATAAATGGGGGCCAACCAGCGCCAATTGTGAGCCGATGCGCGTGCTGTTTGTGCGCTCCGATGAGGGCAAGGCCCGCTTGCTGCCCCATTTGATGGAGGGCAATCAGGCCAAGACCAAACAAGCACCCGTTGCCGCCGTTATCGGCTTTGATACGTTGTTCTACAAGCGTCTGCCGGAGCTTTTCCCGCATGACCTTACAGCCGAAACATGGTTTGCGGGCGAAGAGAATACCGGCAACACCACGGCGTTCCGTAACGGTACCTTGCAAGGGGCCTATTTGATGATTGCCGCGCGGTCGCTCGGGCTTGATTGTGGGCCGATGTCGGGCTTTGACAATGCAGGTGTTGATGCGGAGTTTTGGCCGGATGGGCAGGTGAAGTCGAACTTCATTTGCAATTTGGGCTATGGCGATCCGGCTGCCTTGTTTGATCGTTCGCCGCGTCTACCTTTCGGCGACGCCTGTACCCTTCTTTAGAAAACGGAAAACCCTATGGCCGATGCCGGGCAGGAACCACCGCGTAATAAGGTGATGGAACGCATGATCCCGCCCGGGCTGGGCTTGCGCCCGCCTTTTCCGCTGGATCCGGAGCAGGGACGTATCCTGTTGCTGGTGGGGCTGGCCATGACGGTGAATGCCTATGACCAAGGCCTTTATGGACTAGCGCTGCCACAAATTTCTGCGGAATTGAATTGGCCGCAAGATGAATTGGGCTCCGCCCTTGGTTTGGCGCGGCTGGGCGTTGTGCCGGCGTTGGCCTTGGCGGTTCTGGCAGATACGATTGGCCGTCGCCGTCTTCTAATGTTTACCATTGTGGCCACCGGCATTTTCGCCTTCCTTTCCGCCTTCGCGCAAACGCCGGAACAATTTGTGGCGGCGCAGTTTGGCGTTAAGTTCTTTGCCTATGGGGAAGAGGCGATTGCCATCGTCATGATCACCGAGATTATTGATACGCGCCTTAGGGGGTGGGCCATTGGAGCCTTGGCAGCGTTGGCGGCCCTTGGCAACGGCTTGTCGGCGGGCCTTTATGGCGCGGTGGATGTGCTGCCTTATGGATGGCGCGCGCTTTACGTGATCGGGGCGGTGCCACTGCTGCTACTTGCTTATCTGCGGCGCAACTTGCCGGAGACGGAACGATACGAAGCCCACAAGAAGGCGCACGATCCAGTGGGTAATGCGGTCAAAAACGCACTGCAACCGCTCATCATCATGGTGAAAACCTATCCCCGCCGCGTTTTGGCGTTGGTGGCCGCAGTTATGCCATTTGGGTTTGCGACCACCGCAGCGATTATTTTCAATTCTACGCAGTTGCAAACCGTGCATGGTTTTGCGCCGGGGGATGTATCCCTGATTTATGTCGCGGGCGGAACATTCGCCATAACCGGCAATTTGCTGGCGGGTCGGTTGTCCGACAAAATAGGGCGGCGCAAAACATTGGCTGGGGCCATCAGTATTTGTGCCATATCACTGGCTTTTCTGTTCGGTACCGTACCGGGGGATATTATCATTCTGGCGTGGATTGGGGCCATTTTCGGCCTGTTCGCCGCAGAAGCGATTTTTAACGCGCTGGGGGCAGAACTCTTCCCCACCTCCTTCCGTTCTACAAGTTCAACGCTTCGGGTCATTTGTTATACAGCCGCAGGCTCTGCGGGTTTGTTCTTTGAAAGCGAACTCTACAGCTTCTTTGGCAATCATGGAGAGGCCATGCTGGTGTTGCTGGCAACCGCACCCATTGCTGTTTTGGTTGTGTTATTCGCCCTACCGGAGCCTGCAGGCCAAGAACTTGAGGTGGTTGCGCCGGAGCGCATTTGATCCGAGTATGCGGACTTGTTGACATATTGTCAGCAAGTCCTAGAGTCCTCTCCAATTAACTTGCAGTTTGGGGAGCACCTTAAATGATTGATTTCGGGATTACCGAAGAACAGCAAATGATGGCAGATGCCGCAAAATCATTTGCGATGAATGAACTGGAACCCATCGCGCGCGATTGCGATGAAGAGTTCAAATTGCCAGAGGATTTGCTGGCGAAAGCCTGGGAAATGGGCTTTGTTTCTGCCGCTATTCCTGAAGCGCAGGGCGGCGCAGGCTTTGAGCGTTCTCCCACCACCAACGCCTTGATTTTGGAAGAGCTGGGGGCAGGTTGCCCGTCGCTTGCTTCGGCCTGCATGGCGTCTTCCTTGTTTGTGAACCCGCTGATTGATTTTGGTACAGAAGAACAGAAAAGCACTTACCTGCCGGATTTTGCCGGTGCCGCATTTAAGGCGGGCACCATGGCTATTCATGACAATACGCTGGGGTTTGATCCGGCGGCGATGAACACCGTGGCAGTAAAGGATGGCAGCGACTACAAGCTAACCGGCGTGAAACGTTTGGTGCCGTTGGCAGATAGGTCTGATCATTTGCTGGTACTTGCCAGCACCGGAGAGGGGTTTGATAATCTCCAAGCCTTTATTGTGCCGCGGGATGCGGCGGGCCTATCAATTTCCAACGAGGCGGAGCGCACATTGGGCTTTCAGGCGGTGCCGCAGTTTAAGGTCACGCTAGAAGGTGTAAAAGTTTCTGCCGCGCAAAAGCTGGGCGGTGAAGCAGGTATTGATGCCGCTAAACTGCTGGCCTCTATCCGCATTGGCGGGGCAGCTCTTGCCGTTGGTTGTTCCCGTGCAGTGGTTGAGTTTTCCATTCCCTACGCCAAGGAACGCCAAGCATTTGGTTCCGCTATTGGGCAAAAGCAAGGCGTGGCTTTCATGCTGGCGGATATGCACACCGAAGTGGATTGTATGCGTTGGATGACATGGAAGGCCGCCGCTTTGCTGGAAACCGGCCATGAAGATGCGCTGAAAGCCGCTGTGTTGATGCAAAATTATGTGCAGCGTAAAGCCATGAAAGTGGCCGATGATGGCATTCAGGTTTTTGGCGGCCACGGCTTCATTCGTGAACTGCCGGTTGAAATGTGGTTCCGTCATACACGCACTCTTACCATCGTTGAAGGCACGGCTGCGGCCTAAGCTCAAGGAGAGACAAAATGGATTTTAGCTATTCTGCAAAAGATATTGAGCTGATCGACGAAATTAAACGTCAAGGCCAGCTTGTGCGTAAACATGCCCGTTTTTGGGAAGATAAAGAGCAGGAAGAAATTCCGCCGGAGCAATTGCCGGAGGCAGAAGATAACCCCGATTACCTGATGAAACTGGCCGGCCGCACAGAGGAAGATAGCCCGCTGGGCGTGGTCACGATGATCATTTCCATCTTCAACTCATGGGGCGATACGTTGAATATGCGCATTGGCCGCGGGGCGCTTGGGAATGCCGCGCTGGCTTCTGCCGGTACGCCGGAACAGAAGGAACGCTTTGGGTCCATGCGCCTTGCCATGTCCATCACTGAGCCGGGCTGCGGTTCGGATTCCAAGGCCATTCAAACCACCGCTAAATTGGACGGGGATGAATGGGTGATTAACGGCGACAAAATTTTCGTCACCACCGGTGTACGCGCTGACGGTGTTGTCGTTTGGGCGACCGTTGATAAATCTGCCGGTCGCGCAGGCATCAAATCCTTTGTTGTGCCCAAGGGCACGCCGGGTTTTGAGATGGTGCGCAAGGAAAAGAAATTGGGCATTCGCGCCGATGATACTGCGGCGCTGCGCTTTGATAATTGCCGCATTCCCCGTGACCACATGTTGGGCACCGAAGAAGGTGTGCCGAAAGCCGGGTCCGGTGGCTTCAAAGGGGTGATGAAAACCTTCAACATGACCCGCCCGGCGGTGGGCGCAGGCGGTATTGGTAAAGCGCAGGCTGCGTTTGATCATGTCTCTGAAATTTTGAAGGAAGAAGGCGTTGAGGTGGATTGGACCAAAGGTCGGGCCAACCGCACGGCGACCGAACAAACTTTGATCGAAACCGAGGCCGATTTGGAAGCGGCGACGCTGAGCGTTTATCGCGCGGCGTGGCTCAACCATATGCGTCAGCCAAATAACCTTGAAGCTTCTGTTGCCAAATCCAAAGGCGGTGAGGTGGCTCGCACAGGTCCGCAACGCATGTTGGAGCTGATGGGGGCGGTGGGTGCCACCCATGATCATTTGGTTGAAAAGTGGCTGCGTGATGGCCGTATCTCAGATATTTATGAAGGCACAGGTCAAATCCAACGCTTGATTATTGCGCGGGAAATTATGGGCTACACCTCTGCCGAGCTTTCATAGAGCCAAAGGCAGCGTGATGTAAAAAAGGGCGGTGGCGCGAACCATCGCCCTTTTTGCTTAAAGCATAACGGTTGTGCGTAGGGCGCTTTCGTCATTGGAACTGTTGCCGACGATGAGTCCGTGGTCGCCGCTTTCCAGCTTCCAGGCTGTGTCGTCTAGGCAATAGTAGCGCAGTTCATCCAGCGGAATGGTCAGAGTGATGTTTCTGCTTTCTCCTGCTTCCAGCCACACTTTTTGGAACGCTTTTAGCAGCTTTTTCTGCCGCTCTATAGTTTGGCCCGGTGCGTTGATATAGGCCTGCACGACTTCTGCCCCGGCGCGGTCGCCTGTGTTTTGCACGCTCACAGTCAGGGTGATTACATCATCGTTTTTGTCAGCACTCAGCCCAGATAGAGTAAAGGTGGAATAGCTTAAGCCATGGCCAAAGGCGTAAGCTGCAGACGTGCCGTTTTTATCCAACAGGCTGTAGCCATGATAGAGATCGTAGGTAATCTCTTCATCTGTGCTGGAAAAATAGGGCAAATCATCGGTGCTGTGGGGAATGGTGAAGGGTAGCTTGCCTGATGGGTTTACATCCCCAAACAACACCCGTGCCAAGGCGTTGCCGCCTTCCATACCCGCATACCAGCCATATAAAATGGCGGGCACATCCTCGTCCCATTCTTCTGTCATGATCATGGAGCCACCAATCAACGTCACGACACAATTGGGGTTAAGTGGCGCAATGGCCTTGATCGCTTCGATCTCCCGGGCTTTGAGTGAAAGGCTGTGGCGATCCCCGCCCACGGCGCCGCCGCCCGTGTAGGATTTGCTTTTCCCGCGATTAAGGATGAAGTTGATCAACTTGCTTTTTAACCATTGGCCTTGATTGCGGGTGCCCTCCACCACGATATCCATGGACACTCCGCCCGATGAGCCGGGGTCGACATGTTCCCCTTCATCGCGCGCATCATTGCCCGCCACAAAAATCACGCAATCCATATCAGGGGCCAGAGCTTTGGCTTTATCAAGTTCAGCTTCGGTGCAGTGGGTGATTTCTGCCGTATCCCCGAAATAGTTTTGAAGACCTTGCAGGGGCGTAACCACATAGGGAGCGTAAATGCGGCTGGAGCCGTAATCACCTGTGTTGGGTTTGGCAGCAAGTTTGCCAACAACCAGAATTTTCTTAGGCGCGTTGGCGAAGGGCAAGGTGGCGTTTTCATTCTTGATCAACACCATGCTTTGTTCTGCAGCCTCAAGGGCCAATGCGGCGTGGGCGTGGCAGGCAACTTGATCGACTGAATAGTCTTCAGGGTCTTTGCGACTTTCAAATACCGCAAGCGTGCGCAATACGCGCAAGGCGGCTTGATCCACAATTTCCTCGGCAATTTCACCGCGCTTTACCGCCGCCAAAAGTTTCTTTTGATAATATACCGGCATTGGCATCTCCACATCCATGCCAGCTTCTATTGCCTTTTTGGTGTCGCGAATGCCGAACATGAAGTCAGAGATTGTGAAGCCCTCAAAGCCCCATTCATCACGCAGAATTTCGGTTTGCAGTTCGTGGCTTTCGCAGGCTTGATCACCCTCATAAAGGTTATACGCCCCCATGAGAGAGGCGGCCCCGCCATCCACTGATTTTTTGAAATGCGGCAGATAGATTTCCCGCATCACCCGGCCATCGGCTTTTACATCCACAAAGAAGCGGCTGTTTTCGATGTTGTTGACAGCATAGTGCTTGAGGCACGCCATCACATTATGGGCTTGAACGGATTGGGTGAGCGCCAGACCGAATTCACCGACATGGAACGGGTCTTCCCCATAGGTTTCTTGCGCGCGCCCCCAAGCGGGGTGGCGCAGCAAGTTGATGCAAACCCCGGCAAAATAGTTCGCGCCCAGAGCCCGTGCCTCGCGGCCAATAACGTCGCCCACGCGGGCCTCCAAATCAGGATCAAAACTTGCGCCGCGTGCCATGGAAACCGGAAAACATGTGGCGTGCCCCATCACAACACCGCGTGGTCCATCGGTAAAGGCAATGGGTGAGATGCCCAGGCGCTTGCAGCCATTGGTTTTGATCGGCGTGGGGTTGTAGGGATTTTTATGCTTAACGACGTTGGTGACAATGTCCCAATTGCCGTTGAGCAGCCACACTTTCTCCGTCAATGACATTTGGTCAAGCAGATGACGCGCTTGCGCATCGGCTTCCTCTTTTGTCACGGTGCCATTGTCATAGAATGCCGTCATGTGATTCCCCAATGCAGTAACCCTGATCCTGATATTTACAGGGTCGTTCCTGCTGCGTCACCCGCCTGGCACATATTTTGTGCGTTATCGCAATCAACCCTTGAGGAATTGACATGCCCAGTGCCATAATTAGGAAAATTTGAGCAAGGAAATGCCCATGAAAGTGCTGCGCACACCGGATGATTGTTTCAGCGATCTGCCCGGCTACAATTTTGAGCCTCATTACATCACCATTCAGGATGAGGACGGTACAGATCTACGGTTTCACTATATTGATGAGGGACCGCACGACGCAGAGCCGATTGTGATGATCCACGGCAACCCATCATGGTCATATTTGCACCGCAAGATGATCCCCGGCCTGTTGGAAACAGGGCGGCGTGTCATCAGTGTTGATCTGATAGGATTGGGCCGTTCCGACAAGCCTGCCCACAAAGATGACTACACCTTGGCGCGCCATATTGATTGGCTGACCAAATGGATGCTGGGATTGGATCTCACAAACATCACGCTGTTCTGTCAGGATTGGGGCGGCTCTATCGGCCTTCATTTGGTGGCAAACCACCCTGATCGTTTCGATCGTGTGGTGGCTGCCAATACAGGTTTGCCGTTGGGCGAGGGGGGTAATCCCGCGCTGGATGGCTGGCTGGCTATGATGGCAGAAGCCACGGCCTTTCCGTGGGAAGTGTTCACAGGCGCGATGGCAAACAATATGGCGGATGATGTCGTGGCGGCTTACCGGGCGCCTTTTCCGTCTGCTGAGTATGAACAAGGTATTGCCAAATTTCCCGTCCTGATTGCGATTTATGAGGACAATGAAGGCACACCGCTTAATCGCGCTGCATGGGAAAAGTTAAAACACTTTGACAAGCCGTTTCTGACCCTTTGGGGCGATAAAGATCCGATCTCTGCCGGTTGGAATAAGGCTGCCCAAAAACATATTGCAGGCTGTGCAGGGCAAGCGCATGCCAGTCATCCGGATGCGGGGCATTTTATCCAAGAAGAAGCGCCTGATTTTCTGGTAGAACGGATCAGCAAATTTCTGGAAGTGAGCTAGATTTTATGAGCGAAAGCGGAACAAATAAAAAGGCAGATGGCCGCCTGCAACGCAGCGCCAACAGTCGCCAGCGTATTCAAGATGCCGCGTTTGCCCTGTGTGAGCAAGGTGTGCTTGTGCCCACCGCACAAGAGATTGCGGATGCGTCGGGCGTTGGGCTGCGCACGGTGTTCCGCCACTTCTCTGATATGGAATCGCTTTTTGTGGAGATGGATAAGATCCTGCTCGCGCGGTTTGACCATTTGCTGAACTATGAGGTTGATACGACTGCGGGCTTTGAAGATCGTCTCGCCGGTTTGTTGGAAATAAGGGCGCAGCAATGGGAAAGTTTTGGCCCTTATCTACGTATGACCTTGGCCCGAAAATGGCGCTACAAGGTTTTGGCTGAAAACTATGATCGTCAGATGAGTATGGCGCGCAAAGATATGGTGCGCTGGCTACCAGAGTTGGCGAAACTTTCGCCTGAAAAATTGCTAGCCGCAGAAACCGCTACCTCGTTCGAGGTATGGCATCGTCTGCGCACGATCAATGGGCAAAGCGAAAAACAGGCTAAGGCCGTTCTGCGCGCCACTTTGTTGGCGCTGTTGGGCAAATAACGTCCCGATCACATTCCTTTGACTGGCAGTTTATGTGGGCTTTGGGCATTCTTGCATCCTGAAATGGAGGCCCGAATGCTCATCAAACACCGCCTAAACTCCGACGTGCACGAAAATGATGTAACGCCGGAATATGCGTTTTTTAACCGCCGCAAGTTTATGGGGGCAGCCGCAGTGGGCGGAGCCTTGGCGGCCACGCCTGCCAAAGCACAATTATTTGATTTTTTGAAGGATGAGCCGCTGGAACCCGCGGCGCCCGATCCCTCCCAGCATTTATATCCCGCCACGCGTAATGAAACGTTTACGCTCGATCGTGATATCACGAATGAGGAAACGGCGACCACCTATAACAACTTTTATGAGTTCGGTTCCTCTAAACGCATTGCGCGCAAGGCGCAGGCGCTGCAAACGCGCCCTTGGGAAATCACCATTGATGGGCTGGTGGATAAGCCCATGACAATTGGCATTGATGACTTGTTGAAAGTCGTCGATGTGGAGGAGCGCCTTTATCGCCACCGCTGTGTTGAGGCATGGGCCATGGCTGTGCCTTGGACCGGTTTCCCGATTAAGAAGCTGCTCAACATGGTAGGGGTTAAATCTGAAGCCAAATTTGTTGAAATGCGCACTTTCTTGGATCCCAAAGTTGCGCGTGGACAAAAACAGCGCTGGTATCCATGGCCATACACCGAGGTGTTGGCAAAGGAAGAGGCGGCCAATGATCTAGCGTTTCTTGTAACTGGCGTTTATGGCGCGCCGCTGCCCAAGCAGATGGGGGCACCGCTCCGGCTTGCTGTGCCGTGGAAATATGGCTTCAAATCCATCAAGTCGATCAATCACATTACCTTGACAGATAAGCGCGCCAAAACGTTTTGGGAGAGCTTTCAGGAAAGTGAATATGGCTTTTTCGCCAATGTGAACCCAGATGTGCCTCATGCGCGATGGAGCCAACGAACTGAGAAACTAATTGGCACGGCCAAGCGCGTGAAGACCCAAAAGTTCAACGGTTACGGGGAACAGGTGGCGCATCTTTATTCGCAGTTGCCGCAAGGCGACTACCTGTATAGATGAGGGATTACCTCTACCGATAGCGGGCTCAATCGGCTACAACCTCCACAAATGATGGAGGGATAAATGGGTAAGAAACTGCTGATCAGTCTTTTGGTTTTGGTGGTGCTTGGTGCGGTTGCACTGGTGATGGCGCCGGGTCTTGTCACCAATGCCATGCTCAAGCCAGGGCACAGTTTTGACGATGAGACAGCTTTTCGCGCGCCCGCGCCCGATTATCATGACCCTGCCAGTTGGATTGGTTGGCCAGGCCGTGACGATATTGCCGATCAGGTGCCGCCGGGGCTGGCGGTCGTGCCAGAGGAAGCACGCAAGGCAGATGTGTTTTATGTGCACCCCACGGTTAACTTTCAAAAGGCGCTTTGGAATGCAGATATTTCAAATGGGGAAGTAAATGCCCTGACGGAATATTTGCCCGTGCAAATGCAGGCCACAGCCTATAATGGCTGCTGTCGTGTTTACGCGCCGCGCTATCGGCAGGCAACAATTTGGACCTATATGGCAGACCATGACGATAATCGCGCTGCACTTGATTTGGCGTATCAAGATGTGCGCCGTGCCTTCTATCACTTCGTGGATAGTATCGCGCCTGACACCCCCATTGTGCTGGCCAGTCACTCTCAAGGTTCTACCCATCTAATGCGGCTGTTGATCGACGAACTTGCGGCCAGCCCCTTGATGGAGCGGGTCGTGGCTGTTTATGCGATTGGTGTCTTCACACCACAAGCGCAGTTGGAGCAAGCGCTTCCCAATCTGCCACTTTGCCAAAGCGCCGATGAGACGGGCTGTCTGATAACATGGGATGCATATCGGCCCGGTGCATCATTCTTTGCAGATGGTCGTGAAGACCAGCCGGGCGTGTGGATGGGTGACGCCTATAGACTGCCTGCGGAACGCGCACGGGCTTGCGTCAACCCGCTCGTTTGGGCAACGGCGGAAGGCGGGCCAGAACTGCATAAGGGCGTTTTGGAAAGTGACCTTGCCAGCTTCGCCAACATTTTTCTGGGCGGAGATGTCGACTTGGCAAACACCCCGTCTATGTTAGGCGTCTCGCCCGCAAATTTTGGTGCCAAATGTGTAGAAGGTGGGTTGTTGCTGGCGGGCGATATGCCGCCCATCGTTGCACAATCGCCCGACCGCGATGGTAGCGGCAGTCTGCATTTACTGGACTATGCCTTGTTCTACACAAACATTTTTGAAAATGCTCAAACGCGCGTTGATGCCTTTGTCGCCAATGGCGGGGGAGAATAATTTCTATGGGTAAGTTCTTGGCTGCGGGTCTTGTCGGCTTTTTATTTCTGATAGGGGTCGGCATTGGGTATCAGGATGTCATCCTGTTTGATTGGCTTTATGCGCCCCCAAATCCGATAGCGGATGAGGAAGATCAAGGCCCCGCCTTTGACTTGCAAGAAAGTAGCGAAGGCTTGGTGCCTGTGTTCTTTGTGCCCGACACCACCAATTTTGATGCGGAACGCTGGAATCTGAAGCCGGGAGAGAACGCCACCCAATTGCCCTTGTTTGATGATCAAAAAGCCTTTGACGGTGATTGTTGTCGGCTCACCGTGGTGCAGTATCCGCAAGCGGCCTTTTACGCGACGCGGCCTGATGCGGCGGCGCAAGGTGCAATAGCCCTTGATCGTGCCTATGCAGGTGTGAAGGCAGCCTACCAAGCGTTCCTTGAAAAACAGTCAGGTCAATTCGTGCTGGCAGGACAGGGGCATGGCAGTCTGTTGCTGGCGCGTGTGCTTGAAGAGGAAGGTATCCTCAAGGAGATGATTGTGGCTTATTTGCCCGGTGTCGCTTTGCCTGCGGACTATCCTCATGCTTGTAAGGCGGGAGATCAAACGGGGTGTGTGATCAGTTGGAATGGTTTTGATGGTATGCCAGAGGCACAGCTTGGCGCGCCGCCCATTGTGCTGGCAGGTGTTGCACCACCTTATCTGTGCATTTTGCCATGGCACGGCGAGGATGAGATGGCCTATTGCGATGATCAAGGCCGGGTGCGACTGACTTTTGAGCATGAGGCCGATTTGGCCCGCTGGCGCGCTGTGGAGTTTCCCGGCGGCAGTTTTCATGCGGGCAATTATGCCCTGTTTTTTGGGGCAGTGCGGGGCGACATTGCCCGCCGCGCAAGATTGCTCACACAATGAAACCCGCGATCCTGTTTGATTGTGATGGCGTGTTGGTGGATACGGAGCCACTCGCCAATGAGGTGCTATCCCGTCATATGGCAAATATCGGCGTTCTCATGACCCCGGATGAGGTGGGCCACCGCTATCAGGGCCATTCATGGCCCTATCTTGAAGCCGATCTTGCGAAGATATTGGGTGCGCCCCTGCCTGATGATTGGAAAGAAGATTTCTCACTAGAGTTTGATCAATTGGTGGAAAAACAGGTTGTGCCTATACCGGGTGCGCCAGAGCTTGTGGCGCATGTCGCCCAACAAGGCTATGCGCGCGCTGTTGTTTCAAACAGCCCCATGCATCACATCCATAGGGTGTTGCGCGTTACGGGGCTGATGGTGCATTTCGACCCTCATTTGATTTCGGGGGAGGAGGTGGCCAACCCTAAACCGCATCCTGATCCATATTTGGCGGGAGCCAAAGTGCTGGGGTATGAGCCTGCTGATTGCGTAGTGATTGAGGACAGTATCGCCGGTATGCGCGCGGCCCATGCCGCGGGCATGAAGGTTTATGGCATTGGCAGCCATGGGGTGATGGAGGAGGCGCGGGATTTAGGGGTTCACGCGGTGCCTACCATGACGGATATGCTGCGCTACTTCTAAAGCACCACTTCGATGAGGCGTGGTCCACGCTGGCCCATGGCGCTTTCAAACTGGCTGGCAAATTCTTCCGTGGTGGTAGCGCGGCTGGCCTCCACACCCATGCCTTGGGCAAGTTGCACAAAGTTCAAATCAGGCCGCCCAATATCCAGCATATCCAACGCTTTGCGGCCGGGGTTTTCAGCGCCTACGCGCATCAGCTCAATATTTAAAATGGCGTAGGAGCGGTTGGCGAAAATCACCGTCGTCACATCCAGATTGTCCCGCGCCATGGTCCACAGGGCTTGGATCGTATACATCGCACCACCATCCCCATGGGGGCAGATCACCTTGCGATCCGGGCAGGCCACCGCCGCGCCCACTGCGACAGGCAAGCCATAGCCAATGGACCCGCCTGTCAGTTGCAGATGTTCAAACGGCGCGGCCCCGCCCAAGAACATATCAGCGCCAAAGCTGGATGTAGCCGCCTCTTCTGCCAGCACGGCGCCTTCGGGCATCATCCGTGCCATGATCTGCCAGACTTTCACGGGGTCAATCGCGCCGCTTTCAGGCATGTCTGGCATGATACGGGTTTGTCGATTTTTGACAGTGCTGTCTGCCCCCACCGCATCAGCCAACTCCGCCAATGCACTCAGCGTATCTTCTGCCGGGTTGGAAAGAGGCACCGCCTTGCAGTCTTCGGGCACCAGCAGGCTCGGCACATCCGGATAGGCGAAGAAGGACACGGGCGCCTTGGTGCCGGCCAGTACCAGATGGGAAATACCCTGTAGCTGTTCCAGCGCGGCTTCGGCAAAATATTGCAGCCGTTCAATCGCTACACGGCC
>JBMYYF010000011.1:0-111392 GCA_049609145.1 Alphaproteobacteria bacterium
ATGGCGCACCCGAGAGGATTCGAACCTCTGACCTCTGCCTTCGGAGGGCAGCGCTCTATCCAGCTGAGCTACGGGTGCTAAACGCATCATGCGTGGCGGGACACTAGCCCACGCCTTCAAGGGCTACAATCACTAAGTGCAGGACGGCTGGTCGCAGCATTGCAAAATCGAAATGTGTGGTAGTCTCATGCCAACTTATTGAAAGGAAACAATAAATGCGGCTGGCTTCTAGCGTCTTCCTCGCACTTTCGCTCACCCTTGGCCCGGCATTGGCCGAGGACAGGTGTGAGGCCCCTGCCCCGCATGCTGTAACGGCCAAGCCGCGCGCCGCCGCGCCACTGGCACCTGAAATCTATCAACATTTTTATGGTCCACGTGATGCGGAAATCACCCAGCCATATCAAGAAAAATGCAGCGAAAACAAAGGCTTCTACATCGGGGTCGGCAAGGGCGACATTACCGGCCCGGCCAATGATCAAGGCATGGCAGGCTATGCGGACCCGTTCCAAACATCGCAAGGATTGCAAGACAGGCAATGGGCGCGCGCAACAATCCTGAGCGCTGCCTGCGCCCCCGAACAGCGAATCGCGCTGGTGGCGGTCGATCTGGGGCTGATGTATCACGGCGTGCGCCAAGAAGTTGTGAAGCGCCTAAGTCCCCGTTTTCATTATGAAAATTTGATGATCGGGGCGACCCATTCTCATGCCACCGCGGCCGGGCAATCGCATCACGACCTCTACAATATCTCCACCGGCGGGCACGACGCCCAAGCCTTTGAAGGCTTGGTGAGCGGTATCGTGCGGGCAATTGAAAAAGCGGAAAAAGACCTTAAAGAACAAGAGCTTGGAGAGATCTTCTTCGCTCAATCCGAGCTTCTTAACACATCTGTTCAGCGTTCCATGGAAGCCTATCTACAGAACCCGGAAAGTGACCGGAAAATATGGAAAGACGTGGAAAATCAACCAGTTACGATCAACCGAAATGCCATCACCCTGCGGTTGGAGGGAGCAGATGGCCCCAAAGGTTTGCTGAATTTCTTTGGTGTTCACGCCACATCGTTTGGGCAAGGCAACCGTCACCTCAGCGGTGACAACAAAGGGTGGGCCGCACAAGCCATTGAAAAACAATATAAAAATGACTTCGTAGCTGCCTTCTTTCAAGCTGATGAAGGCGACAGCAGCCCCAATGTCCACATCATCGGGCTGGACGATGACACGCTGAGAGACTGGGATTCGCCTGATTTCATGGCCCGCGGTGGTGGCAGAAACGACGTTGAAAGCACCTTCATTTCAGCTCAAAAACAAGCCCGCCATGCGTTACAACACTTTGAAAACAAACAGGAAAACCTAGTTGGCCCAGTTTTGAGCGCGCACGCCTTTATTGATATGCGCAAAGCCCATGTGGAAGGTGCCCCGCAAAAGCGCACCTGTGCCCCCGCTTATGGCTTTGGCGCGGCAGCCGGCGCAGAAGATGGCCGGCAATTTATCGGCGAGGGCTGGCAATGTTCCAAAATGCCGTTTGGCGCACAAACCATTGGAAAGATTGGGCTTTGGGCGGCGCTTACCCTTATGCCGGATGTGAATGTGCCCGAAGGGGCGTTGCAATATACCGGCTGCGGGCTGCCTGAACGTGACCCCAATGGCCCCTATTCTTGCCATGGAGAGAAGCCCATTTTAAGCCCGTTGGACTTTAGATTTGGCCCTACAAATAACCTGAACAAAACTGACGTTGAAACTCAAAGAACTGGCCTAACTGCCCCGATTATACCGTTTCAAACAGTTTTGGTCGGTAATCTGGCGATTATCGCCCTGCCCTTCGAAGTGACCACTATGGCAGCGCGCAAAATTCGCGCCGCTGTGTTGGATGAATTACAGGGTATGGGTGTGGATTATGCCGTCGTCTCCGGTCTGGCGAATGGCTATGCCCACTACCTCACCACGCCGGAAGAATACGATCTGCAACTCTATGAAGGTGGCTCAACCATCTTTGGTCGCCATTCGTTGGATGTGGTGTTGCAAGAAGTGACCCGCCTTGCCCGTCGCCTGAAAAACCCGGCAGAACCGGCAGGGCCATTTACGGTGGCAGATTACAAAACCGCCGTAACGCCTTTCATCCATACGCCCGATACGGAAGATCGCGGTGATGCCAAAATCGCCTATGGCACCATCACCCAACAAGCACCGAAGCAACACACGGTATCAAGCAGTGCCCCTGCCATCTTCGCCATGCGCAGTCCCAACCCGCGCAGTACATCTCATGGCCGCGACATCACTATGCTTGTGGAACGCAAAACCACCGAAGGGTGGGTGACACATGCCGATGAGGATGCAACCGAAACCCGCCTGACCTATCACGCTGAGGCGGGCACGTTGGCCGGCGAATGGTTGCCGGGGCTTACCACGGCAGACGGCACCTATCGCATTACATTGACGGCGGGCGGGAACGCCACTGCGACCTCCCAAGAAATTGCCTTAAAGGCGTGTCATTAAGCAGCTTTGGTGCAGGTCATAAAAATGTAATAATGAACCTATGAACGAGAACTATACACATTGGTCGCTGGACGACATTCCGTGGGACAAATTTGATCCCGCAAAGGTCGATCCCCATTTGGTGCCTGCGGTAAAAGCAGCCGCAATGGTAGAGGCCAATAGCGGCGATTATGTTACCTACTTGAACAAAGTGCTTAACCCCGATGCCAAGCTGAAAGCCACGGTGGAACAATGGGGCCGTGAAGAAGTGCAGCATGGTGAGGCACTGGGGCGCTGGGCAGAACTTGCTGACCCCACCTTCAGCTTTGCCGATGCGTTGAAAGAATTTCAGGCAGGCTATTCCCTTCCCCTAGAGGCCGAGACAAGCGTGCGTGGCAGCCGCACGGGGGAAATGGTAAGCCGCTGTGTGATTGAATGCGGCACGTCATCCTACTACACCGCCATGAAAGACCGGGCGCAAGAACCGGTACTTAAATTCATTGCCCAAAAAATCGCGGCGGATGAATTTCGCCACTACAAACTTTTCTATGAAGTGTTGGGCGATATGCAAAAGGCCGAAGGTTTGACGACTTGGGGCCGCATTTCCGTCGCGCTGGGCCGGGTGTTTGAAACAGAAGATGATGAACTGGCCATGGCTTATTGGAGCGCGAATGAAGCGCCCAAAGGCATTCCATATGATCACGCGCGCTGCATGGGCGAATATCACAGCCGCGCCATCGCCCTTTATGAGCGTCATCACGCAGAACGCGCTGCGCAAATGATCGCCAAGGCCGTGGGCCTCACCCCCCACAAATTGCCTGCAAACCTGATCTCCACCGCATTTTGGGCGGGACTTAAACTGCAAAAGTACCGCGCAGATCGCCTGGCGGCCTAAGCACCACTTTTTCCATTCCGGCTATTCCCTGTCACGGCGCAATCACTATAGTGGTGCGTTCGAAATCATACGCACACGCAGATATGGGGGATAGCCATGAGCGCAGCCTTAGACGAAACCAAACTGACCGAAGATGCCTTCCGTGAGGAAGCGCGCGCTTGGCTGAACGACAATTTTCCCACCGCCCTAAAAGGGCGGATGGCTGAGTTCATGATGCTGGAGGGCCGCCCGCCCGCCAATGATGATTATGAAGCCTGGCGCATCGCTATGGGCGAAAAAGGCTGGGGCACCCCCACATGGCCTGCCGAATATGGTGGCGGCGGCTTGTCCCGCGGGCTGACCAAGGTGCTGCAACAGGAAATGGCCGAGATTGGTGCATGGAACCCGATTGGCGGCATGGGCGTGATGATGTTTGGCCCCACCCTTTTGGAATATGGCTCAGAAGAACAAAAGCAGCGCCACATCCCCTCTATCTGCAAGGGCGAGATCAGATGGTGCCAAGGCTATTCAGAACCCGGCGCGGGCTCTGACCTTGCGGCGCTTTCCACGCGCTGCGAAGACAAAGGCGATCACTTTTTGGTCAATGGCCAAAAGACATGGACCTCTGGCGGGCAATTTGCCGATTGGTGTTTTGCGCTGGTGCGCACCGATACACGCCACAAGCATGAAGGCATTTCCTTCCTGCTGATTGATATGACCAGCCCCGGCGTGGAAGTGCGCCCCATTCAAATGATTATGGGCTCCAGCCCGTTTTGCGAAACTTTCTTTACCGATGTGAAGGTACCGAAGGAAAATCTGGTTGGCCCGTTGAACGGCGGCTGGACCATTGGCAAACGCCTGCTGCAACATGAACGCACGGGGATTTCCGGCGGTGGTGGCGCGGCAGCACGTCGTGGCGTTAAACAAACATTGGGCGACATTGCGATCGAAGCCCGCGGCACCGACGCAAGCGGCCGCTTGGCCGATAGCGATTTGCGTGGCCGCATCATTCACTATGAAATGCGTGATCGCGCGTTCAAGCAAACTGCCGCGCGCGTGATGGCGGATGCCAAATCCGGCGGAGTTTCTACCGCATCATCCATTTTGAAAAACGTGGCAACCAAGCAAGATCAAGATCGCTCTGAAATGTTGATCGAGATACGCGGTATGCGCGGCCTTGGCTGGGAAGGCGAAGGCTTTACCGACAAGGAGCTGGGTGCCGTGCGGTCATGGCTGTGGGGCAAAGCCTCCACCGTTTATGGCGGCAGCCAAGAGATTCAGAACAATGTGATCGCCAAGCGTATTCTTGGCATGTTGGATCACCAATAGAGCGATATCAGGAAAAGTAAAATGGCAGTACTTAACGACGAACAAACCATGCTGCGCGACATGGCGCAAAGCTGGGTAACGAATGAATCGCCCGTTGGTAACTATCGCAAAATACGCGATAGCGGTGATGCAAAAGGCTATGATCCCGCCACCTATACCGAGATGGCCAATATGGGCTGGACCGGCATTTTGGTGGGGGAAGACCACGGCGGATCTGACTTTGGTTATTTGAGCATCGGCCTTGTGCTGGAACAGCTTGGCCGCACTTTGACCGCAAGCCCCTTGGCGGCATCCGCGGTGGCAGCAACCACGGCATTGAACCTTGCCGGGAATGATGCCCAAAAGGCAGCACATCTACCCGGCATTGCCGCTGGCGACACGGTGGCAACACTGGCCATTGACGATGGCCCCGTGCACAGTCTGGAAGCCATTGCGACTTCCGCCACCAAATCAGGTGATGGCTGGGTGCTGAACGGCACCAAAGCCTTTGTCGATGAAGGCGACAGCGCAGATCTGTTTATTGTGGCGGCGCAAACCGGCAGCGGCCTTGGGTTGTTCCTTGTGCCCGGTGACGCGGCAGGCTTATCACGCGCCACCCGTCGTTTGACCGATGCACGCAGCCACGCCGAAATCACATTGAAGGATGTGAACCTTGGTGCAGATGCCCTGTTGGGCGCAGAAGACGGGGCCGCGGTGATTGAGCAGATTTTGGATCGTGTGCGCGCCTGCACCGCGGCTGAAATGCTGGGCATGGCCGATCAAGCGTTTAATGACACGCTGGAATATATGAAAACACGCACCCAGTTTGGGCAGCTTCTTTCTTCTTTCCAAGCGCTGCAACATCGCATGGCGCATTTGTTCACCGAGATTGAGCTGATGCGCTCTGTCGTGGAAACGGCGCTAGAGATGATCGACCAAGGCGCGAAGGACGAGGCGATTGCCAAGCAAGTCTCGCTCGCCAAGGCGATCTCCAACGACACGCTGAACCTGATGTCGCGCGAAATGCTACAATTGCATGGCGGCATTGGCATGACGGACGAACATGATGCGGGTTTTTACACCAAGCGCGCCCGGGTGCTGGAAAATGCGTGGGGCAATGCCAGCTTCCACAAAGATCGGTTCGGCGTGCTTTCGGGCATCTAAACCGGGACAAATTTGCGACTTTTGGAACGCCGATTGGGGAAACCTGATCGGCGTTTTTCGTGAGGCGCGCCGATACGTCCCGGATTTACGCCGCCTTTCGCGCCTATTTGCATTTCCGGTCCAAAAGCATTAGATAACGTCCATCTGAATTTTTAACCCGCGGGTAAAATTTTGTCCCGCACCTCATAAAGAAGGAATAAGAACATGGCAGAAGCCTATATCGTTTCCGTAGCGCGCACCGCAGGCGGTCGCCGCGGTGGTCGTTTGGCAGGCTATCACCCGGTAGATCTGGCCGCAGAATCCCTTAAAGCGGTTGTTTCCCGCGCTGGCGTTGATGCCGCGCAAGTTGACGACGTGATTATGGGCTGTGTGGGCCAAGCAGGCGAGCAAGCATCCAACGTGGCACGTAATGCCGTGTTGGCCGCCGGTATGCCTGAAAGCGTGCCTGCCACATCTGTGGATCGCCAATGTGGCTCATCCCAGCAATCCGTTCACTTTGCGGCGCAGGCTGTTATGTCTGGTTTCCAAGATTGCGTCATCGCATCCGGCGTTGAAAGCATGACCCGCGTGCCCATGGGCATGACGGTTGCCTTGCCGTTCAAAAACGACATGGGCATTTACATGTCACCGGAAATGCAAACGCGCTATCCCAACATTCAGTTCAGCCAATTTACCGGCGCTGAAATGATCGCCAAGAAGCATGATCTGACGAAAGATCAATTGGACGAGTTTGGCTATAACAGTCACCAAAAAGCCATTGCGGCAACGCAAGGCGGTGTGTTCGACAATGAGATCGTACCGGTTGAGGTTGAGCTGGAAGATGGCAGCAAGGAAATGCACAAGGTTGACGAAGGCATTCGCTTCGATGCCAGCCTTGAGGGTTTCCAAGGTGTGAAACTGTTGGCCGAAGATGGCCGTTTGACCGCCGCCACCGCCTCGCAAATCTGCGACGGCTCTTCCGCCGTGATGGTTGTGAACGAAAAGTTCCTGAAGGAAAACAACCTCACCCCTCTCGCCCGCATTCATCACATGACAGTGGTTGGCGGCGACCCGGTGGTCATGCTTGAAGCCCCCATTCCCGGCACGCAAAAGGCGCTGAAGGATGCTGGCATGAGCATTGATGACATCGACCTGTATGAAGTGAACGAAGCCTTTGCTTCCGTGCCTGTGGCGTGGCTCAAAGAAACCGGTGCCGATCCCGACCGCTTGAACGTGCATGGCGGCGCGATCTCATTGGGTCATCCTTTGGGTGGTTCCGGCACCAAGCTGATGACCACACTGGTATCAGCTCTGCACACACGCGGCGGCAAATACGGCCTGCAAACCATGTGTGAAGGTGGCGGCTTGGCCAATGTAACGATCATCGAAAAGCTGTAGAGCTTATCGACATCGCAAAAAAGAAGGCCCGGCGGAGCGATCCACCGGGCCTTTTTATGTTGAGGCAAACCGCTTAGCCGAAGTGGTAAACGACCAGCTTGTTACCATCCAGATCGCGGAAATAACCGCTATAGGCCGCGCCATCGCCGCGCGGGCCGGGCGCGCCTTCATCACTGCCGCCAAGAGAAAGGGCCAAGGCATGTACCTTGTCCACATTCTCTTTGCTGCCAGCGTTCAGGCCCATCATGGTGCCATTGCCTGCGCTTGCCGCCTCCCCGTTAAAGGGCAGGCAAACCCCGAGCACGGCGCCAGCCTCCGTGGTCCAAAGCGCCATGCGTTCATCATTACGGATTTGCATGGCACCGAACAGGCCAAACAGTTCGTTATAAAAGGCAATGGCTTTGGGCAGATCATTGGTGCCCAGTGTTGCGTATCCACCCAGCATGGCTACCCTCCAAAGCAGTAAGCGACCAGCTTATTACCGTCCAAGTCACGGAAATAGCCGCCATAGAACACGCCATTATCACCACGCGGGCCTGGCGCACCTTCATCTGTGCCGCCAAGTTCTATCGCTTTGGCGTAGATTTCATCCACCTTTTCCTTGCTGCCGGCATTGAGCGCCACCATCATGCCATTGCCAACTGTGGCGGGCTGCTCGTCATAGGGTTTTACGACCGCCAACATGCCTTCCATATTGCCGTTCGTCCAAATGCAGATACGGCCATCATTCATCATTTGGTTGCCGTTCAGCCCCTTCAACAGCTCGTCATAATAGGCCACGGCTTTCTCAAAATCGTTGGTGCCAAGGGTTGTATATCCGATCATCGCGATCTCCTGCCTGCGTTTCAAAACCTGCGAAGCATGGCCCAAGCCCGCGAAAAGACCAAGCCAATAATGCCCGGAAAGAGGCCGCCTAAAACCATATTAGAGGCTCGGTTTTTTCCGCACACATGCTTTCCAACTGCTTTCCCGCCGCCTATGATGCCGCCCAGCAAAACATTCTTTTTCCATAAATCGGAGCAAACAAATGAAAACACGTATTACCGAACTGTTCGGCATTGAACATCCCGTTATTCAAGGCGGTATGCACTGGGTGGGCTTTGCCGAAATGGCCGCGGCTGTTTCCAATGCCGGGGGCCTTGGGATCATTACCGGCTTGACCCAAAAATCGCCGGAAGATCTGGCGAACGAAATTGCCAAATGCAACGACATGACGGACAAGCCCTTTGGCGTGAACCTGACCTTTCTGCCCGGCTTCGCAGACCCGGATTACCCCGGCTATATCAAAGCCATCATCGACGGTGGTGTGAAGATTGTGGAAACCGCGGGCCGCAGCCCGGAAGCCTATTTGCCCCAAATGAAAGATGCGGGCATCAAGGTTATCCACAAATGTACCTCTGTGCGCCATTCCTTGAAGGCCGAACGCATTGGCTGTGACGCCGTATCCGTTGACGGTTTTGAATGTGGTGGGCACCCCGGCGAAGATGACATTCCCAATATGATCCTGCTGCCGCGCGCCGCAGAAGAACTGAAAATTCCGTTCGTCGCCTCAGGCGGCATTGGCAATGGCGCGCAACTGGCTGCTGCCTTGGCACTGGGCGCAGATGGGGTGAATATGGGCACACGCTTTATTGCCACCAAAGAAGCGCCGGTGCATCAAAATGTGAAGCAAGCCCTGATCGACGCCAGCGAGTTGGACACCCGCCTTGTGATGCGCCCATTGCGCAATACGGAACGGGTTTTGAACAACGCCGCCGTGGAAGAAATTTTGCGCATCGAAAAAGAAAAAGGCGATGAGCTGAATATTATGGACATTGCCGAACAAGTGGGCGGCGTATACCCGCGCATTATGAAAGAAGGCGATATGGAAATCGGCGCGTTCTCATGCGGGATGGTTGCCGGATTGATCCACGACGTGCCGACATGTGAAGAGCTTATCAGCGGCATGGTGAAAGAAGCCGAAAGCATTCTGAAAGGCCGCGTGGCCGCGATGTTTGCTGCGTAACTTCGCGCACACCAATAAACAAATTACGGCCCTGCCAATTGGTGGGGCCGTTTTGTTTTGGAGCGCATCCGAGTGAATTGGTTACAACTCACGAAATAGGATGCCGCGACCAACAAACAACAGACTAGACCATGATTGGTTTAGATTGAGACAATCATGGTCTAGCTTTGTATGCGCTCACGCCAGTTGCTCCGCAACGGCTCCGCGGGGACGCGCAACTTTGCGCGGCCCGCACTTGCGGCTGGCTGGCCCGGTTTTGATTCAATCAAAACCGTTCCCGCTCTAGGCCCGTTCAATCAACTCAATCTTATAGCCATCCGGATCTTCAATGAAGGCTATGCGCGTGGTGCCGTGTTTCATCGGGCCGGGTTTGCGGGGCACTGAGACGCCCTCATTTTCCAACCGCTCACACGCCGCCTCAATATCCTTCACCGCCAAGGCAATGTGCCCGTAGCCGGTGCCGATCTCATACGGTTCGGCCTGATCCCAATTGTGGGTCAGCTCCACCATTGGCGCATTAGGGTCTGCCTCATACCCCAAAAAGGCCAGCGAAAAACGCCCGCCTTCAAAATCGTTTTTGCTGAGCAACTGCATCCCCAACCGATCGCGGTAGAAGGTGATGGACGCGTCCAGATCAAACACCCGAATCATTGTGTGCAGATAGTGAAACTCATTATTGCTCATGGGTTTGTTCCTTCCAAATGTCGATCAAAATATCTGCGGCGCGTTCTGCCGGATTGCCTTGCCCTTTGCCAAGAGCGGCCAAGGCTTCCGCAAAGCCCGCGCGCTGCTTGGCTTGTGCGGCGTCATCCTGCAACAAAGGCAGCAAGGCGGCGGCAATAGCATCTGGCTTGGCGTCCTGTTGAATAAATTCCGGGATCACCTCACGCGCCACCAGCAGATTGGTCAGGCTGGCATAATCAACCTTGACCATGCGCCGCACAACAAAGGCGGTTAGCGCTGCTGTTTTATACGCAATCACGGTTGGTACATTGGCGATGGTTAGTTCAAGCGACACGGTGCCAGAGGCGGCAAGGGCGGCATTGGCATCGGTAAAGGCGGCAAAGCGGGCCTCATCCCCCATCACCACAATGGGATCGCCGGGCCAATTGGCAACGCCTGTGCGCACTGCGGCCTCTACATTAGGTACGGTTGGCACAACAATACGCAGAGCGGGCAACCCGGCTGCCACTTGCGCAAGCACTTGCCCAAAGGGTTCAAGCAATCGTGAAACCTCGCTCATACGGCTGCCAGGCAGCACAACAAGCAAGGGCGCCTCTTGCGCAATGTTGTGGGCGGCGCGAAAGCTGCCTTTTTCCTGTGGCGGAATGCGATTAAGGGCGGGGTGGCCCACAAAGTGGGAGGTTAGCCCATGCGCCGTGAAATAGGGTGGCTCAAACGGCAGCAGGGTCAGCATGTGGGTGAGGAACCGGGAAACTTTTTTGGCCCTCCCTGCACGCCATGCCCAAACGGTTGGGGCCACCATATGAACCCGCGGGGTGTTTGGCAGGGCCTTTGCCAGCTTCTTTTGCACGCGAAAGCCGAAATCAGGGCTATCGATACTGAGCACAATATCAGGCTGTGCCGCCGCAATTTCACGGGCACTGCCGCGGATAATTTTGAGCAATTCGCGCAAGCGCGGCAAAACCTCTGCAATGCCCATGATGGAAAGTGTCTCCATCGGGTACAGACTATTCAGCCCCTTTGCGCTCAAATGCTCACCGCCCACGCCCACCAACTCTACACCTTCCGGCCCTAGGCGTTGGTGCAGGGCGGCCACGATTTCTGCCCCCAGTAAATCGCCCGACGGCTCCCCCGCCAATACGGCAAGCTTTAAGGATGAGGTTGGGTCAGGCTTGCTCATAATCGGCAATATCCAAACCAAAGATGAAAAGCCCAAGACGATCAGCGGTGGCGATAGTTTCTTCCCGATCCACGATCAGGCCATGCTCCGCCTCTATCGCGACGCCGGCAAGCCCGGCTTTGTGCGCATTCAAAATTGTGGCCGGACCAATGGTGGGCTGATCAATTTGGCGATCTTGCGCCGGCTTGGTGACTTTCACCAATACGCCGCGCAATGCCCCTTCATGCCCGCGCAAATCAGATGACAGCGTGGCGACCCGCGCCAGCATGGCATCTGTGCCTTCTGCGGCCTCTACCGCCAGCACAAGGCCATCGCAAACGACGGCACCCTGCGCCACATCAAACGCGCCCAAGGCGCGCGCAACGGCCACGCCTTTTTCAATATCGGCCCGAGCACTTTCATCCGGTGTTAGTGCGCCGAACATGCCTGCATCCGTCGTAAGCTCACCCACAATTTTGGACGGGCTGATAATTTTGAGCCCCTTGGACTGCATCAAATCACGCACGAAATCCAGCAAGGCCCCATCACCCTTGGCCGCAGCGCGCATGACCTTTGGGAGGTGACGCGCGGCCTCAAAATCCATGCGGAGGCGCTTGATATCAGGGCGATCAACACCGCCTGCCATACAGACATGGGTGGAGCCCGCTTTACGGATAAGTTTAAACGCCTTGCCAACTTCGCCCATGGAAATAACGTTGGGTTGATAGTCGTTGAGCAGCCCCGTATCACCAAAGCCTTGCAAGGCAATGATATGAACTTTCACGCCCGCCGCCTTTGCGGCCTCTGCGACGCGCAAAGGCAAATCGCCTTTGCCTGCCAAAATGGTCAGCGCTTTAACGCCATCCAGTTCGCTCAACTGCCTGCTCCACGCGCCGGGCTGAGGATGGGGCGTTTTTTATCGGCCAGCAGAAAGTCTGTCAGATGGCCGACATGCTGATTTTGGCTTTCCTTAGCCACGGCTTCCGCACGTTCGTGCAGTGTGCCTTCCTGACTTTGGAAAATCTCCGCAAAGGCATCCATCAAGGCGCGCAAATCTTCCCGGGTGAAGCCGCGACGCTTGAGGCCCACAAGGTTTAACCCTGCAAGGCTGGCGCGATTGCCGATTGCCATACCAAAGGGGATCACATCTTTTTCCGTTGCGGACGCCCCGCCGATAAAGCAATGCGCCCCGGCGCGACCAAATTGTTGGATGCAGGAAAGGCCGCCGAAAATAGCGAAATCACCCAACACACAATGCCCCGCAATCGCAACGGAGTTTGCCAAAATAACCTGATTGCCCACAACGCAATCATGCCCCACATGGGCGCAGGCCATAAACAAACAATCATCGCCAATGCGGGTTTCCATATTGCCGTGGCTGGTGCCGGGGTTGAGCGTGACATATTCACGGATCGTGTTGCGCGCGCCCACAACCAAACGGCTATCCTCGCCATCATATTTCAGATCTTGCGGCGACAGCCCAATTGAGGCGAAAGGAAATATCTGCGTTTCAGCCCCAATTTTTGTATGCCCACCAACAACCACATGGGATTGCAGGCGCACACCATCAGCCAATTCAACATTGGGACCGATGACGCTGTAGGCCCCAATCTCTACATCCGCGCCTAATTTGGCACCGTCTTTGACGATTGCAGTGGGGTGGATTTTTTGCGCCATTCAAAGGGCCTTTTGTTTGTGTGAACCGGTTATAGCCTAGAGATCACGATCCGCGATCATGGCGCTGAATTCTGATTCAGCGACCAGCGTGCCATCAACCTTGGCTTGCGCCTTATATTTCCAAACCGGGTTGCGGGCTTTCACCTTCACGATCTCGATATGCAATTGATCCCCCGGTGTTACCGGCTTGCGGAACTTGCACTTATCAATCGTCATGAAGAACACACCTTTTTCGCCGATATCATCGCCCATGGCGTTCATCACCAAGGCCCCGGCGGTTTGGGCCATGGCCTCAACGATCAGCACGCCGGGCATAACAGGCGCACCGGGAAAATGACCTTGAAAGAACGGTTCATTTATTGTGACGTTTTTAATGCCGGTTGCGCTGTCATCCCCATTGATATTGATAATACGGTCTACCAGCAGAAACGGATAGCGATGGGGCAAAAGCTCCATCAATTTCAAAATATCAATTGCACCTAGCGTTTCCTGGCTGTCGCTCTCAGTCATCTCTATCAACCCTCAGTGTTCTAATTTCCTGATTTCCGTTTGCCACTTTGGCCCAGCTTTTTCAGAACCGCAAGTTGGCGAAAATATTCGCGCGCAGGCATGGCTGGATAGCCTGCCTGACGATCTCCCGGCGGCACATCACGCATAACCGCCGCGCGCCCGGCAATTTGTGCGCCAGCGCCGATTTTGGTGTGATCAGCAATGCCAGCCCCGCCGCCCAACACCGCGTAATCTTCAATCGTGACAGACCCGGCAATGCCGCATTGCCCCGACAAAACACAATGACGCCCGATCTTGACGTTGTGGCCTATCTGAATTTGGTTATCGAGAAAGGCCCCTTCCCCGATAGTTGTATCTTCACCGGCACCGCGATCAACACAACTATTGGCGCCGATATTCGCGCCATCTTGGATAATCACACGGCCAAGCTGGGGCAGCATGACGTGGCCCGCCATATCAATCGCGAACCCAAATCCCGGTTGGCCAATGCGCACGCCTGTATGCAACGTAACCTTATTGCCGATTAACGCATGGCTGATAGTAACCAAAGGCGCGATACGGCATTGCCGCCCGATGCTCACATTGCGTTCGATAACCGTATTGGCCCCGATCTGCGTTCCTGCCCCAATTGAAACCCCTGCCCCGATCACAACGCCGGGCGCAATGGCAACATCTGCTTCCAGTGTTGCGGTGGGATCAATATGGGCCGCAGGTGAGATACCCGGGGCAATGGATGGTTCTGGATAGAAAAGCTGCACCGCCTTGGCATAAGCCATATGCGGATTGTCACTCAACAGAACCGCCATGTTTGCCGGTGCCTTATCAGCATCGCGCGGCCGCATGATACACACGCTGGCCTTTGTCGCCTCAAGGTCGGGAAGATATTTCGGGCTTTGATAAAAGCTGAGATTACCGTTTGCGGCCTCACTCAACGCCGCAACATCATGCACCAAGGTGCTGCCATCAACCCCTTCGGCGCATGTTGCACCGATATGCAGGGTAATCTGGTCCAAAGAAAAAGGGCCAAAGGCATCGAAAAAACGAGGATCTGCCATTGGCCCCTTCCACTTGACTAACGGCGGGCTTCAAACGCCCACCTAAATACGCCTATGCGCTATTGTGCGGCCCCTGCGGGCGGCACATCAGGCAAGGTAAGTTTGACGCGCTTGCCAGTTTTGTTCAAACGCTCAATCACCACTTGCGTAATATCTTGATCGCCCGGCGCTGCAATCACAACACCTTTTTCGATCAACATATTGGCGCCACGGGCTTTCATAATATCTTTGAAGATCGGCCCAAGTTCTTTGGAAACATCTGCTTGCGCGCGCAAAACGCCCACTTGCAAACGACGCAGATTAACTTGCAGTTCCTGATCTTTGCTTTGCACTTCCTGCTGGAACTTGCCTACTTCTTCCTGGAACTTTTCAGGGCTTAGGATTTTTTGCTTTTCAGCCAGCGCATCGCGCTTGCCTTGCAGGTCTTTCGCGGTTGCTTCGGCATCTTTTTGAAAGCCATCGCGCACGGCCTCTGCCTGTTTGGTGATGTCTTTGCCGATTTCGGAATCACGCATAATCACGGCACGATCAACGCTGATAACACGCATTGGTTCTGCCGGTGCAGTTGCTGCATTTTGCGCCAATGCCGGTCCGGTTGCTACAACAGCAACAAGAGACAAGGCTGATAGCAGCCGGGTTGATTTTTTCACTACGGAACGGGTC
Source organism: Alphaproteobacteria bacterium (assembly GCA_049609145.1). Classification (GTDB taxonomy): domain Bacteria; phylum Pseudomonadota; class Alphaproteobacteria; order SPJN01; family SPJN01; genus JBMYYF01. The sequence goes on from JBMYYF010000011.1 coordinate 14,945, forward strand.
ATGTAGTCCACTTCCTTGTTATAAATTTAGAGTAACCGCCTAACCCCCTAGATTTCCCATCAGATTTGGGCAGCAATTGGGCGGACAATAACCATTTGTGCGCAAAGTTCAAAGCCCCGAATTGCGCAGAATACCAATCTTTTCGCTTATAGCTGCGCCCCGAAGGAGAAGCGTACGCGCTCTGTCTTGTCAAAGCTCTCTTTCATGATGATTTCAGTGAAATCGATCCGAATGGGGCCAAACGGCGAATCCCACGCAATACCAAAGCCGGTAGACAGGCGCATCGAGCCGATATCACGAATACCGACATCATCATCATCAATGATGGAAAGCGAACCCGCATCAACAAACAGCGAGCCGCGAATGCCGAACTCTTCCGGCAAACCAAGCGGGAAAATCACCTCGCCGCCCATAGTATAATAAAGGTTGCCGCCCAAGCCATCATCGGTTGCGCCATCGCGCGGCCCAAGGCCCGCCCGATCAAACCCACGCACATCATCAGGGCCGATGAAGAAACGATTGGTAATGCGCACATCTTTACCCAGACCGTGAATAAAGCCCGTTTCTGCGCTGCCGACCAAAACCACATCTTCGATCAACGAATGGTAATAAGCGTATTTTAACTCAGAGCGGATATACCGCGTCGTGCCGCCCAGCCCGGCGATATCTTGCTGGAGGGACGCCCGATAGCCTTTTGAGGGCCACCGCAAATCGTCCCGGCTGTCATAGCCGAGTGTATAACCGACTGAGGAGGTGATTTCGGACCCTTCCGAGCGCAGCACGGCAAGGGATGCGCCTGCCCCCACATTTTCAATAATGTCCTGACGGAACACATAGCGCGCATTCAGGCGCGTATATTCTGTGACCGGAAATCCAAAACGGATGCCCGTACCGGTGGAGCGACTATCAAAGGATGCTTCATCCTGAAAATCATTCGTCACCCGGAACAGATCAAAACCCGCTGCCAACTTGCGACCAAGGAAATAGGGTTCGGTAAAGCTGAAATCCAACTCTGAACGGCGTGAGCCGATCAACGCCCCAAGGTTCAACCGCTGACCACGGCCAAGCAAATTGCGCTCCGTTACCCGCACCTCGGCCACGAAGCTGTTGGCGCTGGAGAAACCTGCCCCCATGGTCAACTCACCGGTGGATTGTTCCTCAACCTCTACATTGATGATTGTGCGGTCTTCCAGACTACCGGGTTCTTCACGCACATCTACATTGCCGAAAAAGCCCAGCGCCCGAATGCGGTTGCGTGAACGCTCAAGCAGGACAGAGTTAAAGGCATCACCTTCGGCCAGCCGAAACTCACGCCGGATAACCTGATCCAAGGTGCGCGAATTACCAACGATATTGATCCGCTCCACATAAACGCGGGGGCCTTCCTCGATTTGATAGGTAATATCAACGGTTTGCTTTTCACGGTCGCGCTTGACCCGCGGGCGAATATCAACAAAGGCATAACCCAGCGTGCCTGCCAGCGTTGTCATCTCCTCAATCGTTTTATCGATTTCATCGGCGTTGTATTTTTCGCCGGTATGGGTGCGCACCAAGCCGCGCAAGGTGCCGGGGTTTAGGGAATCGATCTCTGATTCAACCCGCATGGTGCCGAACTCATAGACCTCACCTTCTTCCACCGTAAAGGTGAGGTAGAAATCTTCCCGGTCGCGGGTCAGTTCTGCCACCGCAGACAGCACCCGGAAATCGGCATAGCCGCGTTGCAGATAATGCCGGCGCAGCAATTCACGGTCGAATGCCACCCGGTCGGGGTCGTAATTATCGTTCGAGGTGAGGATTTTCCACCAGCGCGATTCTGCCGTTAGCACAATGCCGCGCAACTCCTGATCGGTGAATTTCTTATTGCCGATGAAGTTGATACGGCGAATGCCTGTGACCGGGCCTTCATTAATCTCAAAAACCAGATCAACCCGGTTTTGCGGCAGCTCGATGATCTTTGGATCAACGGTGGCAGCAAAGCGCCCGGAACGGCGATAGAGTTCTACGATGCGCTGGGAATCCCCCTGCACCCGCGCGCGGGTATAGACGGAACGTGGGGTCAACCGCACTTCGGCCAACAGTTTTTCTTCATCCAGCTTTTGATTACCTTCAAAGGCGATGCGGTTGACGATGGGGTTTTCCACCACATTCACAACCAGATCATTGCCATCGCGCGAGATAATCACATCGGCAAACAGGCCGGTGGCGAACAGACTTTTCAGTGATTGGTCAACCAGCTCGTCATCATATTGATCGCCTTCGCGGATCACCATATAGGAGCGCACAGTCTCGCCCTCGATCCGCTGGCTGCCTTCGACCCGAATTTCATCCACACTGCCTTGCTGGGCATGGGCCACAGACAGAGGGGGCAAGCTTAGGCCAGCCACAAAAAGGCCAAAAACCAAGGCAAGACGATACGGGGCAGACCACTTAAAAAACGGGTGCTTCACGCTCTAATCCCTCTTTACCCGCAAGGCCCGCATTTGTTGCCCTACCGGTGAACACACTGCCGGCCCCTGAAACCTGCCGGAAATTAACAAAACAGCCGGATTTTCGGCTCGAAAGCCATAAAACAAAATCCGCCTGAAAATTCATCCTATTAAGAGAACAAATCCCGCACCCAATCAACCACCTGATAATGCGCCAGATCGTTCCATGTCGCGAATATCATAAGTGCAGCCACCAAGGCTAGCCCGACCCTGAAACTGTTTTCCAGTGTTCGGTCGCTCAAAGGTTTGCGACGCACGAATTCGATGCCGTAAAGCAGGATATGGCCCCCATCCAGCATGGGAATGGGGAAAAGGTTAACAAGCCCGATAGAAACGGACACCAGCGCCGTAAACCCCAGCAGAGCGGCAAAGCCATATTGCGCCGCATCGCCCGAGGCATCTGCAATGCGGATCGGCCCCCCCAGGCCCGAAGCCGATTCGGTACCGCCGATCATGCGGCCCACATAGCCCAGCGTGCCGGAAATGACATTCCATGTTTCATCAGTGGCTTTCTGCAACGCCTCACCCACGCCGAAGGTGCGTTGCTGCGCCTTATCTGGGGGCGCAATGCCTACGAGCCAGCCTTTGATAACGCCGCCGGCCCCGTCATCGCGTTCTACCCAGCGTGGGGTCACTGGAATATCAAGCGCCGTGCCAGCACGATCAATGCCCAGCAAAATTTCCTGCCCGCCCGACAAGGCAACCGCGCGGCGCAGATCACCAAACGCTTCTGCCGGTGCGCCATCAATCGCGACGATCTTGTCGCCGATTTCAAGGCCGGCGGCTTGCGCTGCACTATCGGGCGTTATGGCGGCTATTTCAGCAGGGCGGGTAACTTGCCCGATAAAGGCAAACAGGCCCCAAAACAGAACAATCGCCAAAGCAAAATTGGCAAACGGTCCGGCAGCGGCGATGGCGATACGCGCCAAGGGCGGTTGATGGAAATAGCTTTCCTTGCGTTCCTTCACCGACATGTGGTTCAGCTTGTCGAGATCGGGTGTGCTGGCGGCATCAGCATCGCCGTAATAGCGCACATAACCGCCCAGCGGGATCATCGACACCCGCCAATCGGTGCCACTTTTGGCGGTGCGGCTCCATAATGTGCGGCCAAAGCCGATGGAAAACACCTCAACGCGCACACCAAAGCGACGTGCAACCCAATAGTGACCCAGCTCGTGAAAAAAGATCACGACGGTCAACACAAATAGGAAAGGCAATAAGGTGCCTAAAACGCCTGTCATTCCAATTCACCCCTATCGCGCCGATCAGCGCCTGCATTCATTACCTTGCGCCAGTTTGCGCAATCAGGGCTTCTGCGGCCCGTCTGGCTGCATTGTCGGCTTCTATGACGGCATCTATATCCGTCATGTCTGAAACCAATGCAGACCCATTTTCTAGCACTTGCGCTACAATTGCGGCAATATCAAGAAAGCCAATCTTTTGCCCCAAAAAGGCAGCAACTGCGATCTCATTGGTGGCATTCAGGCAAGTTGGCGCCGATCCACCTTGTATCAGCGCATCGCGCGCCAGTTTAAGCGCCGGAAATCGCTCCAGATCGGGCTCTTCAAAGTCCAATTGACCAATTTCGGCCAAATTAAGCGTCTCGCTGGGGGCGGCCAGCCGGTCGGGCCAGCCCAGACAATAGCTGATGGGGGTGCGCATATCAGGGGTGCCAAGCTGCGCGAGCACAGACCCGTCATGATACGCCACCATGGAATGAATGACCGATTGCCGATGGACCAGAATTTCCAACTGCGGCTCGGGCACCGGAAACAGATGATACGCCTCTATCAACTCAAGGCCCTTATTCATCATCGAGGCACTATCGACGGAAATTTTCGCGCCCATATCCCAATTGGGATGCGCCACTGCCTGCGCAGGCGTTGCAGCCCGCATCTCTTCCAACGAGGCGGTGCGGAACGGGCCGCCAGAGGCGGTGAGGATAATCTTGTTGATCATATCCGGCTGGCGTGTCTCCAGCACTTGATAGATGGCGTTGTGTTCACTGTCGCAAGGCAACAATACGGCACCGGACTTTTCGACCTCTGCCATAAACAGTTCACCGGCACAGACAAGACATTCCTTGTTGGCCAGACCGATCATGGCACCGCGCTTTACTGCGGCCAGTGTGGGCGCAAGGCCGGCCGCCCCGACAATAGCCGCCATGACGAAATCTGCCGGGCGCTCCGCGGCCTCTATCACGGCGGCTTTGCCTGCGGCGGCCTCAATCCCGGTGCCTGCCAAGGCTTCTTTCAAGGCGGGATAAGCCGCCTCATTGGCAACAACGGCCAGCTTGGCGTTGACGCATATGGCAGCTTTCGCCAAATCAACTGCATTGGTGTTGGCGGTGAGCGCCTGTACCGTAAATTTCTCCGGCGTGCGCATGATAAGATCGAGCGTAGAGCCGCCAACGGAGCCCGTTGCCCCAAGCAAGGTGACTGATCTTGGATTTTCTGCACTTGGTGGCAAATAGGTTGCTTGGCTCACGGTGCGTCCAGTGCCAGATAACGCGTGACGAGGAAGAACAAGGGGGCTGCAAACAACAACCCATCCAGCCGATCCAGAACACCACCATGCCCGGGAATAATCGACCCGCTGTCCTTTACCCCGGCTTTGCGTTTCAGTGTGCTTTCAAGCAGATCACCGATCTGGCTCCATCCACCGATCAAGGCACCGGCAATGGCAAAACCAACAATGCCGATATCCAGCCCCACCACATCTTGCGGGCGGGCCTGTGCGGCCACCGCCAAAAGACCTGCCATGGCAGGCGCGGCAATACCGGCTGTTGCCATGCCGCCAAGCAATCCCGCCCATGTTTTATTGGGCGACATGGACGGGGCAAGTTTTGGTCCGCCGATAGACTTGCCGGCAAAATAGGCGCCTGAATCCATGCTCCAGATAATGGTCAACAACACCAGCAATTGATTGCGGCCTGTCGGGTCGTCACCACGCACAAGCAACACCAGCATGGCCGGACCAACAATGTAGAGAAAGCCCAATACCGGCGGCGCAATGTTTTCGATAACAGCGCCCATTCGTTGACGCACCATCACCACCGTTAAAACAGCAAAGCCCCCAATGCCCAGCAGAACCATGGGCCCTTGCCCATAATACCAGACCTTGTAGGACACCCCGATAGACCAGATTTGAGCCGGAGGCATGGCCGCGACAAGGACCAAGATGATGGCGAGCAATGCACTGGCCCGCACGACCCAGCGATCGGTTGATTTGGGGGTAAGTGTTGTCCACTCAAAACACATAATGGCCACGGCAACGGCGATCAGCGCGCCCAGCCAATAGCCGCCCGCCAAGGCGGCCCCCAATGCAATCGGGATCATTACCGCCGCGGAGACGATGCGTTTTGGCAGATTGGATTTTTTAGCAGGCGTGGCCGCGCTTTCTGTCATTATCCGGCCCCCAATTCGCCGACCGGCTTTAGGTCTACCCGGCCACCAAAGCGCCGTTCGCGGGCGTGATAAATCTCAATCGCCTGATCCAGCCATTGGGCGTTGAAATCTGGCCACAGCACATCAAGAAAGGCAAATTCCGTATAGGCTGATTGCCAAAGCAGGAAGTTAGAAATGCGTTGTTCCCCACTGGTGCGGATCAACAAATCGGGATCCGGCAAATGGGGTGTTTCCAGATGGGCCGCAAAGGCAGCCTCATCAACCTCATCCGGTGACAACTTGCCGGACGCCACATCATGGGCCAATGCCTTGGCAGCGGCCACCACCTCTTGGCGACCGCCATAACTGACCGCCATGGTAACGGTGATAGCCTGCAGATGCGCAGTGCGCGCCTCGGCCTCCACGATCTTGTCCTGAATATCCTGATCCAGCCTTGTGCGATCTCCGATAACACGGCCGCGCACACCGCGGTCCTCAAGCTCGCGCAGATCCTTCGCCATGAAACGGCGCAGAAGGTCCATCAGATCAGAAATTTCTTCATCCGAGCGTGACCAGTTTTCAAGCGAAAACGCATAGACGGTCAGATAGGGAATACCGCGATCAAGGCAGGCTTCAACCAAGCGGCGCAGGGCTTCTGCCCCTTCGCGGTGCCCAACTTTGCGGGGCAAATGGCGTTGCTGTGCCCAGCGGCCATTGCCATCCATGATAACGGCAATATGGCGGGGGTCGCCCGGTTGGGCGGCCTGCATGAACCCATCATCTGTTGGATGGGCGCATTTGGCTGTGCTGGCCGCGTGATCAGCCGCCGGACCATTCGGTACCGGGGTTGATCGCTTTCGCCAAAATGGCTTAATCGCCATCTACCATCCTTTCCGCCAAGAAGCTCTGCAAAGGGTAAACCAAACAGCGTTTAGACTTGCATAATTTCCGCTTCTTTTTGCGCCAATGTTTCATCGACATTCTTAATTGCCGCATCGGTGAGGCCTTGCACCTCATCGGCATAGAGCTTGTGATCATCCTGGCTCATATCGCCATCTTTTTCGGCTTTTTTGAGACGGTCCATGCCATCGCGGCGCACATTGCGCACAGCAACGCGGGCCTGTTCGCCATATCCCTTTGCGACCTTCACCAGTTCTGTACGGCGTTCCTCGTTCAATTCGGGCAAGGGAATGCGGATCAACTGGCCATCAGCAGACGGGTTTAACCCCAAGCCGCTTTCGCGAATGGCTTTTTCAACCGCCGACACATTGCCCTTATCCCACACCTGAACCGATAACAGTCGCGGATCAGGCACGGAGATCGTGCCGATTTGGTCCAGCGGGGTGAGCGCACCATATACATCTGCCTTAATCGGCTCCAGCAAGCTGGCGGAGGCGCGGCCTGTACGCAGACCCGCAAACTCTGCCTTCAGTGTTTGAACTGCGCCTTCCATGCGCCGTTCCAGATCGTCCAGATCAAAATCCGTATCAGACATCTTGTTATTTCCTTACTTGCTTTGCGCCGTCTCAAGCGCCTTCATGCGAAACTGTGGTAAAGCGCCCCTGCCCGCACACGACCTGCGCCAGCGCGCCCGGTTCGTGCAAATTGCAGACCAGTATGGGGATGTTGTTTTCCCGTGCAAGGGAAATCGCTGCTGCATCCATTACTTTCAAATCTTCTGCTAACACCGTGCGATAACTGACTTTTTCGTAACGCTTAGCATTTACATTTGTCTTTGGATCACTGTCGTAAACGCCATCAACCTGTGTGCCTTTAATAAGCGCCTTGGCCCCGATTTCAGACGCGCGCAAAGCAGCGGCGCTGTCTGTTGTAAAAAAGGGATTGCCCGTGCCTGCCGCAAATATTACCACCCGGCCTTTCTCCATATGCCGTTCGGCGCGGCGGCGAATATACGGCTCACACACGCTATCCATTGGGATGGCGGATTGCACACGCGAAGGAACACCGGCCTGTTCCAGCGCATTTTGAAGCCCCAAGGCATTCATCACTGTTGCCAGCATGCCCATATAGTCTGCCTGCGCCCGGTCCATGCCCTGTGCCGCCCCGGACAAGCCGCGAAAGATATTGCCCCCGCCGATCACCGCCGCGACCTGCACACCTTGGGCAACAACTTCACCGACGTCCTTGGCGATACGATCAACGGTTTCTACATCGATGCCATATTGCCCCTCGCCCATCAGGGCTTCGCCGGAAAGTTTTAGGAGAACGCGATCGAAAAGGGGCTTGGCTGGCATTGTGAGTTTCAAACCTTTGTTGTCGGAACTGATTCCATGCGCATGATTACTGGCTGAAATGCTTAGCCTATCTGATCAGAAAGGCCAACATATGGTTCAAAAAAAGGCCCGCCAGAACGGGTCTGACGGGCCAATGAGCCTATTGAGTAAGACTTACGCCTTAGCTACCGGCAACGGCAGCCACTTCTGCGGCGAAATCTTCATCTTTCTTCTCGATGCCTTCACCCAGCGCGAAGCGAATGAAGCCTGCCAATTTAACCGGCGCGCCGGCTTCCTTGGCGGCTTCTTCAACCGCTTGTTCAACGGTGAGGTCGCCATTCATGACATAGCTTTGCTTGAGAAGAACAACTTCTTCATAGAATTTGCGGATACGGCCTTCGACCATTTTCTCTGCAATTTCAGCGGGTTTGCCGGATTCTTTCGCTTGTTCGATGAGAACATCACGCTCGCGCGCGACAACGGCGGGGTCCAGTTCCTCAATGGAAACGGCTTGCGGGTTGGTTGCCGCAATATGCATCGCAACCTGACGTGCAAAGGCTGAAAGAGCTGCTGCATCGCCAGAGGATTCCAGCGCGACCAGCACGCCGATTTTACCCATGCCTTCGGCCACTTGCGTATGGATATAACCACCCACAACGCCTTCGCCCACGGCCAAAGCCGCGGAACGGCGCACATTCATGTTCTCGCCGATGGTGCCAACCATTTCCTTGATTTCGCCATCAACCGTGCGGCCGGACCCGGGAAAATCGGTTGCCAGCAACTTGTCGAAATCACCATCAACGCCCAAGGCCAGTTTGGTGGTTTCGGTGACGAATTTTTGGAAAATTTCGTTACGAGCCACGAAATCGGTTTCCGAATTCACCTCAACGACGGCACCTTTGGTGCCATCAAGGGCGATGCCCACCAAACCATCAGCAGCGACGCGACTGGCTTTCTTGGCAGCGGATGCCATACCCTTCTGGCGCAACCAATCGATCGCGGCTTCCATGTCGCCATCGGTTTCGTTCAACGCTTTTTTACAATCCATCATGCCTGCGCCGGATTTCTCGCGCAGTTCCTTGACCAAAGATGCGGTAATTGCCGCCATGGCTCTCTCCATCACTAAATTGGATCAATCGTGAGGCGCTTAAGCCAGCGCCCCACGCATTTGTGCCGCCGTTTTTTAGGACGCGGCTTGTTCGGCTGTAGGTTCTGCTACCGGCGCTTCTTCAGCCGCAGGCGCTTCTTCAGCAACGGCCTCAAGAACTTCAGGCTCGTCGGCTTCACCGATATCGAAGCCCATTGCACCTTGGCTTTCCTGAATACCATCCAGAACCGCACCGGCCATCAATTCACAGTAAAGCGAAATGGCGCGCGACGCGTCATCATTACCGGGGATCGGATGCGTGATGCCATCAGGGTTGGAGTTACTATCCACCACAGCAATCACAGGAATGCCCAGCTTGTTCGCTTCTTGAATGGCAATTGATTCCTTATTGGTATCAATCACCACGATCAGGTTTGGCAAGCCGCCCATATCTTTAATGCCGCCCAAGGAACGATCAAGCTTCTCACGCTCACGGGTGAGGTTCAAAAGCTCTTTCTTGGTGAAGCCTTGTGCTTCGCCGCCATCCAGCTTTTCGTTCAACTCTTTCAAGCGCTTGATGGAGTTGGACACTGTTTTCCAGTTGGTGAGCGTGCCGCCGAGCCAACGGTGGTTCATGTAATATTGTGCTGAACGCTCTGCCGCATCACGCACCGGGGCTTGGGCCTGACGCTTGGTGCCAACGAAAAGCACACGACCGCCGCCAGCCACCACATTGCGCACTTCAACAAGCGCTTGGTGCAGCAAAGGCACGGTTTGGGTTAGATCGATGATATGAATGCCGTTACGGTCACCAAAGATGAAATCACCCATCTTCGGGTTCCAACGATGGGTCTGATGCCCAAAATGAACGCCTGCTTCAAGCAATTGGCGCATGGTAAACTCTGGCAATGCCATGGAGCTTCTCCTTTTCCGGTTGAACCTCCACGAGAAAAGAGTTGAGAAATCTCAACACCGGAGCGAGTTTTCGTGCCGAAATAGAGGCTGTGCCACCAATGGTGGATGAAAACCCGCACATCTCGTGTGTGGAATGGGTGGGTTCTACCCCTGAAATGAACCGAGTTCAAGCGCGGCAAATTGGCAGAAATCTGCCCAATGCACTTCAGTCGGCCTCGCCTTTTATGTCGCCGATCTTGATATACATATCAGCGGCGGCGCTTTTGGGCGCAGGTTTGCTTTTGCCAGCCGCATAGGCGGGCCGCATGACCCGTTCCTTCGGGGATGAGCGTGTATTAGCCTTGAAGTGACTGCTGAAGCACTTTTTGCGTTCTTCAATCGCTTTGGGGCTGGCAGATTGGCCGCTATAGGCTTTGTTACCCTTGGGGGCGTCACAATCTTCATCCTGCCCGGCAATAGCAGGCAGCGCAAAAGCCAATGACAAAGCCAATGTGAGTGCGGGAATAGTCAGGGTCGATTTATACATGGCATACCTTTCAAAAGGTTAATGCCCACAGCCTAGTCTCTAAATCTTAACCCAAGGTTTGGGCGGACCTGATCAATTATCTATCGCTAAAGCCGCTTGGGCCGCCGCCAACCGGGCAATCGGTACGCGGTATGGTGAACACGACACATAATCGAGACCCAGCCCGGCAACGAAATGGATCGATTTGGGATCGCCCCCATGTTCCCCGCAAATGCCCATCTTGATGTCAGCACGCATCGCCCGACCACGCTCAGCGCCGATCTTCACCAACTCCCCCACGCCATCAATATCAAGCGTGACGAAGGGGTCGCGCTCATAAATGCCGCGTTCGGTATAAGGCCCCAAAAAGCTGCCCGCATCATCGCGCGACACGCCCAGCGTGGTTTGCGTAAGATCATTGGTGCCGAAGGAAAAGAACTGGGCATGTTTCGCAATTTCCCCCGCCCTTAAGGCGGCGCGCGGCAGCTCTATCATCGTGCCCACGGTATAATGCGGCACGGCCTTGCCTTCCGCCTGCAATGTTTGAGCAACGCCATCAATCACGCTTTTGATGATCTCAAGCTCGCGCCCGGTGGCAACCAAGGGCACCATAATTTCAGGCGTCACCGGGTCGCCATTTGCGCCAACTTCAATCGCCGCTTCCAAAATTGCGCGGGCCTGCATCTCATAAATCTCGGGATAGGTGATGCCCAGCCGACAGCCGCGATGGCCCAACATGGGGTTGGCCTCATGCAAGGCCGCTACGCGCATACGCACTTGTTCGGGCGTTAGGCCAGCAGCCTTTGCTACCTCATCCACCTCTGTGGATTCGTGGGGTAGAAATTCATGCAAGGGTGGATCCAGCAGGCGAATGGTGACAGGCAGGCCACGCATGATGTTGAACAGATCAGCAAAGTCCTGCCGCTGAACAGGCAACAACTTGGCAAGCGCGGCACGCCGCCCTGCCTCATCCTTCGCCAAGATCATCTCTCGCATCGCGGTGATGCGCTGCCCATCGAAGAACATGTGTTCCGTGCGGCAAAGGCCAATGCCTTCTGCCCCAAAGCCGCGGGCGACATCTGCATCACGCGGGGTTTCTGCATTGGCGCGCACTTTGAGCTCACGCACATCATCGGCCCATGCCATCAAGATTGAAAAGTCGCCGGAAAGCTCTGGCTCTACCATCGGCACGGCACCTTTGATAACGCGCCCTGTGCTGCCATCAATCGTCAAAGTCTCGCCTGCGCGCACCACATGCCCTGCAACCGCAACGCAATTGCCTGCATAATCAACAGCCAGCGCGCCCGCACCGGATACACAAGGCCGCCCCATGCCGCGCGCCACAACAGCGGCGTGAGAGGTCATGCCGCCACGCGCGGTGAGAATACCTGCTGCGGCGTGCATGCCGTGAATATCTTCCGGGCTGGTTTCAATGCGCACCAGTATGACTTTCTCCCCCAAGGCGGCCTTGCGCTCTGCCTCATCGGCAGAGAACACCACAACACCGCTGGCAGCACCGGGACTGGCGGGCAGCCCCTGCGTCAACACTTGTTGGTTTGCCTTCGGGTCCAAGGTGGGATGCAGCAATTGATCCAGCGCCTCGGCATCAATGCGGGCGATGGCTTCCCGCTCTGTGATCAAGCCTTCCCCCACCATATCTACCGCGATTTTAAGCGCGGCTTTGGTGGTGCGCTTGCCGGAGCGGGTTTGCAGCATCCACAACTTGCCTTGCTGCACGGTAAACTCCACATCCTGCATATCGCGATAATGGGTTTCGAGCTTGGTGAAGTTAGCTGCAAGTTCCCCAAAGACTTCGGGCATCGCTTCTTCCATAGAGGCGGGCTTTGCATCCGCCTCTTCCCGCGCTTTACGGGTGAGGTGTTGCGGGGTGCGAATGCCGGCCACCACATCTTCGCCCTGCGCGTTTATGAGAAACTCACCATAGAGCGCGTTTTCACCGGTAGAAGGATTGCGGGTGAAGGCCACGCCTGTGGCGCTGTCATCGCCCATATTGCCGAACACCATAGCCTGCACATTAACGGCGGTGCCCCAAACATCCGGAATATCATTCAAGCGGCGATAGGTTTTGGCGCGCGCATTTTGCCAGCTTGAAAATACGGCACTGATCGCGCCCCACAACTGATCTTGCGGGTCTTGCGGAAAGGGCTTGCCCAGCTCTTCTTCCACCAGCGCCTTGTAGCGGCTGACAAGCTCCCGCCAGTCTTCCGCCTCCAGCTCAGTATCGAGAAAGAGGCCGCGTTCTTCCTTTAAAATTTCCAGATATTCTTCAAATTGGTAGTGATCCACCTCCAGCACCACATCGGAATACATTTGAATGAAACGCCGATAGCTGTCCCAGGCGAAGCGTTCATCCCCTGCCCTTTGGCTGAGGCCCCGAACAGTTTCATCATTCAGGCCGAGATTAAGCACTGTATCCATCATGCCGGGCATGGAGGCGCGCGCGCCAGACCGCACGGAAACCAGCAAGGGCTTTTCGGCATCGCCAAAACCCGCACCCACCTTTTCGCCGATTTGGATGATGGCTGCCTCGACCTCGGCCTTCAAGCCATCGGGATAGGTTTCGCCTGCCTCATAATAGGCGGTGCAAAGATCGGTGGTGAGGGTAAAGCCCGGTGGCACCGGCAGACCCAGCAAGCACATCTCGGCCAGATTGGCACCCTTGCCGCCCAGCAGGTTTTTCATATCGGCGCGGCCTTCTGCCTGCTTATCTCCGAAAGTGTAAACCCACTTTTGCTGGCTCATATTCCTAGCCTTCGATTTGAGAGAAGTCCGCGACTTGATGCAGCGTATCACGAATTTGCGCCAAGAGCTTCAAGCGGTTTTCCCTGAGTGCGGGATCATCAGCGTTAACGGTGACAGTTTCGAAGAAAGCGTCTACGGGTGCACGAAGTTCTGAGAGGGCTTTCATGGCCCCTTCAAAATCTTCGGCTCCCAAGGCTGGCGCGACTGCTGATTGCGCAGCGGAAAGCGCGGCACCCAATGCTTTCTCATCATCATCTGCAAACAAAGAAACATCCGGCGTGGCATCAAAGGACTTACCGTCCTTCTTTTCTTCCTTCGCCAGAATATTTGTGGCGCGCTTGTGCCCGGCCAACAAATCCTTACCCGCGTCAGAATCAACGAATGCCGCCAGCGCATCCACGCGGGCAACGAGTTGCACCAAATCATCTTGCCCGCCCAAAGCAAAAACGGCCGCGACCAGATCATGGCGTGTGCCTTGATCTTTCAAATGCACTTTCAGGCGATCACCAATGAACGCCAACAAATCATCTGCTTGATCACCGAACAGGCTATCCAAGTTCAACCGCAACCCGTTTTCCAACACGATGCGGATGACGCCCAGCGCGGCGCGACGCAGCGCAAACGGATCTTTGGAGCCTGTGGGCTTTTCATCAATCGCGAAAAAGCCTGTCAGCGTATCAATCTTGTCCGCCAGCGAGACCGCGATGGTGACAGGATTGGTGGGACATTCATCCCCCGGCCCTTGCGGTGCATAGTGGCCACCAATGGCGGTGGCGATATCTGCATCCAGCCCCTCGGCCTCTGCCAAGCGTTGGCCGATAATGCCCTGCACTTCCGGGAACTCATAGACCATGGCCGACACCAGATCAGCCTTGGCGAGGCGTGCGGCCTGTTCTGCCTTATCGGCATCAGCTCCAATGAGGCTCGCGATTTCACGCGAGAGCGTAGCGACGCGTTCCATCTTATCAGCCACGGTGCCCAACTTGGCGTGGAAGACAATATCCTGCAATTGCGGCACACGATCGGCCAGCGGGGTTTTCAAATCCTGTTCCCAGAAGAAGCGCGCATCAGCCAGCCGCGCGCGCAGAACGCGCTGGTTGCCGTCAATGATGTGGGTGCCGCCATCTTCCGCCTCAAGGTTAGCGGTCAGCAAAAATTTGTTGGCAAGCTTGCCATCGGCATCTTGCAGGGCGAGATATTTTTGGTCCTTGCGCATGGTGGCGACCAGCACCTCGGCGGGCACGGCCAAGAACTCTTCCTCAAAGGCTCCAGTCAGCACCACGGGCCATTCAACAAGGCCAGCAATCTCATGGATCAAGGCGGGATCTTCTTTAAGGGTGAGGCCCGCAGCTTTGGCAGCAGCCTCCGCCTGTTGCAGAATGCTGGCCTCCCGTTCCTTGCCGTTCAAAATCACCTTCGCGGCTTTGAGCTTGGCTTCGTAATCCGCAAAGTCTGTCACGGTAAACGCATCCGGCCCCATAAAGCGATGACCGCGTGTGGTGTTGCCTGCCTCAATATGGTCTACCGAAAACGGCACCACAGCCCCATCAAATACACAAAGGATTGAATGAAGCGGGCGCACCCATTTCAAGGTGCCCGAACCCCAACGCATGCTCTTTGGCCAAGGGAAATTACGCACGGTGCTTGTCACCACGTCGGCTACCACATCAGACGTTTTGCGACCCGGCTTTTCAATCTTGGCGAAAAGCACATCGCCCTTTTTGGTTTCGCGCACCTCCAGATCATCACGGGAAAGCCCGGTTGAGCGCAAGAAGCCCTCAATCGCTTTTTCCGGTGCATCGGCCTTGGGGCCTTTGCGTTCTTCGGAGACATCCGGCGTTTCCGCGTCCAGCCCGGTGACGTGCAGCGTAAGGCGGCGCGGCGTGGCATAGGCTTGTGCGGTGCCTTGCAACCCAGCGTCTTTCAAGCCATCCATCACCAAGCGCTGAAGATCAGCAGCGGCCTTGGCCTGCATACGCGCCGGAATTTCCTCGGAGAAAAGTTCTAAAAGCAGATCAGCCATCTTACTTCTCCCCCCCTTGCTCTGGTCCATCTATCCATGCCTCGGCACAGGCTTTTGCCAAAGCCCGCACCCGCCCAATATAGGCTTGCCGTTCGGTGACAGAGATCACGCCGCGCGCATCCAGCATATTAAAACGGTGGCTAGCTTTAATGCATTGCTCATAAGCGGGCAGTGCCAGTTTGGCTTCTACCAGCGTTGCGCATTCCTTTTCCGCATCTTCAAACTGGCGGAACAGCGCGTCGGTATCAGCATATTCAAAATTATAGGCCGATTGTTCTTGCTCATTGCGCAGATAGACATCCGCATAGGAGACGCCTTCATTGTTGAAACGCAGATCGTGGTAACGATCCACTCCCTGCACATACATGGCAAGGCGTTCCAGCCCATAAGTCAGCTCGCCGGAAACGGGCGCGCAATCAAGGCCGCCCACTTGCTGGAAGTAAGTGAACTGGGAAACCTCCATGCCGTCACACCACACTTCCCATCCCAAGCCCCATGCGCCCAGCGTTGGGCTTTCCCAATCATCCTCAACAAAGCGGATGTCGTGGTTTTTGGGATCAATGCCGATTTCGTACAGGCTTTCCAGATACAAATCCTGAATGTCTGCCGGGCTGGGCTTCAAGATCACCTGAAACTGATAATAGTGCTGCAAGCGATTGGGGTTTTCCCCATAGCGACCATCGGTGGGGCGGCGCGAAGGTTGCGGATAGGCCGCCTTCCACGGTTGATCGCCCAAGGCGCGCAAGGTAGTGGCTGGATGAAACGTGCCTGCCCCCATCTCCATATCATAGGGCTGTAACAGCACGCAGCCCTTGTCGCCCCAAAAGCGTTGAAGCGTTAATATCAAATCCTGAAAACTTGGCGCTTGATCGCTCGCCATAATGCACACCTAAATGAATTGAATTTGGGCGAACCCTAGGGGGTGCGAAGGGCCAAATCAAGCGATCTGGCGGGCAATCCACACCCAAATGGTGCGCCATGAGGCCCCGCCCTGCACGCCTTCACCAAACTTGGCACGAAACTTGAATTAAAGAGGTGCAACCTTTGGAAAGGCACCGGAATGTTTCATATCGCAAAACCCCTCACCGCCACGCTGTTATTGAGCGGCCTCGCCGCCCCCAGCTTCGCTGCCCCCGTGCTTATCGCCGATGCGCGAGCGCGCTTCGAAATGGTAGAAAGCGAAGCTTTCTCGCAAAAGGCCCAGGCCGCCACAATGCGGTTGCGTCTGGGTGCTGAATTTGCCCTGACAAACAAATTCACCGCCCTGATTGAAGCCAGCCACACCCGGCCATTGGGCGCACAGGATTACAACAGTACCGTCAATGGGAAAGGCGCGTTCCCTGTTATAGCCGACCCGAAATCAACTCGCCTGAACCGCTTACAGCTATCGTTTTCGCCACTTGATGGCATACATGCCACCGTCGGGCGGCAACGGCTTATTCTCCAAGATGCCCGTTTTATAGGCAATGTGGGCTTTCGCCAGCAGGAACAAACATTCGACGCGGTAAAACTCACCGCCAATATGGTTGAAAATGTAGCTCTTACCTATGTGTATCTCGCCCAAGCCAATCGCATCTTTGGCAGCAAGTCATCGATGGGCAGCCATGACTTGAACGGCCATGTGATAGAGGCCTCCTACAAAACAGGCATTGGCCTAGCCGTTACCGGTTTTTTTCATGATATCGAAAATGAAGACGCCGCCGTCCTTTCCTTGAAAACTTATGGTGGGCGGGTGAACGGCACGATTGCAGTGAGCGATGGCCTGAAACTGCTCGTGGATGGTGCCTATGCCAGCCAACGGGACACAGGCAACAATTCTATGAACCGTTCACACGATTTTAGCCGTTTGGTGCTAGGGGCAACCCAAAACGGCTTTGTTATCAAAGGCGGATTTGAACAACTGACCGGAAATGGCACCACCGCATTCGCAACGCCGCTTGCGACCGGGCACAAGTTTCAAGGCTTTGCGGATATGTTCCTTGGCACGCCCCCGATGGGGCTGAAGGATCGGTTCCTCACGCTGGCCTATAAGGGTGATGCGTTGCATGGCGTGAAGCCCATGGTGACCTATCACGACTTTAAGTCGGAAACCGGTGGCATGGAGTACGGTTCAGAACTGGATGTAGTGTTGACCTACAAGGCGACCGGTCAGATCACCTTGCAGGCAAAATATGCCAACTATCAATCAGACGGTTTTGGGGTCGATACCCAAAAGCTATGGCTGGCGGTGACTTTTAAGCCTTAACCTTCACGCGCTTCTTTCAACATTGCGCGCGCGATGATGAGTTGTTGGACTTGGGAAGTGCCTTCATACAGGCGGAAGATGCGCACATCGCGGTAGAAACGCTCAATCCCGTAGTCGGCCACATAGCCTGCGCCACCAAACACTTGCACGGCGCGGTCGGCTACGCGGCCCACCATCTCCGACGCATAATATTTGCAGCAGGAACCTTCGGTGGAAACATTTTCCCCCGCATCGCGCTTTTTGGCGGCGTCCATCACCATACATTTGGCGGCATAGGCCTCCGTGCGGCTGTCGGCCAACATGGCTTGGATAAGCTGAAACTCTCCAATGGCTTGGCCAAATTGCTGCCGCTCCGCCGCATAGTGGGTCATCTCATGGATCAGCCGTTCGGCCACGCCCACGCAGACAGATGAAATGTGCAGCCGCCCGCGATCCAGCACCTTCATGGCGGTATAGAAGCCCTTGCCTTCTTCATCACCGATCAGGCACTCCGCCGGCACACGAGCATTGTCGAAAATCACATCACAAATATGCGCGCCTTGCTGACCCATCTTCTTCTCCGGCTTGCCGGTAGAAATGCCTTCAATATCCGTCGGCACGAAAAAGGCTGAGATGCCGCCTGCGCCCTTAATCTCAGGGTTGGTCCGCGCCATAACCGTCAAGGCACCAGCCTTATTGGCGTTGGTGATAAAGCGCTTGGTACCATTGAAAATATAGTGATCGCCATCTTTGATCGCGGTGGTCTTCACCGCCGCGCTGTCGGACCCGGCATCCGGCTCTGTCAGGCAGAAGCTGGCGATTGTTTCCCCGGTGGCAAGTCTGGGCAGCCAATAATCCTTCTGGTCTTCGCGCCCATCCATAATCAACCCTTGGGAGCCGATGCCGATATTGGTGCCAACGACAGACCGGAAAGCAGGTGAGGTCCAGCCCAGTTCCTGAGCTACCAGCACCTCTTCTTCCATGGTAAGGCCAAGGCCCCCATGACTTTCAGGGATGGAGAGGCCAAACAGGCCCAGTTCGCGCATCTCCTCCACAATGGTGGCAGGCACTTCGTCGTTTTCTGCCACTTCATGTTCCAGCGGCACCAGCCGTTCGCGCACAAAGCGGCGAATGGTGTCGATCAACTGGTTGCGGGTTTCAATATCAAGCGCCATCTGGGTCATCCTCAAAAATTCGGTTTCTCTTTCTGCCAGATTGCGGAACAGATTTGAAGGATATAGGGTCCGCTCAACTGATATTAGGAGTGAATAGATGGATTTTTCCCTGACCGACGACCAACGTGCCCTGCAGGATGCTGCCCGCACTTACGCGCAAACCGAGCTGAAAGAGCTGGCGGAGGAGCTGGAGCGCGATTCCAAGCCAGTGCCGCTGGAATGGCGCAAGCGCTATGCCGAGATGGGCTTTTTGGGCGTCAACATAGCCGAACAATATGGCGGGCTGGGGCTAGGCAATCTGGACGCCCTGCTGGTACTGGAAGAATTTGCCAAAATCAGCTCCGCCGTTGCCTTCCCGCTGTTTGAAGCAAATGTAGGACCGGTGCGCGCGATTGAACATTTCGCCCCGCAAGCCTTGAAAGATCGCATCATCCCGCAAGTCACTGCCGGTGAAATTGTGGTCGCCGTTTGCATGTCAGAGCCCAGTGCGGGCACAGCCCTGACCGACCTTAAAACCAAAGGCGTAATTGACGGCGACACCATCACCATTAACGGCACCAAGCGCTGGTGTTCCGGTGGCGGGCATTCAGACGGTTATGTTGTTTATTGTCGTTTGAGTGATGCGCCCGGCGCCAAAGGCATTGGGGCCGTCTATGTGGAAAAAGGCACCAAGGGCCTTTCCTTCGGTGAGCAAGAACAGCTTATGGGCTTTCGCGGCGTGCCTTCCGCCGACATCTATTTTGATGATGTGACGGTAAGTGTGGACAATATGATTGTGCCTGCTGGCGGCTTCGCCAAGCTGATGGAAGCGTTTGATATTGAACGCTGCGGCAACGCCACCATGGCGCTGGGCCAAGCCAGCGGCGCACTGGAAGACGTGCTGGCCTATGTGCAGGAACGCGAACAGTTCGGCAAACCCTTGGTGGATTTCCAAGCCGTGCAAATCAAGCTGGCGGAAATGGCCATGCGGGTAGAGGCATCACGCCTTTTGATTCATCGCGCAGCGGTGAACGCACAAGACGGCCTGCCTTCCGTGTTCGATTCGTCCATGGGTAAGTGCTTCTCCAACGAAATGGCGCGCGAAGTGTGTGGCAATGCCGTGCAGTTGATGGGCGGCTATGGCTATTCCAAACAATACGGAATGGAACGGCGCTTGCGCGACAGTTGGGGCTGGGGCATTGCCGGTGGTGCGGTGGATATTCAAAAAGTGAATATCACATCTGCCATGATCGGCCGACGCTTCGATCAAAGAAGATAGCGCCCCAACAAACGTCACCCCGGGCTTGACCCGGGGTCCAGGCGGAGAATACACCCGCACAACCCTAGAAGGTTGATCGTCCCGCTGGGTGCCGGATCAAGTCCGGCATGACGCCTATTGGTAGTCTTCTACCTCTTCCACCGTTGCAAGGTCCAGCAGTGCGCGGGCAAGGTTAAGCGACAGCCCCGCCCGCGCCATAGCGCCTAAATCCTTATCCCTAAAGTCTGCGCGCTTGGCTGGGTCGCGATAAGCCCCCATGCGGCGGCGGCGCATCAACGCCTTGGCGGCATGGAGCGAGGGATCTTCCCCCGCTTCTTCACGCAGGCTGGTCAATGCGCTTTCAATGTCATCATCACTGAGGCCTCTACTGCGCAAATCTTGGCTGATATAACGCGGTGCCTTGCCCTTTTGCATGAGGGATCGCGCGCGCATGGCGGCATAGGCGGTGTCGTCTACCAGACCGAGATCGACGCATTTTTGCACGAGCGGCGCGATCCAAAGCTGCGCCTCTTCCAGATCACAGCGACCATCAAAAGCGGCGCGGCGCACCCTGTTCTCCAACACCAGAGTAAGGCGCGCGCGGGAAGCGGAAAAGCGACCCAAATAGTAGTAAGCGCCGTTGCGCAGCCGCTCCTCTGTCAGCTTGCGCTTCTTGCGGGGCTTCTTGTCCTTCTCCCCGGCTCGGTTTTTGGGCTTGTGACTTGTCAGCTTCTTGTCCTCGCGGCACAGTGACCGCAGATAAAGGGGATACCGACATGAAGATGTGGCTTTTAATCGGCGCAATCAATGGCTTTTTGGCTGTGGGCTTTGGGGCCTTTGGCGCACATGGCCTTGAAGGCAAGGTAGCCGACAAAGATTTTGCCGCCTTTCAAACCGGCGCTCACTACCACCTTATCCATGCGCTGGCCTTGGTTGGCGTAGCGATCATTGCGCATATCACCCAATCCGGCACGGCGAATATCGCGGGCTGGGCCTTCCTTGTCGGCATCGTGCTCTTCTCCGGCTCGCTTTACGTGCTGGGCATTACAGGCAGCCGCGCATTGGTAATTGCAACCCCCTTAGGCGGCATCTCATTCCTCATCGGTTGGGCTGCCTTGGCGGGCGTTGCACTGAACTATTCATCACAAAACTAGCAACTAACTCTCTGGGGGGAGAAACATGGTCGATTTTCCGGCACCAAAATATTGCGACACCAATGGCATTCGCATGGCCTATTATGAGGCTGGTGAGAAATCAGATAAGCCGCCAGTCATTTTGTGCCATGGTTTTCCTGAAATTGCCTATAGCTGGCGACACCAATTACCCGCACTAGCCGCAGCGGGCTTTCATGCCATTGCGCCTGATATGCGTGGTTACGGCAAGACCGACCAACCCGATGCCATCACCGATTACGACATGCAGCATTTAATGGGCGACCTTGTGGGACTAATGGATCACTTGGGCTACGATAAGGCCATCTTCTGCGGGCATGACTGGGGCGGCTTTGTAGTGTGGCAAATGCCCCTTTACCATGCCGACCGCGTGGCCGGTGTGATCGGCGTCAACACGCCCTTTATGCCGCGCAGCCCCATGGACCCGATTGAGCTGATGCGCATGGCAATGGGCGAAGACATGTATATCGTTGCCTTTCAGGAACCCGGCAAGGCTGACGCAATTTTGAACGCTGACCCCGGCAAGGCCCTGCGCTTTTTCTATCGCAAATCAGCCCTGACGCTGAAAGAGTTTGAAGCCCTGCCGCAGGATCAACAATCACTTGCTATGCTGGTTGCCTTGCAAGAAAGCCCCGAAAGTGAATGGACAGGCAGCCCGCTGCTCACTGAGGAAGAATACCAAGTTTATCTGGAGGCATTTGAATCTAAAGGCTTCACCGGCGGTATTAACTGGTATCGCAACTTCACCCGTAATTGGGAAATGTCTGAAGGTGTAACCGACCATGTGCCCATGCCATCGCTGATGATCAGTGCTGAAGACGACATTGCACTGCGCCCCCAAATGGCTGACGGTATGGAACAATTTGTGCCCGACCTTGAAAAGCACCTCATCCCCGCCTGCGGGCACTGGACCCAATCAGAAAAGCCGGATGAGCTGAATGCCTTGATGATGGATTGGTTAGGGCGTCGCTTCGCTTAAGCACGCATAAAACGCATCAGCCAAGCGGGTCATGCCATTGGCATAGCTTGGATCGTTCCAAAGCAACGGATCGGCCTCCATAAAAGTGAGGTCGATCCCTTCCAGCAAAGTCGCAAGCCGCTCAATATCGGCACCGGGACGATGCAACACACAAACACGCTTGCCCGCTGCCTTCGCACGCAATGTTCGTAAGCTTTTGGCGCCAATGGCTTGATCATGTCCGGTGGTCAGCGCGCCCAGCTTGCCTTGCAAGCCCAAATCACTTTCAAATCCCTGAAAGGCATCATGATCGACAATAAAAGGCACGCCCTGCAAGGGCACGAACCGATCTTGTTGTTGCGCCAACCATGTCGCCCTTGCTGCGAGAAAGGATTGCACGGCCGCTTGAGATTTCGGATCCAGTTGGCCCGCAATATGGAGTGCAAAACCCCGCACCCCGTTTAGCGCCAGCCAGATATGCGGATCGCCTTCCGCCATTTCCGGGATTGCTATATCGGCTGTTTTCAGGCGTCGCAACTGCGATGGTGACAGGTGAACGTGATGCACATCACCCCCCGGCGCCACCAGGCTTTCAACCTGCACCTTGGATTGATCAATAAATGCGTTCAAAACCGACCGCAGGGGCGGCACCGGCACCACCACCTGAATATGCGTAGTTGACGGCTTGGGCTGTGCGGGTTCACCCAGCCCAAAATAGCCTGCTACTGCCACAACGCTGGACAGAAGAACAATGATACTGGCATATCTTGGTTTCATATCTCTTTCACTCTTTGGGAAGACCTAGCGCGTGGACAGCTTTATAATCAATGCCTTATTGGCCGGTGCGCTATTGTCACTCGCTGCCGGGCCCTTGGGCTGTCTGATTGTGTGGCGGCGCATGGCTTTTTTCGGTGACGCGTTGGCGCATGGCGCACTGCTTGGCGTAGGGCTTGGCCTCGTGCTGGCTGCCCCGTTGCAGCCCTTTGTCATTTTGATCGCTCTTTTATTCGCCGTATTGCTGGCATGGCTGGAGGAACGACAGGACATTTCCCGTGATGCCGCCCTAGCTGTCATCGCCCATGGGGGGCTGGCAACAGGCATCGTCGCCATTTCAATGAGCGGGCTATCCGGCGGGTTGGAAGCCTATCTGTTCGGTGACGTGCTGGCAGTGAACCGCGGTGATCTGGCATGGCTGGCGGCAGGTGTTGCCTTCGTTCTGCTGGCAACCGCCCGGCTTTGGCGGCCTTGGCTGGCGCTGATTGTACATGAAGAACTGGCCCGCGCCGAAGGGGCGCCGATATTCCGGCTGAGGCTTGCCTTCATGGCCTTGATCGCCATAACCGTGGCGCTGGCAGTGAAAGTTGTTGGGGCCCTGCTGGTTTCTGCCTTGCTTGTCATCCCGGCAGTCACTGCCCGTCCCTTTGCCGCAACGCCTGAACGCATGGCACTGGGAGCCGTTGTCGTCGCAATTGCGGGCATTGCAGGTGGCTTGTTCGCCAGCTTGCAAACAGATGCACCCGCCGGCCCGGCAATGGTGTGTGTTCTGGTGCTATTTTTCGCTCTCTCTCGCGTAATTTCGCTACGTAGTTCACAATAATATAGTGACATTTTACATTTAGTAGGTGTAGCGTTGCCGCCAACAGGAAGGTGCCGCTATGATTGAAACTGCTTTCACGATCGCAAATCTGTCTGTGCTGCCCTTTTGGGCCTTGCTGATTTTTCTGCCTAATGCCCGCATCACACGGCACTTTGCCCAAGATGGTTTGATCATTATCTTACTTGGGGCGGCCTACACAGGGTTGTTTGTATGGACCCTGACATCCGGCGATAGCCTAGGCGCAATGAGTTCCCCAAGCCTTGAAACGTTAAGCGCAAGCTTTACCGACCCGCGCATAATGCTGTTGGGCTGGATACACTATCTAGCCTTCGACCTATTTGTTGGCATGTGGATTGCCCGTGATGCAAAGCGTTTCCAAATTTCACATTTTCTGGTCGCGCCATGCCTGTTCTTTACCTTTATGGCCGGGCCACTTGGGGCCGCGGCCTACCTGCTGATCCGCTTTGGCTATACGCGCTGCATGAACTTTATATCGCAGCGCTAGGACTTACAGGGTTTGCACATCAACAATACCGGGCAAGGCCATTAAGGCATTGCGATCGGCGGGGGTAAGCGCGTATCGGGTGGGCAACTGCAGTTCTGCCTCCACCGCCATATCATCCACCTGCGGGATAAGCCGCACCACGCCCTTACCGGGTTTTCGCAACAGATTTGTGATGGTTTTGGGGTCCACCCCTTCGCGCACATATATCTTCAAACCCATGGCAGAGTTTTGAGCTACCGCTTCCAAAGGTTGAACCGAGCGCGCCAACAGCTTGACGGTTTCCCCGTCCAGATCACCATCCACGCCCAAAACAACAGACGAACCCGGCTCCAATATCTCACGAAATTTGCTGAGCACGTCTGAAAAAACCGTCACCTCATATTCGCCTGTAGGGTCTGTCAGCCCCACAAAAGCATAGGCATTGCCCTTTTGGCTGCGCCGTTCTTTTTTGGAGGTAACCGTGCCTGCCAACTTGCCCGAGAGTTTATGCTTACGTTTCACATCTGCCGCGTATTCTACCCATGGGCTAATCTTCTCACGTTCCAGCACTTGCTTGAAATCATCCAACGGATGGCCGGAAAGATAGAAGCCAATAGCCCCAAATTCTTCTCCCAATTTTTCCATCGGCGGCCAATCCAAGGTGTCTTTCAATCGTGGACGCTCAAGCGCTGTACCGGCCTCCCCCCCAAAAAGGGATGCCTGGTCGGATTGACGCTCTTCTGCCGAAGTTGCCCCATAGCTCATCAAAATGTCGGCGGAATTGACAATTTGCTGGCGGTTCGCATGCAGAGCATCGAACGCACCTGCACGCGCAAGGTTTTCAATAGACCGCTTGTTGACCAAACGGGCATCTACCCGTTCCACAAAATCAAACAAATCCGAGAACGGGCCATCGGCCTGCCGCGCTGCCACCATCTGTTCCATGGCTGGGCGCCCGACATTTTTCACGGCACCAAGCGCATAGGCAATTTTGCCATCCACAACCGTGAAAGTAGGCGCCGAACGATTGACGCAAGGCGGCATCACTTCAATGCCTGCCCGCATGCATTCTGCCTTGAAAACGGCCAACTTGTCGGTATTCGTCATATCATAGGTCATGGAAGCGGCCATGAACTCAACCGGATGGTTCGCCTTCAACCACGCTGTTTGATAAGCCACCAACGCATAGGCAGCAGCATGGGATTTGTTGAACCCATATCCGGCAAACTTGTTGACGAGATCAAAGATGTTATCGGCATCCTTCGCATCCACGCCCTTTTTTGTGGCGCCTTCCACAAAGCGCACGCGCTGCTTATCCATCTCAGCCTGAATTTTCTTACCCATGGCCCGGCGCAGCAAATCGGCTTCCCCGAGTGAATAGCCTGCCAAAATTTGGGCAATTTGCATTACCTGCTCTTGATAGACGATCACGCCATAGGTTTCTTTCAACAACCCTTCCAACATAGGGTGATGATAATTCGGCTCTTCCTCGCCCGCCTTGGTAGCGATGAACTTGGGAATATTATCCATGGGGCCTGGCCGATAAAGGGCGACCATGGCGATCACATCTTCAAAACAATCCGGCTTCAAGCGACGCAGCATGTCGCGCATGCCGGAACTTTCAAGCTGAAACACACCCACAGTTTCACCGCGGGTCATCATCTCATAGCTTTTCACGTCATCCAGCGGAATGGTGTCTATATCTACCTCCACCCCACGTTCTTTCAGCAGCTTGATCGCTGTTTGAATAACGGTGAGTGTTTTGAGGCCCAGAAAGTCAAACTTCACCAACCCGGCAGGTTCCACCCACTTCATATTGAACTGTGTAACTGCCATTTCTGATCGCGGGTCACGATAGAGCGGCACCAATTCGTCCAACGGCCTGTCGCCGATCACCACACCCGCCGCATGAGTTGATGCATGGCGGAACAGCCCTTCAAGCTGTTGACCAACACGCAGCAGATCAGCCACCACCTCTTCCTCATCTGCCATTTGTTGCATACGCGGCTCGCCCTCTATCGCCTCTTTCAAGGTGACGGGGCTGGCTGGGTTGTTGGGCACCATTTTGGTGAGCCGGTCCACCTGCCCATAGGGCATTTGCAGCACACGCCCCACATCGCGCAGCACGGCACGCGCCTGCAACTTACCAAAGGTTATGATTTGGGCGACACGATCCTTGCCATATTTGTCCTGCACATAGCGGATCACCTCATCGCGCCGATCCTGACAAAAATCGATATCGAAATCAGGCATGGAGACGCGCTCTGGGTTCAAGAACCGTTCGAACAGCAGGCCAAAGCGCAACGGATCAAGGTCCGTAATGGTAAGCGCCCAGGCAACGACCGAACCTGCACCAGACCCACGGCCCGGCCCCACCGGGATGTCATTATTTTTGGACCATTTGATGAAGTCCGCCACAATCAGAAAGTAGCCGGGAAACCCCATTTTCTCGATCACATCAAGTTCGAATGCCAGTCGGTCCTCATAATCCTTCTGCGGATGCGGTGCCTCATATCCCTTAAGACGAGCCGCCAAGCCTTCCTCGGCCTGCCGCCTTAGCTCTTTCGCCTCTGCCGCCTCATCGCCTGCAAAGCGTGGCAGGATGGGATTTTGGGTCAGCGGGCGATAGGCGCAGCGCTTGGCAATCTCCAGCGTATTCTCAATCGCCTCGGGCAAATCCTCAAACAGCTTCACCATCTCATCAGGCGACTTAAAGCAACAATCTGGGGTAAGCTTGGTACGATCATCCTGACTTAGATAGCTGCCTTCTGCTATACATAGCAGGGCATCATGCGCATCATAGAATTCAGGCTCGGGAAAATAGGCGTCATTGGTAGCAACCAGCGGCAAACCATCGGCATAGGCGGTTTCGATGAGCAAGGTCTCCGCCTCCACTTCATGGGCTAGGCCAGTCCGTTGCAGTTCGGCATAAAGCCGGTTAGGGAAGATATCCGCCAAAGTGCGCATAAGATCACGCGCCGTATCCAGCCGCGATTGGCCTACCAGTTGATTGATCGGGCCGGAGGGGCCGCCTGTCAGGCAAATGATGCCTTCATGGTGCGTGCGCAAATCATCCAGCGTGACAAAGGTGGCAAGCCCTTCCGGCGCATCAAAATAGGCGCAGGTAATCAGCTTCATCAAATTGCGATAGCCGGTTTCAGACTGCGCATAAAGCGCCAAGCGCCCGGCCGGGCGAAGTTGTTGCTGAGCGCTAGCAGCAACGGCCACCTCATCACCGTCACCCTCAGCAGGCAGGCCCAGCATAAGCGACACCGCCGGAATCGGCTGCACGCCCGTGGCTGACAAACCTTCGGAAAGTTCCAACGCCCCAAACATATTATCGCTATCGGTCACTGCCACAGCGGGCATATCAAACTTGCGACAAAGACCCGGCAGCTCCTTTGGGCGGATGGCGCCTTCTGACAAGGAATAGGCGGTGCGAACACGCAAATGCACAAAGGGTGCAGGCTGGCCCATGAATTTTCCCCATCACGATTCGGCTGATTGAATTACCCCATCATGCCAGCAAGTGTGAGCATGGAAAAGCAGCAACCGACCAAAGTAATGACGGCAAAAGTATCTTTTAGCTGAGACAGATTTTTATTCATCACAAACTTCCTTCAAGAGCGACCTTGCATAAAGTTTGTTCCTAACATGTTCCCATGTCAAGAAAAAAGAACAAAATGAAAACTTTTATGCAGTTTTTGCCTTAAAGAACGCGCCCATCTTTGCCAGTGCCTCTCTCCCCTCTTCCAACATGGGGAAAAATGTATGCCAAACATGGATCATATCATCCCAAATTTCCAGGGTGACATCTACATGAGCAGCCACGGCGTTACCGGCAAGGCGTAAGCTGTCATCATATAGCACTTCATCAGTGCCAACTTGAATGAGCAAAGGCGGCAGACCGTTTAACCGTGCAAATACGGGCGATGCGAGGTGAGCTGTTGCATCCTTGCCGCCCAAATAGGCATCTGCCATGGCACGCAGGCCATCGCGCGAAACCATTGGGTCCATACCTGCCCTTGTTTCCATGGATCGCGCATCACCCGTCAAATCCACCCAAGGCGATATGACCATTCCACCCGCCGGTTCTCCCAACTCGCGATCACGCAGCATGAGCAGTGTCGCCATGGTAAGGCCACCGCCAGCGCTATCGCCGCTGATCATGATCTTGGCGGGGCTTATGCCCTTCACCTCCAGTAACCATTTATATGCGGCAACCGCATCTTCAATGGCGGCGGGATAAGGAAACTCAGGCGCCATGCGATAATCGATTGAAAGTACGCATGCTTCGGCTTCCGCCGACAGGGCCGCCGTCAAATGCCTGTGAGACAGGCTTGAGCCCAAGGAATAGCCGCCACCATGCAAGTAGAGAATTACACTATCATCCGCCGCGCCTTCAGCCGCGATCCACAAACCATGCACACCATAAGCATCGATATCTTCAACAATGCAGCCGTCAGGCACGGGGAAGATGTCGGCAATCGCATCCATCCGCGCGCGCGAGCCTGCAAGATCAATATCTGCATCAGCGACGTTTTCAGCCAAAAAGGCCCGAACAGCTTTGATTTCTTCGCGTGCCATAGTGGCCTCCCCTATCTGTTTTCAGACATGGTGAGCCGATTTCAGGAAAGCGTCAATCGGAAGAAACAATCAGTCCATCTTCAAGGGTGATAATGCGGTCCATTTGCGCCGCCAAATCAAGATCGTGGGTCGCAATCAAGGCACCCAGCTTTTCGCTGCGCACCAGTGCCATCAGCTCCGCGAACACCTTGGCAGAGGTTTTTTGATCCAGATTACCGGTTGGTTCATCAGCCAGCAAAAGCGCGGGTTCATTCGCCAAGGCACGCGCAACGGCTACCCGTTGCTGCTCCCCGCCGGAAAGTTCTGCCGGGCGATGGGTCAAGCGCTCCCCCAATCCCATAGCGTCAAGCAACAGGGTGGCGCGACCGCGGGCGCGTTCCTTAGTTTCGCCCGCAACGCGCTGCGGCAGCACCACATTTTCAACCGCTGTGAATTCCGGTAACAAATGATGAAATTGATAAACGAACCCCACCTTATCACGGCGCAGCGCCGTACGCCCGCCCTCGCCCAGCGCTTCTGGATCAACGCCACCAATGGCGACGCGACCCTCATCCGGCGTATCGAGCAACCCCGCAATATGCAGCAAGGTGGATTTGCCTGCCCCGGAAGGCCCAAGCAGCGCCACAACCTCACCCGCCTCTATGGTTAGAGAAACGCCCTTCAACACCTCAAGCCGCCCCTTGCCTTCCCGGTAAGAGCGCTTGACGTTTTCAATGTGCAACGCCGGATCACTCATAACGCAGCGCCTCCACCGGGTCCAAACGGGCAGCGCGCGCTGCCGGGTAGATCGTGGCAATGAACGAAAGCACCAGCGCCATCAAACAAACAGAGACAACCTCGCTCGTATCCATGATGGCAGGCAAGCGCGACAGAAAATAGATTTCCGGCGAAAACAACTCCGTACCGGTAAGCCGCGAGAGAAACTGACGCAGTTCCTCAATATTCGCACAAAAGGCGGTGCCCAAGGCCACGCCCAGCAGAGTGCCCGTCGTACCGATAGAGGCCCCCGCGATAAAGAAAATGCGCAACACCGATCCACGCGTCATGCCCATGGTGCGTAAGATCGCGATGTCGTGGGCCTTATCTTTCACCAGCATGATCATGCCAGAGATAATGTTAAGCGCCGCAACCAAAATGATAAGCGTCAAAATCAGGAACATGACATTGCGCTCCACCTGCAAGGCGGAGAAGAATGTTTGGTTCAAATCACGCCAATCGAACAGGCGCAGGCCATTATCGACATAGGCCGGATCATCCACGATTTCGCGCAACGTGGCTTCAAGGCGCGCGCGCACCTCGTCCAGCTTATCCGGGTCGTCCACCATGATTTCAATCGCGGTCGCACGGTCCTTATGATTGAAATAGGTTTGCGCCGCTTCAATCGTCATATGTGCCAGCGTGTTGTCATATTCAGACATGCCTATTTCATAAAGCGCGGCGACACGATAGCCCACAATGCGTGGCGCAGTCCCAAAGGGTGTCGCGCGCCCCCTGGGCGAAATGAGCGAGACGGTATCCCCCACCCCAACGCCCAATTGTTGAGCCAATCGGGTGCCCAAGGCGATAGAGGTTTCATCCAGCGCCTGCAACGAACCCGCCGTTATGCGCCCGGCGATATATTCTTTGGCTTTCAAGTCCTCAATCTTGAAACCGCGCACTAGCACACCTGCCGCTCCATATTGGCTGGAAGCCATCGCTTGGCCTTCCACCATAGGCACCGCACTGCGCACACCCTCAATCGCCCTAAAGCGTTCCGCCATCGGATCAAAATCCAACAACTCGCCAGTGAGAGATTGCACAATGGCGTGGCCGTTCACGCCCAAAATCTTGCCCAGTAGCTCCTGCCGAAACCCGTTCATCACCGACATAACGATGATGAGCGTCGCCACCCCAAGCGCTATACCCGCCAGTGAAAACCCGGCTATGACAGAGACAAATCCTTCCGATCTGCGTGCGCGCAAATAGCGGCCAGCGACCATCCATTCAAAAGCTGCGAAGGCTTTGGTTTTTTTGATCCCCTCGCTCAAGCGCCACCGCCGATCAAAAGCTGCAATGTATCGTCTTTGCTTAAGTCCTGTTTCTCGCCGGTTGCGCGGTTCTTCACTTCAAACTTGCCTGCTTCCAATCCCTTGGGACCGAGCGCGACTTGCCAAGGCAAACCAATCAAATCCATTGTCGCGAATTTTGCACCAGGACGATCATCGCGATCATCATACAGCACTTCAACGCCTGCATTTTGCAGGGCGTGATACATGTCGCTGCAAGCAGCACTCACTGCGTCATCCTTCGGGCGGATATTGATAAGCCCCACTTTGAAAGGTGCTACGCTTTCCGGCCAGATAATGCCATTGTCATCGTGGCTGGCCTCGATAATGCCGCCCAACAACCGCGACACCCCAACACCATATGAGCCGCCATGAATCTCGGCCATACCGCCATCGGCATTTTGCACCTTGATATCCATTGGTGCCGAATACTTCGTCCCGAAATAGAAAATATGCCCGACCTCAATCCCGCGCGCGGTCATGCGCTTGTCTTCGGGCACTTCGGCCTCAAACTGAGTTGGATCGTGCATTTCATCGGTTGCGGCATACTGATTTGTTTTGGACGTGATGATGGGTTCCAGATCGCCTTCATAGTCGATGTTTTCCGGCACGGGCACATCCAGCAAATCAGCATGGCAAAACACTTCGCTTTCGCCCGTTTCTGCCAGAATGATAAATTCGTGTGACAAGTCTCCGCCAATGGGGCCGGGATCAGCCTTCATGGGGATCGCTGTCAGGCCCATACGCGCGAACAAACGCAAATAGGCAACAAACATTTTATAGTAGGATAACCGCGCCGCCTCTTGAGAAAGATCAAAGCTGTAGGCATCTTTCATCAAGAATTCGCGCCCACGCATAATGCCGAAACGCGGCCTGATCTCATCGCGAAACTTCCACTGCGTGTGGAACAAGTTAAGCGGCAAATCCTTATAGCTCTTCACATGGGTTCGGAAGATGGCATTAATCATCTCCTCATTCGTGGGGCCATAAAGCATATCACGACCCTGACGATCCTGAATGCGCAGCATCTCCTCGCCATAGTCGTCATAACGGCCACTCTCGCGCCACAAATCAGCCGACTGTAAGGTGGGCATAAGTAATTCTACCGCGCCTGCCTTTTGCATTTCATCGGAGACGATCTCCTCAATCTTTTTAAGCACCCGGTGCCCCAAGGGCAGCCAAGCGTAAATGCCCGCTGCCGTTTGTTGAATCATGCCAGCACGCAACATCAAACGGTGGGACACAATCTGCGCCTCCGAAGGAGTATCCTTCAATACGGGCAGGAAATAGCGGCTCATCAACATGGGGGGTCCCAATTCTTCAAAAAAGGCTAATCCATTGGGATTTAGGGGTGAATCAGGCTCAAAGCAAGTCGCTTGATTGGTTTGGCGCGATTCATTTCCCTTACCCTCTTGACGCAGTGCAGCAAAGACCCGATATAACCTTAGCAAATATTCGGATTAACATCAGATTATCCGGGCCAACATAAGAAGAAGGGGCCATCCCCATGTCCAAGATTATTGATTTCAGCATGAAGCGTGAACCGCGCCAATCGCGTTCGCGGGCGACGGTAGAAGCCATTGTGGAAGCCACGGCGCAAATTTTGGCGCGTGATGGCTATGCTGCCGTGAACACCAACCGCATTGCGGAACGGGCGGGCGTTGGCATTGGCTCGGTCTATGATTTCTTTCCCGGCAAAGAAGCATTGGTTGCCGCCGCTGCCGCAGAAATGATTGATCGGATGCTGGCCCGTGTTGAAGAAGCCATGGCGCTTTATTCCCCAACGGACCCCAACAGTATTCACCGTCTTGCCACTGCACTAGCAGAATCGGTGGAGGCCGAACGCGACCTAATTGCCGCCTTTTACCTTCAGGTGCCCTATATTCGCGAGATACCGGCAGTTCAGGCCCTGCCCGTGCGGATGCTTAACCTGTTAAAAGACCACCCGGTCATTGAAACCGTTTCAACCGAACCTGAAAGCCTCTATCTGCTTTCCGTCATGGTAGCCGTAGGAACGATTGAAATGACGGTTGCCGCACCGAGTGGGCTTGACCGAGATCGGCTTATCGCCTCTCTCGCAACAGTTCTGGAAGCAACCTTGATGCGCTATGCCTTACAAGACGCTGCCTGAGGCTAGCCCTCTCCCATCATCTTCTTCATTGATTGCGCGGTGCGCCCGGGCATAAGCGACGACAACGTATCCATGCGCTTCATCGATTTTGCGCCATAAGTATGCAACTTATCGCCGTGCACGGCAGTCAACGCCAACTCTGCAATCTCTTCCGCGGTGTGGCTGAGGCCAGAGTTCTTCAAGATCTTGGGTTTATATTCCAAGTTCTGCACCATGCCCGTATCCACATAAGCAGGCATGATATCGCGCACTTTGATGTTTTTCGGTGCAAGCTCGATATCCAAAGCTTCGGTCAGTGCCCGCACCGCAAATTTGGTGGCAGAATAAACCGCATGTTCCGGCGCGCCATAAATGGCCGATGCGGATGACATCGAGAGTACACATGCCTCCCCCTCTTTGGCGGCCGTGGCCTCAAGATAGGGTAAAGCCGCCTGAACGCCGTTGGTCACGCCCTTGATATTCACGTCTACCAATTTGTCATGACGTTCTGCCGGAATATCCTCAAACGCGCCGGTGAACAATAGCCCGGCATTGTTGAAGATCACATCAAAGCGCCCACCGGCCTGCTCATTGAAGGCCGCAGCGGCGTCGGCGAAGGCGATGCGGTCAGTCACATCCAATCGGCCAGAGGCCAATCGTTCACCTTGCAGTTCGTCGGACAGCTTATCAAGCCCCACCCCATCTACATCATAGGCACCGACAAACCAGCCTTCTTGATGGAACTTAAGCGCCGCTGCCCGGCCAATGCCTTGCGCTGCCCCTGTGATAAAAATTGATCTTGGCATGCGCGCGCTCCCGCTTATCATGTTCTTTCATTCTTCCGTTAGTTATGGCACAAATAATGCCAATAACTTACGTCACATATTATGGGGGACAAGATAATGGCAACTGCCCATGCCTTGCAATCAAATCGCAGCAATATTCGTGAAAGCCGCTTTGCCGATGTTGAGCTGCCGCCGTTGGCCGATGGTCAAATATTGGCCCGGATCGACAATTTTGCTTTCACGTCCAACAATGTCACCTATGGCGCCATTGGCGATATGATCGGTTATTGGAAATTCTATCCGGCGGAAGACCCGTGGGGCCATATCCCGGTTTGGGGCTTTGCCACTGTAACGGAAAGCAACCATCCAAATGTGCCAGTGGGCACACGTTTCTCGGGCTTTTTACCCATGGCAACCAATGTCATCCTCCAGCCGAGCCGCGTGAATGATCAAACTTTCACCGATGTGACGCCGCACCGAGTAGAGCTGCCGCCAGTCTATAACAATTATACTTTGGCTGGGGCCTCGGACGATAAGGCAGAAGCCATGGCGAACCTGTTTCGCCCGCTCTTCACCACTTCATTCCTAATTGATGACTTCTTTGCGGAAAATGGCAACTTTGGCGCCGAGCAGATCATCATTGCCTCTGCATCTTCAAAAACGGCACTGGGCGCAGGGTTCTTGATGAAAGATCGGCCGGTTAAAACCATCGGCCTCACCTCTGCCCGCAACAAGGCATTTGTTGAAGCTACGGGATATTATGACAGCGTGTTGACCTATGACGAGATTGGATCGCTGAAAGGCAGCGGTCCGTCGGCCCTGTCGGATATGGGCGGCAACGGCAAAGTCATTGGTGATATTCATAATACTTTGGGCGATGATCTCAAAATCAGTTCCGTGGTCGGCGCGACCCATTGGGACAAGATGGGCCCGCCCGCCGATCTGCCCGGCCCCACCCCCACTATGTTTTTTGCGCCTGATCTAATTGTTAAACGCAACAAGGATTGGGGTGTTGAAGGATTCAATCAGCGCGTCGCAGACGCAACCGCCCGCTTTTATGCCTCCATGGATGGCTGGATAGACGTACAGCGTGGCCAAGGCGATGACGCCTTGCTTGCCGCCTATAATCAAATGGTTGAGGGCAAGGGCAATCCCGCCCAAGGCCACGTACTGAGTCTGTAGAGGAATTCACATGGGACAGCTTGATGGAAAATCCGCCCTCATAACCGGGGGCACCAGCGGCATTGGCGAAGCTACAGCCGAACTTTTTGTCAAAGAAGGTGCCAAGGTGACTATCACCGGGCGTTCTGTTGAGAAGGGGCAAGCCTTGGCAGATCGGCTGGGCAATAACTGCACATATTTTGAAAGCGATGTGAGTGACGAAGCCTCCATCGCTGCCAGTATCGCCCATTGCGAAACGGCAAATGGCAAGCTGGATATATTGTTTAACAATGCAGGAGGCCCCGTCATGGGTGCCGTGGATAACATTGACAGCGCCGAGATTGAACGCGGCACCAAACTGCTGCTTGCCAGCACAATCCTTGGCATTCGCTATGCCGTCGAACCTATGAAACGCGCGGGCGGGGGTGTAATTATCAACAACGCATCAATCGCCGGTCATCGTTATCGACAAGGCAGCTTGCTTTATTCGGCACTCAAAGCCGCCGTCATTCACTATACAAAATTGGCAGCGGTAGAGTTGGCCCCACAGGGCATTCGGGTGAATTGCATTTCGCCCGGTGCCATCGCCACGCCGATATTTTGGGGCGGCAGCGCCATTGCCAACACCAAAACGACAGAAGAGAATGAGCGGAAGCTGGAAAAACTAAAAAGTAATCTGGCCAATGCAACACCCATGCCTATGTCGGGTGAGGCGGTAGATATCGCGGAAGGTGCGCTATATCTCGCATCCCCAGCCGGGCGTTTTGTTAACGGCCATGATCTGGTGATTGATGGTGGGCGCATCGCCATGTTTAACGAAGGCAACTAACGCCTACCCTATTCCGCCTTGCCCCTAACCCGCTTGAATCAAAAAGAAAAGGCCGCCCAACCAAGTTGCGCGGCCTTTACTATTTCCAAGTATGAACTGGCTAGTAGCGATAATGATCCGGCTTGAACGGACCTTGCTGGGGCACACTGATATAGTCTGCTTGCTCTTTCGTCAGCTCTGTCAATTTCGCGCCGATTTTTTCAAGATGCAGCGTGGCGACTTTTTCATCCAAATGTTTGGGCAACACATAAACCTGATTGGCGTAGTTTTTATGGTTTTCCCAAAGTTCGATCTGCGCCAACACCTGATTGGTGAAGGAAGCTGACATCACAAAGCTGGGGTGACCAGTGGCGCAACCCAGATTTACCAAACGACCTTCCGCGAGCACAATAATGCGCTTACCATCGGGGAATTCAACTTCATCAACTTGCGGCTTCACATTGTGCCAAGGATAATTGCGCAGCGCACCGATCTGGATTTCTGAATCGAAATGACCAATGTTCGACACAATGGCGCGATCCTTCATGGCGCGCATGTGATCAATCGTAATCACGTCAATATTGCCGGTGGTCGTAACGAAGATATCCCCTTGCGAGGCAGCATCATCCATGGTGACAACCTCATAGCCTTCCATAGCCGCTTGCAGAGCGCAGATAGGATCAATCTCGGTTACCAATACACGGGCACCTTGGCTACGCAGAGAAGCGGCAGAGCCCTTACCTACATCACCGTAACCGGCAACCACGGCCACTTTACCGGCAATCATAACATCGGTGGCCCGCTTTATGCCATCCACCAGACTTTCGCGGCACCCATACAGATTATCAAACTTCGATTTTGTTACGGAATCATTCACGTTGATGGCGGGCACTTTCAAGGTACCGGCTTTTGCCATTTCGTAGAGACGATGCACACCCGTGGTTGTTTCTTCGGAAATACCAACGACATCTTCCAAAAGTTGTGGGTATTTTTCGTGCATGATTTGGGTCAGGTCGCCGCCATCATCCAAAATGATGTTCGGATGCCAACTATTCGGACCGACGATGGTTTGTTCAATACACCACCAAAATTCTTCTTCCGACAAACCCTTCCAGGCAAATACGGGAATCTCGACTGCGGCCATCGCCGCCGCAGCTTGATCCTGCGTGGAGAAGATGTTGCAGGATGACCAGCGCACTTCGGCACCCAAATCCACCAAGGTTTCCATCAACACAGCTGTTTGAATTGTCATGTGCAGACAACCGGCTATGCGTGCGCCAGCCAGCGGTTTTTTACCTGCATATTCTTCGCGCAGAGCCATCAAGCCCGGCATTTCGGTTTCAGCAATGGCAACTTCCTTGCGACCCCAATCGGCCAAGGACATATCTGCTACTTTATAATCGGTGAACGCGCTCATCTGGTGCCTCATAAATACATAGAATTTCCAGCGTGTGATTAGCAGGCGGCGCGGCCACTTGCAAGGGATATATAAAGAAATCTTTATGTATGCATGAAATGCCGCAGACTCTATTCACCTTCGCCAAATTTGGCATCAATCAAGGATTCCAACGCATCCAGCGCCTCCACCGCTTGAGGACCGCTGGCGCTCAATGCGATGTCGCATCCTCTGGCTGCTGCCAACATCATAAGCCCCATGATTGAGGTTGCATTGACGCTTTGTCCATCCCGGCTGACGATAATATCGGCCTCAAAACTGCTGGCGGTTTCAACAAATTTGGCTGATGCCCGGGCGTGAAGCCCCTTCACATTTTGAATGGTAAGAAGTCTCTCCGTACCGTGCGCGTTGTTTTCCATTTTGGTCGGCTTAGCTATTCAACACATCAGAGGCGACATTTATGTACTTACGACCGGCATCCTGTGCGGCGGCCACGGCCTCTTTTAGCGAAACATTAGCCCGTGCGCCCGCCAGTTTGATCAGCATGGGCAGGTTAATTCCGGCAATCACCTCAACCTTTGCCTTGTCCAAGATTGATATCGCCAAATTTGATGGCGTGCCGCCAAACATATCCGTCAGAACAATTACGCCGGCTCCGCCATCTACAGAAGTTACGGCAGCAAGAATATCAGCCCGCCGCTGTTCCATGTCGTCATCCGGCCCGATGGCAATTGCCCGCACTTGTTCTTGCGGCCCAACAACGTGCTCCATTGCGGATACGAATTCTTCAGCCAATCGACCGTGAGTGACAAGGACAAGACCAATCATCAAAATTTCCTATCGTGGACAAACCCTGGATACGTAGGCTGTGATCATAGGGAAAAATTCAGGCGCGTACACCTGTTTCAAGGTCATTCTATTCCTTGATCGGTAACGATCAGGTCATGCGCCAGCGCATGAACAGCCAATCTCACTTTCGCCGCAGAGGATGGCGCAAAACCCCAAAGCGCAATAGTTGGCACAGAAAATCCGCATAGCTCGCTGACCGGCAACGGGTCACCTGCTTTCGGAAACTGGGGTTCAGCATCCTGGATGACCAAATCCACGATCAGGGCCAACGGCGCCTGCGCTGCCGCTTGCATGTGAATGACCCCCAGTCCATGAACTTCAAGCAACCCGCTAAGCGCTGCCGGCGCTTTCAACACCAAACCATCTGCTGCCACCTCTACAATGCACTGATCATCGGCAACAAGCTGCGCCCCTTCATCGATCAATCGCAGCGCCAGATCTGATTTGCCGCTGCGCGAAGGACCACGCAGCAAAACCCCAAAGCCTGCAACAGCAACACAAGTACCGTGAATATATGTGTCATCAACCATCAATCGGCACTACCGAACGGCAATCGCACAACAAAACGCGCGCCACCCTCCGCGCGATTTTCTGCCTGAATGATCCCGCCATGCGCATCAACAATCTGGCGTGAAATCGCAAGGCCAAGGCCCGAATGATTGCCAAACCCTTCAGCCTCTGGCCGCTCTGTGTGGAAGCGATCAAAAATTTTCTCAAGATTGTGAGGGGGGATGCCCGGCCCCTCATCCTCAACAAGTATTTCCACCAAATTCTTGTTTCGCCTTGTTGTGAGCCGGATCACATCGCCCGGCTTTGAAAAGGTGACGGCGTTGGAAATCAGGTTTTGCACGACCTGACCAAGACGCGATTCTATGCCCGAGACAGTTAACTTTTCGGCACTACCCTCAACTTCAAGATGAAGGCTAGGGGCACTTTCATCTTGAAGCGTCATATTGTTCACATCGATCAGCGTTTCCAACAATTTAGGGATAGAAACCGTTTCCCTGCCCTCTCGTTGCAGTTCCGCATCAATACGGCTGGCATTGGAGATATCACTGATAAGCCGGTCCATACGTTTTACATCATGCAAAATAACAGCGTTCAAACGCTCTTTTTGATCATCTGTCTTCGCGTATTGAAGTGTCTCTATTGCGCTTTTCAAAGACGTAAGCGGGTTCTTTAGCTCATGCGCGACATCCGCAGCAAAACTCTCAATATCATCGATCCGATTGTACAAGGCATCAGTCATACTACGTAACGACCCGGACAAATCACCGATCTCATCACGCCGATATGAAAGATCGGGAATTTCAATCCGCCCCACTTGGGCCTGACGCACCCTATCGGCTGCTTCCGCCAAGCGGCGCACCGGTTGTGCAATAGCACTGGCCAACAGCACCGAAAGCAGCACAGCCACCGATCCGGTTATCATAAACACCAATATGAGCTGCAATCTGCCAGCGCGTACAACCTCGTCAATGTCGCCCGCCTCCGTGGATAACATCAACGCACCCAGCACAACCTTGAAACGGGTAACCGGTACAGCCACAGAAACGATCAACTCACCCGCCGCAGTTTTACGTACAGCGCGGGCGGGAACGCCCTGAAGCGCCGATACAACTTCGCCGTAATCAGATGCATCTTGATCGACATTTTCATTGTAGAGAGGAACTTCGCCATCCAGACTATCAAACAAGCCGCGAACAAAACCGCGAATCTCGTTCCAAACGCGCTCAGCGCCCCATTCGGAATTTGGCGGAGGCAATTCGTAGGCGACGACTTGTCCGGCAAATAAATGCTGCCGGGTGTCCGCCAACAAAAATCCGTCTTGAGAAAACAACCTACCCCGCGACCCTGCCGGCACAGCAAGACGACGCAACAAATTACGTGCCGCGCGATAGTCTATCACCGTAGCTTCGGGCGTAATCGCACCAGCGCCAATCGCCCCGGCAATAATTTCACCCTCCGTCAGCAGCGCACCGATGCGTTCTTCAATCAAATCGCTGCGCAATGTGTTCACGTAAGTTACGCCGGCCAGCATTAATACCAAGCCGACCAAATTGAAGCCAACAATGCGACGTGTTAGTGCC
Source organism: Alphaproteobacteria bacterium (assembly GCA_049609145.1). Taxonomy (GTDB): domain Bacteria; phylum Pseudomonadota; class Alphaproteobacteria; order SPJN01; family SPJN01; genus JBMYYF01. Next base: position 55,022 of record JBMYYF010000011.1, read on the forward strand.
GATATAGGGCCACGGCGACGGGATGAACGCCGGGTCGCATCGTCGGTATCTGTGTCGTTGCTGCTTTTACCGGCCATAAAATTCTTACGCCGCACCCTCTTCCGAGTAACGATAACCTATGCCGTATAATGTTTCGATGGACGAGAAGGTGTCATCCACCTCCTTAAATTTTTTGCGCAACCGCTTAATGTGGCTATCGATCGTGCGATCATCTACATAAACTTCGTCTTCGTAGGCTGCATCCATCAAGTTATCGCGGCTTTTCACATGGCCCGGACGGATAGCAAGAGACTTCAGGATCAAAAACTCCGTCACCGTCAAGCTGACGACTTCACCGTCCCATGTCACCGAATGGCGAGCGGGGTCCATCACCAGGCGCCCTCGCTCCATAACTTTGTCCGCTTCCTTCCGGGGTTGCTCATCTGCCAAACGGCGACGCAAAATGGCACGAATACGTTCGATCAAAAGGCGCTGGGAAAACGGTTTGCGGATATAATCATCGGCGCCCATCCGCAGGCCCAGCACTTCGTCAATCTCTTCGTCCTTTGATGTCAAAAAGATCACGGGCAAATCTGATTTACTGCGTAGCTGGCGCAACACCTCCATACCGTCCATACGGGGCATTTTAATATCAAGAACCAACAGATCAGGCGCCTGTTTGGCGAATTGTTGCAATGCCTGCTGGCCATCAGTAAAGGCAGTTACGTCAAATCCTTCTGCCTCCAGCGCGATCTGCACAGATGTCAGGATGTTACGGTCATCATCTACCAAAGCGATATTCGCTTCACTTGCCATGGTAATTGCCCTCTTTCTTATTGCGCCTTGATTAACGCATCTGCCCATTCATATGAACAAACGATACAATGTCGATTAGCCTAGGGCCAGACTTTCCAGCGCCCTGTGGCATAAATATGGCAATTATACGCGCGCGATAGGGCGAGCCGCGACACTCAAAAACCGCTGAACCATTGCCACCGCGCCAACGGCAAGCCCAACCGCCAACCCAATTGCCAAGCTTGGCAAGCCGATCGTCGTCAAATTATACAATACGATAGCAAGTGGAACCGCGACCAGCCACAGGCAGGCAATATTAATCTGCGCGGGCCGCCAAGTGTCTCCTGCCCCCCTGCATCCCCCCATGAACACGTTGAGCAAACAATCCACCAAGATCACAATGGCCCCAATGGGCAAAATTTGTGAAATAAGAGCAAGCGCCTCACCTTCATCGACGTAGAGGCCGCCAACCGCTTCCGGGATAAGGGCCCAAGTCCACACCAACGCGCAAACGATGAGTGTTACAACCGCGCCACCTGCCAACCCGGCCATGCGAACCGCCGATGCATCCCCCCTGCCAACAGCCCTGCCCACCCGAATGGAGGTTGCCGCCGAGGTCGCAATAGCGGTCATATAAACCAAGGCGATCAAGTTATTAAACACCTCCCAAGCAGCCATCGCTAAGGGTGAAATGGCAAAGGCAATAATCGCCAAACTGCGATAGGCCCCAACATCCAACGCTTGAGATAAGCCAAGCGGCAGGCCCAAACGGGCCACTTTCCTGTTCAGACCTGTCGGAATTAGCCCGCGCCAAGACCCAAGCCCAAGTTCCTCGCGTTCGGGTAAACGCAGCAAATAGGCAACAGCCATTATCATCATCGTGAAACGAGCAGCGGTAAGCGCAATAACCGCACCCCCTGCGCCCATGGCGGGTATCCATTCTGTTCCGAACACCAATAGATACGCCAAGCCACCGTTAACGATATTTGCGACCGTGGTAATCAACATACCAATGCGAACGTGCCCGGCAGATTCCAGCACATACCCGGTCACGACATAGATCAGCATCGGCACCAGACCAATGCCGAACAAGATAGATACACGCCCGGCGGCGGCGGCCACATCTGTCTCCACATCAAACATTTGCAGCACCGGAGCGGTGAGTGCCGATATGGCCAAAAACAACAGCCCCAGCAATATCGCCTGGACAACCCCGGCACGCCAGATGCCGCCAACCGCACCCTTGTCGCCTGCGCCCATTGTCTGTGAAACCAAAATCATAACACCTTGGCTCATGCCGATGCCGGCCAGCATCAGGATGTTTTGAGAGGTAATACCAAGGCCATAAACGGCAAGCTCTTCTGCTGCGTAACGGCCAATCATCATAGTATTGACCGTGATCAACACCACCAGCCCGGCCCGCGCCACCACAATTGGGGCAGCGAGTTTTGCGGTTTCCCACATTTCCGGCATTAGCCTTGGCTGGTTCGTCCCGCCGACCGTTTCCATATCGCCCCCCTCTATTCGTGACGCGACCCTATAGGCGTTCTTTGCCCCATTCCATCGCAAAAATTGGTCTTTCAACTGACTGTCAGAATTTATCCACAAGCAGGGCGCGGCAATCTTTCGCGTCATATTGAATATAAAATCTTCAATATATTTCAAATACTTAGAGCTGATATTCCTCCGTGCGACCCGAAACCACTTCTATATTGCGCGAATCCGGTTGCACGACCCCCGCGACGCTCATATGGTCCGCCGCATTCACCGGGTGTCCGCTGTAGAGCGCCTCCCGTTTTTTGGCATTTCTAATTAGGTGAGGATCCCGCAGTGACATCCACCGCTTCCCGCACACCCACCAAAGGGCTTGAGACACTCGGCCTTACGGACATCAAAACGGTTCACTACAACCTTGAAGCCCCCGTTCTTTTCGAAGCCGCCATTGCCCGAGGCGAAGGCCGCGTTGCAAAGAACGGCCCGCTGGTTGTTGAAACTGGCGAACACACAGGCCGTTCCGCCGGCGACAAATTTACCGTACGCGACGAGATCACCGAGGATCAAGTTTGGTGGGATAACAACAAGTCCATCACACCGGAACAGTTCGAAGTTTTGCTGGCAGATATGACAGCCTTTGCCAACCAACAACCTGAAGTATTCGTGCAAGATCTTTACGGCGGTGCCGATCTCGACCACCGTCTGCCCACGCGCGTTATCACGCGCCATGCTTGGCACAATATGTTCATCCGCAACCTCTTGATCCGCCCGGACGAAGCTGATTTGAAAGACTTCGACCCGCAATTCACCATTTTGCAAATGCCCGAATTTGAAGCCGACCCCGCCAAGCACGGCACCGATGGTAAAACAGTTATTGCAGTGAACTTCACCAAACGCATGGTGTTGATCGGTGGCACATCTTACGCCGGTGAGATGAAGAAATCTGTCTTCACTGCTTTGAACTACTTCCTGCCACCCAAGCGCATTATGCCCATGCATTGCTCAATCAATGTGGGTGATGAAGGCGACAGCGCCATCTTCTTTGGCTTGTCCGGTACGGGCAAAACCACCCTATCCGCCGATCCGAACCGCACTTTGGTTGGCGATGACGAACATGGTTGGTCTGAAAACGGTGTGTTCAACTTTGAAGGTGGTTGCTATGCCAAAATGATCCGCCTGTCAGAAGAAGCAGAGCCGGAAATCTTTGCCACCACCCAACGTTTCGGCACAGTGCTTGAAAACGTGGTCATGAACGACAGCCGTGAGCTGGATCTGGACGATGGGTCGCTGACCGAAAACACCCGCGGCGCCTACCCCATCCACTTCATTCCCAATGCCTCTGAAACAGGCCGCGCAGGCCACCCGAAAAACATCATCATGCTTACCGCTGATGCCTTCGGTGTACTGCCCCCGATTGCGAAGTTGACGCCTTCCCAAGCCATGTATCACTTCCTCAGCGGTTACACCGCTAAAGTTGCCGGTACCGAGAAAGGTTTGGGCAACGAGCCGCAAGCCACGTTCTCCACCTGCTTTGGTGGCCCCTTCATGCCGCGCCATCCGTCTGAATACGGTAATTTGCTGCGCGAACTGATTGCTGAACACAGCGTAGATTGCTGGCTGGTCAACACCGGTTGGACCGGCGGTGCCTATGGCACGGGCAATCGCATGCCGATTAAGGAAACCCGCGCCCTGCTAACCGCCGCGCTGGATGGATCCTTGAAAACGGTTGATTTCCGCACCGATGAAAACTTCGGCTTTGAAGTGCCGGTTGCTGTGCCGGGCGTGGACACCTCCATCCTTGATCCGCGCGGCACATGGGCAGATCAAGCGGCTTACGATGCACAAGCGCAAAAGCTGGTTGGCATGTTCATCGAAAACTTCGCCATCTACGAAGCCCATGTGGGCGACGATGTGAAGGCTGCGGCCCCCAAGGCCGCCTAGACAAACCTAAATCGCTATTAGGCTTTAAGGGCCGGTCATAGCGACCGGCCCTTTTCTTTTGCCCTTTTCTTTTGGCCCAGACTGACCAAAGATAGTTCCATGAAAAATTACCCCATCATTCAAGTCGATGCCTTTGCCGACAAAGCTTTCGCAGGCAACCCTGCTGCGGTGATGCCGCTGGATGGTCCCCTGGACGATGAGTTAATGCAATCAATCGCAATGGAAAACAATTTGGCCGAAACCGCGTTTTTTTGGCCGGAGGGCGACAGCCTGCGCCTGCGGTGGTTCACCCCGACACTGGAAGTCGAATTATGCGGCCATGCTACTTTGGCATCAGCCCATGTGTGGTTCACGGAGATGGAGGGCGGGTCGCAACCCGTTAGCTTTGAAACGCGTTCCGGCACCCTTACAGTTCAAAAAACTGCACAGGGTTATCAAATGGATTTCCCCGCCAAGCCGGTGCACGGGCCGTGGGCTCACCCCGGTCTTGCCGCCGCATTGGGTGCAACGCCAGATGCAGTTTATACCCAAGGCACCTTTGCCGGGGTCGAGCATGTGCTATGCGTGTTCAACGATGCCGATACCTTGCGCGCCCTTGCACCGGACATGAGCGCGATCAAAAAGGTGCGCGCCACCATAATGACAACCGCGCCGGAAAGTGAAGACGGGCTGGATTTCATCTCCCGCTTTTTTGCGCCTACGGCTGGCGTAGATGAAGACCCCGTAACTGGGTCAGCCCACTGCACGCTAACCCCTTATTGGGCAAAGCGCTTAGACAAGAACATACTCAATGCCTACCAAGCGTCTTCCCGCGGGGGCTATGTAATGTGCGAACTAGATGGGGCACGGGTGAAACTGTCGGGGCAGGCTGTTACAACCCTAAAGGGAGATTTCATCCTTTGATGAAGGACAAAGATTTAAGCAGAGCCATTTGGCTGATCGCCGCCCTTACCCTATTTCGGATAGGGGCCCTGATTTTTACCCAAGCCCCCATTCACGGGGATGAAGCGCAGTATTGGTCATGGGCCAAGGATTTGGACTTTGGATATTATTCCAAACCCCCCATGATCGGCTGGGTGATTGCATTTTCCACAACCCTTTTTGGCGACGGGGCGTTTGGCGTGCGGTTTTTATCACCGCTGTTGCATGGCGGTACTGCGCTGATTATTTTGGCCATAGGGCGACACCTGTTTGGCAACCGCGTAGGTGCCTGGTCCGGCATCACCTATGCGTTAATACCCGGTGTGTCATGGGCCAGCACTTTGATTTCTACCGATACCCCCCTGCTCTTTTTCATTGCGCTGGCCACCTTGTTCTATGTGCGTGGAAACGCCGTGGGAACAGGATTTGGCCTCGGCCTCGGCTTCCTAAGCAAATATGCAATGAGCTATTGGCTGATCGGCGCGGCGCTTGATCAGGCCTTGCGCAAAGACCGCTGGTCACTTGGTCAGATTGCGATCATGTTAACGATAGGCGTGGCCGTTCTAGTGCCCAATATCATCTGGAATGCGGGTCAAGACTTCGTAACCGTTGCACATTTGGGGGAAAACGCAAATTTGCACTCTAAGGCGGGGGGCCTATCAGGGTTGGTTGATTTTTGGGGCAGCCAGTTTGGCGTATTCGGCCCCTTTATATTCCTTGCTTTGATTGCAGCCCTTGCAAGCCCCACGACATGGCGTGATCCCAACATGCGCACTCTTGCATTGCTGGCCCTGCCGCCGCTTATCGTGGTTTCCACGCAAGCCGTGCTTTCGCGCGCAAATGCGAATTGGGCGGTTGCGGCCTATGTGCCTTCCGTACCGTTGATTGCTAACTGGTTAATCACACATGCCCGCTTCCGCTTTGTCCTCCCGGCCACTTTGGGTTTGCATGGGATTGTCGCTGCGCTGATTGCCGTAGTGATAATATTTCCTGCGTCCATTCCCTATCGCCCGCTTGAAAAAGCGCATCTAAAACTCATGGTCGGCCCGGATTTGGGTGCCGCACTCGAAGGCAGGATGGACTTACCCCTACTTACCGATGACCGCATGACAACCGCGCTGATCCTGTATTATCGCCGCGCTGACGATCTCAGCCAAATGCGACGCCTGCCGCACCCCCAAAACGCAATAACGGATCATTATCAAATGACCCGACCGCTGGATTATTGCGATAGCAAAGGCCTGCACCTTCTGGTAGCGCGCAGAGCGAATGTACCGAACATATTAAGCGCCATAGCTAAAACAGAGCAAATCAAAGCCGGGCGATTCACCTATCACCTCACAATAGTGGAACCAAGCCATGACGGGTGCTGACCGCCAAAACGCTGATCAACTCATGTCGTGGCTTTGGCCGCGTACAATTATCTTCGGCGTTCTCCTCTCCATTACTTTTCTGGCATTGCCGCAAATCGACATCTGGATCGCAAGTCAATTAAAGGCTGATGACGGTTTTCTGCTGTCAGGCACATGGGCCGCTTATGCGCAAAAAAAGGTAATCCGATGGCTCACCATCATCTGCGCGCTTGCTGTGATCATCGGCACGGTGATTGTCCATTTGCCTAATCGCCAGCATGTATTTGGAATGTCCAAAACGGATTGGCGTTTTCTATTTTCCAGCCTGGCTCTCGGCCCCGGCATTCTGGTGAATACTGTTTTGAAGGAATTTTGGGGCCGTGCCCGCCCACAATATATCCAGGAGCTAGGGGGCGAGGCTGAATTCACACCGCCTTACGTCATCACAAACCAGTGCGAAAGCAATTGTTCCTTCGTATCCGGCGATAGCGCTATTGCGTTTTGGATAATGGCTATCGCCTTCGTTCTGCCGACAAAATGGCAACGACCCGCACTGCTGGCCGGGTTCCTGTTCGGCCTGTTGATTTCCTTCTTCCGTATGGGACAAGGCAAACACTTCACATCGGACACCTTGTTGGCCTTCGTGTTTGTAACCCTTGTCAGCGCTGCTTGTTGGCGCTTAACTCGCCCCAAATTACGTTAGATGCGAGCGCATAATGCTGTCAGAAAAACAAAAAGCCGATTGGAATCAAAAAGGCTTCTTCATAATTGAAGGCTTTGCCAACCCAACCGTGGGCAATGCGATGGAACAGGACATTTTTGGGGCGCTGCGTAGCAGTAATCCGGAACAGCATACCGATGCGCCGTTTTACTTTATCGACAAAATGCTCGTCGCGTTTGAAGGCCAGGCCGATATGAACGCTGCCGCGCCGGAAGACAAAATATCCAAAATATTCAATACACATCTTCATGGGCCTTGTCGTGAATTTGCGCATTCTGACAAAGCCGCGGACATAGTGGCCGATTTATTGGGGCCAAATATTGATGTATTCCAAAGCCAGTATATCTTCAAAAATCCCGGCGCTTGGGGCCAACCTTGGCATCAGGATTCCCACTATTTCACCTTCAACCAGCAACCGCAGGTAGGGCTATGGCTTGCAATTAGTGAAGCTACTCTGGAGAACGGTTGCTTGGCCGTCATCCCCGGTTCCCACAAATTGCCGATTTTGAACCACACGCCTGATTCACGACCCGATGCCAATTATGGCTATCTCGAAATAGACGAAAGCGACTTCAAGGCAAAGAATGCTGAGCCCGTTTTAATGAACCCCGGCGATTTATTGGTGTTTCATTCTTTCCTTGTGCATCGCAGCTTCGACAACCAATCAAAAGCCCGGCGACAAGCCATGGTTTACCACTACGGGCGCGCTGGCACGAAAGCGGTGGACGGATCATCTGCCAACCTATCTGTGGTCAATCATTGGGTGCCAGTGCGCCGTGCCTGACCGCCACGATGTGAAGTGATTCGCACACACCCCCACTCGGCATGAACAATTCTAATGAGCTTATGAGGCACAATCAATTGCGTTGCCTCTTTTCATCGTTATGGTTCGTCTTGGAGTTGTATTTATACCGAGCATTGCTCGGCTGGGGGACGAAATAATGTTGGTAAACCGCCATTTCCTGCTTGGCAGCCTGCTAAGCATGGGTATCACCTTTTCCGGTGCGACTTACGCATCTGCACAGGAAAATCTCGAAACGCTGGAACAGGCTGAAACGGCCACAACGGAACCGAGCCAATCCGAGCAACCTGAAGTCGATCCGCAGGCCAATAATCCTGCCGCGCAATCTACCGGACCCCGTCTGGACGAAGTGATTGTGACTGCCCAAAAGCGCGCTGAGGATGTGCAAGACGTGCCCATCTCTGTGACGGCTATTGGCGAAGAAACGCTTGAGCTTAAAGGCATTGAAGGCTTGGGCACGTTGCAGCTCATTACCCCAAACGTCAAAATTGATGCGGGCGCCTTCTTCAACTTCATTTATGTGCGCGGTATCGGCTCCGACAACAATCTGGGCTTTGACAGCTCTGTGGGCTTGTTCTTCGATGGCGTGCATATGGGCCGTCGTTCCTTCATCGACCAAGACTTCCTGGATGTGGGCCGGGTAGAACTACTACGCGGACCGCAAGGGGCCTTATTTGGCAAAAACACCATCGCAGGCGCTTTGGCCGTTTACACAAACCCGGCAGATTTTGAGTGGGGCGGTGAGCTTTCCTATAAGCGTGGCTTTGAGCATTTCTCTGAGAAGGATGAACGTTTCTCTGTGGCTGTGAACGTGCCCATCTATAAAGATATGGTCGCTGCACGTGGTGCCTACGCCAGCCATGACCAACCGGGCTTTATGTACAATACTAAACTGGACCGTGCCGAACCGGTAACGAACGATCATTTTTGGCGCGCCAAGTTACGCTTCAAACCCAGTGAAAATTTGGACATCAGCCTATCACATGACCGCACCAAGCTGGACCAAGTTGGTTCAGGCGCGCAGTTGACGTTGCTGTCACCTGATCATGAGCCTCTATTTGCGTTGTTCGACCCCGAAGTTGAGGGCGATGGAACCGATGCCACAAACTCAACCGATGCAGGAGATTGGGCCAAACGTGAAACCACTTTCACGACCCTGACCGCCGATCTGGAATTAGGTGACTTCACCCTCACGTCGATCTCCAACTATTCAACGATTGAAGAAACAGGCTTCCTGGATGTGGACTTCTCACCCGTGCCGGTGCTTACCCTTCTTAACAGTGAAGAATATGAGCAGTTAAGCCAAGAGTTCCGCTTGGTTTCACCCGAGGGCCGCTTCCAATATATCACTGGCCTCTACTATTTCTGGTCCGAGTTTGATGCCTTCCAATCTGTTCCCCTTGTACCTTTGGTAGATATTACCAATATCGCTTTAGGCCTTGGCGCATTGCCGGGCGAAATCACCTCAGCCCTTGCTCCCTTCCTGGCAGATTTTCCTGAATTTTCAGCAGAGGATGGCGCAGACGAACGCACCAACAAGGTGAAGCAAGAAACCATTTCCATGTCTGCTTTTTTGGAAATGAACTATGAGGTGGTGACCGACGTAACCTTAACAGTGGGCTTACGCCTCAACCGCGAGGAAAAGAACGCTACCCAAGTGCTGGAACATGCCAATGGCGGCCTGTTGTTTGCCGCAATTGTACCCGGCGAAGAAGCCTTCGACATTGACGAAAGCCGTGTCGAATATCACTTCTCCCCCCGGCTTGTTGGGGCTTGGCACATTGATGACGATCAAATGCTATATGCTTCTGCGACCAAGGGCACCAAATCCGGCGGCTTCAATGCTTCCGCATTGAATGAAAGCCAAACCACCTTTGATGATGAAGTGGCCTTTGGCTATGAAGCCGGTTACCGCTCCAAATGGTTGGGCGGCGCATTGATGGCGAATGTCTCCGTATTCCGCTCCGTCTTTAAAGGCTTGCAAGTCTCCGCCTTTAACGGCACCCAATATGTGGTGACAAACGCGGCAGACGCTATCAGCCAAGGCATTGAACTTGAAGGGGCCATGGCCTTGTCTGAAAACTTGTTCATCGCCGGTGCTTTCGGCATTTTGGATGCCAAGTTTGACAAGTTCGAAACCGGCCCCTGCCCGGCAGGTACGGCTGAAGAAGACACGCCTTGCGATTTGTCCGGCAAGCAGCTGGCGAATGCCCCCAAGCAATCCGGCAACATCGCCGTCTTCTATGATGTGCCTGTATTCAACTGGGGCTTTAACTTCCACGCTTCGGGTGAAGGCTTCTATCAAGGCGATATCTTCTTCCAAACCGATTTGGACCCGGTTGATTTCCGTGCAGGGCAATGGCTGTGGAGTGGTCGTTTAGGTGTTCATCACCCCGAAGACATGTGGCGAGTCTTGCTTTACATCAATAATATCAGCGGGGCGAAAGACATTGTTGGTTCTGCTGATGTACCTATCTTCGCCGGCTCCCACTTTGGCGGCGGCGGCGGCGGTCGTACCTACCAACTGGAGGCCCGCTTCAAGTTCTAAACACTTGATCGGCTAGCGCTATTCTGGAAGGCTCCTCAAAACATTGGGGAGCCTTTCATGCGTTTTGGGATATTTTACGAACTGCAACTGCCGAAGCCTTGGGCTGCTGATGATGAGCACCGCCTATTCCATGAAGCTCTCGATCAAATCGTGCTCGCCGACAGATTGGGCATTGATTACGCTTGGGCGGTAGAACATCACTTTTTGGATGAATACTCCCATTGCTCCGCACCTGAGGTATTTCTAAGCGCAGCAGCGGCCCGCACCCAAAATATTCGCATTGGCCATGGCATCCGCCAAGTTATTCCCAATTACAACCACCCCGCCCGCGTGGCCGAGGGGCTTGGCGCGCTGGATCTCATCTCCAATGGCCGCCTGCAATTTGGCATAGGTGAAGGTGCCACCCGCATGGAACTGCATGGCTTTGGCATTGAAGCCAAAACGAAGCGTGCGTTAGCGATCGAAGCCGCCGGCGAGATTGCCAATATGATGGTGATGGACCCGTACCCCGGCTATGAAAGCGAAGCCTTCTCTATGCCGTGCCGTAATGTGCTGCCCAAACCAATGCAGAAACCGCATCCACCAATGTGGATGGCCTGCACCAATCGGGCCACCATCCGCGTAGCAGCCTCCCTGGGGCTTGGGGCGTTGGCCTTTAGTTTTGTAGACCCCGAAGAAGCTCATGCTTGGTCTGAAATTTACTACGACATCATCAAGTCTGATGAATGCGTACCGCTTGGACACGCCGTCAACGCCAATATCGCCATGGTATCAGCCTTCTCCTTGAACAAGAACAGGGAAACCGCCATCCGTCGAGGCCAAGAAGGTTTTGAGTTCTTCAACTATGCTTTGACAGCACTGGTCACCAAGGACAATAAGCCGGGCCGCACCACAATTTGGCAGGATTTCCAAGCACAACGGGGCGATAAAACAGAACAGATCATTGCGGCATTGGCTGACGATGATGAAGCAGGCCTGCGCGCCAGTGCCGGTATCGGTACGCCGGATGATTTCCGGGCCCATATTGCCGAGTTTGAAGAAGCAGGAGTTGATCAAATCATCTTGATGCAACAGGCAGGCCGCAACAAGCATTCAGATATTTGCGAGAGTTTGGAGCTGTTCGGCAACGACGTCTTGCCCGATTTCAAGCCAAAGGCAGAAGCACGAGAGGCAAAGAAAGCAAAAGAACTTGCGCCCTATATTGAAGCGGCCTTGAAACGCAAAAAGGCCCGTGCGTCGTTAAGCGATGCCGACATTCCGCTCGTCAAAGCCAGCGTGAAAACCCCTAAAGTCAATCAGAGCTAGAAAAGTTTGAAAACAACAGACAAGGTGCCGACATCAAGGTCGGCATCACCAAATTGAAAACGTTCCCATTCTGCGCGGATCGACACATTGGGAATGATCTTAAATTCCGTGCCCAAGCCGAAGAAAAAGTCGGTGCCGTCGTTTTCATCAAACGCGTTGCTAAGGGCAGCTGCGGGGCCTTCCCCATCAGAATTCCAGAAGTGCATACCGGCCTTGCCTGAAAGGGTCAGAAAATTTGCCAACTCTACGGATGCGCGGCCAGAAAGCCCAACAGTGGTGCCATGCAACTCACCTTGCCCATTTGCCAGATCGAAGGTGCCTAGATCAGAATACTGCACTTCAAAACCCAGTTTTGGGTCAACACCCGGCAGGCCCAAATTGCTTTCGATGCCAGCAAACACCTTATAGCCCAGCGCCTGCTCATCAAAATCGAAATTGGTGCCGCTATCACCAAAATCCTCAATGGCGCTGAGTGACCCCCCAGCGCCGACGACCAGTGTAGGCACGATCGGCAAGGCTGACGCGGCTGTCGTCATTAGTCCCAGTGTCGCTATTATCACGACGCCTTTTCCAATTTTGTTTTTAAGCCAGTCAGTCATATCTGCCCCGAATGCATTTTCACTATCTGCACTGTAACCTGCCGGTGGTGGATAACTCAAAAGCAGACGCCACCGCCATGGGGCGAAATAGCTCCACTTCGGGGGAAAGGTAAGATTGTGTTAACCAAACTCACAACAATGTCTCAACGTCGCCTAAACCCACGATTTTCAGCGCACGCGTGATAATATCCCGTAACCATTTGTGATCCGGCTCCATATCAAAACGTTCGTGCCACACAGCCACTTGCTCGAAACTGGGTAATTCAAAATCTATCGGCACAACCTGTAGCGGGTAAACCGCTGCATGATTTCGCCCAAACTGCGCCGGGGCGGTCAACACATGATCCGAAAAAGCAACGACCATGGGAGCAGCCAGCATATAGGGCATACGCACTGCCTCGCGCCGCTCTATCCCTTGTGCCACCAGTTTTTTATGCAAGCTGTCATCTGCCATCGCCTCCCCCGATAGCACCACATGGCTAAGTCTGGCATAACGACTTGCGGAGATACGTTTCGTGACCTCCGGGTGGTCTTGCCGCGCAATAAGCGCGTATTCATCAGCATATACAGTCCGCATCCGTAAGCCCGCTGCGTCTGGCGCAACTGGCCCCAAAGCAATGTCCAACCGGCCATCTTCCAACGCCACTTCATCAATACCGCCGCGCAACCCCTGCAATTCGAATCGCACATTGGGTGCCTCCACCGCCGCAATCGCGGTAAGAGAGGGCATCAACAATGCAGACAAAAAATCCGGCGCGGACAAGCGAAACTGGCGTGTTGCAATGGCAGGATCAAATACCGGCACATCAGATATCGCGCGCCCCACCTCCATAAGTGCAAGCCGCAAAGGCCTGTGCAAGCGCTCAGCTCGCGGGGTCATCGCCATGCCGCCTTGACCACGCACCAGCAGCGGATCTCCAAATGTCTCTCGCAACTGACGCAATGTATGCGACATGGCTGATTGCGTCACATGCAAGCGTTCTGCCGCTTTGGTCACTGATTTATCTTCCAGCAACGCATCAAGCGCACGCAAATGGTTGAGGTTCAAGACATCCAAAGGGTTCTTCATTGGGGGCTCCATAACTGCATGAGCCATTCTCATACCATAATTATATTGTTTCAATTGTTTTATGTTGGCCAATCGTCGATACAACCAATGTGAGGTGATTGGGGAGCCAACTAAGTTGGCAAACAGCCCGCAAGGTAATGCCGCCGGGTTTGATCGGGGGATATTCGCAAAGGCGAGTACGAAAAACCCGGTTGGCAGAGCCACAAATGAAAGCGAATAGGACAGATCATGGTTGAACCGATTGTACGCGAAGCGATTGCAGCAAAGATTGAAGATCTGAACCATTTGGGTGCTGGTATTCAGCCTATCGCTGATTTGATGCGTGATAACCTGCCCGATGAGTTGAAAGCGCAATACATGATGGTGTCCGGTTTTGGTCCCTCACCGATTGATGACGTGATGGAAATGGCTGGACTGGCCGTACCGGGTGATGCAACACTTGCCGCCGAAGTTCTACGTCGGTTGCCAGAAGGCGCAACAGAAATTCCTGTTTCTCTTATCTGGCGTGCCATTTTGGATTTGCCTGAACGCCCTGCTTCCACATATGCGCTCTACGCCTTTGAGGCAGCCCAACGCACCATACTGGACAGCACACTTATGGTTTCCGTTTTACTGGCCCGCGCCGGGCTGGCCGAACCGGAAATGACTATTCCGATCTATGATGCCTTGGCCGCAGGCTGGATGGCTGGCAAGGCAATCAAGCCCCTATGGAACCGCGACCTGAAAGAAGACTTCGCGCGAGATCTGAATGAGTTGCGCGCCGAACTCAGTGTCAACACAATTACCCTTGGGTCAGACGATGCCTTGGACGAGATGGAAGCCGCCCTTGCCAAACCGCAACCGCTTTCGCCCGGTCTGGCTGATCGCTTGTGGCACATTGTAGAAAACGTGCAGGAACAGGCCGGCGACGCTTACCTGATCACCACGAATGTCGCGAAATATGGTGAAGTTTACTCCGACGACTTCCAACAAGCCTGTGAACGGGCCATTTGGCGGCACGATGGAGTGAAAGAATCTTTTGACAATGGCTTGTTACCCAAAATTGAAATCGAAGATTTGAAAGACTATGAAGACGGCACATTGGGCCACGCTTTCTATCACGTGATTGTCGATAACGGCTTTGACGTTGAGGTGTTGGATTCTTCCCAATTTGATGTTGAGGGGGTTGAAATTCCGCCCGCCATAGACTTCACGTCACGCCGCATCCTGCAAAGCCATGACATCTGGCATTTGGTGGGCGGCTATAACATCACGCCAATCCACGAAGTTGCGATTTCTGGCTTCCAATTGGCGCAGTTCGGCCAAAATTATTCTGCTGCCTTTTTGGCGACGACATCATTTATTTCCGGGTTCAACTTTCCGATCGGCTTCCCGTTTTTGTTGCAAGTGACTTTTGAAGGCTGGCGGCATGGCCGCTCCACACCACCCCTTTTGCTAATTGATTGGCACAAGGAATGGGGCAAATCGATCGACGCTATTCGCAAAGAGCACGGCATTTCGAAATATGACAGCATTATTGATGACAGCCTGCTGCCATCCAATGGTGCTGGTGAGGCGGTTGATCAGGCGCAAGATCTGGTCGCAACTGCTGCTGAATGAGTTTACCACCTTCCTTCCCTGGGGGGACCCACTGACTAGGCGGCCCTTGTGGCCGCCTTTTTTTTGGGCGTACCATAAGAGCGGAAAACACATGCTGGGGGCATGACAAGATGATCAAGAAAATTCTGCTAGGCATTGGCACACTTGTCGCCATTGGTATCTTTGGATTGGGCCTTGTTTGGTTTGACGTATTTGGAAAGTTCGAACAGCCGGGCACCGTGACCGCAATAGAACGTAGCCAATCAGATGTTGCTTCACGTCACACCGCGCGCGCTGCCAGCGCGGCGGCGTTGGGTGCAAATGCGCAAACACAGATATTGTTCGGCGACCTGCACGTACACACCACCTATTCCTTCGATGCCTTTATGCAAACCTTGCCTGCCAATGGCGGCCAAGGAGCAATGCCTGTGGCAGATGCCTGTGATTTTGCCCGCTTCTGTTCTGCGCTTGATTTCTGGTCCATCAACGACCACGCAGGCGGCTTGGACATTCATCATTGGGAAACCACAAAAGACGCGATCCGCCAATGCAATGCTGTAAGCCGCGATCCCCAAAACCCTGACACAGTTGCGTTTCTAGGGTGGGAATGGACGAATGTTGGACAAAGTGCCGAAAGCCATTGGGGCCATAAAAACGTTATCTTTCGCGACACTGCAGAGGCTGAAGTGCCTGCGCGCCCCATTGCCGCCGCGGAAGGTTTTCACACCATTGCTAAATCCATCGACCCCAATATCGCCCGTGGCCTGGCCGTATTCGGCACCCTTGCAGCCCCTAAGCAGGCGGACCGCCTGCGCGACGTGGCACACTTTTTGCTGGAAGCGAACAAGCGCCCCGAATGTGATCCCAACTCCTCCGTGCGTGATCTACCTTTGACCTGTGCGGAAACCGCGGAAAAACCAAATGACCTATATGCCAAGTTGGATGATTGGGGCTTTCCAGCGCTGGTCATTCCTCATGGCAATGCATGGGGCTTGCTTTCCCCTGCTGGCTCCACATGGGAAAAGGATTTGGCAGAAGGCCAGCTTGGGCCGCACCGTCAACGCTTGATTGAAGTTTATTCCGGTCACGGCAATTCGGAGGAATACCGTTCCTGGCGGCACGTTGAGCGCAATACCGACGGCAAACTCGTCTGCCCCACACCGCATGACGGGTTTACCCCAAATTGCTGGCATGCCGGCGAACTAATCCGCACGCGTTGTCTGGCAAGCGGCGAAACCGATGCAACCTGTGAACGCCGGGCAGCAGATACGCGCCAATATTATATTCAAGGCGGCATGCAGGGCTTTCAGGCTGTACCGGGGGCCGATGCAAATGATTGGCTGGAAGCTGGGCAATGTACAGACTGTTTCATGCCCACCTTCAGCCACAGGCCAATGAAATCTGTGCAATATGCGTTGGCATTACGCCGCTTTGATGCAAACGGTGTCGCCGAACGGTTCCGCTTTGGCCTTGTCGGGGCATCAGACAATCACCGCGCCCGCCCCGGCACGGGCTATAAACCTTTTGCGCGCTACGGCATGACCGATGTGTCTGGCCCACGCACCAAGGCCGGATATGATCAAATTATGCCAAATGACGATCCGACACCTGAAGGCCGCCCCATTGATCCCGAAAACTTTGCCATTGGCAGCCAATGGAATGAACGTCGCTCCAGCTTTTTAACGACAGGTGGTTTGGTTGCCGTCCACGCACCGTCACGTGATCGAAACTCAATCTTTGACGCTCTTCATGCCAAGCAAAGCTATGCCACGTCCGGCCCCCGTATTCTGTTATGGTTCGACATGTTAGATCAATCCGGCAATATCGCTGCGCGCATGGGCGATGATGTTACCGGCACAGCCATCGCGGCACCGCGCTTCCGCGTGCGTGCAGCAGGCGCCTTCAAGCAAAAGCCAGGCTGCCCCAGCGCCGTGTCCGATGCCCTGACACCGGAACGCATCCAGTCTCTGTGCATGGGTGAATGCTATAATCCATCGGATGAGCGCCTAAAAATTACCCGCATCGAAGTGGTACGCATTCGGCCACAAGCCTTTGCCGGGGAACCCGTAGATGACTTGATTGAATCTCCTTGGAAAATACTGCCCTGCAATGATAACGGCGACGGTTGTGTTGTTGAATTCTCTGACGAAGAGTATCCCGACGCGGGCCGCGACACGGTATATTATGTGCGTGCCATTCAGGAACCAACCATGAAGGTAAATGGCGATCTGTTACGCTGCGAGCGAGACGGTCAAGGTAATTGCCTCAAAGCCAATGCCTGTGTTGAAAGCTACAAAACACCGATGGAAGATGATTGCTTGGCACCTGCTGAAGAACGCGCATGGTCGTCTCCCATTTTTGTGGATTGGGCCGGGCCCGGCATTTCAAGGTTTGCCGCTACGCAGCCATAAAACCATCGAAAGCCTTAAAGAACTCTGCGCGAATGGCGTCCCGTTCGCGCAGCACCTCGTGCTCTGAACCCTCAATCTTCAGTAATGTGCCATTTGGCAAGCGCGCCGCCAAATCATCATGGGCCGCGCAGGGAACCACGCGATCCGCGCGGGCAGATGCCAATAATATCGGCATCGACAACTTGGGACCAAAATCGGTCCTTTCCGTTTCCTCTATTGATGCAATGGCTGCGGCTACCCAACCAAGGGTTGGGCCACCAAGCGCCAATTGGGGACAAGCCTTGAGCCATGCCATATCAGCGCTGAAGCGAGCTTCATCCTTGGTGACGGTGTTGAGTGCAAACTGAAAATCTTCCGGCACCTGCGGCCGTTGCCCCAAGAAATAGGGCTCTGCGCCACGTATCTTGCATAGAAGTTTGGCGCCGCCACGCGCCACCCATTTGGGCAACCCCATCGTCGGCAAATCAACCATCGGCGCTGTGGCCGCAAGTTTAGCCACCTTACCGGGGTTTAGGGCGGCATAACGCAGGGAAATATGCCCCCCCATCGAATGGGCCAAAACGGGCAGTGCGGACGATATGCTCAATTCTTCCACCAGCAGCTCTGCCCACAAGGCATCCAGATCATCAAAATAAGTTTGAAAATCGTCTATATGCCCTTTCATCGGATCATCCGGCAATGGACGGTTTGAAAGCCCTTGGCCACGCCAATCCATGGTCACCACATCAAAGCCACGCGCGTGAAGTTCAATGATCACTTCGGCATATTTCTCAATAAACTCACTGCGCCCATGCAACAACAATAGCCAGTTTTTGTCCGCCTCCCCTCTATCGAATACCCCTACCCGCAAACGAGCTCCCGTTTCGCGCTCCAGCCACAAGGCTTTCCCACCGGCCGGAAAAGGTGTATGGGCGCTGTTAACAAAATTTGCGGGGCTGAGTGGCATTATGCGGTCCTTATTTATGAGCCCCTTTAAGATCACGTGGCGGGAGTAGAATCAATGGGCATTGAGGCTGGCGACCTACCGGCACTAGGCACAATTGCAAGCGCGGTTTTGATCGGTATGGTCGCTGCCATACCTGCACAGATATTCATGGCGCGATATGCGGCACGATACAGTTTCGCTATTCTGGTTCCCGTCTATGGCCTTGTTGGGGCCCTAACATGTCTTGGGACAAATGCAGAGCCGCACGCACTGGTAATGCTCTTCGCCTCACTTCTGCTCTTAACCGGGGCACTTACTGATTGGAAAGTCCGTCGGCTACCGGATTTGCTGACCGGCGCATTTTTTCTATACGCAATGAGTGCATCAATAATTGGCTATGGCCCCAACCCACTCGATGCCCTGATCGGCGCGGCCATAGGCTTTGGCAGTTTACTTGCCTTAAACCTGCTTTATCAACTTCTACGGGGACGCAACGGCATCGGCGGCGGAGACATTAAACTTGCCGCCGCTCTAGGTGCGCTGACAGCTTTACCAGATATCGTTTTGGTGCTTGCTGGAGGTGCCATTTTGCATTCTCTGATCGGTCTAGGGTTAATTGCGGCGCGGCGCGGCTCACTTGCAAGTGAGCTCCCCTTTGGACCTGCCCTGTCCTTGGTGACGTGGTTGCTGCTGCTCACCGCCCCCCCGGTTACAGCCTAGCCAAAAAAAAGCCCGCCCCCTGCGACGCAGGAGACGGGCCAAATTGAACAGCAATTGGCGGTTTTAGCAGCCAGCTGCCTTTTTCAAATTTGAAGCGGGTTTAAACCGCAAGGATTTGGAGGCCTTAATCTTGATCTCCTCACCTGTGCGCGGGTTGCGACCCTTACGGGCTGCACGCTTCGTAATGGTGAAAGTGCCAAAAGTGCCAATTGTATAACGGCCTTCTTTTTTGGACTTTTTCAAACCAGCTTCCATTTCCTCGAAAACAAGCTCAACTGTCCGTTTGGCTTCTGCCTTAGACATTTTGCCTCGTTTTGCGACTGCTTCAATAAAATCTGCCTTGCTCATGGTACCTACCCTATATCTTGTGATGAGGTCCCATATATAGCATTTTACTGGGGTTCATGCCACTAGATGATGCGTATAATATGCAGAAAAATTTTCACCGCCTTTTCCATGGTGGCAGCACTAAAACAATCGGTAAGATCACGCAAAATTGGGGGACGCCATGAGTTGGGAAAAAGAGGCAGACGAGATTAAAGCGCGCCGCCAAATGGCCAAGGCGCAAGGTGGTGACGCGGCCATCGCGAAACAACATGAACGCGGCCGCCTGACCATTCGCGAACGTATTCAGCATGTACTGGACGGTGACAGTTTCGCCGAAATCGGCGAAGGCGCAGGCCACGCCGACATTGACGAAGACGGCAATTTGGTAGGCTTCACACCGCCCAATTACGTATTGGGGTTTGGGAAAGTTGATGGCCGTACAGTCGTGGTTGGCGGCGAGGATTTTACTTTGAAAGGTGGTTCTCCCAATCCAGCCGGATTGCGAAAAAGTGTTTATTCAGAAGACCTTGCGATACAATATCAAAGGCCACTGGTAAGAATGCTGGAAGGTGGTGGCGGTTCTGTCGCCGGAGCCGCGGGCGGGAAATCCGGCGACAAACCCCCGCGCCCTACCGGCGGTGACCCAGTGTTCTCGACCCCGCGTTTCAAATCCATCGCCGCGGTGATGGGCGTGGTGCCGGTAGCCTCTGCTGCCCTTGGACCGGTTGCAGGTTTTCCTGCGGCACGACTCGCGGCTTCCCATTTTTCGGTCATGACAAAAAAGACAGCACAGGTCCTTGTGGCCGGCCCTGCCGTCGTCGCTCGCGCGCTGGGCCGTGAGTTGACCAAAGAAGATTTGGGCGGTGCCGATGTGCATCTGAAATCCGGCGTAGTGGATAATGTTGCGAAAGATGAAAAGGACGCTCTTAATCAAATTCGACAATTTTTGTCCTACTTGCCTGCAAATATCTACGAATCAGCCCCTGTTACCGAATCAGGTGATTCGCCTGATCGCATGGACGACGACCTCATTTCCATCGTGCCGAAAGATCGCCGCAAACCATACAAAGTCCGCAAGCTGATCAAGCATATTGTCGATCAAGACAGCTTTTTTGAGATGGGCAAAAAATTTGGGTCGGGACAAGTTACAGGGTTCGCACGCCTAAATGGCTATCCGGTTGGCCTTTTGGCAAACGATTGCACCTTCTATGCCGGGGCCATGACCGCGGAAGGTGCGCAAAAGGTCCGCCGGTTTGTTGATTTATGCGACACGTTTCATTTGCCGATTGTATCGCTGGTGGATGAACCCGGCTTCATGATTGGCCCTGATAGTGAAGCGGCTGGCACAATACGATATGGCACGGCGACAATTGCCGCTGTGATGCAGAGCCGCGTGCCCTGGGCCAGTGTTATCATCAAGAAAGTCTTCGGGGTGGCCGGGGCCGCACATTTTGGCCCAAACAGTTACACATTGGCGTGGCCTTCCGCCGAAATGGGGGCTCTGCCCGTCGAAGGCGGTGTAGCAGTGGCTTTTGGCCGCCAGATTGCCGCATCAGATGACCCTGAGAAGCTGCGTGGTGAGCTGGAGGCCAAGTTGGCCGCCGGGCAATCCCCCTTCCCCCGGGCGGAAGCCTTTGGTTTTCATGAGCTTATCGACCCGCGGGAAACTCGGCCCATGCTGTGTGACTGGGTGGAACGGGTTTGGCCGCTACTCCAACAAAATTTGGGGCCCCGCAGCTATACCTATCGACCATAAGCGGCTCCATAACACGGCCATGGGCCTGCCCCATTTCAGCCCCATTCGCCGTCGACCCTATAGGGGAATTTACAAAAGCAAAGAGGGGATTTCCCATGCTGCGCAAAACACTGATTACACTTTCCATCGCCTCAGCCGTCTCGCTGACGGCTTTGGCGGCTTCTGCCTCGCCCACCCACGGTCATCACGGTGATGGCGCAGATGAATTTGGCCCCATGGCATGGAAAGCCGCCGCCATGCGGTCGTTCATGGAAATGGACCAGAACGACGATGGCAAAGTCACCCGCTACGAAGCGGAGATGGCTTACAATGCCCGCTACCGCACGATGTCAGGTATTAATGGCCAGCCCGGCATGACGTTGACAGAGTTTCTCGATGGCCCAGACCATATGCGCGAGGGTAAGATGCGCGCCTTCCGCGACGGTGTGCTGAAAGCCTTGGATGCGCGTTTCAATGACCTGGATCGCTCGAATGATGGCAAGGTATCGCTCTACGAGTACGAAACAGCCTCGCTCCCGCCTGCTGTACGGCGGGAACTAAGCGCCGATGGAATGCGCGAAATTGCGGATGATCGTGACGATTCGTTCCGTCGCCTCGACCATGATGGCGATGGCTATATTGAACGCGACGAATATGTGCATTTGCACGACCATGGGCCAGACGGCTCCCACATAGGCAGTGACATCAGCCCCAAGCTGAAAGAACGGATGGATCGTCATCGCACAAAACAGTTTGATGCCGCCGACACAAACCATGATGGCAATTTAAGCCGGGTGGAATATCACAAGGCCGAGTGGGCCCGCTTTGATCGATTGGATCGCAATGATGACGACGCGATTTCATATGCAGAAATGAAACGCGCACTCTAAGCCACATAGAGACTTTTAGCCCCTTTGAGGATAGGCCCGCCCCTGCTATGGGGTGGGCCTTCTTATATTGAGGCACACAATGACCGATACTGAATACCAGCCCTTCACTTATCCGATTGAAAACGTAAAGGGATTCCTCGACCCCGCCGAGGGGGAGGCCCTGCACAAACTCGCCTTCGAGGCTGCCCCCCATGGTCCCATTTTGGAAGTTGGTTCCTATTGCGGAAAATCCACCCACTATCTAGGCCTTGGGGCCAAGCAACGGGCCGGTCAGGTATTTGCCTTGGACCATCATCGCGGATCTGAGGAACACCAACTCAATGAAGAATATCATGATCCTGACCTGTATGACATAGAAGTAGAGGCGATGGATTCGCTCCCCTATTTCCGCCGCGTCATCCGCAGGGCCGGTTTGGAAGACACGGTTGTGCCCCTGGTAGCTGACAGCGCCACCGCGGCGCGTTATTGGGCGACACCTCTGGCCATGGTGTTTATTGATGGCGGCCATTCGCTCGCCCAAGCCATGATCGATTGGCGTTCTTGGGGTCATCACGTCTCTAAAGGCGGTACGCTGGCCATTCACGACATATTTGAAAACCCCGATGAAGGGGGCCAAGCGCCATTTGAAATCTACAAACTGGCCTTGGCATCTGGTCTCTTTGAAGATGTTGCGCGGGTGAAAACACTGGCAATTTTGCGAAGAGTTTAGCTGCCGTCTATTTGGCAGCCAAAACCCGATCAAAACGGGCTTGCATACATCTCTGTAAATAGATAACAACTGACATAATGTCAGATATGTCTAGGGGGACAATATGCGGTTTTCTCAACGTAAAAGCCTTGTAAGCGCCATATGGCTTGCTTCGGCCATTTTTATGCCTGTGGGCGCATTGGCACAATCAGCCGCTGATGCCGGTCCGATGAATGATATGCCAGCGGACGAGGCGATCTCATCCGACGAGCAAACCGAAGCGCAAGTTTCCAAACGCCCTTCTCTGGACGAAGTCGTCGTAACCGCTCAGCGACGCGAACAAAACATCAAGGATGTCCCCATTTCCGTCACCGCCATCGGTGAGCAGCAAATGCAAGAAATGGATATGGTCAACCTGAACGACCTGAACCGCATGGCACCGACTGTAAAAGTGGGGGGCGCGGGTGTCTTCAACGCAATCTATATTCGCGGCCTCGGCTCTGGCGTCAACTGGGGTGTGGATCAGGCGGTTGGTATCTTTATTGATGATGTCTACTACACGGGGGCAGAAAAGCTCTCCACCTCCATGATGGATATTTCCGGTATTGAAATTTTGCGTGGACCACAAGGCAGCTTATTTGGCCGCAACACAATTGCTGGTGCCATTCTCGTCCATACGGGTGATCCAGAACATGACTGGGCGTTTTCCGGCGAAGTGAATGTCGGTGAGAGTAACAGAAGAGACGCCAGTGTTATGGCCAACATCCCTATTTGGGATGAACGTCTGGCCGGTCGTGTTGCATTTCGCAAAGGCGAGCAAGAAGGCATCATCTATGACCGTTTAGCAGGGCACGGTTCGCGCGGTGAGATGCGCGCCGTTCGCGGCAAATTGCGTTTCACCCCGTCAGAGAACTTGGATCTAATTTTCACCGTTGTTGACCAAAAGGGTCGCGGCGAAGGCACTCAAACCCAATATTGGAACATTCAGGATGAACACCTGACCTTGATGCAAGCCTTCGACCCGGAATCAGAAGGTGATTTGGGCGACTACCGCCATTCTGCCGATACGCCTGATGGCGGTACAGAATGGCAAACCGACTACAGCCTGCGCGCAACACTGACCGCTGCGGATCACGACTTCATCTTTATTGGCAATGTGTCGGATCAGGAAGGCATTGGCAGCCTTGATATCGATTATGGTCCAATTCCATTGTTACGCGGCAGCGGGAATCGAGTTATTGATCAACACAGTCTTGAGCTACGCGCGGTCTCCAATTTCGGCGACTGGTTTGAATATGTTGCGGGCCTGTACTATTTCCACGGCAACCGCCTACACAACACCCATATTACCTTGTTGCCCGTTCTCGGCACATCAGAGGTAACCGATGCGCTTATCCCGGCGTTGGTCGGGGGAGTGCTGGGCGATGTATTGCCAAACATTGGGCCTTTTCAAACAGAAAGTTTTTACACTCGATTTGACCAACAAACAGACAGCTATTCTGCATATGGCCAAATGACAGGCGAGATATTGGACAAACTGACATTGATTGTCGGCGCACGCTATTCTGTCGATAAAAAGTCGGTAGACTTTATCGGCACAGCGACAGGCCCTGCCGGGGCACCTACGCCTGCAATCTTGCTTAATTATTCCTTGGGCGTTGAAGACTTTCACCTGATCGATGAGCGCACTGACAGCTCTTTTGATCCCAAAATATCGCTGGTCTACAATTTAAACGAAGATATCAATATCTATGGCACCGTCGCCACTGGCTACAAGAACGGTGGGTTTAATGCGCAGGCGTGGACCAGCACCGCAAAACTATCCTTCGAGCCGGAAACCTCAATCTCCTTCGAAGCGGGGGTTAAGGGTGATTATCTGGATGGTGCCGGGCGCGGCAGCATTGCTGTCTTCCGCAGTGAGTTCGACGACCTGCAAGCCAGCGTGTGGGATGGAACGACCTTCATCGTCGACAACGCCGCCACCGTAATCACCCAAGGTGTAGAGATCGAAACACAAACCATGTTGCCATGGGATATTTTCACCATTGCCAGCTTTGCCTATCTGGATGCCAAGTATGAAAGCTTTGAAAAAGGCCCATGCGTCGCAGGCAGCGACGAAGATTTCTGCGATGTCTCCGGTCACCGTTTGCCTTCTCCCGAATTTCAGGCGATGGCCAGCGTCAACTACGTGAATGTACTCGGTAACATGCCACTCGATTTCTTTGTCGGTGTAGACGCCAATTGGCAGTCAAAAGTGCAGTTTGCTGCCGACGGTGATCCGTTGGACAGCCAAGATGCACATGCCTTGTTCAATGCCCGTTTGGGTGTCATGGGTGACGATCAGAGTTGGAACTTCATGATCTATGTGCGCAATCTGGAAGATAAAGTAGTGAAGCGCGCTTCGTTCGATGCCACTTTGTTAAGTGGCACCCACGTAGCATATGTGCAGCCACCGCGCACATTTTCGGCGCATTTCAGCGTCAATTTCTAAAAGCAGTTGGTAGCTGGAAGTAGGCGTTAGGCCTCTTCCAGCAAATCCGCGTCATCTGCCCCATCATCCAACAGCGTGACGGTGGTAAATAGCTCTGCCGCCTTGGTATGATGGGTCAGCGCATCCGCCGCTAGTAAAATGGCACCCGCTGTCCAGGTTGGTTGTTCATCGGGCCACAGGATTTCAAGATCAAATTGCCAACCGGTGGGATAGGCGCCATCTTCGCCACGCCATTGGTGCAGCCAGCTATAAACTTCCGCTGCACGCCCGCGCATACCGGCTGCCAATAGCGCCAACACAAGTTCGCAACTTTCGGCAAATGTCACCCAAGGCTCATCTGAGACACAGCGGCTACCCAACCCGTCTTCCACAAACGTATCCCAATGGCGAGCAATGCGAGCTTTTGCCCCCTCACCCGTAATAACGCCCGTTAGGATTGGATAAAACCAATCCATGGAATAACGGTCTTTGGATTTCCAAGTGCGGTCAAAGCGCTCCGGCTTGGTGCGTAGCGCATCCCCCAACCGGGCGCGGGCGTCTAGCCAATCATGCCTAGGTTCATCAAGTTCACGCGCGCACAGTGCCGCGCATTCGAGACTTTTGTAGATAGAGGAACAGGCGGTCACCAGCGCATCTTTTGCAGGCACACCATCGGGCCCTGCCGCCCAAGGAATATCCCCATGTTCGCTTTGCAGTGAGACGACAAAGTCAATCGCCCGTTCCACCATGGGATAAAAGCGGATCAAAAAATTGCGATCCCCGGTCACCAAATAATGGTGCCACACGCCGGTGGCCACATAGGCGCAAAAGTTGGATTCCTTGCGCGTATCATCGGCCACTACTTGACCGCGATATTCGGCCCACCATGAGCCATCGCCCATTTGGTTATCGGCCAGCCATTGATAAGCATGCACCGCCTCTTCCCAAGCACCGCCAATAGAAAGCCCCATAGCAGCTTCTGTATGGTCCCACGGGTCCAACTTGCCACCCTTCTCCCAAGGAATCGCCCCCGTTGGCAATTGGACAGAGCGGATGTAATCCACCGTTGGATCAAAAATCGCGGCGGGAAACGCATCTTTCGAGAGGTATAGGTTTTTCATGTACCTTAGGCCGCCTTATCCAGATCGGAGGGCTGCTCAAGCGGCGCGTCCAGCCGTTTATCAGCTACAATTTTACGGAAGTAATAGGCGACGCTTTTCCCCATGAAAGGGTTTAACAATTGCTCGGCCTTACGGGTAAGCCAGGGGCCTTTGAGAATATCCCATTCCAGCAGTTTCTTCCATGCATTGACCGCCGGATTGGTTTCCTGTGTTTCCCAAAACAGGGTGCGCAACCACCAATAAGGTGAATGCAGCGCATGGGCCCCATGAGTATGGAATTGTTGGAAACCGCGACGCTTCACGGCATTGGGCAATTGCCCACCTTTAAAGATACGGATATGCCCGCCCACATCTTGGCTATAGGCAGTGGACATTGCCCACATAATCCATTCCGGCCAAAAGCGCGGTACGGAGGCAACAAAGGTGCCACCGGGTTTGAGCACGCGGTTAATCTCATCCAGCACACCCAACCAATCGGGAATGTGCTCCAACACTTCCGAACAGATCACCACATCAAAGGTGCCATCTTCAAACGGCAAGGAAAGCGCATTACCGTTCACCGCCGACCAGCGTTGGTGATGCGCCGGCGGCTTGCCATAGGCATGCCAAAAGCCTTCCTGCGTTTTCTTTAAATCTTCAAAGCCCAGATCAACACCCACGGCATGAACTTCGCCTCGGGAAAACGCTTCATGTGTATGACGTCCTTCACCGCAACCCAAATCGAGCACGCGGTCGCCATCCTTGATGCTTACTTTGTCAAACTGAACGGTGAGCATGGGCAATCGCCTCGTGATAAACGGCTAAAGTTTCCTGAGCCGCACGGTCCCAGGTGAAAAGTTCCAATATACGAGCCCGGCCTTCGCGTGCCAAACCGTCCCGGCGCACCGCGTCATTCAGCAAGCTATCAATGGCATTCGCCAAGGCAGGCGCATCGCGCGTCGGCACGACGATGCCCGCATCGCCAACAACTTCCGGCAAGGCACCCCCGGCCGCGGCCACAAGCGGCACACCGCAGGCCATGGCTTCTGCCGCCGGCAGCCCAAATCCTTCATAAACACTGGGGGAAACGGCAACCGTCGCCTCGGCGTAAAGCTCTACAATCTCTTCCGGCTCCAGCCCGTGGCGAAAGGTAATTGCGGCCTCCAGCCCAAGGCGTTGGATCAATTGTTCGGTTTGGCCACCGGGCTTGGGAGCGCCAACCACCAGCAGTTCCAAATCCTTATGGGTCTCACGCAATTGGCCCAATGCCTCAATCAAATAGTTCAGGCCCTTTAAGGGGTGATCGGCACTCGCAATCGCCATTAAACGGTTCCCGCGCCGCGTCACATTCGGCATTGCATCAAACATATCGGTATCAATGCCGTTAAACACCACTTCCATCTTTTCCGCATCTACCTTGAAATCGCGTGCAATATCACGGCGCGAACATTCAGATACGGTGACGATATGATCCAGCTTACGGGCAACCTTGATCTGCATATTGAGAAAAGTATGCCAACGGCGCGCCAGCAACCTGAACTTAAAATCAGGCGCAGCCTTAATGGCAATTTCACGATCAACCGTAATAGGGTGGTGAATGGTGGCCACAACAGGCAAACCCATTTTACGTAAGCCCAACAGGCCTTTGCCCAATGATTGATTGTCATGGATCACATCAAAACGATGGGCGTTCTTCTTCATCCACTTTTTGAGGCGCGCATTGAACGTATAAGGCTCAGGGAAACCGCCTGAATTGTGGCTAAGATATTCGTAAAGATTTGTCGGCTGCCAAAGGTAGGAAAGCTTGAACGCCTTCATGGCATTGGCTTCGGCAAAGAGGTTTAGCCCGGGCATTTTCACCAAATCCACGCCATCATCCAAAATGGGATAAGGCTCACCTGAAATTACCGTCACCGCATGCCCCGCATCACGTAATGCGCGTGCCAAATAGCGAATATAAACGCCTTGGCCACCTGAATAGGGTTGGGAACGATAGCCCAAAAGCGCAATGCGCAACTTTCCGCCGCCATCCAACGGATTTGCCGAAACCGACGGCGCCACATCGCCACCGGCTGCGCCCACGCCGCCTTCACGAAAGGCCAAAACGCCTTTATCTGCCCCAGCAGTCCCCAAAGTCATTGAATTGATGGTCCCCAGCGCTGTTTACATGCGATTTGATCGGTGGTAGCGCGATCAAACCCGCGCCGGTTCATAATGGCCGTTTCCGAAAAATCCCGAAAACACCCAGCAGATATAGGGTTTTGAGGCGGCAAGGTCAATTTACTGACATTCCGTCAGCGCGGACCCATCGCCGCATAGGTGAGCGAATATTCGGAATTTTGGGGCACTGCTTGGCGGTTTTCAGCCATTTTTACTCATAAAAGGCCCATATCCCCCAGTTCCTTTGCCATGGCAGGGTCCAGCGCCTCGGCGCTTTCACCCTCCTGTAAATCTACTGGGGCGTCTTCCGCCGCCAAATATCGCCAACCTTGAAAGGGGCGACGCGGTGTGGGCCGCACTGGCACATTCATTGGATCAAGGGTTAGAATACAGGCCTTGCGGCCTTCCCAATCCACGCCCTGTTCAATGCCGATAATACGTTGGCGCACCCGCACCACGCCTTTGATTACCCAGTAAAGTGAGCCGCCGTCCAATATCTCATCAGCGCGTTTGGGGGTCATGCGGGTGTGATGATGCAGCACCCGCGCCTTGCCGCGCTTGCCCTTTAGGCGCTGCTTTTGCAGCCGCTGCAAATGGGCCACATCCTCAATCCCGACGCATAGTTTGATCAGATGGACGGTCATGCCTCTTCAAGGGCGATAAGGGTTGCACCTTCTGCCACCTGATCCCCCGCTTTGGCGGCGATGGATGCCACGACCCCATCGCGCGGCGCGGTTAAGGTGTGCTCCATTTTCATCGCTTCCAATACGCCAAGGTCTTGGCCTTGGACCACTTGGTCTCCCACGCGGATATTCAAGTGAATAACCTTGCCAGGCATCGGCGCTGTTACCGCATCCCCTCCCTCAACCCCGGCGACGAAGCTGTCCACATCAAAGGGATGAATGAGGGTAAGATCAAAACGGCAACCGTCATATAAAACAGAAAGTACATCACCCGCCAACACAATATCCGCCTGATAGGTTTTACCGTTCAACGCACTGCGCAAACCATTGGCAGCGCGTTGCACCTGAACTGGGCCATCGCCCAGATCATAGCCATAGGAGGTATAAGTGGCGGTAAGCACATGCTCATCCTCCCCCACCTTAAACGTCATCACCCGGTTGCCCTGCCCATTCACGCGGAAGCCGTGCAGATGATCCCATGGATCAGTGCTTTGGGTTTCTTCATTGGCCAAGCGCCAAAGAGCGGCCAACTGCAAGGCAACTGTAAGATCACCCTTGGGCGCTGTCAGCGCTGCCAATCGTTCCTCAATAAAACCGGTATCCAAATTTCCCGACGCGAAATCAACATCTTCCAAACAGGCAATCAAAAATGCCTGATTAGTTTTAGGACCAGCAATGCGTGTCGCTTTAAGCGCACCAACCAGCCTCTGCCGCGCTTCATCCCGCGTTTGACCTGTGGCGATCACCTTGGCAATCATCGGGTCATAGAACATGCTGACTTCACCGCCTTGTGCCACGCCGGTTTCAATCCGCACACCCTCGCCCTCGCCAAAGGCCAAGCGGGTCAAGCGGCCGACCGATGGTAGAAACTTCTTTTGCGGATCTTCCGCATAAAGCCGCGCTTCAAACGACCAGCCTTGCGGCGCGTTTGGCATATCCTCCGCTCGGCTCTCGCCTGCCGCGGCCATCAACTGCCAGCGCACAAGATCAACGCCTGTTACTTCCTCCGTGACCGGGTGCTCGACCTGCAAGCGAGTATTCATTTCCATGAACCAGAAGCCGTCGGGTCTAAGGCCCTTTGAGCCATCCACAATAAACTCGACCGTACCGGCACCGACATAGTCTACCGCTTTCGCAGCTTTCACTGCCGCATCACACATGGCGGCGCGCATCTCATCCGTCATGCCCGGCGCGGGCGCTTCCTCAATCACTTTTTGGTGGCGGCGTTGCAGAGAACAATCCCGCTCAAACAAGGCATCCACACGACCATCGGGCCATCCGAAGATCTGCACCTCAATATGGCGCGGGCTTGTCACCCACTTTTCGATCAACACACGATCATCCCCGAAGGCACCCATTGCCTCCCGCTTGGCACCTTGCAAACCTTTTAAAAACTTAGCCGGGTCATCCACTTTGCGCATGCCCTTGCCGCCGCCGCCCAGCGCAGCTTTGATCAGCACAGGATAACCGATCTTCTCCGCCTCCGCCGACAGATGCACTTCATCCTGATTATCCCCAAAGTAGCCGGGAACAACCGGCACACCAGCCTCCTGCATCAAAGCTTTGGCGCGATCTTTTTCCCCCATGGCGCGAATGGCATGGGCGGACGGACCCACAAAGATCACACCTGCTTTAGCACACGCCTCAGCAAAGTCTGCGTTTTCTGATAAAAAGCCGAAGCCTGGATGCACCGCTTCTGCACCGGTCTTCTTAGCCACATCCAAAATCACGTCGGCCAGCAAATAGCTTTCATTCGCGGGGGACGGGCCAATGTAATGCGCTTCGTCACAGGCTTTAACATGCGGCGCATCCCGATCTGCATCAGAATAAACAGCGATGGTGCGCACGCCCATAGCGCGCGCGGTGCGGGCAATGCGGCAAGCAATCTCGCCGCGATTGGCAATAAGCAAGCTTTGGATCATTACTTATCGCCTGCCAGTTCTTCATGCTCACGCACCCAGTTTGGCTTACGCTTTTCAAGGAAAGCTGAAATGCCTTCGCGGCCTTCGTCACTCGCGCGCCGCTCAGCAATGCGTTTGGCGGTTTCTGAAATAAGACCGCCATCAATTTCTTGGTGTTGCACCGTGCGGATCAAGTCCTTGGCCGCATCCACCGCGCCCGGTGCCGTTTGGAAGACGGCGCCAATCAGCTCATGCACCTTGGCATCCAAGGCGGCTTTATCTGCCACCACCTCATGCAGCAGGCCCAAGCGACAAGCCTCTTCCGCGCCAAAGCGCTCAGCCGTGAGGAAATAGCGGCGCGCCGCGCGCGGGCCGATGGCCTCTACCACATAGGGGGAGATCACCGCGGGGATCAGCCCCAACTTGACTTCCGAAAAACAGAACCAACTGGATGCCACGCCAATAGCGACATCACAAGCCGCGATCAATCCTGTCCCGCCACCCACTGCCGGGCCTTGCACGGCAGCAATGGTGACTTGCGGCAAGGTGTTCAGCTTATTCAACATGCGCGAGAAGAAGGTGCTGTCTTCCTTGTTCTCCGCTTCAGTATAGTCTGCTGCCGCCTTCATCCAATTGAGGTTCGCGCCCGCCGAGAAACTTTTTCCCGCACCGAGCAGCACAACAACATGCACGCCATCAGCACCTTGCAAATCCTCAAAAATATCATCCAGCCGTTCAATTACTTCCGCGGAAAACGCGTTATGTACATCCGGCTGATTGAGCGTAACCGTAGCCACACCTTCAGGCGTAATATCCAGCAGCACCAGTTCTTCTTTAGACATTGCGTTTCCTTACATACGGAACACACCGAAATGGGGGTCGCCCACCGGTGCATTCAAAGTGGCGGAGAAAGCCAACCCCAAAACCTGTCGTGTATCTCGTGGGCGAATAATCCCGTCGTCCCACAAACGGGCCGTGGCAAAATAGGGGTGTCCCTCCACATCATATTGGTCACGGATGGGCGCTTTAAAGGCTTCTTCGGCCTCCGCCGACCAATCATCCCCAGCAGCCTCGATATTGTCGCGCTTAACAGTCGCCAGCACAGATGCCGCCTGCTCCCCACCCATAACAGAGATGCGGCTGTTCGGCCATGTGAACAAGAAGCGTGGTGAGTAAGCGCGGCCACACATACCGTAATTTCCTGCACCGTACGAGCCGCCAATAACAAGCGTGATCTTGGGCACCTGAACAGAGGCCACGGCGGTGACCATCTTGGCCCCATCTTTCGCGATACCACCTGTTTCGTATGCGCGTCCCACCATGAAGCCCGAAATATTTTGCAAGAACAGCAAGGGAATTTTGCGTTGCCCGCACAGCTCCACAAAATGGGCCACTTTCAGCGCGCTTTCCGAAAACAGAATACCATTATTCGCCACGATGCCGATCTGCATGCCATAGAGTTCTGCAAAGCCGGTCACAACCGTGGTGCCATAAAGCGCCTTGAACTCATCAAAGTGCGAACCATCCACGATACGCGCAATCACCTCACGCACATCATATTGGGTTTTCAGATCAGTCGGCACCAGCGATTCAAGCTCTGCCCCATCAAAGGCTGGCTCTTCAAAACCGCTGAAGGCGGACTTCTGCACAGCCCACGGCCCTGTGGTTGTAGCCACAATGCGGCGCACGATTGACAACGCATGGGCATCGTTTTCAGCGTAGTGATCTGTCACGCCTGATTGACGCGCGTGGACATCGGCGCCGCCCAAATCCTCAGCGCTAACCACTTCCCCCGTGGCGGCCTTTACCAAGGGTGGGCCTCCCAAAAAAATGGTGCCTTGATTGCGCACAATCACCGTTTCATCCGACATGGCGGGCACATAAGCCCCACCCGCGGTGCATGACCCCATCACCGCCGCAATTTGCGGAATGCCTTTGGCGGACATGTTCGCTTGATTATAGAAGATCCGTCCAAAGTGTTCCCTGTCGGGAAATATCTCTGCCTGATTGGGCAAGTTCGCGCCGCCGGAATCCACCAAATAGATGCAGGGCAGTCTATTTTCCAACGCAATTTCCTGCGCCCGCAAATGCTTCTTCACCGTTTGCGGATAATAAGTGCCGCCCTTGATGGTGGCATCATTGCAGACAATCACACATTCACGGCCTGAGACGCGGCCAATGCCGGTGATAATGCCCGCACCATGAATATCCCCGCCATAAAGGCCGTTGGCCGCAAGCGCAGAAAATTCAAGGAACGGTGTGCCTGGGTCAAGCAAGCGTTCCACCCGCTCCCGCGGCAGCAGCTTGCCGCGTGACAGATGGCGGTTGCGTGAGGCTTCGTTACCGCCAAGAGCGGCTTCTGCCGTTTTCGCCTCAAGATCTTGCGTCAACACCTGCCAGTCAGCCGCGTTCTCTTGAACGCGATCTGACCCAAAGTCAATTTGTGAACTAAGGCGCACCTAGATCAGTTCCACCGCAACAGCCGTGGCTTCCCCGCCGCCAATGCAAAGGGATGCAATGCCCCGCTTGAGGCCCCGCTTCTGCAATGCGTTCAGCAAGGTAACAATCACGCGCGTGCCGGAACATCCAATGGGATGGCCCAAGGCGCATGCCCCACCATTCACATTCACTTTTTCATGCGGCAAGGAAAGCTCCTGCATTGCGACCATGGTGACAACCGCAAAGGCTTCGTTGATTTCAAACAGGTCTACGTCATCCACCGACCAACCGGTTTTATCCAACACTTTTTGGATGGCACCGACGGGGGCGGTCGTGAACCACTCCGGCTCATGCGCATTGCTGGCTTGGGCGACAATACGGGCAATGGCCTTGGCGCCGCGCTTTTCAGCTTCCTCTGCGGTTGTGACGATCAACGCTGCCCCACCATCGGAGATGGAAGAAGAGTTTGCCGCCGTTACCGTACCGTCTTTCGCAAACGCCGGGCGCAAAGCAGGAATTTTGTCAGGCATCGCATTGCCCGGCTGTTCATCCACATCCACCGTTACAACGCCTTTACGGCCTTGAATGTCATGCGGCACGACTTCGCCTTCAAAGCTGCCATCTTCAATAGCACGTTTGGCACGGGCAAGACTTTCCAGCGCATAGGCATCCTGTGCCTCGCGCGTGAATTGATATTTCTTTGCCGTTTCTTCCGCGAACACACCCATAGCAAGGCCCGGATTATAGGCGTCTTCCAACCCATCCAGCATCATGTGGTCTTTGATTTCGCCATGACCAATACGAATGCCCGTGCGGCCTGATAACATAAGGTGGGGCGCGTTGGTCATGCTTTCCATACCGCCAGCCAGCACAACCGGTGCCTCTTCCCCGTTTGCCACGGCAGCTTTCACCTGATCTACGGCCATCATCACCGTTTTCATGCCAGAGCCACACATCTTGTTCACAGTGGTCGCCGGGGATGTGTTGGGAATACCGGCTTTGATGGCCGCTTGACGACCCGGTGCCTGACCTTGGCCCGCGGGCAAAACACAGCCCATCAACACTTCATCAATTTGATCCGGGCTCAAGCCGGATTTCTCAACGGCGCCTTGAATGGCGGTCGCGCCCAGATCAACACATTTAGCGCCAGACATCGCCCCTTGAAAGCCGCCCATGGCGGTGCGGGCAGCGCCCGTGATTACAATATCAGTCATCTTACTCGTCCTACTCTGTTAAGCGGTTTCGTTAAACAATTCGCGGCCAATCAGCATCCGGCGTACTTCGCTGGTGCCGGCCCCTATTTCGTACAATTTTGCATCGCGCAGCAAACGGCCCGCCGCGCTTTCGTTCAAATAGCCCTGGCCGCCCAGGGCTTGAATAGCCTCAAGCGCCATCCAAGTCGCTTTCTCAGCAGCGTAGAGGATAGCGCCAGCAGCATCTTTGCGGGTGGTGTCACCGCGATCACACGCCTGCGCCACCATATAAACGTATGATTTACAGGCATTCATGGTGGTATACATATCCGCCAGCTTGCCCTGCATAAGCTGGAACGTGCCAATGGGTTGCCCGAACTGCTCGCGCTCATGCACATAAGGCACAACCAAATCCATTGCGGCCTGCATCAGGCCAAGCGGCCCGCCGGACAAAACAAGGCGTTCATAATCCAGTCCGCTCATCAAAACGCGGACACCTTCCCCCACCTTACCCAGAACATTTTCTACCGGCACTTCGCAATTATCGAACACCAACTCACAGGTATCAGAGCCGCGCATACCCAGCTTGTCCAACTTTTGGGCGGTACTAAAGCCTTGAAAGTCCCGTTCAATGATAAAGGCGGTAATGCCTTTGGTGCCCGCATTGGGGTCCGTTTTGGCATAGACCACCAGCGTATCCGCCTCCGGCCCGTTGGTGATCCAGAACTTGGTGCCATTCAGGAGATAACGATCGCCCTTTTTCTCGGCTTTAAGCTTCATCGATACCACGTCCGACCCGGCCCCCGGTTCTGACATGGCAAGCGACCCCACATGCTCACCACTCATCAATTTAGGCAGATAATGACGCTTTTGTTCGTCCGTTCCAATACGATTGATTTGATTGATACAAAGATTGGAATGTGCGCCATATGACAAGCCGACAGAGGCAGAGGCGCGGCTTACTTCTTCCATCGCCACCACATGAGCGGTATAGCCCAAACCGGTGCCCCCCAACTCCTCTGCAACGGTTATGCCGTGCAAACCCAACTCACCCATTTGCGGCCATAAATCGCGCGGAAATTTATTTTCCGCGTCAATCGCTTCAGCCCGCGGTGCGATTTTGTCCGCAGCAAAGGAAGATACGCTATCGCGTAGCATGTCGATGGTTTCGCCCAAACCAAAATCAAACGGGGGCATACGATTGGGTATCATCTCAAATCCTTAAGAATATCTGTCGCTGCCTTATAGCAGCACAAGCCCAGCCAAGCCAAGAAAGGCAAAAAAGCCCACCACATCTGTCACAGTGGTTACAAAAACTGAGGATGCGAGCGCGGGGTCAATATCCAGCCTGTCCAGCCCCATAGGCACCAAAATGCCTGAAAGCCCGGCTACCAGCATGTTGATCACCATAGCCGACGCAATGACAGCCCCAAGTTCCGGGCTGGCAAACCAAAAGCCTGAAATGCCGCCCAGCAGGATGGCGAAGGCTATGCCGTTCATGCCGCCCACAAGCACTTCTTTCCACACAATGCGCATAGCATTGGCGGCAGTCAGGTCATGGGTGGCGAGCGCGCGCACGGCAATGGTGAGCGTTTGAGTGCCCGCATTGCCGCCCATGGATGCCACAATCGGCATCAAAATGGCCAGTGCTACAATTTTTTCGATCGTATCGGTAAAGAGCGCAATGACGGCAGAAGCCATGATCGCTGTGCCCAAATTGACAAACAGCCATGCAAAGCGGGAACGTGCTGTTTCAAACACGCTGTCGGATACCGCCTCTTCCCCCACACCGGCAAGCCGCAGGGCATCTTCCGCTGCTTCTTCTTCTACCACTTCCACCATGTCATCGACGGTGATACAGCCGATCAAGCGCCCGTCTTCCGACACAACCCCTGCGGCCACCAAGTCATATTGGCGGAAAAGATAGCCCACCTCCTCTTGATCCAGTGTGGCGGGCACCAAAATAGGGTCGGACCCCATAATTTCTGCCACAGTAATAGGCCGCTTGGCGCGCAACAGGCGATCCAGCTCCAATACGCCCGTGGGCTTAAAACCTTCATCAATCACGAAGATCAGGCGAAAATCATCCGGCAGATCATCTGCATCGCGTAAATGGTCGATCACCTGCCCCACGGTCCAAAATCCGGGCACCGCAATCAACTCGCGCTGCATCATCCGCCCGGCAGAATCATCCGGGAAGGACAGCGATTCCGTCAGGCTTAGCGCATCGGAAATATCCAAAGCATCAAGCACCTCACGCTGGCGCTTGCCATCCATATCTTCCAGCACATAAACGGCATCATCGCTGTCGAGGGTGGCAACCGCGTCTGCCACATCCTGCGCTTCCATGCCTTTCAGCAAACTATCGCGAACGGCCTCCTCAACCTCGGATAGCACCTCGCCTGCTTGTTCCGCACCCAGCGATGACAGCAGATCAGAACGCAGGTCTTCCGGCAGTTGCTCCGTCAGGTCAGCAATATCGGCAGAGTGCAAATCTTCAACGATTTGGCGGGCAATATCACCCCGATCCGCATCGAGCGCGTGCGCCACCTCGCGCACCATCTCTGGCTTTAGGGCAAAAATGGTAGCATCTTGACCGCTCATTTTCTCAGCAAGCGAGTCTTCGTGTTCTCTTTCGTCTCTATTGGGAGCGTTTTCGACCATGATGAAACCCGACAGTTAGATAGCTTGTTCTATCGGGTTTCATCCATCATTCAAAGGCTGAACTGCTATGCCTCAACCTCAAAACGCAGACCCGCATTTTCTGTGAGACGTTTGATAAGTTCCGGCCCCATGGCGGGCGCGGTAGAATACGCGCCACCGGGCGTGCGCTCACGTGAAATATCTTTGGCGAGGCACAGCGCGCTTTCCGCCAGCATTTTCGAAGTGGACCCATAACCCGGGTCCATATCGCCCTTCACGCAGGTTTGGATTTGCTTGCCGTTTTCATCTTCACCGATGAAGATCACGTCATAGAAACCTTCTTCGCGCTCTTGTTGTGTGGGCCCCTCCCCCGGCTTGGGCGGGTGCGACATATCAAAATCTGCCGCTGTGCCGCCTTTGGCAGGGTCATCATCTACCATCAGCATCTCATCGTAGATGAAATCCTTGCCCCAGGGCTGGCCAAGAAGAAAATTCGACCGATGCACCGCCTTGGTATTGATCGCTGCCATCATGAAGGGAGCCACCCAATTTTCCACCACATCATCATAATAAGCGGTATTCAAATCAGGTTGTGTCGGCCCTTCCTGTCCCGGTGTAATGGCATAAGGGTTCATCAATTTGGTAATGACGGAGGGGTCTTTCTGCGCCGCCTCCATCGTGGCTTGGCCAGACGCCGCCGTGCCACCAGACAACCCGCCCTTCATATCGCGCACCCGCCCGCGCACACGCGGCAGGTAACGACCCAGTTTTTTCTTGGCCTCTTCTTGTGTATAGAAAACCCCCAAATCAAATGGGATAGAATCAAACCCGCAGGAAAACACAAGTCGCGCGCCCGACTTCCGGGCCGCCTCTTCCAAGGCCGCTGTTTTGTCGGCAATCCAATTGGATTCACCTGCAAGATCAACATAATCCGTGCCTTCTTCGGCACAGGCTTCCACCACCAGATCCCCATAATATTGATAAGGACCGGCGGTGGTAATCAGCGTCTTGGTGCGTCTTGCCATCACCACCAACTCGTCCTTGTTGCCGCTGTCCGCCAACACAATGGGCAAGGCAATCGGCGCACCGATCTCATCGCGAATTTCGGCAAGTTTATCCGCATTGCGCCCGGCAATGCCCCAGCGCACATCTTTGCCCACGCCATACGTATTCAGCAAATAATTTGCCACAAGCCGACCCGTATAGCCGCTGGCACCAAACACCAATACATCAAATTCACGTTCTGTCATTTACCCACTCCCAATTTTAGAAAATGCCTTTGGCGGCAAGAGCCGCAATATCATCGACGCTGTAACCAAGTTCCTGCAATATCTCATCTCGGTGCTCCCCCAAAGCTGGAGCATGTTTCGGCCCTACTTGCGCTACACCCTTAATCTTGATCGGATGATTGATGATATGAGAAAGCCCCATATCCACATCTGGTCCCTCTTCATTAGGCTCAACGGCCATGCGATTAACGGTAACCTGCGGCCCGGTTACGGCTTCTTCCACTTGCGTCACCCGCTCTACTGGCACCCCAGCGGCGTGCAAAACCTCAATCCAATGATCCGATGGCTGTTCCAAAAATTTCGCCTGCATCTGCGCGCCCAAAAACGCCGCGTTGGATGCAAAACCTTCCAGCGTGACAAAGCGTGGATCATCAATCAACTCTGCCAAACCAAGTGTCGTCAACAAGATTTTCACATGCTCTATCGCTTGCACCATCAAGGCTTGCAAATAGCGACCATCGGCACATTCATACACACGTTCAAAAAACTGCGGATTGTTTTTGCGCCTATAGAACGTTTCCATTGCTCCACCCGCCAATGCACCTTGTGCGACCGCCGAAGCCGCCCAAAGGCCATTCGCCAACAAAGAGGTATGCACCATGGAACCTTTACCCGTACGCTCACGTTTCAGCAGGGCTGTCACTATTCCGGCATAAAGCGTAACCGCGGTAGGGTGGTCCCCCATACCCGGCACAGCCTGCGCTGGTGGACTATCGGCATCGCGCACCAAATCCATCAAGCCACTGCTCTGCCAATAAGCTGTTAGATCAAAGCCTTTGTCATCCTTGTTAGGGCCATATTCCCCATATGCCGTAAGCGAGGCATAGATGATTGAAGGGTTCATCACCTTAACTTCATCATAGGTTAGCCCCATACGGCGGCGCGAGGCTAAAGGTTGGTTCGTCACCAGCACATCGCATTCTTCGATCAGCTTGTGCAAAATAGCCATGCCATCGGGGTTTTTTAGATTCAAGGCGATAGAGCGCTTGTTGCGACCATCCATTTGCCAAAAATAGTCGCTGGGTGCATTCGGCATGGTTGGCAAATAGGACAGCCAGCGCAACAAGTCACCTTGCCCAGGCGGTTCTATTTTTACGACATCTGCCCCGAAATCGGCCAAGATTGTTGCTGCCACCGGCCCAGCAATGACCGACGCCATATCAACAACCTTCAGCCCGGAAAAAATGTACTCGTCACTATCTGATGCGGTCATCTACTTCGTACAGTTTAGCTGCCAGTGAATGCCAAATTTATCAATCAAAGTGCCGAAACGGTCGCCCCAAAACATTTCTTCCAACGGCATTTTCACTTCCCCCCCTTCCGAAAGTGTCGCAAAAATTCGATCCTGCTCGTTTCTGTCATCCAATTGAATGGAAAGCTCGACATTCGTGCCCTTTACAGAATTTGCGTTCGGAATACCATCGGCGGCCATGATCACAATGTCACCGGCACGAAATTCTGCATGCATGATCTGATCTTTTAGGGAAGGGTCTTCATGATCCATACCCGCTTCGCCGAAGGTTTGGATTGTTTCAATCGTGCCATCCAGCGCTTTGGCGTAAAGGTCCAGCGCCTCGCGGGCGCGACCATGAAAGAAGATATATGGGTTTAGTGTTTTCATTGTTTTCTCCCTGAACGAAAAAGGGCAGACCAACCGGCCTGCCCTTGTTTGATCTAGTCGTCGCCGTGTTGCGTTAACTCATGGCGAGCAACAACATGGTGATGCACCTCATCCGGCCCATCTGCAAAACGCAATGTGCGCTGGCCGGTATACATTTGGCTCAACGGCGACCACTGCGAAATGCCGGTGGCCCCGTGCACTTGCATCGCTTCATCGATAATTTTGCAGACCCGTTCCGGCACCATGGCTTTCACCATCGAGATCCAGATACGCGCCTCACGATTGCCCAGCACATCCATGGCCTTGGCCGCTTTCAACACCATCAAGCGCATCGCTTCAATCTCAATGCGGGCGCGCGATACCGTTTCCATATTCTTGCCAAGCTGAATGATCGGCTTCCCAAAAGCTTCCCGGCTGACAGCCCGCTTCACCATCAAATCAAGCGCGCGTTCCGCCTGACCAATGCTGCGCATGCAGTGATGAATACGGCCCGGGCCCAGACGCAGTTGCGAAATCTCAAAACCGCGACCTTCGCCCAGCAGCATATTTTCCTTAGGCACCCGCACATCGGTGAACTTGATATGCATATGACCATGCGGGGCATCATCGTCCCCAAACACACACATTGGCCCCAAAATCTCTACACCGGGCGTATCAATCGGCACCAAGATTTGGCTTTGTTGCAAATGGGGCGGAGCGTTGGGGCTGGTTTTCACCATGGTGATCA
The DNA here is from genome assembly GCA_049609145.1 of Alphaproteobacteria bacterium. Classification (GTDB taxonomy): domain Bacteria; phylum Pseudomonadota; class Alphaproteobacteria; order SPJN01; family SPJN01; genus JBMYYF01. The sequence continues at coordinate 96,048 of JBMYYF010000011.1, forward strand.
TGATCTTGCAGCGCGGATCACCGGCGCCGGAGATATAATATTTCTCGCCATTGATCACCCACTCATCGCCGACCAATTGTGCGCGGGTTTGGATGTTGCGCGCATCAGAGGACGCCACATCAGGCTCAGTCATGGCGAAGGCAGAACGAATTTCGCCTGCCAACAACGGCTTCAGCCACTGCTCTTTTTGTTCTGGGGTGCCCACCCGTTCCAGCACTTCCATATTGCCCGTATCCGGCGCAGAACAGTTCAGGCTTTCAGAAGCCAATGGGGCCTTGCCCAGTTCAGCCGCGATAAAAGCATAATCAAGATTGGACAGCCCCTCACCGGTTTCAGCATCCGGCAGGAAGAAATTCCACAAACCCGCGGCCTTGGCTTTTTCTTTTGCGCCTTCCAGCAGCTCCAATTGGCCGGGCACATACGACCAGCGGTCTGCTCGGCCCTCACCTAAACGGTAAAACTCTTCCTGAATGGGGATCACATTTTCCTGAATGTGCTTTTTTACCGCCTCCAGCAAAGGCTGCGCCTCTTTCGACATACGCAAATCATTCATTTCTGTATCTACTGCCGTGTTAAAAAAATCGGACATAGATTTCTCCTTATGGTTGGTTTCGACAAATGGTGAAGCCCAAAGCGCATAAGCGCACGGACTGAATATAAATGTGGCTCCCCCCACATATCTGGTCGGCAACTATGCTGCCAGCATCGCCCGCAGGCTACCTTTTCACCGAATTGAAGGCCAGAAAAAAGGGGCGTTCCCACCAAAGAAAACGGGCCCTTCCATGAAGAAAGAGCCCGCAACCTAAAGTATTTGTATGACGTTTAACCGCCCAGCGCTGCTGCCAGAGGGTCCAGCACAGCGTCAAGCGGTGTGCCAGTCGTGCCACCCGGAGCACCGCCGCCGCCACCGCCAAGAGCCGCAGCCAATGGATCAAGGGCAGCATCAAGCGGTGTCCCGGTCGTGCCACCACCACCACCGCCACCGCCAGCAAGCAAGCCTGCAAGTGCGTCGGGTGAAAGCTCCGCAGGTAGAGAAGCAAAGGCCGCATCCAATGGTGTCCCGGTCGGGCCAGACGGCGCGCCACCACCATCACCACCGCCACCACCAAGAGCGTCAGCTAGCGGACCAAGCGCGGCATCCAAGGGTGTCCCGGTCGGGCCAGACGGCGCGCCACCACCATCACCACCGCCACCACCAAGAGCGTCAGCTAGCGGACCAAGCGCGGCATCCAAGGGTGTCCCGGTCGGGCCAGACGGCGCGCCACCACCGTCACCAGCGTCGGGCGCCTCGCCCGGACGCAGACCAAGACCGTCAATCAACGGCGCCAAGCCACCTTCAATCGGACCATCCAATGAAGCAAGGGAAGCCAACCCCGGATTTGACTCAAACGTATCGGGATTGATTACCTCAGCGGTGCGCAAACCAAGCTGGTCACCCAAATCACCGAACGCGGCATTGTCCAAAGTAACTTGAACCAAATTATCGTTTTCATTGCCGGTGGGGTCTGGCCCAAGGGTTACGCCGACAAGGTTGTCACCTAAGTCACCGCTGTCAATTGATCCGGGGCCTTCGTCCAACAAGCCATCGCCAACGGTGATATGACCGATACCGCTGGTCAGATCATCGTCAAATGCATCTACCTGCACCAAATTAAACCCGACGGGATCTTCATCAGATCCCAGATTTGCTTCCACCAAACCGTCAAAGGCAGGATCAGCGGGGTTGAAAGGGCGACCCGACAGGTCAAGCCCCAACACGCCCGGCTCGCCGGTACCGGCGTTTACCGGATCAAGCAACGCATCCAGCGGGGTGCCAGATGTGCCGCCCTCAGGCACAGAGGTGCCATCGCCATTGATCGCGTCCAGCACGGTTACATTGATAGGATCAGCCGCGCCTTCATCGCCGAACAGGAAATTGTCGCCAACAGTTAGTTCGACCAATGCCGGGCGATTAGCGACTTCATCATCGCCGGGGTCGCCAGCCGAAACACTTAGCAGGGAATCAATCTCGGAAGGATCGCCGCCAGATAGGGCAGCACCGCCTGCGGTGAGTGCGCCAAGCCCAACAAGGCTTGAAGGACCGTCACTATTGTTGTCGCCGCCATCTGTAAAGTCGATGCCTTTGCCTGCGTCAGCCACATCTATGCCTTGGCCACAGCCGGCTGAAACATCGTCTTCCGGTGCGGCCAACACCGAATCCAGCGAACTGCGCAAATGCGCGCTGTCTTCTTCGGTTTGATCCGTTGCGCACGGAGATTTCAAATCGTTGATCCCGCCCATTGCAACATTAAAGGGCGGCTCGGGCTCCGGCTCAGGTTCTGCTACCACAACGGGGGCTGCAGGTTCCGGTTCTGGTTGAATGCCGAAAGACAGCACATCCGGCGTTTGCTCATATTGGCGCGGTGCTTCAGCAATCGGCTGATAGGTATTTGCGCCATAACCGCCTAGATCCCGGCCATCACCACCGGCAAAGGCAGCCGACGTACCCAACGCAGACAACAAAACGCTGCCCGCAACACAATTCAACAACTTATGCTTCGTAATCATCGAACCAAATACCCTTTCGATATACAGTTCCCCCAGTGAACTCGGCAGCACATTATCCTAGAATCATCCAAAATGCACGGGGTTCCAGCAGAAATTCCGGCTCATTTTGGGCAGTTTTTTGCGGCATTGTGGCCTGATATCCACGCAATATCGCCCGAATCGCGACCAAGCCAGCACCGTCACAACTCACCCGCGAGGGATTGCCCCAATGCTGATCAATTCAATTTAGCGAAAATCCCCCGGCACACATGCCCTCGCTAAAGCCGGTGCACGCAGGAAATCTGGATTTGGCCGCAAGGCATAGAGCCCCAAGCAGGCCTCGGCCAGTTTGATAATGTGATCGTCCCCGTGCACCACCGCCGCATGAATAATCTGATCTTGCGTTTCGGCGGCTTGCTCTGCATGGGCCGCCCCACTTTCCCCATAGGTCGCGTAGAGCCCCGCTACCCCCTGCCAGGCGAAGCGCAACAAAGTTGCCGCCACATCCGTTGACACCAGCGCCATGAGCCCATGCGTTGCCGCCATAGATGTGACCCCATGGGTAAACACAATGGACGACAAAGGGTCTTTTGCGTGGCTTAGATATATAGCGACCAAGGCCTCTGCCAAATCCAGCGCGGTTTCACGCGGGTCATCCCCCAGGTCGAGCATATGGACTATGGGGGCAAAATCAGCACGGTCATCCAATACGGTCAGGGCATGGGTGATCGCACCTTCATTTTGGCGCTCATCTTCCGGCACCATGGGAATAGCCGCAAGCGCTTCGGCCAAGGGGTGCGTTTTTACATCTGACGCCTTTGAAGTCGGCAACGCTTGGTAGGTAGATGCCCAAAGCGCCAAACCTTGAGACAGCTCATCCAGACGAATATTGCTTTCCCCCTCCTGAACGGCACGCGCGGCATGGGCGGTTCGTAAAATACCATGGGTTGCTGCACCCATATATCCGGGCGCGAGGCGAGCAACCCAAATATTCAACACGGTCCGCCAGCCATTTTCGGCGATTTCCTGATCAAAGTGGTCGCGCCAATCGGTGAAGCGATCTTCCGCCCCCAAGAGGTAAGCCCAATCCTCATCAATTGCCTCTTTCTTGGGATAATTGCTTTGGGGTAGAGCCTCGTCCACTCGTTCTTCGAGCCAAGTTTCAGCTTTGTCGCCTTGATCCATTCTGCACAGCGCTTCCACAACCATCGGCATATGGCTGGTGAAACCGTTCGCAAGGTCAGGGCCGCAATTTGCCAATTGGCGCAACGCTGCATCGTATTTTGTGTAGTCGGTCATCCGCTCTCTTCCCCCGTTTTAAGCCCTTATAGCAAGCGGAACAGGCAGAATAAAAGACGGGTCAAACAATGGATCCCTTCCCTATCAGATGCTTGACCCCTTGGCCGAAACGCGGTGATCTTGCCAAAAGATATTTGAATGGGCTGGATATTGGCATAAACAGTGCCTATAGTTTGGTAAATGATTTAGGGTTTGGTCTGCGTTGGCTTGCGGCGCGTATAATGGCTTTGCAGACGCCAAACTAAGGAGCACCCAATGGTGAAAACCGCACTTAGGAAACTGTCAAATTTCGGCCCGTTGCTTTTCGCATTTGGTTTTTTGACGCCGCTATTTGCGGCGATTATCGCCCAGCTTAGCATCCCCCTGCCATTCGATATCGCACCGCTCTTGGCCGGCTTTGTCATCGCCGGAGTTTGGGGGCTGATTGCACAAACGACAGGACGTTGGATATGACCATGGCCGCACTAGCTGACTACACACGTGCCAGCGAGCAAGAGCTGATGCAGGCTGAACGAGAGATCATGGCCAAATACCAAGGTGGCGTATCATGGATCATGGTCGCATGGGGTATTGGAAACTGCTTGGTCTGGCTCGCTCTGTGGCCGTTGGTATTGACGGGCATCCTGCCCCTTTGGGCAGGCTTCATCATCGCCACGGTTAATACCACCATTGCCTACCTTCCTAGCCACGAGGCACAGCACGATATTTACGCCCGGCCCGGCGAGAAACTGCGCTGGCTGAACCAATTTGTCGGCCACTTTTCGTTGATACCGCTGGCGGCATCATTTTACGCTCTGCGCGAAACCCATATGGATCACCACAAATACGCAAATGATCCCGCGCGCGATCCTGATTACCCAACCGCGGCACCAAGCGCATGGGCCGCGGTTAAAAAATCGATTGCCTTTTACCAACCCGGTAACAAAGACAAAAAGCGCTATGGCGAGGTGCTGGCAGCGCAAAACACACCTGCCGCCCACAAAGCCATATTGCACTCCATTTTATGGCAACTTTTCTACTATGGCTTTTTGGCCGCCATGGCATGGAGTGGCTTTGCGCTGGAGGCCGCTTTGCTGTGGTGGCTGCCACGCCAAATCGGCTATGCCTATATTCGCTTTTATCTAAGCTGGATGCCGCATCACCCGGCACAACAAACCGGGCGGTACAATGACACCCGTGCCTTTAAGAGCAAGATTGGCAATATCGGCTCGTTAGGTATGCAATACCATATCCTGCATCACCTGCATCCACGCATTCCGTTACCGCGTCACGCTCGGCTTTATCGAGAAATCAAGCCCGTTTTGGAAGCGCGCAGGTGCGAATTGGGTGGTCTTTAGGGACAAATTTCCGCCTGATTCCCCAATGAAACAAGTGGTGAATCAAGTGCCGCACCCCCTATAAATCAGAAAGCTGATCCGCTATCACTAGCGCATTGAAATTAGGTATTAGCAAATGGCGTGGCTTAGGTTGCGCCATCACAGTTGGATTGGAACTCTCGTGACTGAAACACAGATCCCAAAAAACTTGACCGAAGAAACGGTGTTGTCCGTCAAGCACTGGACCGACCGTCTCTTCTCCTTCCGTATTACGCGCCCACCAACCTTCAGGTTCCGTTCGGGCGAATTTGTGATGATCGGCTTGTTCATTGAAGGCAAACCTCTGTTGCGCGCCTATTCAATCGCCAGCCCGGCATGGGATGAAGAACTGGAATTCTTCTCCATCAAGGTGCCCGGCGGGCCGCTGACATCACAGTTGCAGCAAATCGAAGTGGGCAGCAAAGTGCTATTGGGTAAAAAACCAACGGGTACATTGGTGTTGGATGCGCTCAAACCCGGCAAGCGGCTTTACATGTATTCCACCGGTACCGGCATCGCGCCCTTTATCAGCCTGATGAAAGACCCGGAAACATATGAACGCTATGAACAGGTCATCATCACCCATACCTGCCGTCAAACGGCGGAACTGGAATATGGCAAGGCACAGATCAACGCCATGCCCGATGATCCGCTGGTCGGCGAGGAAGCCGTGGGCAAGCTGTTCCACTACACCACGGCAACGCAGGAAGATTATATCCGCCAAGGTCGCATCACCCAACACATCAATACGGGCGTACTGTTCGAGGAATTGGATATGCCGCGCCTAAACCCTGAAACCGATCGCGTGATGATCTGCGGTTCCATGGAAATGATCAAGGATGTTGCAACCTTGGTCGAGGAACACGGGCTGGAAGAAGGCTCCAACGCCAAGCCTGCGGATTACGTAATTGAAAAGGCCTTCGCCGAGTAAGGCAGATAGCAGGCGATCAGGGAACTTTGCCTTGGTCGCCTATTTTTCATCACGCCGCGCGAGAAACATTTCCACAATTTCTTCGCCCGCTTCTTCCTGCAAGAAGTGCCCGGCACCTTCCACAACATCAAATGTACTGCCCGGCATTTGCGCGTGCCATTTGCGGCCCCATTCTTCCGTAAACACCATATCCGCATTCGCGAAGATGAAATGCGTGGGCAGGCCGAGGGTTTTAAGCGCCTCGAAGCAGCGTTCCTGATCTGCGGCATTCCCTTCTTCCGGCTGCCAATGCGGCAAGCACCACGGGAAGCGGCGTGCCCCTGCCCGACTTTCCGCTCCCTTTGCGAAAGGCGCTTCATAGGCGGCTTCCACAGCAGCCTTATCTTGCCCCGGCCGCATAAGCGCCGTGGCCATGATGCGCCCCACAGGCAGTACCCCGCGCATCCATCCTAACCAGAAAGGATTGGTGGAGGCGTCGTGCCACATCTTGACGCCGGAAGTGTATTCATAGCCTGCGTGATGCAGCCATGTGTTCATAATGACGAGCCGGGAAAAACGATCCGGCATATCTACAACCTGACGTAACCCGGTTGGCCCACCCCAATCCTGCACGAAGATCGTAATATCTTGCAGATCGAGCGTTTCAATCAGGTGTCGCGTGCGTTCGCAATGCCGTTCGATCACATACCAATTATCATCGACAGGTTTGTCGGACCGGCCAAAACCCACATGATCGGGCGCAATGCAACGATAACCCTCCGCCACCAAGCCCGGGATCATTTTGCGATAAAGATAGCTCCATGTCGGCTCCCCATGCATGAGCAGCGCGACCGGCCCATCTTTTGGTCCTTCATCAATATGAGCAACGCGCAGACTATTCCATTCCAGATAATGCGGCTCATAAGGAAAGTCGGGCAAGTTTTCAAAATTGCTATCCGGTGTGCGCACAAATTCCATCTTTGCTTCCTATTTCTTCATACCAATCAATTTGATGAGGGGGGTCGCCGGAAAAGCCGGATGGGTAAGAATTCGCCCTACACCCCGTGGAGCCGGGTCCACTGCATCATTCAAGGCACCGACCCTGACCAATTGTTTGCCCTTGTTTTCCCCCGCCAGCATCCGAAAGAAGGCGGTTGGCACGTTTTCAATACCTTCCATCATATCAATCTGCGCACGCAAAGTGCCAGCCTTAACCATGCGCGCCAGCGATAGCCCCGCCTCCATCATGCGAGGCTGGTAGTCCAGCAAGACAAAGCCCTGTTTGCGGATACGATGCGCCAGCATAATGTTACCGTCGCGTCGCCCTACATCCTTTGTGGTGTCGGTGATATGGGCGATACCCAGCCGCCCGATGACGGCAATGCGTGCGAAGTCGTTATAGAGATCCATCACCGCCTCAGAGATATCGCCGGATGTGTTGTCGTAATAAATATCGACTCCATCGGGACAGACCGCCTTCAAATCATCGGCCAATTCGGTGATGGCCTTGCCGCGATAAGAAACGGCGGCGTTATACACACCTTCCGCCACCAGCGCGGCGGCTTTTTCATCAGTGCTGACGATGCCCACCAACCGACAGCCTTTGGCTTTGGCAAGTTGCGCCACCACTTGCCCGACAGAACTGGCGGCGGCAGACACCACCATGGTTTCCCCTGCCTTGGGCTGACAGATTTCCGCGAGGGAAAAATAAGCGGTCGCGCCGGTAATCCCAACAACTGACAAATAGTGTTCCGGCTCGGCAATCCCAAGGTTAAGAACACGATAGTCATCTGGGTTGGTAAGTGTGGCATGAGTTTGCATATCAAAGCGGCCAAGGCGTACTTCCCCCACCTTGGCGGCGGGGTTACGGCTTTCAATCACCTGACCCACGCCATAGGCATGCATCACTTCTCCCGGCTCAACACTTTCGGCATAATTGCTTTCAGGCCGCATCCGGCTGACCATGGCAGGGTCCATGGACAAAAGCGCATTGCGCACCCGAAACTCCCCTTCCAGCAATGGTGCAAGGGGGGCTTCGCCCATTTCAAAAATGTCGGGGGTTGGCGCGGCTTCCGGCCGCTTCACAAAGGTGACGAACTGATTGTGCGCAGCCATCGCCTAGCCCGCCACAATCGTATTGCGTTGCAACCCCAGATCAATTGTGCCATCGGCACTTTTGATGGTGGTTTCCATCACGTCTCCCGGTTGCAAATACTGCGTACGCTTCGCTTGCATTTTCAGGAACATTTCCCATTTTTTGCTTTCCGGCAACAGCCCGGCGATCTTTTGAATGCCCGCCGATGGTGCCGACAATGCGCAACCTGCAGGTGTGCCCGTGGCGATCAGATCCCCCACCGCAAAATCCTGCACGCCTGAAAGCTCAGTTAACGTTTCCGCAGGCTTGAAAACAAGGTTCGCCGTGTTGTCACACTGCCGCGTTTCCCCATTTACGGTGAGCTTGAGATCAAGCTGTTCCACCAAAGATGCCTCATCATGGGTTAACAGGCAAAGATAAGGTCCACACGGTCCAAAAGTCCGATAGCTCTTGCCCTTGTAGAACTGCATTTGCGGCACCTGAATGTCCCGCGCGCTGACATCGTTCACAATGGTGATACCTGCGATATAGTCCCCCAGATTGTCAGCCGTTACATGTTGCGGTCCGGCAATGTCCTGCCGCATCACAATGCCCAGTTCAACCTCATAGTCCAGCAGCGACACCTCTTTGGGGCGGATGACATCTGTGTCTGCTGGTGCAATGCAGCTTGTCGCTTTGGTGAATATCATATTGAAGTTTTTGTCGTCCGGGTTCATGCCGGATTCAATCATGTGCTGACGGTAGTTCGCGCCTTGACACACAAAGCGGCTGGACCGCGTGATCGGCGATAGCAGCGTCACATCACTTTCCTTGAGCGTGCCGCCACTCAGAATTTCAAGCGTGTTCAGATTATCAGCGAAGGCCGCGACAAAGGCGGCTGTTGTAGGATAGTCGCCGTCAATCGGCGTGATCACGCCATCGCGCACCACGCCCCACTGGGCTTTGCCATCATGTTCAAAGTGAATTGTATTAATTGCCATGGTTCTGTTCTTTCTATCTGGGATTTAGGAGACGGCCTTCAGCATGGCAATCAATTTGCCAAAGCTGAGATCCGGACTGGCGCGTACATTGCGCACAAGCGTTACAATTGTTTCCAAGCTCATTTTGGGGCGGGTGAAATCACCGGGCAGCTTTTGTCCCCATTGATAAAGCGTATCACCGCCCGCGGCGTGAATGCCCGTTGGCACATCAGCGGTAAACACATCGCCATCGCAATAGTGCTCGAAAATTTCGCCGTAAGGGTCGCGCCAATAATCAAAAATCTGGCTGCCCAAAATATGGCGCCCTATGCCCCATGCGTGTTTATAGCCACGATCACGCAGCACCTTTTGGCCAATTCCCACAGCATCTTGATCCACCACTTCAAAAGCGGCGTGAGCGCACTTATCCGTGAAACTTTGCGCCATGGCGATGGAATGATGATCGCTTGGTGTCTCGCCGCAATCAAAGCGAAAAAAGGCAACAGCGGGTGAGCCGTCGGGCAGCACTTCAATGTCGGACGGGATCAGGCCGAATGTCTTGGTGTACCAGCCCGCCATCTCCTGATAGCGGCTTGCCTCCAACACCACATGGCCCAGCTTGGTGATTTGCGGCGGCTCAATCGCGGCGCGCTGCCCGGCATTAACACGCACGATCTTATCTGGTGTGTTGGCGGCAAGCGGCGCACGCACGGGCAAGGCGTCATAAGGTGACTGGTCATAAAGCGCCTCTATGCGTCGCCCGCTTGGATCGTGCAACACCACGACATCACCCGCGCCCGGTGCACTGGACGCACCATGTTGAGCGCCCGGCAAGGCTGCCAACGCGTCCAGATCCGCCGCCGAGGAAACTTGAAGACCAATGCCCTCCAGCTCCGCTTTTGGTCCTTTTCTAATCTCCAAACAATATGGCGCTGCCGCTGCTGCTCGCATATAGATCGCGCTGTCGGTTTTATCAGTCGTTACCAGGCCAAAATCGCCAAAGAATTTCTCGGCCTTGGCAAGATCGGGACGCGCCAACACCAAATGGTTCAGTCTCTGTGCCCTAGCAACCGGGTTTGGATCACGCGCAGGCTGGGACGTTTTTAGCAAGCTCATTTTTGCTTCCTTTCATCAGGCCCAAACAGGGCTTTTGCTTTTTGGACAATGTCGTTCACTTGGGTGATGTGGCCATCAGCCACCACAACTTGATCGGGCCGCACCAAGGCGCACCAGCTTTCCGGTGCTATGGCGGGGATGGCATTGCCATCTTCATCTTCCCAACACAGCTCATGATCGGTGCGATGAAAGACCTGGGACCCGTAACAGACCTGCACCACCTTGCCGCCCATTTGGGAAAGCGCCTTCTGCGCCGCCTCATCAAGATGTTCATGGGGATCGCAGCCATAGCCGATCAGGCGCAATTCACCTTTCGCTAATTCGTCAGACCAACAGATGCGGCCATCTTTGTGAACGACCCGAAATTGCGGAAACTGTGATCCGGGCTTCACCTTGTTGCCCGGCCAACGCGGCACGAACAAACCTTTGCGAAAGCTATTCTTCGGCTTCATCTCAAGACTACTCAGCCGCCGCTTCAACGCCGGAATAAGATTAGAAAGCCGGATAAAGGCGTGAAAAGCCACCTCAACAAATGTGTTAGGCGGCATCACAATCGCTCCGATGAACCGCGCCATATTTGTGGTGGCCACCACATGGGGCCGCCGCTCCGTATCATAGCTTTGCAAGATATTGGAGCTGGCCTTCCCGTTCAGCACCCACGCAATCTTCCATGCCAGATTAAACACATCCCGCTTGCCGGAAACTAGTCCCTGCCCGGCAAAGGGCGGGGTTACATGGGCGGCATCGCCCGCCAAAAACACCCGGCCATGAGCAAAGTTTTTTACTGCACGCGCTTGAAACTTGTAAATCGCCTTGCGTTCAATATTGGCATCCCGGTTTGGATACCAATCTTTCAGCAAGTCCTGAATAACCTCATCCTTCATGAAGTCGGCCGGGTTTTCCTTTTTCTTGATTTTGAACTCCCAGCGTTCCCGCCCGCCGGGGGCTGGCATGTGGGGATAGGGCCGGTGCGGATTGCAATAGAACATCACATGGTCGATGGATGGCCCGTGTTTTTCTCTATCGCGGCCAATCACATCCACGATCAACCATTCTTCCGCATAGTCTTTGCCGGTAAAACTTTCGCCTAACCAGTCGCGAAATTTTGAATTCGCACCATCGGCGGCAATTACATAGAGGGCGGCAATTTCATGCGCCTGCCCGTCGCGTGTTTTAAGGCTGATGGTGGCGGCATCTGCATCCTGCCGCATGGCCGTTGCCTCTACCCCGCGCTCAAGCCGCACCGTGTTGTGAGCGGCCACCGTTTCATGCAGGGCGGCTTCCATGTCCGGCTGAAAGAACATGGCTTGTGCCGGAAATGAATTAATGTGCCCCCCAAGCTGCGCCTCCACCACCTTACCCATGTGCGGTGTGTGCATTTCTAACCGCGGCATGGTGATAAGCTCGAACGCGTCACGGGGCAGCCCGGCTGCTTGCAAAACGCGCAGGCCATCATTGTCTGTGCCAATGGCGCGCGGCAGTGCAAAGATTTCCATCTCCTTATCAACTACCAGCGTATCAACACCGTAGCGCCCCAGCAGGTTGGCTGCGGTCATCCCTACGGGGCCAGCCCCAACAATCAAAACCTCCACCTCTTTCGGCAGTGTTGCCATGCGCCCCCCCGTTATTTCTTTTATACTTGTCATATTGCAAATATAGTGATACTATTTTTGTCATTCAACAAGTTTTTGAGAAAAATGCAACAAACAGCCAAAACGCCGCAGAAACGTCAACGTGCCCCCCAAAAAAGGGCCGAAGACACCCAGGAACATTTGATACAGGCCGCGATCAATCTGTTCCCCGCCCATGGGTATGAAGGGGTATCGATCCGTATGATTGAAACGCAGGCCAGCGTTAAACGCGGGCTTGTCGCCTATCATTTCGGCAACAAGGAAGAACTCTGGAAGGAGGCTATGCGCTATTTGTTGACAACACTGGCCGATGATATGGCAACGCTGGATGCGGCGACACAAGGATTGGACCGTATTGCGCGTCTGCGCGCGGCCACGCTGGCTTTCATGCGCTATTCCGCGCGTCTACCCCAGCTTAATCACGTGATGGTACAGGAAGCGAAACAGAAATCATGGCGATCTGATTTCATGCTGGAGGGCTTCATCCGCCCACTTGTTGACTGGATGAGCCGCCTTGCAGGCCAAAAAATTGATGTGCACACCCACTATATGTTAATCGGAGCCGCTACCTTTGTGTTCAATGTTGAATATGAATGTGAAACCCTGTTCGGGGTGAACCCGCGAGAGGAAGATTTCGTGCGCGACCATGCAAATGCCGTTGTGGAAATGCTGCTGGCCGCCAATCCGAGCCTGTTGGAAGAAGAGAAAAAATAATGAGCCACACAAACCCTGAGATCGTCCTTCATTCCTATGCGATGAGCCCCTATGCCGCCAAAGTGCATGGCATGCTGAATTATAAGGGCCTGCCCTTCCGTGTGCGCTACACGCCGCCGCTGCGCGCCAAGAAAGAGCTGCCCATTGGCCACCAAATACCCGTGGTGGAGATTGATGGCGAAGCGCGCAACGATTCCACGCCCATTGGCCTTTGGCTGGATGAACGCTTCCCTGAGGCCCCGCGCCTGTTACCGGAAGCTGGGCCGGAACGCGATAAGCTGCTTGCCATTGATCAATGGGCAACGGATCAACTAATTCCGGCAACCTTCCGCACCTATCCAGGGGAAGGCTTGAACAAATGGATCAATGGCTGGAAGCTTTCACATGTAATGCACGCCACTGCAGAAGGCGGCCTGCCATGGGCGTTGAAATGGCTGTGGCCCGTAGTGGTTACCCAAGTGCCCTTCGTAAAACACATGATCGCCATGGCGTCCGCAGATGGCCTTTCCATCGAAGAGGCAAAATTCAAACTCTATGATGAGTTTATCGCCCATTTGGAAGGTGGATCTTTTATTGGTGGGCGCAACACCCCTTCCTTGCCCGACTTTTCCTGCTACGCACAATTTTCCGTCGTCTGGGTTTTGGGCTTTCGGGGCGCAGACGATATTTTGCAGCGCCTCGAACTGATGGCTTGGCTGGAACGGATGAAGCCTTATGTGGATGGGCCGCAACCCATTACACCCCGCCATGTAGCAGTGAACGAACTGCCAGTGGCGGGGGGCGCTTTTCGCTCCCCCACCTCCCCCAGAATGATTGGCAGATACTAACCTTATCTGGGGGACTGTCCGTCATCCACTTTGATCACCGTGCCTGTTACGCATTCAGATGCGGGCGACACCAAATACAAAACGGTGCTATCCATCTGCTCCGGCGCACAGCCACGCTTGCGTGGAAACACTTGCGTAATGTCGCCCATGCGCTCCACCATGCCATCGGTCATTTCACTGTAGAAAAAGCCCGGCGCGATGCCATTTACGTTAATATTGAAACGCGCCCATTCCACACCCAGCGCCTCTGACATGCGAGCTATCCCCGCCTTAGAGATGGAATAAAGCGCCGCTCCATGGCCATCATAGTGAAATCCGGCAATGGAGGAGATGTTGATCATCCGCCCCGGTTTCTTTTCTTCAATCAGTCGGCGCGCCACTTCGGTGCTCAAAATATAGGGGCCGCGCAGATTGGTACCAAGAACCGTATCAATCAGATCGACAGACATTTTGTGGGCGCGTTGCGCATCCGGCACGCCTGCATTGTTGATCAAAATATCGATCAGGCCCAATTCCTTTTCCGCATCCGCCACTACTTGCTTGATGTTATCTGCATCCATCATGTCCAGCGGAAAGTAGGCACAGGTTCCGCCATCGGCCCGAATTTCAGCCGCCACTTCCTCAAGCCGGTCAACGCGGCGTCCCGTCAATGCCACCTTGGCCCCATGGGCCGCCAATAGCTTGGCAAAACGGCGACCAAGCCCGGATGTTGTGCCTGTGACCAACGCCGCGCGGCCCGTTAGGTCTGGATTAAGTGCGCTCATGATAAGTTCCCCCATAAATTTTCAATGGGGCTTATGTAGCAGATGAAACCCTAAGACTAGAAGCTGAAATTCACCTCTATGCCCCATGTGCGCGGCGGTGCGTAAAAGCCAACCGGCCCGCCCACAAGGGCAGAGGCGACCACCCCACCCGCCAGATAATCTTCATCGGTCAAGTTCTTGACAAAACCTTGAACACCAAACCCTCCCTCAGCCTGCGCCAAGGTGAGGTAGATATTCCAAAGGCTATATGCCGGTTGGCTGTTGGGTGCGTTATTAAACTGTGTGAAATATTGCAAAGATTTGTAGGCCCACTCTCCCCGCACGCCCGCCACATAATCTGCAAACACGGGCAAGAAAATCTGCACCCCCACATTTGCCGCAAACCGTGGCGATTTTGGCAAACGATTGCCCGACAAATCAATATCCCCTTCCAGCAGGGTTAGGGCTTCATCGTCAACATAATCTGTATAGGTCGCATCCAGAAATGTGGCAGAGCCATCAATAGACAACCATTCAAACAACGCTAATTGAGACTCAAGCTCGATACCCCGAATTTCCGCCTCTGCTGCATTGACGATAACGGTAATTACCGTATCGATCTGCTGTACCTGAATATTACTGAAATTGTAGCTGAAGGCTGCAAGGTTTACCCGCAACCGGCGATCAAACCATTCTGACTTCAGGCCCACTTCAAAAGCATCTACCTCTTCCGGGTTATAAGGCATGCCATCGCAAGCTGTCGTGTTGTAGCCACCCGATTTATAGCCTTGAGAGAAAGAACCAAAGACCATTATGTCTTCATTAAAGCGAATATCCGCCCCAACCTTGCCGGTCAACGCCGTCCAGTCCGCGGCCACATCCAGATCTTCGCAAGAAGACGTTGGATCAGGCGTGCGCCATGTAATGTGTGCCGCTTTTTCATCCTTGGTAATGCGCCCCCCCGCATGCAGGGTCAGCCATTCAAGCGCATCCCAATCCACTTGCCCGAAGGCCGCGTATGATCGTGTATCATAAGTCACAAAGCTCTCAATTTGGGCAAGGCCACCATTCCCCAGAAAGGGAAACTGATCGGGAATCAAATCACCCAAGCTGTCTAACGTGGGTTGATCAAGCAGCAAGATATCTACAAAGGTGTTTTCGCGCGCCGCC
>JBMYYF010000012.1:0-109798 GCA_049609145.1 Alphaproteobacteria bacterium
ACATGGGTGGGCTGCGCTCCCGGCGGCGGGCGCAACTGGCCGGGCGCTTCCCCCGGCTTGGGCGTGCGCCCCCCAATGACAAGAGAGGCCGTGCGCGCTTCGATTGGTTGTCCGTCAATATCCATGGGCTGAGAGTGAGGCAGCGGCCGCGCCGGATCAAGCACAAATCGACTGCCTCAGCCCCCAGCTTTCAGGCTAGCGGAATGTCCGCGGGCGGACCATGGTGTTGCAGCTATAGCTGGGCGTGTTGCCGGCAGCGGCTTGCTTCAGCACAGTGCCTTTGGGGCAGCTTGGGGGCGTCTTTGCCGTGCATCTCATGCCACTATGGGTGCCCAGCGGCGTATTGATTTTGCCATAGGAGGATGCGTAGGGCTTAGGGCAACTCAAGGTTTTGGGATTGGTTTTGCCCGACGGCATGCAATTGAAGGTAAGCGTTTTGGATTTCGTCCAGCTACCGCCTGCGAAGACCGAATTGGTGGGGCAGGGGCTTGGCGATGTCTTCATCACGCATTCCGCCTTGCCTTTTGTTTGCGCGAATAGCGGATCGCAGTGACTTGGCTGCGGCTTGATTGTCATGCGTTTGCTGTAGGGCGACGCATTGGCTGCTTGCACCGCTGCCAACGAAATCGTCATGGCAATGAGCGTGCCGATAATACCTGTCCCGAAACGGGTTGTCCTAGAGGGGGCCATTTTCTTTCCTTCCCTGCCACTCAATTGAAAACCGCGGGTGAGTGCGGTTCGGTTATGCCTTTATCTTTATGAAGGCCCTTACGTTATAGCGAAAAAGACGCGGCAGAACTGTGGCGACATAATGGGAAGAAGGTGATTGGGGTGATTTTGCAATTCAAGATTGTGCGCTTACCGGCGCAATCCCGTATTAGCGGTTTTTGTCACCCAGCAACCAACCGCAAAAGAGAGTGGCGAGCACGGCCCCCCCTAGCTGAACGGCGATGAAGGCAGGTGCGTCGGCGGGGGCGATGCCCGCAAAAGTGTCCGACAATGTGCGCGCCAGCGTGACCGCCGGGTTGGCAAAACTGGTGGACGCAGTAAACCAATAGGCGGCGGTGATATAGAGCCCCACCATGAGCGCCACGGCCTCGGCCTTGTGTTTAAGCGTTATCAATATGGTGGCAACCAGCCCGAATGTGGCAATCGCCTCTGCCAACCATTGTGCGCCGCCCGTGCGCGCCTTGGTGGAAAGGGTGACGGGATCAAGCTCAAACATTAGATTGGCCAGCACGGTGCCTGCCGCGCCGCCTGCGACTTGCATGGCGATGAAAGCCAATGCCGCGCCAAAGGCGATTTCCTTGCGAATGAGAAAGGTCAGCGTAACGGCGGGGTTGAAATGCGCGCCGCTGATAGGGCCGAACAGGGTAATCAACACAACCAGCATTGCCCCGGTGGGCAGGGTGTTGCCCAACAGCGCGATGGCCACGTTTCCGCCTGCCAGATTTTCCGCCATAATGCCGGAGCCGACAACGGTCATTAGCAGAAACAATGTGCCGACAAATTCTGCCGTGAGGGAGCGAGCGTTCATGCGCCAATATCTTTCAAGGTGCGGTTTGCGATGTGCTGCTGGATAGCATCATCGCTCAAAGCAACCAAGGCTTCGATGCGGGTGCGAATTTGCGCAAACACGTCTTCAAAAGCGGCTTCGATTTCTGTGTCGGTGCCGGTGCCATCATCATAGGATTTGGCTGGATCATCATAGCCCCAATAGGCGGTGGCAGGGCGCTCTCCATTTTTTGAATGGGGCCAAACGGGACAAGCCTCGCCCTCCGTTTCGTTTTGGGCGTTACCGCAAACGGTGATGATGATGTCCATTTGCGGCGCACCATCCCCTGCAAACTCATCCCATGATTTGGAGCGATAGCTTTCTGTTGATGCGCCTTGGGCCTTGAGGGCGGCAAGCGCAAAAGGGTTTACCTTGCCGCGCGGCTTGGACCCGGCAGAGAATGCCTTAAAACGCCCCCCGCCTATATGGTTGAGCCACCCTTCCGACAGAACCGACCGTGCCGAATTGCCGGTGCATAAAAACAGCACGTTGAACATTAGCAGCAACCACACATGGCAGAAGTTGGGGCAGCGGCGGGGGCAGCCGGGTCCGTCTTTTCCGGTTTCGCCACTTCGCCGATAAAGGGGTCGCCATAGTCATCAACAATGGCGGTGGTGTGAAAAGCCTCCCATGGAATGCCTGCGGGATCTGCGGTCCACACTTTTTCTGATTCCGCATAACAGCAAGTGCCTTTGTTCAGCTCTGTATGCGGCACGCCCGCAGCCTGCATGGCGTTCAGTGTTTCGTGCAATTCATCTTCGCTATCAGTATCAATGCCCAGATGGGTCACGCCGCCTTGGGCTGTGCCCAGCTCTACCGCGAAATTGATGGCGGGCTCATCCAGCCGCCATTTAAGGTAATCTTCGCGGATAACGGTGGGGGCGGCCCCAAACAGGGCGCTGTAAAATTGGCTTGCCTGTGCCAGATCATCGGTGGTGACAGATATATGAACGCGTTTCATCGTGCTCTCCTATTGGCAGATTGAAATTATTTGCAGAGTGAAATTTCGCACTGACCGCCGCAGCAATCTTCGGTCAAAAAGGTGAGAAGCCCCACCATGCGATCAAATTGGGCGCGGTAAAGAATAGAGCGCCCTTGTCTTTCCGCGTTGACCAGCCCGGCCCCGGCCAGTTCCTTCAAATGGAAGGAAAGGGTTTGGGGCGGCGTGTCCAGCGTCTCCGCCAATTTGCCTGCGGGCAGGCCATCGGGTCCGGCCTGCACCAGCAACCGAAAGGCGTTGAGCCGGGTTTCATTTGCCAAGGCCGCAAGGGCCGGAATGGCGGTATCGTTTGTTTCAATTATCGTTTCCATATTTCCAATATAATGGAAATATAATGGAGTTCAAGAGGGGTGAGGAGATTTTGGGGTGGTGGGGGAGGGTTTGATTGTGCGGGGGCGGGTTGCGGTGTCGCGCAAAAAGGGTATTTTTGAAAATACATTATGGAGGGACATATGACACCGCCCAAGGAAAGTATATTTGACTATTTGTATTCCGGAGATCGGCCTGCAGATATCTATGCGGCAATTACACGGCAACTTGAGTTGTGGGATTGGCTCAATGCCCCCGATTTGGATGACAATGACGCAATTTGGTTGCTGCGCGATCAATATATCAGAAATTTGATGGGCTATGGCGGGTATGTCGGCGGGCGTCAAAAAAGTGGTGAATTTCAATACGGGCCATTTTTTGATTTGCGATGGCTGAATGATGCGCAAGGTGAGTTGGGGGAGAAGTGCAGGCAGCTTGTGCGTGGGGGCCGCCTAAGTGATGCTCTGGATATTTTGATTGAGGATCACTTGGGGCGAAATGATCCCATCTTTGCGAAGGAGTTCAATGTGTTGGCCGTTTATGGCGGCAATGATCTTGAGTTTGTGCGCGACAGACAAGCTAGGATGATTGAGGGAGAAGTTTCTCAATTTACGTCGGCGCGCATGGCTGAACTGGAAAAGGCCGCGGATCAATTGGGAAAGAATATCTCGCGTCATGGAGAAGCTGTGCAAAATAAGGTGCGTGAGGCGGAGGTTTCGCTTGGGGATGACCTCAAAGCGGTTGGTGCAAAAGTGTTGAGTGACGCTGAGGGTGAAATAGCGACTGCGGTGTCAGAGCTAAAGCATGAGATCGCCAGCGCCAAAATGCATAAGCAAAACTTCAGCGCGGAGTTGTTTGCGGATTTTGAGAAGCACAAGGCAGAATTGGATGCGGTGAAAGAGGCTGTCGGCGGCGCTATGGAAATTGATGGGGCCCACCAGCATTGGGCCGGGCGTGCCTCGGCGCATGGAACTGCCAAGAAAGACGCAGAGAAACGCTTTTGGTGGATGCTTGGCATTATCGGTTTAGGCGCAGTGACATATGTTGGGGTTATTCTGGGTGTTGAGCCGACATCACTGAACAGCGTAAACGGCATCCCGAATTTGAGTGCAACGCTGCTGGTTTTTTCACCCATATTGTTTGCTGTGTGGGCGCTGCGCTTTTTTCAAGCGCAATATATGGTGGAGCGAGATTCCGAACTGGAGGCGCAATCCAGAACAACCATGGCGCAAACCTATGTGGGGCTGCTGGGCAGCGGATCGGTTGATGATCGCCATGCAAGTTTCACCAATGAACAAAGGTTGTTGATTTTGGGGTCACTGTTCCGCCCGGTCTCGCCCGGCGGTGTGCATGATGCGTCGCCGCCGTTTGGGTTGGAGATTGTCAGCCGCGTTCTTAGTGGGACAAAGAATAAGGCCAAGCCAGAAGGTGGCGGCTAGGCGAAAGGCAAGCTGCTGGCGCCCTACCGTAAGGTGATGGCTAATGTCAGCACGGCGATAGCCAGAGTCCATGCCGCGAGCACGCGCCAGGCATTGGCAAGCCATGGCCAATCATATTCCTCGCCCAGATAATCTATGCCTGTGGTTGTCAGCATCGCCACGATATTGACGGCCACGAGTGATCCTAGAGAGGTCACGACAAAGGCTGCCATCTCCCCCTGTTCGGGGACATTGGCAAAGCCTGCCAATCCACCGGCCAATATGCCGGTCAGCGCGCATAGGGTTGGGGGCAAGGGCGCACGCAGGATCGCGGCTAGGCTTAATATGGCTGCAATGCTGAGCAGAGCGGTAGTGGTTCCCGTTGGGAACGCCGTGGTGCCAATGGCAATGCCCGCGGCAAAACCCAACACGGTGCTAAGCCCAAAGGCCAGCAGGCTACGCCGAACCGCGGCAAGTCCCAAAGGGCCTATGGCCAAGGCAAAGGCGATAAGCACGGGGTATTGCATCGGGTCGGTCAACGGATGCAGAAAGCCCCGCCAAAATCCCTGCAAGCCGGGGGAAGGCGCATGGGCAAGGGCTGGGCTTGAAAGCGCAACGAGACAGAGCGTCGTCACGGCGGTGAGTGTGTGTGAGAGCCTAAACAAGGTTAAACAAAAATACCGTGCCGACCCCGGCAATCACGGCACCCGTTGATTGCACGGCCAGCGTGCCTGCGGGCCAGCGGGTAAGGGCACCAAAGGCAATGCCTGCCATGTGCAGCAGGCCGGTGGCGATCACAAAGCCAATGATAAAGGCATAGGCATGCGCGGAGGACGGTAACTCAGCCCCATGAGCAAACCCATGGAAGATGGCGAACAGGCCAACCAGCGTGGCGGCCATCCACAAGGCGGGCTTGGCTTTCAGCAATATCATCAGGCCTAATACCACGCCCGACAGGGCAATCCCGGCTTCCACCAGGGGCAATGAAAAGCCCAAAATGCCGATCAAGGCCCCAAAGGCCATGACGAGGGGGAAGATCACCGGCAGCAGCCAAATGGCGGGCGCACCCAAAAATGCGCCCCATAAGCCAACAGCAACCATGGCGGCAACATGATCCCAGCCCAGCATGGGGTGGGTGAAGCCTGCCCAAAAGCCGCTTTCGCCTTCATGGCCTTGTGCATGGGCAAGAGCCAGCTCAGGTGCCGTGCCAATGAAGGCTGCAAGCGTCAAAACCGGCCAAATTCTGGAAATAGGTGTCATCTGCTCCCCCTTTTTGGAGATTTATATGGGGTTTGGGGGTGGCAGGGAAGAATTTAATTAAACCACGGTAAAAATGTGTTGCGCTATAAATAAAACCAGTATAAAGGTAATTTACCTTGGTAAAAATGGTGAGTAAGATGGAAAATGCAAATGACCAGCAGATATATGTCGCCTTTTTGGGCGGTGAGCGCGTTGCGCAGGGCTCTCCCGCCGCGGTGGCATTGGCGTTGAAGGCCCGTGCCGCAGCCGATGACGGTACCCCGCCTATTGTGTTCGATATGGAAAACGGGCGGTTGCTCGATATGGATTTGCGCGGCTCGGTAGATGATATCGCTGCGCGTTATGGTGTGGCCGATGCTCCGCAACCCAAACGACGTGGGCGGCCCAAGCTGGGGGTGGAGGGCAAGGAAGTGACCTTGTTGCCACGCCATTGGGCCTGGCTGGAACAGCAGCGCGGTGGGCCGTCGGCCACATTGCGGCGCTTGGTGGATCAGGCGCGTTCGGATGAGGCCCCGCAGGATCTGGCGCGCCGGGCGCAGGACCGCACGCAACGCTTTATGTATGCGGTGGCGGGCGATCAGCCGGGATTTGAGGAAGCGATCAGAGCGCTTTACGCCGGCGACGGCGCGCGTTTTGAGGGCGAGATTTCAGCTTTTCCCAAAGATGTGCGCCAAACCATTTTGAGCTTGGTTGAGGGCGCGTTTTAGGGCGAAGGTCAGCAATTCAGCCAAATTATCTCAGGTTTTTCTTGCCACATTGGGTCAGCCAGACACCTTGTTGGGCATCGGAATCGCTGCCGGATTCGTTCTCGCAGGCGTTGGTTTTGTGCACCGGCTCATACTGGGCATCTGTGGTTTGCAGATAGCGCTGGGCCGGGGCGCAAACTTCTGTTGGGCAGATGGGCGGGCCTTCCTTCGGGCTGTCACAGGTGGCGTTGATCACACCATCTTCGCAACTGCACGAGCACGCCGCATTGGCGGGCGCTGAAATACTGGCTGCGCCGACCATCAGCAATCCCAACGTACCGAAAGTTCCAATCGTTTTGCCTAACCACGTCATAACTATTCCTTTGCGCTGAACGTCAAAAGACCCCCGTCTTCAACCGCTTGTGCGGCTTGCTATAGCTAAGCATGGGTTAAATAACGCGAAAAGTCTATTAAAAACAGAGCCCTTCGGTTGTGGCTACTTTTTGGGTCGCAGCAAGGGGTGGGCGCTTTGATAGGCCTCTGTCAGGCGTTTTTCGTCTACCTCGGTATAAATCTGCGTGGTGGATAATGAGGCATGGCCTAAAAGTTCCTGAATGGCACGCAAATCGCCGCCGCCGCTGAGCAGGCGGGTGGCAAAGCTGTGGCGCAAGGCGTGGGGCGAGGCGCTTTCAGGCAGGCCCAGCGCGCCGCGTAATTTTTCCATGATGAGGCGGCTTTGGCGCGTGGTGAAACGACCCCCGCGTACGCCATAAAATAGGGGCTTTGTGGTGCCCTCCAGCGGGAAGGGGCACAAGGCGCGATAGCGTTCTACCGCCTCTGCCACGATGGGCAACACGGGCACTTGCCGTTCCTTGCCGCCCTTGCCGACAATTCTGAGCGTTGAGCCAAGGGGCGCATCTGCCTGATTGAGCGCCAAGGCTTCTGAGATACGCAGGCCACACCCATATAGAAGCGTAATAAGCGCCACGTCGCGGGCTTGTACCCACGGGCGCTTGTCGGCAAGGGCGGCTTCGCTGAGCAGCCTTTGGGCGTTGTCGGCAGAAAGAGGTTTGGGGATGCGCCTCCCGGTTTTGGGCGTGGCAAGCAGCGCCGGGGCTTCCGCTGAAAAGCCGTAACGCCGTTCCAGAAATTTGTGCAGACTGCGCAAGGCGGCGGCGCGGCGCGCCAAAGATCGGGCAGACAGGCCACGCCGGCGTTCGGCGGCCATAAAGGCACGCAGATCGGCCAAAGCAATGCCATCCAGCATGGCGCGATCGGGCAGGTGCTCAAAGTGGCTTTGCAGAAAATTGAGATAGGCGGTGATATCTTGCCCATAGGCGCGAATGGTGTGGGCGCTGACCCTGCGTTCCACCGCCAAGGCGGTAAAAAAAGCGCCAATCGGGGCCGCCAAATCCGGGGCCAGCGGCAAGGCGGCGACACATTTTTCAGCCACTTTCAGCGGCGGATCTGTTTCTATTTGCGAGGCATTCAGGACTGGCTGATCCATCGTCCCAGCAGGCGTTCAACGACGCCGCCCAAAAAGGCGATGACATCGGTTGCCTGTCCCTGATGGAAAAAGCCATCTTGCCGTGAACCGAAAGCGAGCACCGCCTGGGGAACGTTGTTGGCGGGGCGCAGTCGCACCAGCGCATCGGATTTGACCAAGGGTGTAGCAGGCCCATACAAGGTTTCGCGCGCCTGCGGCGTGTCGGACAATAAGATGGCTTTGTCGGCGCTGCCGATCATGCGGTCGATGACGCCGGGTTCCAGCATATAAACACCGTTCGCCATGGCGGTGGATGGTGCACCTGCCGGGCTTTCAACGCCCAAAGAGACGACATCGACATCCATCAAATCAGGCCAGGCATGGGTCATGGTGGCGGTCAGATCAGCAAGATTGCCGGCCTCCAGCGCGAGCAGAGTGGCTTTGACCATGCGCGCCACCAAGGTGGCATTGACCGCGCTGTTGTTGATGATGGTTTGGCGTTCACGTTTGAGCTTGTCGTGATCTGCGCGCAGGCGATCAATCATGACAGACTGCATATCCACCACGGCCCGGCCATCATGGCGGGCGGGCAGTTCAAGGCTGTTCAACAGATCTGGGTGATCTTTGAAGAAGGACGGATTGGCGGCAAAAAAAGCGCGCACCGCCGCTTCATCGGGCAGGGGGGTGTTGTTTTCTATTTTGGGCGCCTCAGTCATTTAGAGAATGCTTTGCCCGGTTTTTTCCCAATCGGCCATAAAGGCTTCCAAGCCCTTGTCGGTCAGCGGATGCTTGATCAATTGGTGCATCACATCCGGCGGCAAGGTGATGACATCTGCGCCCATCAAAGCGGCTTCGCGCACATGCGCCACATGGCGGGCAGATGCCACCAAAATTTCGGTGTTGAGGGCGGGGTAGTTATCGTAGATTTCTTTAATTTCTTCGATCAACCCCATGCCATCATGGCCGATATCATCCAAGCGGCCCACAAAGGGCGAAATGAAGGTGGCGCCCGCCTTGGCGGCCAACAAAGCCTGCATGGGGGAGAAGCACAGGGTGACATTCACCATTGTGCCTTCATCCGATAGCGCGCGACAGCATTTCAAGCCATCGAAAGTGAGCGGTACCTTGATGGTGACATTGGGCGCGATCTCACGCAGGGATTTGCCCTCCGCGATCATTTCATCTGCCGTTTGGCCCACCACTTCAGCCGAAACGGGGCCGGGTACGATTTCGCAAATCTCGGCTACCACCTCACGGAAGTCGCGGCCTGACTTGGCAATCAATGACGGGTTGGTTGTCACCCCATCTACCAAGCCTGTATCGGCAAGTTCCTTAATGGCGTCAATGTCTGCGGTGTCTACGAAAAACTTCATGGCCCTGATCCCTCTAATACTTTGATAAGTCTGTACCAGATCAATGAGGGTTCTTACAGTCCAACTATGACACTTTTCGAATCAGATAGGGCGGAACGCATCAGCGTCTTGCTGCCTTTGCCTTTTGAGGGGCCGTTTGACTATTTCGGCTTGGCCGAGCGCGCTCTTGTGCCCGGCACGATTGTGGAGGTGCCGCTGGGGCCGCGGCTGGTGCGCGGGGTGGTGTGGGACAGAGAGCCTGCGGGCGATGTGGCCGATGAAAAGTTGAAGGCGGTGGAAGGGGTGTTGCCGCTGCCACCTTTCCCTGAAGACCTGATGAAACTGGTGGAATGGATTGCGGGTTACACCTTAACCCCGTTGGGCTCTGTCTTGCGGCTTGCAATGGCGGTGCCAACGCGGTGGAAGCCACAAAGGCAAGTGCCTTATTATGTGTTGGGTGAAAACGATCCGCCGCGGATGACGCCCGCGCGCGCCAAGGTGCTTGATTTCATGCGTGATGCACCGCCGTTGACCAAGCGCGATATTGCGGAGATGGCGGGCGTTACCCCATCCGTGATTGACGGGCTGGTGAAGGCCGTTGCCGTGATGGAAGCGCCGCGCGGCCAGCCATCCACGCCAGTGGTAACAGGGGAAAAACCAACATTGCGTCCCGACCAAGCCAAGGCGGCCAATGTATTGACCGCCAAGGTGCAGGCAGGTGATGCGACCGTGACATTGCTGGATGGCGTAACCGGATCGGGCAAAACTGAAACCTATATGGAGGCGGTGGCGCAGGCCGTGCAAGAAGGCGGGCAAGCCTTGATCCTGCTGCCGGAAATTGCGCTGACCGCGCAATTGCTGGATCGCTTTGCCAAGCGGTTGGGCTTTCAGCCGGAGCCTTGGCATTCTGACCGCACGCCCACCAAGCGTCGTGCGGCCTATCAAAAAATTGCCAAGGGGGAAGCGCCTGTTGTGGTGGGCGCGCGCTCTGCGCTTTTTCTGCCCTTTCCCAATTTGAAATTGATCGTGGTGGATGAGGAACACGAAACCGCGTTTCGCCAAGATGACGGCACGCTTTATCATGGGCGTGATATGGCGGTGGTACGCGGCCATTTGGGCACGTTTCCTGTGGTGCTGGCATCTGCCACGCCGTCGCTTGAAACGGTGATGAATGTTGCGTGGGGGCGTTACGATAAGGTGGTGTTGGAAGGGCGGCATGGCACGGCGGGCTTGCCGGACATCCGCGCGATTGATATGCGCCATGAGGGGCCTGACAGTGGCAATTTTCTGTCTCCCGGTCTTATACAGGCCATGGTGGAAACCTTGGAGCGGGGCGAGCAATCGCTACTTTATCTCAACCGCCGGGGCTTTGCGCCGCTGACTTTGTGCCGCGCCTGCGGGCACAGATTTCAATGCCCCCACTGCACAGCATGGCTGGTGGAGCACAGATTTAGGCGCAAGCTGCAATGTCATCATTGCGGCTATCAAGTGCCGGTGCCCAAGCAGTGCCCCTCTTGCGAGGCGGAAGACAAGCTCACGCCCATCGGGCCGGGAGTTGAGCGCGTGGCAGAAGAGGTGACGAGCTTTTTTCCCAATGCGCGGCTGGGGGTTTTGTCATCCGACTTTCTGTTGCGGGATGCCTTGAAACAGCAAAAGCAAAAAGGTGGGCAGCGCCCGTCACTAACCACATTGGCGCGTGAGAAAGTGGCAGAGTTTGCCGATGGCAAGCTGGATATTTTGGTGGGCACACAGATTGTGGCCAAGGGGCATCATTTTCCGGGGCTGACATTGGTGGGCGTTGTGGACGCCGATATGGGGTTGGCGGGGGCTGATCCGCGGGCCGCTGAACGCAGTTTTCAAATGTTGACCCAAGTGGCAGGTCGCGCCGGGCGAGAGGCCACCCAAGGCCATGTGCTGGTGCAAACCTATGATCCCGATCATCCCGTCATTGCTGCCTTGGTGAAGGGAGAGCGCGATGCCTTTATGGAAGTGGAGGCGGCGGATAGAGAAATGGTAGGTCTGCCCCCCTTCGGGCGCATGGCGGCATTGATTTTATCAGGCGCGGACAGGCGGGAGGTGGAGGCCGTGGGCCGCGCCATTCGTGCGGCGGCACCGCCCAACAATATGGATTTGATGGTGCTGGGACCGGCCGAAGCGCCATTGGCGATGATCCGCGGCCAGCATCGCCAACGCTTATTGATTAAGGGCAAGCGCAGCACGGCGCTGCAACCCTTGATCCGCGGCTGGCTGGAGGCGGTGAAGGTGCCGAATTCTGTGCGTGTGTCGGTGGATATAGATCCCATCAGCTTCTTATGAATTGTCATGCCGGGCTTGGACTATTTGGTGAATGTCAATTCCGCAATGCCAATCGCGTCCTCGCCGCCGCCTGCATAGACAAGGTAGAGCTGGCCATCGTCGTTAAAGACATGCGGGTCGCGCAAGGCGTGTTCGCGGCGGGTGGTTTCACCGCGCACAGACGGTTCTATGGGTAGGTCGGCGCCTTCCCATACGGCTTCGGGGCGCATCACCTCAAACACCTCCCCCGGTTGCCAATCGGCCCAATCATCGGATGAGACATCAACCGCCGTCACCAAGATGCGTTCGGGGGCATCACCCACCCGGGTGAAGAAAATGTAGAGCGTGTTCCCTACCAGATGAAACGCATGGTGGCGGGCGGTCACATCAAACAAAGGTTGGGGGCGCACCTCATACGGTCCCAACGGGTCCGGTGCCTTATACAATAGACCCGGCATGGTGAGCGCGATATGCCGCCCGCGAATGTTCACATAACGCAGATAAGGCGGGGCGATGAAGCCGGGCTTTGTCTCGAATGAAAGCCCATCGGCGGATGTGGCGACGCCGGACATTTGCACCGTGCCTTCCACCAGCCCATGCCAGAACAGGACGATGCGTTGGTTGGCGTGATCTATATATATGTCCGGGCTGGCGATATGGGGCGATTGTTCGGTGCGGCCCAGCTCGCCCTTTTCGGTGCGTTGTTCCTGGGCGGCCTTGGCGTCTGCGCCCACACGGGCAAAGACGGTGAGTTCCGTCACGCCCATATGGCGCACGGCGGCCTCCAATTCTTCATTCTTGGTTAGTGGCGGATCGGCCAGTTCTTGCAGCAACGGCGTTTCGGAAACATCCAACACGCCCGGTTCATGAACCGTCCAAGGGCCGGTAGGCGAATCGGCATAAGCGAGGCGCAAGAAGCGTCCCTTATGATGCGCGAAATAGAGGTAATAGCGGCCCAGAGGGTTCTTCACCCAAGCGGGCACCTTAATAAGGGTGGGGCCATTGATGTTGCTATAACCATATGCTGCCGCTTCGGCTTGCAGGCGCGGGGACAGGTCGGTGGTGATGATGGCCGCATTGCCCAAACGAGTGGCAGAAAACGGGCTGCCCTCAAGGCGCACCGGGGCGTCAGCCTTTAAGGCCGGGTTCGAGGCTTGTTCGGTTGTCATATAGATACATCCCCCAATTGCGAGCGCAGCAGCGGTGACGACGCCCAAAAATCCCAAGCCCCATTTCATTTTGCCGCTCCTGCTTTCATAATGTGACGCGCGATCATGCGGATATGAGGGGGATTAGGCAATGGAACAACGGGTTTCGGTTATTACGTTGGCAGTAAACAATATAGAGGAGGCCGTGGGCTTTTATAAGGCGATGGGATTTAAGCCCACAGCCTTTGGGGATGAGCATTTTAAAACCTTCCAGATGAACGGGCTGATACTGGGGCTTTACCCGAATGATCATTTGGTGAAAGACGCAGGCCACACCGAACTGAAGCCTGCAGGTACCTTTGGCGGCATTGCGCTGGCCTATAATGTGCGCGCCAAGGAAGAGGTGGATGCCTTTTTGGCCGATGCGGTGGCCGCAGGCGGCACTATTACCCGCCCGGCAGAAGAGCAGTTTTGGGGCGGATATTCGGGCTATTTCACCGATCTGGACGGCCATGGCTGGGAAGTGGCGTGGAATCCCCATTGGCCGATTGATGCGGATGGCAACATCTTTCTGCCGGAATAGAGATTCGGCCCGAAATATCCAAAAAAGTCGTGTCAAAGTGGCGCATGACCGAAGGGGTCATTGCCCCCCCTTGCGCAGGGTGGTACCTCACCCTTGGTTTCATCGAAAGCCCAAATGCCAGCGCCCTGTTGGCGGGTTTTCGACTGCGCAAACCAAAGGTCTTACCAAGTGGGGATGCACTCCGTGTCCAATGAAGGTTCCATCGTTGCAGGTATCGCCGGGCGTTACGCCACGGCGCTGTTCGATTTGGCAGTAGAAGATGGCGCGCTCGATGCAGTTGCCGCCGACTTTGATGCACTGGGCGACTTGATCGCCTCTCATGATGATTTGCGTGGCGTTGTGCGCTCACCGCTGATCAGCCGGGAAGAACAAGGCCGCGCCTTGGAAGCCGTGCTGGAACAAGCCGGTGCCCATGCGTTGACCCGCAAGTTCATTGCTTTGGTGGCAGAAAAACGCCGCCTGTTTTCTTTAGGCGATATCATTCGCGCATTTGGCAAGCTGTTGGCGCGCCATCGCGGTGAAGTAACCGCCGACGTAATTTCCGCACAGGCTTTGAGCGATGCTCAGTCTGCTGCGCTCTCAGATCAGCTTCGCGCCTCGTTGGGGCAGGAGGTGAATATAAATGCAACGGTCGACCCCGCCTTAATTGGTGGACTTATTGTAAAAGTTGGCTCGCGCATGATCGACAGCTCACTGGCTACCCGGTTAGCTAATCTTGAACGCAAGATGAAAGAGGTTGGGTGATGGACATCCAGGCCGCAGAAATTTCGGCGATCCTCAAGGATCAAATTAAGAATTTTGGGCAAGAGGCAGAAGTCTCCGAAGTTGGGCAGGTTCTGTCCGTCGGTGACGGTATTGCGCGTATTTACGGTTTGGACAATGTTCAAGCCGGGGAAATGATTGAATTTCCCGGTGGCGTGCAAGGCATGGCCTTGAACCTTGAAGAAGACAATGTCGGGGCCGTGATTTTCGGCGATGACCGTGGCATTAAAGAAGGTGACACCGTTAAGCGGACAAGTTCCATTGTGGACGTGCCCGTTGGTCGTGGCCTGCTTGGCCGTGTGGTTGACGCCTTGGGCAATCCGATTGACGGCAAAGGCCCGCTCACCGATGTGACGCGGACCCGCGTGGAAACGAAAGCGCCGGGCATTATCCCGCGTAAATCCGTGCATGAGCCGATGCAAACGGGCTTGAAAGCCATTGACAGCTTGATCCCGATTGGCCGTGGCCAGCGCGAGCTGATTATTGGTGACCGCCAAACGGGTAAAACCGCTGTGGCCGTTGATGCCATCTTGAACCAAAAGCCGTTGAACCAAGGCGACGATGAAAGTAAGAAACTGTATTGCGTGTATGTGGCTATTGGCCAAAAGCGTTCTACGGTTGCCCAAATCGTTAAAACCCTGGAAGAAAACGGCGCGATGGAATATTCCATCGTTGTGGCAGCAACGGCGTCTGAGCCGGCACCGCTGCAATTCCTGGCGCCTTATACGGGTGCAGCCATGGGTGAGTTCTTCCGTGATAACGGCATGCACTCACTGATCATTTATGATGATCTGACCAAACAGGCTGTGGCTTATCGCCAAATGTCCTTGTTGCTGCGCCGTCCGCCGGGACGTGAAGCTTATCCCGGTGACGTGTTCTACCTGCATAGCCGCTTGCTGGAACGCGCCGCTAAAATGGGTGATGCCGCCGGTAACGGTTCAATGACGGCCCTGCCGGTTATTGAAACCCAAGCCAATGACGTGTCGGCCTATATTCCGACCAACGTGATTTCCATTACCGATGGCCAAATCTTCCTTGAAACGGAACTGTTCTACCAAGGCATTCGCCCTGCATTGAACGTTGGTATTTCGGTGTCTCGTGTGGGTTCTGCCGCGCAAACGAAAGCCATGAAACAAGTGGCCGGTACCATTAAGTTGGAATTGGCGCAGTATCGTGAAATGGCTGCCTTTGCGAAATTCGGCTCTGACCTTGATGCCGCTACCCAGCAATTGCTGGCCCGTGGTGAGCGTTTGACGGAACTGCTCAAGCAACCGCAATACTCCCCGCTGACGATGGAAGAACAAGTTGTTTCCATCTTTGCCGGTGTGAACGGTTACTTGGATAAGATTCCCGCCAAGGATGTTGGCCGCTTTGAACAAGATCTCTTGACCAAAGTGCACCAAGATCACGCTGACGTGCTGGATGCGGTCCGCACGGAAGAAAAGGTGAGCGATGAAGTGGAAGCCAAGTTGAACGACATCATCGGCACATTTGCCGGTGCGTTCGCCTAAGGTTTCGTTATTGAACAGAGGATAAGGCCCAGATTATGGCAAGCCTGAAAGACCTCAAAAATCGGATCGACTCGGTAACGTCGACGCAGAAAATCACCAAGGCCATGCAAATGGTGGCCTCGGCGAAACTGCGCCGCGCGCAAAACGCCGCTGAAAGTGCCCGTCCCTACGCTGAGCGTATGGAAGGTGTTTTGGCTTCGCTTGCGTCTACCATGGTAGATAGCCCCGGTGCCCCGGCCTTGCTGGCCGGCACCGGTTCCGATCAAGTGCAATTGTTGATTGTTGCTACGGCTGAAAAAGGCCTGTGTGGCGGCTTCAATTCCTCCATTGCCAAGCTTGCCAAGCAGGAAGTGTATCGCCTGCAAGGTGAAGGCAAAACGGTCAAGATTTTGTGCGTGGGCCGCAAGGGCCGCGATGCGCTGAACCTTGAGATGGGGCATTTGATCATCGACACGATTGATTTTTCCGAAGTCCGCAATGTCGGCTTTGGGGAAGCGCAAATGGTATCCAGCCGGGTGCTGGAAATGTACGAAGCCGGTGAGTTTGATGTCGCCGCTGTGTTCTATTCCAAGTTCCAAACGGTGATGGCCCAAGTGCCAACCCGCCAACAACTTATTCCTGCTGCGTTTGACAGCGGTGAAGAAGGTGAAGGTGCCGATTTGGGCGGTGCGGCTTATGAATATGAGCCGGACGAAGAAAGTATTTTGGCTGATTTGCTGCCGCGGAACGTTACCGTGCAGATTTTGAAAGCCCTGCTGGAAAACGGTGCATCCGAACAAGGTGCCCGGATGACAGCAATGGATAACGCCACCCGGAATGCGGGGGAGATGATCGAGAAATTGACCATCACCTATAACCGCACCCGTCAGGCGCAGATCACCAAGGAATTGATTGAGATTATTTCAGGGGCCGAAGCGCTTTAGCGCAATTACCCCTTGGCTTTAAGAGAGGCGAGACCCATGAGCACAAGCACAGGTCGCATTACACAGGTCATTGGCGCTGTTGTCGACGTTCAGTTCGACGGCGAATTGCCGGAGATCATGAACGCGCTGGAAACCACCAACAATGACCAGAAACTGATTTTGGAAGTGGCACAGCATTTGGGCGAAAGCACCGTGCGTACCATCGCCATGGACAGCACCGACGGTTTGGTGCGGGGCCAGGCGGTTTCCGATATGGGCGACAGTATCGCCGTTCCTGTTGGTCGCGGCACACTGGGCCGGATCATGAATGTTGTGGGTGAGCCGATCGATGAGCGCGGCGACGTGCAATTTGATGAAAAATGGTCCATTCACCGTCCGGCTCCTTCTTTCGTTGATCAATCAACGGAATCGGAAATTCTGGTGACAGGTATTAAAGTTGTGGATTTGATCGGTCCTTACGCCAAGGGCGGTAAGATCGGTCTGTTCGGCGGCGCTGGCGTGGGTAAAACCGTGCTTATTCAAGAGCTGATTACCAACGCTGTTAAAGGCCATGGTGGTTACTCAGTATTCGCCGGTGTGGGTGAGCGTACCCGTGAGGGGAACGACCTTTACCACGAAATGATTGAATCAGGCGTTATTGACCTTGAAGGCGAGTCCAAAGTGGCCTTGGTCTTCGGTCAAATGAACGAACCTCCCGGAGCGCGCGCACGTGTGGCTTTGACGGGCCTGACCCAAGCTGAATATTTCCGCGATGTTGAAGGCCAGGACGTGCTGTTCTTCGTGGATAACATTTTCCGCTTTACACAAGCCGGTTCCGAAGTGTCTGCCCTGTTGGGTCGTATTCCTTCGGCTGTGGGGTATCAGCCCACACTGTCAACCGATATGGGTTTGTTGCAAGAACGTATTACCTCCACCAATAAGGGGTCCATTACCTCGGTGCAGGCCATTTACGTGCCCGCCGATGACTTGACTGACCCGGCGCCTGCAACCTCGTTTGCTCACTTGGATGCGCAAACCGTGTTGAACCGTGATATTGCGGCCAAGGGTATTTATCCCGCCGTTGACCCGCTGGATTCCAACTCTCGTATTTTGGATCCGCGTATTGTGGGTGATCTGCATTACAACACCGCTTTGGAAGTGCAACGCTTGCTGCAATCCTACAAGTCTTTGCAAGACATCATCGCCATTTTGGGCATGGATGAATTGTCGGAAGAAGACAAATTGGTTGTGGCCCGGGCGCGTAAGCTGGAACGCTTTATGTCTCAGCCGTTCCACGTGGCTGAAGTGTTTACCGGGTCTCCCGGCGTGTTTGTTTCCTTGGAAGACACCGTGAAGGGCTTTGCCGCAATTGTGGCCGGTGAATATGACCACCTGCCCGAAGCTGCCTTCTACATGGTGGGCACGATCGAAGAAGCCATCGAAAAAGCTGAGAAATTGGCAAAAGAAGCGGCGTAACGCTGAACTTAGGGAGCAAGCCACATGGCTGACAAACTCCATTTTGAACTGGTCAGCCCCGAGCGGCTGCTGAAATCCGGCGAGGCCGATATGGTCACTGTGCCGGGGTCAGAAGGCGATTTCGGTGTGCTGGCGGGCCATGCGCCCTTCATTTCTACCATTCGGCCCGGCGTTGTGACGGTTTCTGATGGCAATGCCGAAGAACGCATCTTTGTGCGCGGCGGTTTTGCCGATGTAACGCCTGCGGGTTTGACCCTGCTGGCGGAAGAGGCGATCCCAATGGGCGAGCTTGACGCCGCGAAACTGGCGCAAGACATTAAAGACGCTGAAGAAGATGTGAACGACGCTAAAGATGATGCCGCGCGTGCGGAGGCGGCAACCCATCTTGAGCAGTTGCGTCAGATCGAGGCTTCGCTGTAGGCTTTTGCGCATGATGCGCACACAAAATATATCAAGGCTGCTTGTCACCTGCATGGTGCTGGCAGCCTTTTTGTTTGGGCAAGCGGCGGCCCTTGAACATGCTGCTTTACATGGCGGCCAAGTTCATGCTGTCGCTGATCACGCCGATGGCGATAACGATAATGACAGCAACAGTGACGACACGCTTTGCGATCTGTCGCTTTTTGCCGCCGCAGAGAGTGTTTGCGTGAACGATCCCGGTGGCGTGATCGGTTCTGTCACGGCCACCTTATTCACCTTTAATCCTCTTGCCACTGCCTTTGTCGGTGGGGTGAAAATTCTGGGTCCGCCAAGCCGTGGCCCGCCCCTTTCTCCTAAAGCCTGACTTTTATTGCCGCCTCAGCGGCCTCATGCTTTTTGGAGAATTCTTTATGCCTATTTACAAAACTGGCTTGCCCCTTGTGGCAGCCATTGCCCTTGTGCCATTGGCCGCCTTTGCCGCGCCGGACGAAATCATTGTGACCGCCAGCCCGCTAAAGGGCGATAAGATTGCCGTGCCTGTCACGCAAATGGATCAAGCAACGATTGATGCGCGCGGCGCCGCCTCGCTTGGAGATTTGTTGGGCGACAAGCCGGGCATTACGCAATCTGGCTTTGCTGCCGGAGCCTCACGGCCCATTATTCGCGGGCTGGATAATTTTCGCGTACGCATTCAGGAAAATGGGGTGGCTGCCCAAGGCGTGTCGGCGTTGAGTGAAGACCATGGCGCGCCGCTTGATCCACTGGCGGCTGAAAAGGTGGAGGTGCTGCGTGGCCCCGCCACGTTGCGCTTTGGCACGCAGGCCATTGGCGGCGTGGTAACGGTGCTGAACAACCGCATTCCCGACCGGGTGCCGGAAGAGGGGTTTGCCGGGGCGCTTTATGGGGCGTTGTCCAGTGCTGATAATGGCCGCGAGGCCGCACTGCACCTGGATGCAGGACATGGCAATATTGCTCTTCATGCGGATGGCTTTATCCGCCGCACAGATGATTATGACAGCCCGGTTGCGTCGGGCCATGTGCCTGATACCTATACCAGTACGGACGGCTTTTCGGTGGGGGCATCGCACATTGGCGACAATGGGTATATCGGGGTGAGCGGCGGGCGAATGACGAGTGAATATGGCATTCCGGCTGCGGAGGAACGGCTGTTCATCGATATGCGGCAAACGCGGTTTAACATGGCTGGATCATGGCACGATCTATCTTTTGAGGGCGGTTGGTCGGACTACACACATGACGAGGTGGCGCACACCACGGGCGATATCGGCTCAACGTTCAAGAATAAGGAATGGGAGGCACGTGCAGAATATTTGCATGAAGGGATTGTCGGCAATCTTGGCGCTGTTGGGGTTCAGGTATCGGGTCGCAATTTAAGGGCAAGTGGCGAAGGGGGCGAATTGCTTTCGCCAGCTGAAAGTGCCACATGGGCAGGCTTTGCGTTTGAAGAATTGACATTGCGGCCTGCCCTTGATTTGCAGTTGGGCGCCCGGCTGGAGCAGGTGGAACATAAAGGCTTCGGGGTTGTGCCTTCCCGTTTTGATGGCGCGACTTTGAGGCAGCCTATCGATGATTTCGGTACCGCCACGAAACGCGACTTCACCTTGTTGAGCGGCAGTGCGGCCTTGATCAAGGAATTGAGTGAAACCCGGTCTTTGACGGGTGCCGTTCAGTATGCACAGCGTGCGCCTGCGGTGCCTGAGCTGTTTTCCAAAGGCCCCCATGAAGCCACAGAGACATTCGAGATCGGCAATCCGCACCTTTCTCAGGAACGTGCGGTATCGGTAGAGCTTGGCGTGGCCGATACGGATTTTTCGCTCACCGCGTTCTACACGCGCTTTGATGGCTTTATCTTCAAGGACTTCACCGGGTTTGTGTGTGGAGAGGCTTTTGAAACATGCGGCGATGAAGGCGCGGCAGGCGTTGAAGATGAGCTGACCCAGATTGCCTTCGCCCAAGCGGACGCTACATTTTATGGTTTAGAGGCCGAAGGCACGCTTTGGTTGGGCACAGTTCATGGGTTCCAAATCGGGGCGGAAGGGCGGTTTGATCTGGTGCGCGCCAAGCTGGACCGCGGTGGGAATGTGCCACGTATTCCGCCCATGCGATTGGGCGCCGGGCTGGTGGCGGAAGGGCAGGCCGTGGTGGCGCGGGTATTTCTTAACCATGTGTTCGCGCAAAAACGTCTGGGCGTGAATGAAACACCGACCGAGGGTTATGATGATCTGTCTGCGCAGATTTTTTGGCAACCGGCGCAGCTATCAAACCTGACATTGGGTGTTGCAGCGCGCAATCTGTTGGATGAGCGCGCGCGCAACCATGTGTCGTTCAAAAAACAAGATATTGTGTTGCCGGGTCGCCAGTTTCGCATATTTATGAGGGGACATTTTTAGGGTATTTACCCTTTTTTGCTTGCGGCCTGCGACATAAGTGCCTAGCGTTTAGCCAATAAGCCATAAAAATGGGCGATTCGGGGTAGTTGAGGGACTAGGAACCTATGAGTATTCAAGCATCGGCGATTACGACATTAACGCGTTTAACGCTGAAAAACGCCATTTTGACAAATCTGGCTAAAGTGCAGGCCGCCCGCAATTCAGGCGGAAATCTTGGCGCGGCTATTCCGGCCATGCGCCGCGGTATTGATAATATGGCTGCGCGCTATATGGGGCAGCCGCCTGCCCATGTGCATGTGCGTTCTGTGCTGGCGGGTGGTGTGCCGGGGGAATGGATTTCGTCCGGCAAGCCCAATAAGGATCGGGTGCTGCTGTATTTGCATGGCGGTGGCTATATTGTGTGCTCTATCGAAACCCATCGCAATTTGATCTGGCGCATGGCGCGCACCATTAATGGGCGTGCCTTGGCGGTGAATTATCGGTTGGCGCCTGAACATCCCTATCCTGCGGCAGTAGATGATGCCGAGGCCAGCTATCGCTGGTTGCTGGAAAACGGCACCAAGCCTGAAAATATTGTGGTCGCCGGTGATAGCGCCGGTGGGGGCCTGACCTTCGCCTTGATGGTGCGGTTGAAATCATTGGGTTTGCCGCTGCCTGCGGCAACCATCGGCCTATCCCCATGGACGGATTTGGCAGCAACGGGACGTTCTCTTGTGCGCAACAAGCGCAAAGATCCCATGTTTGATCCGACAATGTTGCCGCGCGCGATAGAGCTTTACGCGCCGGATGGGGATGTACACAATCCGGAAGTATCACCCCTCTATGCGGATCACACAGACTTTCCGCCCACGCTTATTCAAGTGGGGTCGACTGAAATTCTGCTGGATGACTCACGGCGTATGGCTAAAAGCCTGACAGAAGCAGGCGTGGAATGTGAATTGGATGTGTGGCGCGGTATGCCCCATGTTTGGCAGGTTTTCTCACAACGCATGCCCGAAGGGCGCGAGGCGATCTTGCGCATGGGGCATTTTATGAACCGACATTTGCCTAAGGAAAACGCTTTGGAAGAGCCTGCAAAAATCAGGCGGGTTGCCTAACCCTTTCGTCTCCCCCCACAAAGACAACCCACAAAGATTGGGCGTCTTTGGATTGAAGCCGTTCTACTTCTTACACGAAGCAGGCGGCTTCTTTTTTTGAGGCGCTGTGCTAGAGATAAGCATTGAAATTTGGGGAAAAGATTATGACAGATTTACATGGCAAATGCGCCGTCATTACAGGTGCGGCCAGCGGCATTGGCTTGGGTAGTGTCGAGGTGTTTGTAAAAGCGGGTGCGAAAGTGGTTGCCGCTGATATTGATGGCGAAGGCGTTGCCGCCCTTGAGACGCAATATGGCGTTGATGTGGTGCGGGGTATTCAATGCGATGTCACATCCAAAGAAGATTTGGCCGCGACCATGAAGCTGTGTGATGACGCTTTTGGCGGCATTGATGCCTTGTTCAATAATGCAGGCGCAGGCGGCATGTTGAATGGGGTGGAAGAATTTGACCCTGATGGATTTGATGCCACCGTTGATCTGTTGCTCAAATCGGTCATCATGGGTACGCATATGGCGCTGCCTTATATGAAAGCGCGCGGCGGTGGCTCTGTTATCAACACGTCGTCATCTTCGGCGCAAAATGCAGGCCATGGTCCGCTCAGTTATTCACTGTGTAAGGCAGCGGTTGCGCATTTCTCCAAGATTGGCGCGGCAGAACTGGCCAAGTATAAAATCCGGGTCAATGCCGTGCTGCCGGGCTTGGTGGCGACGCGTATTTTCGGGCGCGGCATGGGGCAAGATAAAGATCAAGCTGCCCAAACCGCGGCGATGATTGCGCAGCATGGCGGTGGCACCACGCCGGTGGGGTTTGCCGGTGAAGGTTATGATATTGGCAATGTTGCGGCCTTCTTGGCATCGGATGCATCGCGCTATGTGAACGGTACGCAGATTTTGGCCGATGGCGGCACGGGTGTTGGCCCTGCCAGTTCATGGAACCCTGAGGCCGGGGGCTTGCTGGATGCCTTGGCTGGCGACTAAGGCGTTACGCGATTGGCTTTCCGTCTACATGGCGGATTGCCACTACGCTGGAGCGCGGCGGCAGGCTTTCATCGAAATCCGGGAAGCGGGTGGAGGGGGCCGCAAGGTCTGAGCCCATGCCCGGATGCTGGATGGAACAAAACAGCGTCTTCTCATCCGGCGTGAAGGTGGGGCCGCAAACTTCAGAGCCTTGGGGCGCGGCAATCAGGCGGCGCGGTTTGGCGCGGTTGGGTCCTTGTGTGGGCATAAGAAACAGACCATCTGAAATATCGGTATATTCCATGCCGTCAGTGGCGATCACAATGTCGCCTGCTTGCGTGAAGGTGCAATTGTCAGGTGCGCCCAGCCATTGATCCTTGGCGGTGTCGGGGTGGTACTCCCCAAGTTGCCCGGCAAGGCGCAGCAGCAAGCCTTCCTTCGGGCCACCTTTCAGGAAAATATCCCAAGTGAAGCGCGGCGCGGTGTGATCGCCCACACCTTTTGAATCTTGGGGTGGGATCATCTCAATCACATGACCACCCAGATTGGGGCCGCGGGGATTGGCGGCATCATCCTCGAAATAGCCGCGATCCGTGTTGTTGGTCAGCATGGCGAACACATGGCCCGTGGCGGAATTTACTTCCACATCCTCCGGCCGGTCCATCGGGGTGGCACCCATAAGGTCGGCGGCGCGGCGCGCTTCTATCACGACATCTGCTTGGGAATGAAAGCCGTTTGCTGCGGTGAGCGGGCCTTGGCCCTGCACAAGATCATGCCAGATGATTTCATCTTCCGTGAACTCTGCGACCGACAAGGTGCCGTCATCCAACAGGCGGCTGTTGATGATAGCGTGCGCCTTGCTGTTCAACCGACCTTTGGAAACAAATCGATAGATATATTCAAACTTTTGATCATCGCCCATATAGACGACGATGCGGCCATCGGCATTTACGGTGACGCCCGCGCCCTCATGCTTGAAGCGCCCAAGGGCGGTGTGTTTGATGGGCGGCCGGTCGGGATTATAGGGATCAATCTCCACAATCCAGCCCATTAGATTGGGGCCGTTGGGTGTTTCTTCCAGATTGAAGCGGGGATCATGTTGGCCCCACGCCCAAGGGCCGGTGCCATCAACGCCCATGCGGGCATGGTTTTGCTGCTCTGCGCCGCTTTTGGCGGGATCACCTTGGTAATAGAATTGAATGTTTTCCTCCGCCGTTAGCACCGTGCCCCAAGGCGTTACACCGCCGGCGCAATTGCCGAAGGTGCCGTGGGAAAGCGTGCCGCCTGCGCTGGCGGCGGTATGCAAGCGTTTGTGCCCTGCAGCAGGGCCTGCCATTTGGCAAGGCGTGTTGGCGGCGGTGATGCGGCGGTTGTAACGTCCCGGCGGGGTGAGGCCCCATGTGCCATCATTTTGCGCAATCTCAACCACCGACATGCCGATGGCATTTTGGGTGAAGGCTACATAATCAGCATTATTGCCAATGGCGGGGTCGTCAAAGCCCTCAAGCTTGAGTTGGGGCAAGGAAAATTCGTGGTTCACCGCCAACAGGCCGCGCGTGCCTTGCGCATTGAGTGGTCTGAAAGCCGTGAAATCGGCGCAATCGCCAAATTGCTGGGCCTGCGCGGTGGCAGACAAATTGGTGGGGGCAAAGGCAGGAGCGCCGGACAAGATGGGATCGCCCCAGCGCGCCACGACATCGAATGTCAGCCCATCGGCGACCCGTAAATCCGGTGATAACCCAGTGACGGACAAGCCGGAACTCGCACTCGCGTGGGCCTTAGGCACACCCCAAAACCCGGTAAGGGCCGCGGCACTGATGCCGCCCAGCATGGCGCGACGGCTTAGGCGTGCCTGCGCTATTTCGTTAAAAGGGGTGGCGTGCGGGCGCTTTGCGGGCACATCATCGGCGGTGTTTATCTGATCAATGTCTATGTTCATGCTCGTTAGCCTAGCGAAATTCCGTGGCAGCTCAATGACAGATTCACTTTGCGACGGCCTCAAAAGTTTGCCAGACTTCGGGCGAAGCGATTTCTAATGGGGGAAAATATGAGTGAAACAGAAGCACCGCTGCCAGCAGTGGAATTCATAAATCTGGAGGGCGATGGCGCGCCATATCTGGAAGCGCATAAGTGCCAATCATGTGACGCGATCTATTTGGGCAAACGCAGTGTGTGTTCTAAATGCTTCACGCGTGATGCCTTGAAGACTGTGAAGCTGAACACCAAAGGCACGCTATACAGCTATTCCATTGTGCATCGTTCCTTCCCCGGCGTGGAGGTGCCGTTTGTCTCCGCCATTGTGGATCTTGAAGGCGGCGGCACGGTGAAAGGCAATCTGATCAACATTGAACCGGACCCCGATAAGGTGAAATTGGGTATGCCGGTGGAGGTGATTTTTGATGATGCGGGCCGCAAGGACAAAAAGGGCCGCTCCTACATTTCCTACTTTTTTCAACCGGCCGCGTGAGGGAGGCGACAATGAGCAACGACGTATATGTACTTGGTGTAGATATGATGAAGTTTGGTCGCTACCCCGACCACACCGTGCCGGAACTCGGCGCACAAGCCGCTTTAATGGCGCTGGATGATGCGGGCCTTGGCATAGAAGATATGCAGGCGCTTTATTGCGGTAATCTCTATCAGGCGAATGCCATGGTGGGACAACGCCTGCTGCAACAAATCGGCCAAACGGGTATTCCCGTCGTGAACTGCGCCAATGCCTGCGCGACCGGGGCCACGGCCTTTCGCGAAGCATGGATGGGTGTGAAGGCCGGTGTTTACGATGTGGCGCTGGCTGTGGGCGTAGAACAAATGGGCCGCGGCCTGCTGGGCGGCGGCGGGGGCGGCGACGGCATCTCCAAGGAAGGGCTGATGGGCTCCGGCATTATGCCTGCCGTGTTCGGCGAAGCGGGCATGGAACACAGCAACAAATATGGCACCACGTTTGAACAATTCGCCAAAGTGTCGGTCAAGAACCATCACCATTCCACCATGAACCCCAAAGCGATGTATCAAAAGGAAACACCGCTGGAAGAGGTGATGGGAGCAGAGATGATCGCTTATCCCAACACCAAATTGATGTGTTCGGTGAATGTAGACGGGGCGGCAGCCGCGGTGCTGGTGTCGGAGAAAAAGATGAAGGAACTGGGCGGCAGCCGCGCCGTGCGCGTCAAAGGCTCTGCTCTTACATCTGATCCTTGGCAGGAACGTGATCTGGTGATGCCGGATGTTAATTCCTGCACCCGGCTGGCGGCCAAAACGGCCTATGAGATGGCAGGCGTGGGGCCAGATGATGTGGATTTGATAGAGCTGCATGATTGCTTCGCAACGGCAGAAATTCTGCACTATGAAAATCTGGGCCTGTGCGCCGATGGGGAGGCAGGCCGCATGATTGATGAGGGCGAAACCGCCTTGGGCGGGTGTATCCCGGTGAATGTGTCGGGTGGATTGCTTTCCAAAGGTCATCCCTTGGGGGCCACTGGCATTGCCAATATTTATGAGGTATGCACCCATTTGCGGGGCGAAGCAGGTGCCCGGCAGGTCGAAGGGGCCAAAATTGGCCTCACTCATGTGATCGGTTTGGGCTCTGCCTGCGGCATACATATTTTGGAGAAGGTGTAAGCTTCACCCGATGCCGACTGAAGAATGCATTTCCATCGTTTGCCACATCAAAGAATGGCAGACGCTGATTGCTGGTATATTGGCACTAATAGGTGCCACAATAACTATTGTGTTTCTCAGAATGCAGATTAATCAGCAACAGCGCCAGTTTGATCACACCTTAGAAGCCGCTGCTGTGGCGGCACGCGCCCGCCTGCCGCACGCTCTATCTGACTTTTGTGATTATACAGAGAGGGTGTCAAATATAGTCGCAAACAAGAGCCGGGAAAGTGTCAATCAGCCATATGATGCATAGAAAGTATGATCGTGGCGATTCAATATGTTGAACCAAACGCTTCAAAGAGAATTGAAGAGCTCTTGCAGCATCATCAGGTTCAAATGGCGCGTTTAAAAAGCGAAATAGCCAAATCTAGAAGCTACACAAATTACACGAGGGATAATCATCTCTACGATATCGCCAAGTTGCGAGCCTACATTAACAGCTTGTACGGATACGCCCGGGGCGAAGATCGTTTTGGACCTCAGGGTGCGCTGTCGCGGCAGGAGATGTTGTCGGCTTTGAATCAAGTGCATGGCTTTGATCAGGGCGTTTTGGCGGTGGAAGGGTTTCCGGAGGTTGCAAAAAAGATAGAAAAAAGGCACAGCGAACAAGTTGAGGCTCAGGCTCAGTGAGGAAATCTTGCCAGCTTGCTGGTTGTGCTTGTGCAGCTTGTAGGAAAGGCGAGGCCTTGGTATGAGTCTTAGAGATTCTGGGAGAGAAAACAAAATGAAGAAGATATTACTGGGGACGGCTTTTGCGCTTGGCATGGCCGGTGCGGCGCAGGCCGGACCGATCAATCTGGCGGTCACAGAGGTTGAAAACGATAAGGGCCATGTGGTGGTCGCAGTTTATAAAAAGGGCGATTTTTCTGGCTCTAAAGATGGCCCGCCGCCGGCCTATTCCGACAAGGCTGCGGCGCAAGCAGGGGCCGTGAATTTTACGTTCGCTGAGGTGGTGCCGGGTGATTACACCATTGTTGTGTTCCATGATGAAAACGACAATGAAGATGTGGACACCACATGGATCGGCCTGCCGAAGGAAGGCATTGGCTTTTCCAACAATGCAAAGATCAATATGGGGCCACCTGCCGAAAGTGACATGCTGTTTGCAGTGGGCGATGATGGCGCGGAACAATCCATCGCGCTGGTATACTAATCTCAGCCATCTGGCAGTCTATACGCCATCAAGGCGATCGGAATGTGAAAAGGGGCCTTTGCGGCCCCTTTTTTTACGATTACCGTGGAATACGCCCCGAAGTCATCAAAGTGTTCCCGATTCCGGTTGGTTGCGCCGGTAAGTCATTGTAGTGTCTGCAAATTACTGGGGATGGCTGGGGGTTAAACATGTTGGGGCAGACCATGAAATTGCGTGCGATGGCGCTTTTGCTGGGCGGCGTGAGTCTAGCTGTCTTTTCTTTGCCCGCAGCGGCGCAGAGTATTGAAGCAACCGTAGGGGGCGGCACCAATTTCAACGGATTGAGTGATTTTACGCCGGGGGGATTACCGCCTGTTGTTGCTGGGAATGTATCCGGTTCAGGGTCTAACAGTTTTGATTTGAATGTCGGATCAATCGTCAATGCGATTGTCGACCCCATACTGGCCGATATTGACCGGCAGGCCTATCGCCAGCAATTCGACACCTCTGTAGACCAAAATTTTACCCTACCACCCAATCGCGGTGGCACAGTGGTGAATTCTGTAGACCTAGGTGGTGGGTTGGTGAGCGCGCAATCAAGACCCCCGACTATCCCACCTTTTCAAAGACGCCGCATTGTCGTGGATGACGCGACCTCAAGTACAGTGCGATTTGGTTCACAATTGGTGAATTTGGATGCCGTTGCGCTTGATGGCGCGTTGCAACATGTGGTGCGCGGGACGGTGGCAGGCAATGCGGGCCAGTCGGCTATTAATCTGGATTTGACGGCGGGCACTATTGCGGCGACCAATGCAGATACAGCCAATCTTAGTGTTCAGGCGACTACCGGGTCCGATGTTTTTTCCTCGTACCTCACGGATTCACTCTATTTTATTTTTGGCGATGACATTATCGAAGTGAATCGCTTTGG
This sequence comes from Alphaproteobacteria bacterium, assembly GCA_049609145.1. Lineage (GTDB taxonomy): Bacteria > Pseudomonadota > Alphaproteobacteria > SPJN01 > SPJN01 > JBMYYF01. Next base: position 28,354 of record JBMYYF010000012.1, read on the forward strand.
CATTATTGTTGCCGGTTCCACCAGCGACGCCAATTTCGACGTTTCCAATAACACCATTCAACCATTTTCCGGGGTCAATGCGTTCGCCACGGATGTGAGCGTTGATCCGGGCCTGTCGGGGAGCGATGTGACGGTGGCAACCGGTGGGTTGCAGGTGGTGGATGATGCTTTTGTGGTATCTTCGGTCCACGGGTTGACGGCGGGTGTGCGGTCAGTTGCCGACGGCAATTCTCAGCTATTTGGGAAGTCTACCTTCAATATCTTGAACAATTCTGTCACCCCGACTGTGGTGGTGAATGATCTGCAAAGGACCGTTGCAGGTGATCTGGACAATGCGGCGCTGGATGGCATTGTTGGCGCTGGTGGACAGGTGGCTGCAAGCCTTACGGATCGGGTTTCTGTGTCGGCAGAATTTGATTATGGTGCCATTGGTTTGTTCCTGAATTCTGACGGGGTTGATGCGGATAGTTTGGGTGACGGGAACGTGGCGGTAAGTGGTAATGCTGTGAACGCCAGCACGATTGTGAATCGCTCGGCTTTGACGATTGATCCAACCGATGGCCTGAGCGTGCCGGTGGAAGATACGGTGATGCAACGGGTAGCAGCGCCGGGGTTTTCTTTCTCCGCAGATGCGTCTTTGGGATTGGCAACGTCTACTTTGTTTGGCGGGGCACGGTTTGGGGTGCGGGTTGAAGATGCTGACATATTTGGCTCAACCATCACGGTTAGCGATAATCGTGCCGGTGCTGACCTTGTCGTGAATGAGCAGACGTTGATTTTGGGTGTGGCCGCTGCTGTGCAAGCGGTGCTGGATTTTGAGGGGAACGATCCTGTTGATCTGGCACTTTTGCTGAACGCGGCCAATGTGAGCGGTGCGATATCACTGGATTTGGATTTTACCAGCGTGTCGCAACTGGGTAATATGGACGGGGGCATGTCGGTGCAGGCGCGCTCGGCGGGCACATCCGCTTTTGTGTTCGGGTTTGATGACTTGAGCAGCAGCACGGTTTCCGTCCTCGGCAATGAATTCGGTACAAGTCTCACCGTGGGGCAAGTGGACATTGCGATCGCGCCGTTGAACGGGGCTGTGACGCCGTTGGATACCTCTACATTTGATATCACGCAGACCTATACAGAAAATGGCTTGACGGCGACCAGCCTGCTGCGCCGGTCCTTTTTGGGGCTGTATGATGAAGGGCTAACGGGGGGAACCGCCATTGTTGGCGGGGCTGCTGCAGATGATGTGACCCTGACGGTAGCAGATAATATTCTGACAAGTGATCTAACGCTCCATGACTTTGAACTTGATGTGCTTCGATTAGACAATATTGCCGATAACGGCGTTGATTTATTTGCGCTTGAGTTGACGCAACTGGCTACCGGAACGTCGACCGCGTCATCGTCTATCGGCGTCCTTAACGCCTTGAACGAGGCGGGGCGCGCAGGCGCGTTGGGAATTTCGCGTTCGTTTGCCGGGGGCGTTGGTGGCACTGGCGCAGATGTCAGTATCGGGATCGCACGCAATACGCTTGTCGCACGCGCCTTTGGTGGGCGAGAGAGTGTAAGGTTCCGTTCTGTTGGTGGCTTCAACCAATCGCTCTTTGCCGCAGGCGGCCCAACGCGGACGATTGAAACCGTGACGTTGTTCTCCAATATTACGCAGTTTTCGTTAGGGTTTGATCGTGTGACAGGGAATATTGGCAGTACGGATGGGGCGGTTAATTTGGGCATTAGCGATAACCGCCTTTTGGCGCAGACAATTGGGAACGAGTTTTTATTCCAACTTGATGAATTGACTGGCCCGGTTGGGGCTTTGGGGCGAATTGATTTGGGGGCAGATACGCTTACCAATACGTCTTTTGTGCGTTCGCTCATTCAAAATATCACCGTGGGCATAGATGCAAGCGGCAATATTGGGGGCGCTGAACAAGAGGTGACTTTGGCCGTTACGGACCTTGAATTAGGAGCCACGGCAATATCTTCTCGTCGCGCGATTACATTGGGCGCTTTGAGCGGCGGCACGTTTGCGGGCAATTTTCAAGCACTTGGCGGTGGTGGCGTACAGCGAACCAGCTTGTCCACTGTGGGAGCCGAAATTGGTCTGCATTTCAATTTGGCTTCCGGTCGTCCAGTCGATATTGGGCTGATAGATGCCAACGGTGATATTGGCGATGCAGATACGCCAGTGAATGTAACACTAAGCGACGTTAATGTGTTTGCGGATGCCTCATCGGCAGTTTTTGAGGGAACGGTCCAATCCCTTGGGACTTTGTCCGGCACGCTCAATCTTAGCAGCGATCAGCGGCCTGCCAACAGCACGATCAGGGCAAATGTTTCCAGCCTAACAATCGGTGCATCGGGCAACCCTACCAACTTGAATGGTCTGAATTTGGTGTTGAATGACGTTACGGCTGGGGCTTCCGCCTCTGCAACGGAGACGAGCCATCGCGTTGAGCGCATATCAACCTTATCCGGCAATGCTATTTTGGGAGCAGATCAGTCAACATCCAATGTAACCGTTTCAGCGGTTTTGGGGGCCGATGCCCGGCCTGTATTGGTAGGCAGCGCCTTGGATGCCGCGGCGGGAGATGGCTTGACGACGATTGTGCAAAGTACGTCACTTTCTGCAACGGCGTCGGGTAATCTTTTATCGAGCATTGTGAATGATATCGGCCATGCTGTAACGGGCTCCATCGCGCTTGTGGGAACGCAAGCGAATACAGGCGGCGGTATTTCAGCGAACGTTGCGAATGCACAAATCGGGGTTCAAGGAACGGCGGGCTCCCTTAGCATCATCCGCGGCAGCGGTATTTCTGCAACGGCCACAGGCAACAGTGCAACGGGGTCGATTGGCAACTAACCCCTACAAGGTGAGCTGGAACGACGCGCTGATGAAACGCGGCGGCCCCACCAATGACAGATATGAGTTGGTGAAAAGCGGCATATCAATATTTTGCAGCCGCGTTTGTTCGTCGGTCAGGTTTTTGCCCTGAATATAAAATGCCCATGCGCCATCGTGATCGCGAAAACCGGTGCGGGCATTGATCTTGATGTTGGCATCCTCATAGGAAATGGGGTCGTAATCTGCATTTAGATACAGGTCGCCTTGATAGAGCACATCTACCCCCAGCACCCAATCAAAGCCCATATTGCCCACAGGCAAGCCAAGATTGGCGGCAAGACTGGCTGTGTATTCAGGGCTTTCGGCCACACGCTTGCCCTTATGATCGCAGGGGCCTTCTTCTTCAATCTGGCAGGGGCCATCAGGGTATTTGTCGAAGGTTGCGTTCGCCCACCCGAATGAGCCGGTGACAAACAGGTTCTCCAACACCATTACCTGCGTTTCAAATTCTACGCCTTTGGATGTGGCCTCGCCTGCATTGGAGATCAAGAAGGATGAGCCGGTGGCGCCGGGAGTGGTAAGCTGAAGCCCCTTAAACAGTGTGTGGAAATAGGTGAGGTTGGCGGTCATGCGCCCATCCCATATTTTGGATTTTATCCCCACCTCGAAAGTGCGGCTTTCTTCTTTGTCGAACTGGGATTGCCCCTTGGTTGGGGCAAAGGGGTTGAACCCACCTGCCTTGAACCCATCGGCAATTGTCCCATAGGTCATGATATCGTCGCTCCAGTGATAGCGCACAGATAGTTTGGGCAGTAAATTGCTTTCGCTCTTGGTCGTGACAAGGGTATATTCTTCACTGTTCAGGCCGAAATAGAGGATCAAGCCACTGTCTTGATAGGTTTGGATCAGCTCAACATCCTTTTCTTCATAGGAAACACGCAGGCCGTAATCTATGGCCAGTTTTTCCGTCACATTCCATGTGAGCTGTCCATAGGCGGCATAGCTGGCTGTGTCTTGCACAAATTTTTGATCCAGCCTGTCACGCGCTACGATCGCGATCGCTTCATTGAAGGGTATGCCCAACAGTTCCGCCAGCGTATCGCCCAATATGGCTTCTGCCGCGCTGGGCAGTGCCGCACCAAGGATCGACCCTTCTTCCCCTTCAAGGTTCAGCACATCCAGATAGGTTTGGGCGTCGTAATTATTGGCGAAGTAGTAAAGGCCGATAACATAGGACAGGCGGCTTTCCCCATCGGACACCAGGCGCAATTCAGCGCTTTGCTGGCTATAGGTGTCGTAATTATCCCAGGAAATAATGTTGGGAGTAATGCCATCGGCATCCAGAAAGATTTCTTCGTCATATGTGGAATAGCCGCTAATGAAGGAAAGCGTGTGATGCGCCAGATCCCAATCCAGATGGAAGGTGCCGCCCCACGCATCACGCGCCACTTTTTCGGCCTTGCCGGCGGTATAGGTGCGGTTGGCCTGTCCGTCTTCGCGTTCATTGAAAGCGCGTGCCAGGGTCATGGCATCAGCTTGCCCGTTTTCCATTTCAAGGCCGGAACCGGCATCGCGAATAGAATGATAATCCAGCCCGAAACGGAGGGACAAGCTGTCACTAACGTCTATCAAGGCCGCTGCGCGGGCCAGTTGCTTATCCACTTGCCCGGCGGGAATGCCGGTTTGAAAGTTCTCAATTGTGCCATCACGTTCGTGGTCGGTTGCTGCTATGCGCAAGGCAAATTTGTCGTCGATTACCGGCACGGTAATGCGGGCCGTAAAACGCCGTTCATTAAAATTGCCGAATTGGGTGTCTGCTTCCATCTGCCATTCATAGCTGGGGCGGGTTGTCATGATGTTGATTGCCCCGGCAATAGTGTTTTTGCCAAACAATGTGCCTTGCGGACCGCGCAACACTTCTACCTGTTCAAAATCCAGAAAGCCCTGATTGTAGTAGGAGCCGCGCCCGTAATAGATATCATCAATGTAGAAACCTACGGCCTGTTCAAACCCGTCATTAAAGCCGGAGCCTAGGCCGCGCATACGGAAAAAGGTACCGTAGCTATATTCAAACAAATTGGCGTTGGGAATATAGGCCTGCAAGGTGTTGAAATCTTGAATGTCGTGTTCGCGGATCGTCTCTCCGCCAATGGCCGACATGGCAATAGGCACATCTTGAATGTTCTCGGAGCGCTTTTGGGCGCTGACCACAATTTCATCCAGCTTGGGTTTCGATTTGGTGACGGGCTTGGTGGCACCATCTGCCGGTGGTTCTTGCGCCCAAGCAGTTGTGGGCACACACAGGGCTATCCCTAACGCGACACGTGACAGACCAATACGCATGATACTTCCCCCTATGCTTCAAGCCCCAAATAGGTTTCAACTTTTTGTTTTGTGGTGCCGGATGTGATGCCCATTAACAAATAGGCGATGGCGCGCCCGGCACTTGCCACAAAGCCATCAAGATCCAATCGACCAAAGGCCCAGTCAGATGCGGTATGCATGACGACGTTGTTGATGACATCGGCCAGCACTTCTATATCCAGCCGCGTGTCCAGTTCTCCCGCGTCGCGCATTTCGCGCAAGCACCCCAAATATCCTTGGGCGAATTCCAGATTGGTAAAACGGCGATGGTCGCTTTCTTCTACCCATGTCACATAAAGCTGAAAGGTGGCGCGCGCGAAGACGGGTATGGCCGCCATCTCGCGCCTCAACCCCTCCAATAGAGCCAAGATGTGATCGAAGCCCTGTGCCTTGCCGTCGCCGCGAATGCGATCAATGGCATCAAAGTGCAATTCCTGCATCGAGGCCGCCAAAATGCCGTTTTTGGAGCCAAACATATTGTAAAGCGTGGGCACCGAAACATCGGCGGCAATGGCAAGGTCGCGCATCACCACGGCATCTGGCCCGCCATCAATCAGCATCTCGCGCGCCGCGTTTAAGATGCGGGCGCGCCGATTGCGACTGTCGGTAGATTCCATCTTTATTGCGGCGGGGCTCATGGCGTGGTTCCTACAAAATGTTTGGCTACATAGTCGTTGAATTGAATGTCCTGTGTGTCGCCCACCCCATGCACCACGCCTTGATCTGTTTGCCATTGCCAATGGGTTTGGCTGAACCATGTCAGCATGTTTTGCCATGTTTGCCAGGGCAGGGCGGCTTTCACCTCGCCGGTAAGGGTGTGCTGACCGCCTTCTTCATCGATCAACACCATCTCATACCGCAAGGGCTGCACACCATTGGCGGCGCGGTGGGTTTTCTTTTGGGCGTGCTTCAGCTTGATAATGCGTTGATTGATCTGCACATAGCCCCACACAAGGTTCATGCCAGCGGGGGGGAACATATAGTCGCCCGCCCATTCAGGGCTTTGTTCCAAATCATCAAAGGCGTGTACGTGCAGCACGCGGCCATCTTCAAAACAGCCCGCCATCCAGGTGGAAGGTGGCATGGGGCGGCGCGCCTCTGTCCGTGGTTGGCCCCATGATTTGTCGCGCATAAAGGGCGCATCAATCGCGTGATCTGCCCCGCGCAGTTTAAGGCTGCCGGTGACGCGCATCGGTTGCACAAAGTGGTGCCCGCCGGGGCGTGATACCGCCGGGCCAAAGGCGCGATAAGTGAGGTTAAAGGAGGTGTCAGCCGCGGCATCTTCATAGGAGATCCGAACTTCGTTAAAGGGGTCCACCACCTTCACCTTCAGGCCCATCGGCAGTTCGTAATCTTGCAGTTGATCGACCATGGGCAGGTAATGAATGTGGTTTACATAATCCGCCGCAAGTGACTGACCTTTGAAGCCCTGCCAGATATAGACACTGGCGCTCATCACCTTCAGTACGGGATGCAGCCAGATGTAGATTTCGCCGTTGATCGCTTTGTCGGGTACGCAGAAGCCAAAGTAGGATGTCTCGGTTAATTCGTAGCTCGCGCCATCGGGCACGCGGTGCATGAACTCATCATCCTGTTGCAGGGGCGGGAAGTCCGTGGGCATCTCAAAGCTGTGGGTGTATTGCGTCATGCTTTAGTTTCCTTCCGCGGTAAGGCCACCCACCATCATCAGATGCGCGCGGGTCATGGAAAGGAAAACGCGGTAAAGCGTTGTACCCTCAAACGCCATGCGAATGTCATGGCTTTCGCCGCGCACAAAGCCTTCCATGGCGACGGCGCAGCAAACGGCGTTGCGGGCGTGGCGCCACAATTCATAAAAGGGCGCTGTGTCCGGTTGATAGGGCGGCCCCCCGGCGGCGTGATACGCGCCAAGAAAATCATCCCATGGCATGACGGGTTCAACATATTGGCGGCAATAGGCCAAATCTTCCGACGGATCGCCTGCATGGGTAAACTCCCAATCCAGCAGGGCCAGAATCTTGCCATCGCCAATGATCGTGTTGTGAAAGCCCACATCGGCATGGACCACACCCGTATGGCTGATAGAAGCTGGCACATTGTTCAACAGCCACTCAAACGCAGCGGTAAGAGTGGGGGAAGCCACCCAGTGCCGCCGCTGCCACATATCATGCCAGTGTTCCAGTTCTGCCCGCACGGCGTCTTGGGCGCTGAGCCCCTCATGACGGCTGACCCCAAGGCTGGCAGGGTCTGTCGTATGCAGTTCCGCTAAAATCTCTGCGAGGTGGGTGCCAACAGATTGCTTCTGTGCCGGATCATGCTTCCATGCTTCTTGGTCGGCATCGCCGCTTACCCAGCCGTTTAGCAAGAAAGGTTCAGCGAAGTGATCCGTGTTGGTTTCAAGCTTTATAGGTTCTGCGATGGGAAAGCTGCGCGTATATAGCGGTTGCAGGCAAGCGTACTCGTTGGCGACTTGTGTTTCGCCCGGCCCGGCGGGCAAATCGCGACGCATAACCAAGCGTGCATGTGGTGCGCTGCCTTCGGTTAGTTCTATCAAGAAAGTGTCTTTGGAAAAGCCGCCGGGAATGCGGCTGACATTTTCGACCACAGCCTCATCAAACCCATCAACCTCTGCACGCAGATAGGCTTGCATGTCCCGCGCTTTGATTTGCGCCTTGGGGTTGGCATCGGGTTTTGGTGCTGTGGCGGCCTGAAAACGATTGTGTAGATCCGCCTCTTGCTGGGTAAGCGCCATCAACGGGGCGGAGGTTTTGTTGTCGGCCAACGCTGCAAACGCTGTTTCATAGGGCTGGTTTGCCTGTGTGGTGAGCGACAGCACCGATTGGCCCAGCAGATCACACGCCATGCCGATCATGCTTTTCAGCTCTTCATCTTCCAGCCGCGGCAGGGCCTCGTTCACAAGATAGTGCCGAATACCCATCAATATTTGGTTACGCGCAGTTTCCATCAAGCCCCCCAAAGCTCGCCAGTCTTTAACATGTTAAAGTATTTAAACGTGTTAAAATTGAAGAGTCAATGGCATGCCTGGATTGTGCTATGCTACGGCAAAACAAGGGGAAGCCATGACGATCCATCTACGCCAAATCTGCCTTGTGGCGGAAAAGTTGAAACCCGTGATCGATGATCTAACCGCGGTTTTGGGGGTGCAGCCCTGCTATGTGGACCCGGCTGTAAAGATGTTCGGGCTGGAAAACACGCTGCTTGCCATCGGCACCAACTTTCTGGAGGTGGTGGCCCCCATTCAGCCGGACACAGCCGCAGGGCGCTATCTGGAGCGACGCAAGGGCGATGGCGGCTATATGGTGATCTGCCAGGCCAAGGATCGTGCCGCACAAAACAGGGTGCGCGAGAATGCTTCGGCGCATGGTGTGCGGGTGGCGTTTGAGCATGAGGAACCGGATCACAATATCATGCAGCTTCATCCCGGCGATATGCGCGCCGCCTTTCTTGAGGTTGATTGGGATGAGGCCGAAGACCCGCAAGGCAAATGGGAACCCGCAAACGGCCTGCAATGGCAAGATAAGGTGGTGAGTGAGGTGACATCAGAATTGATCGGTGCCGTGCTGCAAGGGCCAGACCCTTCTGCGCTGGCGCGCCATTGGGCAGATGTGCTGGGCATTCCCCATGGGGTGGCAGGTGGTGCGCCGACAATCCCGCTTGCCAATGGCACATTGCAGTTTGTGCCGGATGAAGATGGGCGCGGGCCGGGCCTAAAAGGTCTTGTCTTGAAGGTGGTAGATCGTGATCGCATCATTACACAGGCCACAGCGCGTGGTCTTTATGTCAGCAAGGATGAGATTGAGATGTGTGGCACGCGCTTTTATCTGCGCGATTAGGCAACCATTTTAGCTGTCGCGTTCGCTCTCGCGGGCAACTTCGCCGCCCACTTCAATGAAGGGCAGTGGATCAACATGGCCGCCATCGACCCAAATTTCATAGTGTAGATGGGTGCCGGTGGAACGACCGGTAGAGCCCATGCGGCCAATTTTTTGCCCAACGGCAACCGCTTCACCTTCAATGACATCAATGTGGCGCAGATGCCCAAAGCGGGTGCGCAAGCCATTGCCGTGATCGATCTCAACCAAATTGCCGTAAGGGCCAGCCCGTTCGGCGCGCACAACGGTGCCTTCCGCTGTTGCCATGATGGGGGTGCCACCGCGGCCTGCCAGATCAAGCCCGGCATGAAGGGCATAACGCTTGCGGATGGGATCACGCCGGCGGCCATAATGGGAGGAGATATAGGCGCGTTCTTCTGCCACCGGGCGGCGAATGGGCAGCATGGTCAGCACATCGTTTAGGGCTGCCAGTGCGTTCAACCGTTCCAGCAGGTAGAAGTCGCGGCCATCATTGCTGGTGGTTTCAAGGTCGGCGGGAATATAGGGGCCGCCCACACCGGGCACAACATCGCCATCTTTCCCATTGGCGCGGGTTACGCCTGCATCCGCCAAAATGTCGGAAAGGTCGGCGCCTGTTTTGCTCAAAATCGTGCTGCGCCGTTCAATGGTTTCGTCCAGCCGGGCAACCATGCCGTCGATCAGAAAATTCTGCATGTCGCTGACAGAGGAGATGTCGTCTGCCAAGCTGCCAACTTTTACCTCAGTCCAATTGCGCGCATGGGCGGGGGTTACGTCACTGTTCCAATGGCTGCTAACTGTCGCGACGGGCGTGGCGGCGGGGTGCTGTGAAATAACGGGCGCTGGCGCAGCCATCATGGCGCGCGTTTTGGCCGTGTCGTCACCGCGAAAAAGACCCAGCACAGAAGCCCCAAGCGAGATCAGGTCGCTATCGGCCTTATTGCTTTTGGGGCGCGGGGTCGGTGTCGGGTATTGGGAACGGATGACCGGGGTGAGCGCGCTATCGGCATCGGCGTCAGCATCAAAGGGGCCACCTGATGGCGGGATTTGGCCTTCGGCCTCAAGCTCATCGCGACGATCCAGCAGCACTTTGCGTTCCAACAATTCCGGCGCGCGCGGGTCTTCTTCCATAATGAGGTCATAGCGATTGAGCAGCGCTTGCAGTTCTTGCTGGCGTTTCTCAATGGCGACGGTGCGGCTGGCCACACGGCTTTCAAGGGCTGCCATGGTTTGCGGCAGGTCTTGCAGCTCGTCTTCCAAGGTGCCGATGCGGGCTGTTTGAATGCCGGCGAATAAAGTAACCCCCATACCCCAAACGGCCATACCAACGGCAAAGCGGCGGGTGCCACTCATGCGCCGGGCGCGCTTGCGTAAGGCAGGCGTGGTCAATGGCGGACGGGCCACCGTCGCTGGCTTATCCAGCGTTGTTGACGTATTGGCGTCCTTATCGGGCACTTCAATGCTCATGCAGGATGTCGTTCCTCAACTTGTTTAAGCCCGAACTTGTTTTCAGTTCTTGTGCTTCAGCCCTATGCCGTAAGCAATGTTACCCTGTACCGGACTTTTGTTTTCCAGAACCTATCGGTTCTTTCACAGCCACTAGCCGGGTAAACGAATCACTTGCGATATTCCCGGTTCCATAATTGGCGTGTTGAATATCATAGTGCAAGCTCTTATTTCCAGCGCTCTTAGTGCCACATGTGACCGAAAACAACACCATTATGGGTGCGGTTTATGAGGTTCATTAACCTTCTGAATAGAATATTTCAGGCAGCCCGGCCTGTGTGCGCCCTTCAATATTGAACGGCGGCTTGAGCAATCCTTTGAAATAGCTTGCCACCAAAGCTTTGAATGTGGCCTCAGGCGATTTGCCTTCCTGTTCACAAGCCCAGTGAAACCAGTCGCTTCCGGCTTTTACATGAGATATTTCGTCGTTATAGATGATTTGCAGTAAATCGGCCGATGTGTCATCGCCGTTGCGGCGCAGGCGTTCCACCGTTTGTGGTGTGACATCCAGACCGCGCGCTTCGTGAACCAGCGGCACAATCGCCAAACGCGCCAGAAGGTCGCAATTTGTGTCCTCGGCAGATTGCCATAGGCCATCATGCGCGGGCAGGTCGCCATAGGCACAATTCAGATCTGCCAGCCTGTCGCTCAACATCAAGAAGTGTCGGGCCTCATCATCCCCAACCTTGATCCAATCATCATAGAAGGCGCGCGGCAGGTCCGGGCTGGCAAAGCGGGCGATAATGTCAAACGCCAGATCAATGGCGTTGAGTTCGATATGCGCCAATGCATGCAACAGCGCGGCACGGCCTTTTTCTCCCCCAAAGCTGCGTTTGGGCATGTCCTTTGGGGCCATAAGGGCCGGGGTTTGCGGCCGCGCGGGGCGGTCCGGGGCATGGGGCGTGCCGATTTCCAAGCCGCCTGCGCGCCAAGCGGTGGCTACCTTGCGCGCCTCTTGTGCTTTTGCGTGTGGGTTGGCGGTGGCCAAAACGGCGCGGCAGCCATCACATAGTGTCTCAAAATCGCTCATGGGGCGGGGCTTACACCATTCGGTTGAAAATTCCGAGTGGACATTTGGGTTTTCTGAATTAGAGTAATTATACTAATTTTGTGAGAGAACATAAAACAGGAGTGCCCCCATGCCTACAGCCCAAGAACTGATCGCGTTCGGCAAAACCTTTGTGAAGGACCAGCAATTTGCGTTGAAGCGCGCTTGGCAGATAAATCAAGTGGTGCAGGATCGTTTCCAGAAAGATGCGGCCTATGCGGCGAACAACCCGGCCCATTTCACGCCCTTGATCGAAATTGATCGTTACGCCACCCGCACCACCCATTTCGACAAAATCATTTCTGCCACCCACGATCATTTCTGGGATCCGCTCGATACGGATTATGTGGACTATTCGCAGCCCTTCGATATGGAAAACAAAATGTTGGTCAAGCCGGATGTGTTTGCGCTGGAACTGCGCATTCCCGCTATCGCTGATCGGCTGGATGAAAAACAGAAAATCAAATTCGTGAATGAAAGCCTGCGCTGGACACTGTCCAATATTTTGCACGGGGAGCAGGGCGCGTTGTCTCTATCGGCTTCATTGTGCCATGTGTTGAAAGACCCCGGCGCGCAGGAATATGCCGCCAATCAAGCGCGTGAGGAAGGCCGTCACGTCACCGCCTTTGCCCGTTATATCGAAGCACGCTGGGGCGAACCGCTGCCAGCGTCCGACACTTTGGCCCGTGTGCTCGACAGTGTTGTCACCTCTGATGTGGTGTATGAAAAGATCGTCGGCATGCAAATGCTGATCGAAGGCTTGGCCATGGGCGCGTTCGCCATGGTATTTGCCGACACCCATGACCCCCTGTTGAAAAACATGATCCAACTGGTCATGACCGATGAGGCGTTCCATCACAAATTCGGTAAAATCTGGGCCGATAAAACCATGCCGCATCTGTCCAAGCGCGAGCAGGAAAAGGTGGAAGATTGGTCCGCCGACATCTTCCAGGATCTGTTGTTGAACCTTGTCAGCCCCAGCCAAAAGCGCGTGGTTTACAAATCAGTCGGGCTGGATTGGCGTTGGGTCCAACGCACCATGTTGCGTGAACTCAACCAAAGCGAATTGCTGATGGAAGAGATGAAGAAAGACAATAACGTTTTCCGCGTTTTGGTGAAAACCTTGCTGAATGCGGGCATCATCACCGACCGTACGCGCCATATATATGCCCAATGGGTCGATATGGATGAGCTGAAGGCCGAGGGCGATGAGATGGTAGGTGATGCGATCGCCGAGGAAGGTATTAAGCGGTTGGAGAAGATCAACTTCGCCAAAGCAGCGTAGCATTTACGCAACAAATACCAAAAACTGAATGTTTTGAGGGCGGTAGCGAAAGGTGCCGCCCTTTTTCCGTCTGGCACTTTGGCGTGCGCTGGCATAGTCTGGCGCAAAGGCAGAACGAACAAGGGGCCATGTGAGAATGGGGACGGTTCAACAGCTAGCGCCAAAAAAGGGGCCGCTCAAAGTGTCGGATGCAATGCAATCTTATCTCAGCCGCGGCGTGTCTCAGCCGGGTGGCAAGCTGCCCCTGTTTGATGAGGAAGGCCAAAAGGTCAATGAACGCACGGTGCGCTCTTGCCTTGATCGTGGGCTGGTAGAGCCTTGGTTCATCAACCCGCTCAAGCCTGATTTTATGGTCTGCCGTTTGACACCTGCGGGCTATGAGGCGATTGGCGCACGCGTGCCGAAACACAAGCAGACTTAAATTCCGTAAGGGGAGGGATCACAATGCTTTCATTGGCACTGGCGGCGGCACTATTCGCGGGCATTCATTTGGGCATTGCGGGCACGCCGTTGCGCGCCGCGCTGGTGGGCAAGATCGGGCAGGGGCCTTATATGGGGCTGTTCTCGCTTTTATCCGTTGGCGCCCTCGGTTGGCTTATTTTGTCTTACGGGGCGGCCCCCTATCAAGAAGTGTGGGTGGCCCCTGTCGCCGCAAAGCATGCCACGCATCTTATTATGTTGATCGCCATATTCTTTATGGTGGTCGGGCTGACCACGCCGAACCCCACCAGCACCGGCATGGAAAGCAAATTGCAGGAAGAAGAAGCCGCCAAAGGCATGGTGCGCATTACCCGCCATCCCTTTTTGTGGGCCACTATGTTGTGGGCGGTGAGCCACATGGCGGTGAACGGGGATTTGGCAACTATTTTGCTTGCTGCGTCTATTTTGACCGTTGGTGTTTTCGGCACCCGTTCCATTGATGCGCGCCGCGCCGCGCTTGATCCGCAAGGCTGGGAACGCTTTGCCGCCCAAACATCCAACATACCGTTTGTGGCAATTGCCCAAGGGCGCAACAGCTTGAAAATAGGCGAACTTGGTTGGTGGCGACTTGTGCTGGCTGCCGCCACCTTTGGGGCTTTGTTTTATTATCACGGTCTGTTGTTCGGCGTGCCGGTTATGTAAACGGAGCTAAGCCAGCTTCTTCAGGCCCATCTTCCTAAGACCTTGGGTTTGCCACAGCGCGAAGCTTGCAACGATGGCCGCAACAAACAAAATCGCGAACAGGCCCGGCCCCGGTATGGCATTGGCGAAGAAGATCACCGCCACGATGGAGGCCAGTACCCAGCCCCAATCGCCTAAGATGATTGATTTGGTCATGGCTTCCGCATCGGGCAATTTAGTGAGGGTCAGCACGATATAGGCCATGAAGCCCAGCAGCCCCACGCCCGTCGCGATGACAAGTTCCGGCATGGTTTTCAAGCCAATCAGGGCTGCCACGTCTTGGCTGAATAACAGGAAGATGCCCGCCGAAATAGTTGAAAAAGTGGCATTGCCGATCAAGGCAGATTTCAAGGTTTTGGTGTTGTCACTCATTTCTCTCTCCATTGATTGCGGAACCCTTGGATGTGAGAATGGCAAGTGCGCTGCATGAAGACAATTACCTGATAGGTAATCGCCTTACCTCTTTTTTGCGCTATGCTGGCCCTATGAATGCACCGAATACAAATATCCAAATTGAAAATGCCGGATCAGTTATCCGCGCTTGGCGCAATTTGCGCGGTTTGAGCCAGATGAATTTGGCGCTGGACGCCGAGGTGTCGCCGCGTCATCTCAGCTTCATCGAAACAGGCCGCGCCAAACCCAGCCGCGATATGATTTTGAAGCTGGCAGGCACGCTTGATATGTCCCACGCTGATATTGATCGTGCTTTGCTGGCGGCAGGCTTTTCCAGCCAGAAGCTGAAACCGGCAGACGCACCGGCGCAATCACCGGCCGTTGGGCAGGCGCTGCAAGTGATCCTAAAAGCGCATGAGCCTTGGTCGGCCTTTGCGTTTGATCGCACCTTTACCTTGATTGATTTCAACAATGCTGCTGCGGCAACCCTTGCCCTCATGTTGGGGGAAGAAAAATCCCGGCAACCCGGCCTCAACCTTATGCGCTTGATGTTCGAGCCTGAGGGCTTTCGCCCGTTCCTGAAAAATTTTGATGAGGTGGCGGCGCATTTGTTGCGGCGTCTGGCGCGTGATGCGGCGCGTGAGCCTTTCGGTGGGCCGTGCAGCGATCTATTGCAGGAGTTTGGTGGCATGGCACTGGCCGACCATGATGGGGGTGACAGCCTCGTCTTGCCGATCACCATGGTGTTGGGCGATGCGCAGCTAAACCTTATCTCAACCATCACAACGCTGGGCGCGCCGCTCGATGCCGCCAGCGCTGAAATTGCTATTGAAACATTTTTGCCCGCCGATGATGAAACAGCCGCCCTGTTGACCGCGCTTGCCGGCTAAATCTTCTAAAACCGAGCTTGACTTGACCTCTTGGGCGCGGTTTCGTTGCTGACAAGAATGAAAATAGAGTGGGTTTCAGTATGAGCAATTTGGTGGACCGAGAGGTTTTGGCCCAAGCCACGCGCATGGGGTATCGCTCCAGCGATCATATGCATGATTTGGGCGATGGTTTTATCGAACGTATGCAGGGCGGCGCTACCAAACCGGAACCCAAAGTGGTAGCCGAATTGATCACCGGGCTGATGAACGAAACGCTGGATGCCTATATTACGCGCCCGGCAACAGAGCTTTCGCTGCGGCCTCATATTTTGCGCTCTGCCATGTTCGCGGTGAATGCGGTGAAGAAAACCGGCAATGTTGTGATTGGCCGCGTAACCAAAAAAATGTCGATTGAGCAAAATCGCGGCGCCGCAGATTATATGGATTCCCTGCGCGTTTTGTTCAATGAAGATGATGAACTCGTCACCTATGTGGGTTTCCCGATTGATGCGGAACTGAAGGGCTTGGCCCAAACCGCGTTGCCGCTGGCGATGGAACAAGAACTGTCGGCGCATAATAGGGAGCTGGCGGATTTTCTTGCCGTTATGTTCGATAATGCCGCGTTCTATTATCTTGATCAGCCAATCGGCTTGATGAAGTTTGGCCCTTTGATGGGTAAAATTGTGCATGTAGGGGCAGACGCAATCAAAGGCGCGCTTAGGTCTGCCATTCGCGATATCGTGCCCAAACTAAATGCGGAGGAGGCAGCAGGCTTTGCCCACTACCTCGCCGAAATGTTGTTTGAATGGCCGGATGACAACGCCGCCTCTTAGGCCGGTTCCAAACATACGCCATGGCCCAGATCAAGATGCGCGATATGGCCGGTGGCGGCCAGCAGTGCATTGATCCTTTGGGTCGCCTTGCGCTCGGCGCAAGTGACTTCGCCGTTCGCGTGAATGACCCGGGCCGCTGTGCGCAAGAAGGAAAGCAGTTCCGGCTCCTCTGCTGCCGCCAAGGCTTTCATGGCGCGATCAAAGGCGGCGACATCTTCTGCGACCTGCTTAACCTGGAAGGCAAGGGCGGCGGCATCAGGCGCGCTGTCAGTGCATTCCATGGCGGCAACATGCTCAACAATAAGTGCGTGTTCCACGTCGTCTACCGGGCCGTCGATCGCAGCGATATAGGCCAGCGCTGTTACGTGATCAGACACATCTGAACTTGCGCACGGTGCCCGTTCGCCGTTCAGGGTCAACCGCACAGACAGGCGAATGTCGCCATGTTCATCCACACAGGCATCATCCAGTGCCACTGCGCGGCGCACCATATGGCCTGCCATGTCAGGGTATTCGATGAAGAAGCCTTCTTCTTCCTGCCCGATGGGGGCCACCGGCAAATCAGAAAGGTTCATTTGTGTCAGTGCCTGTTTGCCAATCGCGCGATTGTGCAGCAAGGCTGATAGTTGAGCAGATAAGGTCATGGCTCAGCCCCTTTTTCCCAGAACAGAACGCACAATGATGCGCGTTTCCCTGAAACGGTAATGGCTTGCCCAGATGCTGACGGCATCGCGCAAGCATACGCCGTCCCCGCACATTATGTGGGGTGGGGCATAAGGCGTTTCAAGATCGAGGGATAGACTTTTCGTTTCCGTTTTCGGCCCCTGCTTCATCAGTGCTTTCATCTGGCGCAAATGTCGGCATGTCGGGAAACAGCTTTTCAATATCGTTGATAGCGGCGTGGCTCATATAAGGGCGCAGCATCACGAATATGTGAAATACGCCCTTCATCAAGTCCCCCTCCTGCATGGGGGATATGGTGCCGTCTTGCGACACGCGCACATAGTTCACCCAGTTGATGATCAGCAGCCACATATTGCGCGCCAGCGCATGGGTGTATGCCTCTGGCATTTTCTTGACCAGTGGTCCGGCCGCATATGAGGTCAGCAACGACCCGACAATGCGATTGACGGTGCGGTCTTGCAATTGGTGAAAAGCCTGCGCAAAGCGTTTGTCGGACAGGGTGAGGCTCATCACCTCGGGAAACAAAAAGCGATAGCGCATCATCACCCGCAACACCGCTTCGATGTCCCCGGTCAGGCGCGCGGCGTCTATCACCTCGTCTTCACCGATATTCAAGATCGGATCAACCTCATCCACCAGCCGCTGAAACGCGGTCAGGATAATGTCTTCCTTGTTGCGGTAATGATAATAAAGGTTGCCGGGGGATATCCCCATTTCAGCGGCGATGTGATTCGTTGTGACCGCGCTGACGCCGCGTTCATTAAATAATGTGCGTGCCACTTCCACGATCACGTCTTTGCGCGCAACCCGTGGTTGCTTTTTGGCCCGGGTCTTCGTGCTCTTTGGCGTGGCTGGGGATGTGTGTTGTTCGGTTGTCATCTGGTCAACCTAGCGTGATTTGGGGCAATAATCCAAGCAGTGCCCCAAAAAACCACGGAAACAGGCGATGGCGGGGCAGCCATCGACCTGTCGACCGAGAGTTTTAAAGGAAACGGGCCCGGGCGGGTTGGGGGGAAGGGAGGGAGAAGCCGGGCCCGTTTCTTGTTGCAAGGCTTGTTTCCCTTGCTACGACTGCGATAATGGCCCTGATTGATTAACGAATAGTAAAGCGGACAAATTTTTGTCCGGCGCGAGTGAAAAAAATGCACATTCTAATTGCTGATGACCATTCGATTGTTCGAAACGGCCTGAAACATCTTCTGTCAGAGCTGGCAGATGATGTCAGTTTTCTGGAAGCGAACAGCTTTGAGGCAGCGGTGGATGTTGCGTTGAACAATGGCAGCGGGCCGCCCGACCTGTTGTTGATTGATTTGTTCGCGCCTTATCCCGTTGAGGCAGATGCCCTGCGTGATTTGGCAGACAAGGTCGCCCCAAGCCCGATCGTTATTTTTTCCGTGTCGGAAGATGTGCGTGATATGCGCCGTGTGTTGGCGGCAGGCGCGCGCGCCTATATCCCCAAAACAACGGATGACACTTTGTTCTTGAGCATTTTGCGGCTGGTGCTGGCGGGCGGTACCTATGTGCCGCCGGCCATGGGCGGGCTGACAGATAGCATGCCCGAATGGTCTGCGGCGGCTGAAACAGGCATGGGGGCGGGCCAGGCTGCCAGCATGCAGGCAGGCGGCATTGATCGGGGGCGCGATGAACGCTGGTATCAAGAATTAACGCCGCGCCAGCGTGATGTACTGGACATGATGGCCATGGGCCTTTCCAACAAGGAAATCGGTGAGCGACTGGAATTGAATATCAATACGGTCAAAGGCCATGTCACGGCTGTACTGCGCGCCTTGAACGCTGATAATCGAACGCAAGCGGTTTTGATGTTGAAAGAAGGCCGCGCCGCCAAGTAACGGCGGAACCTAGATCAGTGTCACCGTTACGCTGAAAACAGAACCGCGCCCTTCTTGGGAACGCACATCCAATGTTTCGTCAATCAAGTCGGCGGTACGTTTGGCGATGGTCAGGCCAAGGCCCAGCCCCTCTGATTTATCGCGCCCGGCGAAATCAAGCTGTTTGAATTCTTCGAAGATACTTTCCAAATCATGCGGGGGAATGCCGGGACCACTGTCGCGCACTTCAATTCTGACACGCCGATTGCCGTCGTCGTCGGCGGGGTGGTGGCGGCACCCAAGTAACACAGAGCCTTCATCTGTGTAGCGAATGGCATTGGTGATCAAATTACGCAAAATGCGTTCCAGCAACATGCGGTCCACCATGACCTCGTGATCGGTTTGCACCAATTTGAAGGTCAGCCCCTTTTCACCTGCCAGCGGGGCGTATTCTGCCGCCAGTTGGCTAAACAGGGCCGACAGACGCAATGGCTCCGGGTTGGGGGTGATCACGCCCGCCTCAATTTGCGAAATATCCAACAGTGCGGCCAGCAATTGCCGCATGGAACGTTGGGCAGCGCGCAGATCGTGCGTAATGGCTTTTACCCGCTTGCTGTCCGATTGACGATCCAGCGCGCCGACAAAAAGATTCATCGCTTCCAGCGGTTGGCTTAAATCGTGGCTGGCATGAGCCAAAAAGCGTGATTTGGCGATATTGGCCTGCACGGCCTCCGCGCGGGCATCTTCAAGGTCTTTGGTGCGGCGGATCACTTCGTCTTCCAGCCCGTCGCGCGCCACTCGCAATTCGGAACTGATGCGCTTGTTTTCTGCAATCTCACGTTCCACCCGCGACACCATCGGGCGGAAGATCAAAATGGCTTCCAATATCAAGGTGGCAATCGTGGCGAACATAAGCGCGATTTGCACAAAGCGAATTTGTTCCAGCGCCTCGTTGCCCTCCCGGTTGTAAACCGTGACGGCCAGATCAAGCGATTGTAAAAGGCGGTTGGCGCGCTGCTGGATCAAGTCCTGCACCGCCGGTTGCGCCAGTGTTTGGTTTTCCAGCGGCAGGCGCAAAATTGCGCGCGCATCGGTAATGAAATCCCGCGTCTGTTGATCCAGATTGAACGGCGGCTTGAAATAGATGGTCTTCAGGGTTTCCGGTAAGGTGCCGTCTTGTAAAAAGCCAACCCCGCCCGATGTCAGCGTTTGGTGGCCTTCTTCCATAAGGTCCAAGGTGCGGGTCAGGTTTGCGGCAACATCGCGATGGCGGTTGGCATGATCATCGGCGGTGACCTGCCCGGCCAATACCAACAGGTTGAGTTCTGCCAAGCTTTGCAAATGCAGGGCCGTTGTTTGGGATAGCGCGCGCTGGCGGCCTGCCACATCAATCGCTTCTTGCACCTTCAAGGATTGCTGGGTGGCTTGCTGGAAAATAAGAAACGCCGACAAGGCCAGCAGGGCGATGATCGACAGCGCCAGCAAATAGCGCCGCGTCATCCAATTGGCGGCGGGCTCTGCGCTTATCGCATCTTCCCCAATGTCGTCCAGTTGCGCCACGGCGCTTCATCCCTCCAGCCCGAAAGACTGCATTCAACGGTAGAATCTGCCTAATCACAAGGGGTTAGGGATTTGCGGTCATGGGTTTTCTCGGATTTTACTCACGGGTAGAATTTTCACCTTGCATCTTGGGGCCAAAGCCGCAATCCTGCGCCGTCTTGAATTCAACTAAGTAATATTTTGGGGGATCGAATGAATTTCGACTTCAACGAAGATCAGAAGATGCTGAAGGAAACCGCTCAGCGCTTTTTGGCAGATAAATGCGCTTTAAGCGACGTGCGTAAAATCCTTGAAGGGGATGCGCCTTACGACAAATCCTTGTGGGCCGGTTTGGCCGAAATGGGCTTTATGGGCGCGGCCATCCCGGAAGAATTTGGCGGCCTGGGCTTGGGCCATTTGGAACTGTGCGTGATCGCCGAGGAACTGGGCCGCGCTGTTGCGCCTGTGCCGTTCTCCTCCACCGTTTATTTGGCGGCAGAGGCGTTGATGCTGGGCGGTTCGCAAGATCAAAAAAGCGCATGGCTGCCCAAGATCGCGGCAGGCGAGGCCATTGGCTGCATGGCAGTCGCTGAAAGCAATACCGCCCCCACGGCCAAAAACATTGCCTGCGCCTTTGATGGCTCAACCCTCACCGGCGAAAAAGTGGCCGTGATTGATGGTGACGTGGCAGACATTGCGATTGTTATTGCCAAAACCGGCAAAGGCACCGCGGCTGTGTTGGTGGATCTAAACGGTGATGGCGTTGAAAAGCGCGAACAACGCACCATGGACCCCACACGTTCTGTCGCCGCACTTTCCTTCAAAGGGGCACCGGCGCAATTGCTGGGGGCAGATGGTGAAGGCTGGGACATCAAGGAACGTGTGTTTGATCGCGCGGCTGTATTGTTGGCCTTTGAACAGGTTGGCGGGTCTGAGGCGGCGCTTGAAATGGCAAAAGCCTATTCGCTGGAACGCTTCGCCTTTGGTCGTCAAATCGCGTCTTATCAGGCGCTCAAGCATAAGATGGCCGACATGTATATCGGCAATACCATTGCGCGCTCCAACGCCTATTACGGCGCGTGGGCCTTGTCGACCGATGCACCGGAACTGCCCTTGGCGGCTGCCGGGTGCCGTGCGGCGGCGTCTGATGCCTATCATTTCGCGTCCAAGGAAAACATTCAGGTGCATGGCGGCATTGGCTTCACATGGGAGGCAGACACCCAGTTCCATTATCGCCGTTCGCGCCTAACCGGCTTGCAGCTTGGTGCCACCCGCGTGTGGAAAGACAAGCTGGTATCCGAACTTGAAAAGAAAAACGCAGCCTAAGGCGCGTGAGCAGGAGAATTTAGAGATGGATTTTAACGATACACCCGAAGAAGCCGAATTCCGCGCCGAAGTACGTGCGTGGTTCGAGGCGAATGCAACCAAGAAAACCGAAGCCAAGGCCAATTGGCGGCAGGGTCTCTCTGATGATGAAGCCAAGAAAGCCGCACAAGCCTGGCAAGCCAAAAAGGCTGATTCCCGCTATGCGCAAATCACCTGGCCCGAAGAATGGGGTGGCCGCGGTGGCTCGCCGATCCAAAATGTGATCTGGGCACAGGAACAATCAAACTTTCTGGTGCCATCTGGTTTCTTTGAAATCGGTTTGGGCATGTGTGTGCCAACCTTGATCGCCTATTGCGGCGAAGAGGCGCTGACCCGCTTTGTGCAACCGGCGCTGCGTGGGGAAGAAATCTGGTGCCAATTGTTCTCCGAACCCGCAGCCGGGTCTGATGTGGCAGGCATTCGCACACGTGCGGAAAAAGATGGCGACACATGGACCATCAATGGCCAAAAAGTGTGGACCACCGGCGCGCAATTCTGTGATTACGGTTTGCTGCTGACCCGCACCGACCCCAACGTGCCCAAGCATAAGGGCCTCACCATGTTCTGGATCGATATGCACGATCCCGCCGTCGAGGTGCGCCCCATCAAACAAATGAGCGGTGACAGCGGCTTTAACGAGGTGTTCTTTACCGATCTTAAAGTCACCGATGCGCAGCGCGTGGGTGAAGTGGGCGATGGCTGGAAAGTGGCGCTTACCACTTTGATGAACGAACGCCTTGCCGTGGGCGATGCCGGTGGCCCGGATGTCGAAGACTTGATGGATCTGGCCCGCCGCACCGAACTTGAAACTGGTCCTGCCATGAAAGACATGGAAGTGCGTCAAAAGCTGGCCGATTGGTATATCAAAGGCGCGGGCCTGAAATACACCAAGTTCCGCACGCTTACCGCGCTGTCTCGGGGCGAAACGCCGGGGCCGGAAAACTCCATCACCAAGGTGGTGTCGGCCAATCGCCTGCAAGACATGACAGCCTTCGCCATGGATTTGATGGATATGAACGGCCTCACCATGGACCGCGATACGCTGGGCGATGATCTAATGTTCCATGCCTCCTATTTTTGGGCACCGGGACTGCGCATTGCCGGCGGCACCGATGAGATCCTGCGCAACATCATCGCCGAGCGTGTGTTGGGTCTGCCGCAAGATGTGCGCGTTGATAAAAACGTGCCCTATTCGGAGTTGCCGAAGGGGGCGTAAACGCCCCGTGCGTCACGCCGGACTTGATCCGGCGTCCAGTCAATTTTGAAGGCGGCGGGGCAACCTGCCGCCTTTTTGTTGTTAAGGTTTTTTAACCAACTTTCGCTAGATTTTCACCATGATCCAAAAACAATTTCCGCCCGCCATTGCCAGCAAACTTGGCTACTATGTTTATCGCTTGATTGATCCCCGCAATGGAGAAACATTTTACGTAGGCAAGGGTAAGGGCAATCGCGTTTTTAAACATGCGGCGGGCGAAATCGCTGTCGCGAAAGATGACTTGACAGATAAGACCCGGCGCATTCGTGAAATAAAATTGGCGGGTTTTGAGGTTGCCCACATCATTCACCGACACGGCCTTGATGAAAAAACCGCCTTCGAGGTTGAGGCGGCAGTGATGGATGCCTATCCGGGGCTCACAAATATTGTGGCAGGTCATGCTGCGGCCGAACGGGGGGCCGCACATGCACTGGAAATTTTGGCACGCTACCAAGCAAAGGAAGCGCAAATCACGCATAAGGTTGTTGCGATCATGATCAATCAAACGGCGGGTGAAAGGTCGATCTACAATTCCGTGCGTTACGCATGGAAACTCAAGGCCAGCCGTGCCGAAAAGGCCGCGTATATTTTTGCCGTGCGCCGGGGGCTTATTATTGGTGTGTTTGTGGCCGACAGGTGGTTGCCCGTCACTGTGGAAAATTTTCCGGCAATGGATGAGGATCGGCCGGGGCGGTTTGGCTTTCTGGGTCGTGAGGCCCCCGACGCCATTCAGCGGCGATATATGGGTAAGGCGTTACCTGCCCAATATCGCCGCAAAGGTAACGCCAACCCGGTGCGCTATATCAATTGCTAACGGGCTTAATCACAAAAGGTTTGGTAAACCATTGTGTAGTTTTCGGCCAACTCAGACAAAGCCAGCACTTTCTTGAACGCTTCTTCCTGGCCCGCTATGTCGCCTGATTTGCGCTTGGCCTCGCTGTCCTTCAAAGCGCGATCTGCCAAGCCCAGAAATATGCCAATGCCGTTTTTGGTTTTGGCGCAGGCTTCTGCATCCAGCAAATCCTTGTCACTGGCAACGGCAGGGGCGGTCATGGCAAGGGGCGCAACGGCAAGCGCGGCGCAAAGTATCAAGGCCTTTTTCATCTGTTCCACTCCATCAGTTTCTCCGGCAGGCCACTGGTGATGGCCCAAGGAAAAGTCTGTGCCGTGTTTTGGGCAACAGTGTGGCAGACGTGGTGCGGTTAGCGCGCCGCGATGGCTCCGGTCAGGCTTTGGACCGGGGCGTTCAGATCAATCAATTTGGCGGCTTTGCGTTCTTTTGGGGAAAGCTGGCGCGCCAAAAAATCAGCCAGCCGTTTTGCGTGGTGGCTTTCGCCCGCCGCCTCGTTGTACCACGCCATGGCCATGGCACGGCTTTGCATGACCCCGATGCCTGCAAGGTAAAGCCCGCCCAGCGCGATCTGCGCATCCACATGCCCTTGGGTGGCGGCAGCATGATACCAATGGGCGGCCAGTGCCGGGTCGTGGCCCATGCCCAAATCATCCATATGGAAAGCGCGTGCCAAGTGATATTGCGCGGTGCTGAAGCCTTGGTCGGCGGCGGCACTCAACCATTTGAACGCCTTTGCGCCATTGCGGGAAACGCCACGGCCAGTGCGGTAAAGCGCCGACAGGTCAAGCTGCGCGGCGGCGTTCCCGGCATTGGCTGCGGCTTCAAGCAAGGTGGCGCCACGGGCTTCATCCAGCGGTACCGATTGGCCGCGCAGATAGGCCAGGCCCAAATCATATTGTTGATCTCGATCGGTCGCGTCGGCGGCGGCAACAGGCCCCGTGGTCGTTAAAGGCATCATCAGGCCAAGCGCCAGCGCGGCAATTTTTATGCGCTGTCTCATCTGCCTGATCTCCTTCACTTTACGATGCTGACATCCGTTCACAGCCTAGATGGGAACGGTGAAGGTAATCTTAAAGGGTTATACGCATAGCCCGACAAGAATGTGAAGCATGTGTGACGAAATGCACAAAGTGTGGTGCAAATGGACTAAGGCTGTGGCGGTGCCGTCCCGTCATGGGGGGGCGGGCCGTGGTGGGGCTTGTGGCCATGCGGCTTGTGCCCTCTGCCTTTCAGGCCCTGCTCGAAAAAGGCTTTGCGTTCTTCATCTGTCATCACGGCGGCACTTTGCAACACGGCCTCGGCCAGATGGCGGCGTGGTGTGGCCAGTGCCTCATCCATATCGGCCATCGCGTCGGCAACGATTTGGGGGTCGTAGCTGTCGGCGGTCAGCGCTTGGGTGAGCGCGCGGCGTGCCTTGCGCATTTCGCGGAAAGAGCCACGCAGTGCCCGGTGATGGGTGCGCCAAATGTCTTCCACCTTGCCGCGTGTTTCCGGTGAGAGCGTGGCAAGCTGTTCCTGCATTAAGTGATGGCGTGGCCCCATCATGCCCCCCATCATGCCGGCCCCCTTGCCATGCGGTCCGTGAAACCTGGGGCCAAGCAAAGCCGCGCCCAACAAAATGTTCAAGCCGAGCGATATAAACAGGGCAAAACCTATAATGCGTTGCGCGGTCATCACATGGTTCCTTCATCAAGATAGGTTTCGCTGCCCAAAACAAGGCGGCTGAAATCTGCATTTGCCAGCTCAAACTCATCTGCTGTGTTGGTGGGGTTGAGGCTGGGGGAAAGCACAAAGCCCATCACCGCCAATGCCACAAAAGCCCCGGCAGGTTGCCATGCGGGACCAAAAGGCCATAGCGCGTGCATAAAGTCGCGCCAGCCGAAGGGGCGTGGCCCGGTCATTTGCTCTAACAAACTGCCGTATAGTGCCGCTGAGGGCTGCTGTTTCGGTGCCTGCTTCAGCAGGGCCTCCAGTTCCTGATCTTGCATCATCGCATTCCTTCCAGATGGGCCTTCAAACCACGCCGCGCCCGCGCCACCAAGGAATCCAGCGCGACAGGCGTGATCGACATTATTTCCGCAGCCTCGGCTTGGGCGAGTTCCTCGAAATAAATCAGCCGAATGGCAATGCCTTGCCTTTCCGGCAGCAGGGCAATTGCCTGTTCAAGGGCGCTTGCGTCTTGCGCGGCGGCGTGGGCGGCAATCACGCCGGGCGCGGGGTCCGCCATCTCCGGCATTTCAGTGCCGCTTTCGCGCTCCAATTTGCGCTTTTCATCAATCGCCAAATTGTGCGTTACCCGGTAGAGCCATGTGGAAAGCTTGGCCTTGGCCTGCCAGCGCGGAGCGGCTTTCCACAAGCGCAACATGGCTTCCTGCGCAATGTCTTCGGCCCTGTCGGCGCGGCCCACAATCCCAAACGCAAGGCGATAGGCGGGGGCCAGATGCGCCTCCAGCAAGGCGCGGCAAGCTTGGGGATTTCCTGCCGCGACCTGTTTCATCAGTTCTGCATCTGCCTTATGGGCATCCGACATTGGGAGCCATCCCTCATGAGTTGAGGGATCAGCTTAGCGGTCGCCGCCAGATTTGTCCCCATGATGGCCTTTGTGTTTGCCTTTATGAGCCTCAATCTCTGCCTTGGTCAGCGCGCCATCGCCGTCTTTATCCAGCTTGGCGAAATAATCGTGCTTTCCGTGGTGGCGTTTACGCTTTTCATCACTTGAGATAAAGCCATCGTCATTTTTGTCCATCCGCGCAAACTTGCGTTCGGCTTTCTTTTGGGCTTTGGCGAGGAATTCCGCTTTGGAGAGTTTGCCATCACCATCTTTGTCGGCGGCAGCGCGTCGGGCGGCGTGATGCGCTTTCACTTCATCTTGCGTGATTTTGCCGTCACTATCTGCATCAATCTCGTCAAAATGCTTGAGCATCTTTTTCGTCCCATGGTGCTTCATGTGGTGCTTCATATGCTTGCACATCTTGCCATCGGCCCCATGGCTTTCGGCCATAACCGGGGCTGTCACCAATATGCCAACGCCCACAAGCGCGGCCAGCAAATCTGTGTGAAGGCGGGTTCTTTGAATTTTCATTTATCTGTCCTTTTTGCTCCCAGCCCTTATGTAACGGGGCCGAAAGCAATAACCGTCGCTGAAATCGCAATTTGTTTCTTGCCCCTTCTAGGTGATACTTGGATCAGCCGAATCAGCACGCCCGCTAAAAGGAGGCGCCCATGTCTACCAGAACCAGAGGTCGCCCCGCTCATGCCGATGGCGGCGCCATGGCAGACGATGTGCTGCTGGATGCAGTGCTGCAAGCCTTTGCCGAAAACGGGTTTGAGGGCACCTCGGTGCGCGAGGTGGCGCGCAGTCTGGGCATCAGCCACAATCTTATCCCGCAGCGTTTCGGCTCCAAGGAACGGCTGTGGTACGCCGCGATGGAGCATGGCTTTGGCCGCCTCACTGCCGATCTGGTGGCGGAGGCCGAAATACTTGATGGGGATGAGGTGGCGGTGCTGCGCGGTTTGGTGGCGCGCTTTATCGAAATCAATGCCTCCCACCCGGCCTTGCTGCAAATCATCAATCAGGAGGCCGCGCGCCCGGGCCCAAGGCTGGACTATCTGTTCGACACCTATATTCGGCCAGTGCGCGATTTCGGAGGTGAGTGGCTGTCCCGCTTGGCAGATGAAGGCCGCGTCAGCCACAACGCGGTTACGCTGCTTTACTTTTTAATGACCCATGGGGCAGGCGGCCTGTTTGCCCTGCCTGCTTTGACCGAACGGTTGAATGAAGGCGCAACCGCCCCCGCTAAGGAGCAAATCAGCCAAGCCGTCGATATCATTTTCGATGGTTTGCTGGCCCGCTGACGCATGTCTTCTGAATTTAATTGACAGCTGTCACGACATATGCCCATATAGGCTCAACTTAAGGAGCCAAAGCCATGCAAGCCATCAAAAACAAACTCGTCGCCACCATGGAAGAAATGGGTGGTCGCCACGATGAAGCCGCCATTTACGGGGGCGAAAAGGGTGATCTGGGCCTGTGTGGCGGGCCAGACAGTATCTCTTGGGAGATTAATGGCGATCTGGCTTCTGTCACCGGCGCGGGCACCGCGGCTGTATTGATGGAAGTGTTGCACCCATCTGTGATGGCGGGGGTGTTCACCCAATCCAACTATCGCGTTGATCCCTTGGGCCGCGCGCGCAACACGCTGGGTTATGTGCTGCGCTCCACCTTTGGCAACACCAAGGCGGCGGAACGGGTAATCGGTCAGGTTAAAACCGTGCATGGTTATATTAACGGCACCCGCACAGATGGTGTGCCTTATAAGGCGCTGGACCCGGAATTGATCGGCTGGGTACATACCTGCATTCCGTGGGCGATTATGATGGCGTATGAGCGTTTCAACAAACCGCTCACCATTGCGCAGAAAGACCAGTATCTGAAAGAACAGGCTTTGATTGGCCGCATGGGCGGGGCCGATTGGGTGCCCGAAACCGTGGCAGAGCTGGAAGACTATGTGGAAAAAATGCGCGGCTACATGGCGTATAATGATCAAACCCGCCAGTTTGTCGATTTCCTGCTGGGTGTCAGCGGTGATTTTGAAACCACCCGCAAGCAGCGTTTTGATGGCTGGACGGGTCTGCATGGCTCCATGGCGCTGATGCCTGATTGGGCCCGCAAGATGACCCATTCTTATCATTCCCCCATGGCCGACAAATTGTTCTTCAAACCGAACGAGACGTTGAAGGCCAAGATCGTGCGCTGGGCCGCAGGTGAGCTGCCGTGCAAAACCATTGCCACCGCGCGTGTGCTGGGCACCACCCCTGCCATTGCCCCCAGTGAGGAAGCCACACCCATTACGGCTGTTGCCCAAGGCGCGTAAACGCCCGCAAGCTCGCTTGATTTTTTGAGGTGAGAGCGAAACACTCTGCTTTGATCTTTTTCAAAGCAGGGGCCGCGCCATGACATCACCACATCCAGCCATTCAACAAGGCCATACCGCCATTGTAACAGGCGGTGCCAGCGGCATTGGCTTGGCCGTTGCG
This sequence comes from Alphaproteobacteria bacterium, assembly GCA_049609145.1. Lineage (GTDB taxonomy): Bacteria > Pseudomonadota > Alphaproteobacteria > SPJN01 > SPJN01 > JBMYYF01. The sequence continues at coordinate 57,068 of JBMYYF010000012.1, forward strand.
CAAAAGCTGGCAGGCTTTGGCATGACGATACTGTTGGCCGACAGGGATGAGGAAGCCTTGGCCCGCGCCGCAAGCACGATTGATGGTGCGGTGACGCATAAAACCGATGTGACAAATGCAGATGATTGGGCCGCACTGAAGCAAAAGGCGGGGGGCCTGCCGCCTGTCTCAGTTCTTATCAATAATGCGGGCGCCTCGATCAATCCCGGCCATACGTGGGAAAAGGCTGATTTGTGGCAACGCCAAATGGCGGTTAACTTTCGCGGTATTGTAAACGGGGTGCAAGCCTTTGTGGGGGACATGGTGGCAAGTGATAGGCCCGGCCTTGTGGTCAATACCGGGTCCAAGCAGGGCATTACGCTGCCGCCGGGCAATTATGCCTATAATGTGTCCAAGGCGGCGGTGTTGGCTTTCACGCAATGTCTGGCGCATGATTTGCGCGAAACAGTCGGCACACGCGTCACCGCCCATTTGCTGGTGCCGGGCTTCACCTATTCCGGCATGATCTCACAATTTTTGGATACCAAGCCCGATGGCGCATGGACCTGCGAACAGGTGGCAGACTTTTTGATAGACGCTTTGGCGGCGGACGATTTCTTTGTGCTGTGCCCCGATAATGATGTGCCGCGCCCGGTGGATGAAAAACGCATTCAATGGACGGTGGATGACATCATCCAAAACCGTCCCGCCTTGTCACGCTGGCATCCCGATTACGCCGAGGCGTTTGAGGCGTTTATGCAGGGGTAGGGAACATTTTTAGAGTCGCGCCTGACCCGAGGGTGGGTGCGTTGAGGGTGGTGTCATGACACGAAGCGGCAACCCTTCCCCATATGCAATCTTTAGAGACCGCAATAGTCTGACCTCGGCGCGCCGTCTCGCTTGTCCAGTTGTGAGATGTGTTGCCCCCTTACGTTCGCTTCCGCGATCTCCCGATAGGGTTCGGCGTATGAGCGTAATTCAACTGGACTCCAATCTATGCCCTCGATCCGTCCATCACAGTCGGCGTACAACTTCGTAATTACTGTGCAACCCAGCGCTTCCGTGAGGTAAAGGGAATCTGTCAATTTAACCTGACAAGCCACCCCTTTGCTCTGCCCCGCCAGCGTGATCAAATTATTGAAAAGCGGGTTCACCGGATCATCCTTGCGGTGGCGATCTTTCAGGTTCTTTCGACTGCCCAGATAAACCCGCACGCCGGCTTGCACGGCCTCGGCATTTTTGCTACCGCGCGTACCCTTGGCAAAAAAGGTAAAGCCATCATTCGTTGTATCTGGCTGCCATTCAAAGCCAAGGCTGGCAGATCGCGTGTCATCCAGCGCATCGCCGGAAAGCTGCAACAGAAAATTCGGTGTTGCGTACCAGCTTGCGGCAACACCGCCATAGGCCATATTGCCAAACCCCCCGCCGGTTTGCCTGCCGCCAAAGGCGCTGAAGGTGAAGTCCCCCCGGTAAAGCTCCCCCTCCACCCCATAGCGGTTGGTTGATTGGCCAAAAGCCCGCGCCTTCGCCGCTGTTATGCCCAACATGGCGTTGTCGGGATCGCGCCAAAACAAATGCCCGCCAATACCGGTGGCGGTGGCATCGTCAATCTCTCCGGCCATGCCGTCGATCTGCGCGCCATAGGCATGGCCCAACGGAACAGTGATGCTGCCCATCAATGCCTTGGCGCTGTCGTCGTTTACCTCGGCCCCAACAACTTCTACTTTTGCGTTGGGTTCCGATACTGCCGGTCCTGCCGTTGCCGAAACGTGTCCCCACATGATCACAGCACCTGCCGCGGCACCGACCATGATTGCCTTGGCTGAATTCGCCACAAAAAGATTTCTCATTTGCCCGCCTCTTCTTCCCTCAAGCACAAGCTATTTCATTTTTTTTTTTTGATTTTCAAGGGGCAGATATTTGCTTTCATTCCAAACTGAAAATCAGGACAGCGGTCGACCCGTATCGACGAATTTTCTGTTGCGCAAATGGCAAATGCTGCGATGCGATGGCGTGTCTTCGTGCAACGTGTATAGCAGCGCGGAAAACGCCAGTTTTCGGCTGAAAACCTCGAATTGTTAAGTTTTTATCAGGTTCTGTGAGTTGCAACGTCAGTTATTCGGGTTTCATTGTGCGGTGCGATATTGCGCTTGCGAACACAATTGAACTGTGCTTCAAATTTGGTGTTGAGGGCAATCCATCGCGGATTGCGTTGATCTGCGATAGGAAAATCACATGAGCTTGGTTGAGATGATTGAAGGCGGCGGCCCTCTCGCATTGGAGGGGCCAAAGCCCGATCCCGCTGCGCCGATCACCCGTCCGGGCTTTGCTAATATCCTGTCTGAGGCACGAGTTGCCGGCGAAATCGCGTCGCTCGCTATCGCTTGGCCTGCCTTGCAAAATGCGCCCAAGGGCGATGGTCATCCCGTGCTTGTGCTGCCCGGATTTTCTGCGGGCGATACGCTCACCCTTGCTTTACGGCGCTATTTGCGCGGTCAGGGATACCGCGCTCATGCGTGGCGGCTGGGGGTAAATATGGGGCCAAGCCCCGCGCGTCTGCGGGCGTTGGGCACACGTTTCCTAAGGCTGCAAAGGGATTACGGGCAGAAGGTCTCGTTGATCGGCTGGTCCATGGGCGGCATTTATGCGCGCGAACTGGCGCGGCTTTATCCTGATCAAGTGCGCCAGGTGATTACGCTGGGCAGCCCGTTCGGCGCGCATCCGCGCGACACCTCCATCTGGCCGATGTTGCAGGCGGCTTTCCCGCAAGTGGCAGATAAGCTGGATGATGATCTGTTTTCAGCCATGCGTGTCGCGCCGCCGGTGCCGACCACAGCGGTGTGGTCCAAGCGCGATGGCGTGGTGCCATGGGGCGCTTGTGTGGAACAGCCCGGACGTCAGACAGAGAATATCGAAATTCAAGGCAGCCATATTGGCTTCACGCATAACCCTGCCGCGCTTTTTGCGGTGGCAGATCGATTGGCGCAGCATGAAGGTGAATGGCAGAAGTTCAACCGTTCGGGCTTGCGGCGGCTGGTCTATTTATCTGCGAGTGCCTGATTCTGCTTGATTGATGCGCTGCGGCAAAGCGCCATTATGTAATTAAAACAACGTATTAACTGAGTTTTGCGGCGGTGCACAAAAACGCCACTTGCATTTCGAACTCGGGTTTCCTATTTCTGTGTTGCACCGCAACAAAGACCTCCCTTGGTGGTCCGACTTGTGCGGGATGTGAACCCCCGAGGCGGGGCTAAGCCTCGCCCGAAGCCTAGAAGAAGGAATAGATCCATGGCTGAGAACACGACTGCAAAGAAGCCGGCCGCCAAAAAAACGGCTGCCAAGAAAACCGCTGCTAAAAAGCCTGCTGCCAAGAAAACGGCTGCAAAGAAGCCTGCTGCCAAAAAAGCTGCGCCTAAAGTAGAAACCCCGGAAGTAGTAGCCGAAGGTGTTGATCTGCAAGCCCGCGTTGCTGAACTGCGCGAGCAACTGGAAGATCGCGTAGCCGATATCCGTGAAGCTATCGAAGGCGTTGTTGAAGAGCTGCGTGCTCTGTCTATCGACAACATCCGTGCGCTGGACCGTGAAACCCTTGGCGAATACGTTGAAACCGTTCAAGAAGCTTTGAACGCTTCCGGCGATGCCACAGTAGCTGGCCTGCGTGATGTCAACACCGAGCTGTTGAACATCTTCGAAGCCAATGTTGCTGAAGGCTTCAAAAACGCCCGCGCTTTGGTTGCTGCGGAAACCGTACGTGACGCCGTTGAAATTCAACGCGAATTCGTAAAAGCCCAAGTAGAAGCTTACCGCGGCCAAGCTGAAAAGGTTGTAAACCTTTCCAACGAACGCGCCGAAGCTGCTCGCAAGCCCGTTGCTGCGGCTCTGCAAGCCAACTGGGAAAAATTCAAAAACGTAGCCTAGTTCTACATTTTGAATTTTAATTCTTAGGGAAAGCCCGGTGCCGTTTGGTGCCGGGCTTTTTCGTTGTATAAGAGGCTGAAATCGGGAGAGCATAATGGCAAGCACAGCATTGATTACAGGCGCATCGAGCGGCATTGGCGAAAGCTTTGCAAAACTGATGGCCGCCAAGGGGCACGATCTGATATTGGTGGCGCGCCGCGAAGAACAGTTGCAGGCGCTGGCAACTGACTTGAAATCGGCCCATGATATCAAGGTTCATGTCTGGCCGGCAGATTTGACAGATCCGCAGGCCGCTATCGCGTTGCGGGATCGCGCTGAGGAAGAAGGCATTGTCGTTGAACTTCTGATTAACAATGCGGGTGTGATTGACACCGGTCCCTTCGTCAATCGCCCTGCAAGCAAGATCATGCAGGTGGTGGATTTGAACGTGGCGGCGCTCACCCGCCTGCTGCATGTGTTTGTGACAGACATGGTGGAACGGGGCCAAGGTAAGGTGCTGAATGTGGCCTCCGCGGCTGCTTTCCAGCCCACGCCGGGCTTTTGCACCTATGGCGCAACAAAAGCCTATGTCTTGTCATTGACGGAAGGTTTGTCGGAGGAGCTGCGTGGCAGCGGCGTAACGATTTCAGCTTTGTGTCCCGGCGTGGTGAAAACCCCATTGCTCGATATAGCGGCGGAATCGTCGGATATTTTGAACCAAGTGCCAGACGCCGCGTTGTTGGATGCCGATGAGGTGGCCAGCCAAGGTTATAACGCTATGATGAAGGGCGAGGTTGTATCGATCGCGGGCTTTGCCTATGCCGCGGCTGAGTTGTTGCAACGTGCTTGGCCGCGCAGCTTGAAACGCCGCGCCGCCGGTTTAATGACGCGCTTTAGCTGAAAGTTTGAATATGCCCCCTAGACTTCGCAAATTCGTTGGTGCCTTTGGGTTCCTCTTTTTCCTGATGGTCTATGCCTTGGTGATTGCGCTGTTTGCCCCGGTGCTGGTGCCGCGCACCCCTTGGGCTGAGCTGCCGTTTTACATCATCGCTGGGTTGGCATGGATCCCGCCGATCATGCCATTGATCCGCTGGATCGAAACGGGCAAATGGCGCAAACCACAAAGTTGAGCGACTGGCTGCGACACTCCTGAGCCTGCCATGAAGAATAGGGACAGGTTAGTTTTGCCTTATGGAAGTGTCTGCGAATCCTCACCCCCCGAAAGATAGAGGCGTTGGCCTGTGGCTGATGTTTGTCTGTGCGTTTTTGGCTGCCATTGTTTTGGTAGGCGGGCTTACGCGGCTGACCGATTCCGGTCTGTCCATTACGGAGTGGAAGCCGGTAACAGGCATGGTGCCGCCGTTGAGCGTTGAGGATTGGCAAGAAGAATTTTCCAAATACAAACAAATCCCGGAATATGAAATCGTCAATAAAGGTATGAGCCTTGATGACTTCAAGACGATTTTTTGGTGGGAGTGGGGGCATCGCTTTCTAGCTCGCACCGTTGGCATCGTCTTTTTGGTGCCGTTCCTCTATTTTTTGATCCGGGGACGAATTGAGAAAGCGGCCATTCCTCGATTTGTCTTTATTTTCGTGCTGGGTGGCGCGCAAGGTGCGCTGGGTTGGTTTATGGTGTCCAGCGGCCTGACGGAACGGGTGGATGTCAGCCAATATAGATTGGCGGCCCATCTGGGTTTGGCCATCATCATCTATGGTTATATCTTCTGGTCTGCCCTGCCATATCTGATTGGCCGAGGGCAGGAAGGCCCGCCGGGTTTGGCGATGGGCGCACGCTTGCTGGTGGGGCTGGTATTTCTGCAAATCATCAGTGGTGCCTTTGTGGCGGGCATTCATGCAGGGCGGGTTTACAACACATGGCCCTTGATGGATGGCAGGTTCATCCCCGATGGCTTGTTCGATATGGTGCCGAAAGGCGCAGCGATGTTTGAAGATCATCTAACCGCGCAGTTCGATCATCGTATGCTGGCCTATGTGGTGCTGGCCGGAATCGCTGCCTTGGTTTATGCAGGCTTTGAACGTCGGGCGAACCTGCCCAAGGGGGCGATGACGTCGCTTTGGGTTTTGGGCGCGGTGGCGCTGGGGCAAGTTGTGCTGGGTATCCTCACCCTTATCCATGTGGTGCCGATTGGCTTGGCCGCCGCTCACCAGTTGGGCGCTTTGGTGCTATTTACGGCCATGCTGTTTGTTTCCTTTAAACTGTCGGCCAAATGAATGAGGGGCTGAAACCCTTCGGCCCTTCCAACCTGCCTCCACCGGGGCGGATGCGCATGGGGCTGCGGCCCCTGAATGATGATCCCCATTTTTTGGAAAGCTTGCGGGTGCCGGATCGGATGCGTGAGAAGCGCCGCCTGTGGGCGCGCGAAGGCCGCCGTGTGCTGGATTTTCAAACCGGCGCGCAAGATGCGATTGAGGAATTACGCGCCTTCGTTGAAACGGCCTTGGGCGAAAGCCTCTCAACCGCTGTGCCTTCCTTGCCTGCGGCGGGTCTAGCCGTGGGGGAGGATTTGTGCCTGCTGCAACAGGGGCGCGATGGGCGTTATCGCCTGACCGCCGGGGCGGTGTTCTTCCCCTCTGGCTGGTTGCTTTCCGATAAATTGGGCAAGACGCTGGGCGGCATCCATGATCCTGTGCCGCATTTTAACGATGAACTGCTGACCCCAGTGGAACGAGTATTTGAGCGGTTGGAGGTTGATGCGCCTGTCACGCGGGACAATTGGGGCGTGAGTGAACTTGAAGATTTGTTCCGCCCCGGCGGCCATTCTGCCGAACCCGGCCCCTTGTGGCTGCGTTGCGAGCGGCAGACCTTGGCGCGTTTGCCCGCAACACGTGCGGTGCTGTTCACCATCGGCACCTTTATGGCACCGATCGAACAAGCAGTGGCGGATCACCCTGAGTGGGCACGCTATATTCTGAGCCTGTATGAAAAGGCCGATCCAGACCATCTGGCCTATAAGGGCATGGATCACCGCAAGGCGCAGTTGATGCCGATATTGGAAAAAGCGTTAGCGACGCCAGCCTAGGCGCGGAATTTCAATCGCTGGGCAGCGGTCCATCACCACGGTCATGCCCGCTTCTTGGGCCTTTGCTGCAGCCTTATGATCTACTAAATCAAGCTGGAACCACAGCGCCTTAGTGCCGTGCGCAATGGCTTGATCAGTAAGGGCGGGCAGGGCGGCTTTCTCCCGAAACACATCTACCATGTCTACCGGGCCGGGCACATCGGCCAAGGTGGCGTAAACTTTTTGCCCCAAAATTTCCTTGCCCGCTTGGCCGGGATTGACGGGATAGACAGTAAAGCCGTGGGCGAGCAGAAACCCCATCACCTCATTACTGGCGCGGTGCGGCTTGGGGCTGGCGCCGATTAAGGCAATGGTCTGAGTGCTATCAAACAACGCCGTTAGGGCTGCGTCATCGTTATCTGGCTTGGGCAGGATCATGTGGGTTTCCAATCTGGGGGACGTTTTTCGATAAAGGCGGCGATGCCTTCCTTGGCGGCGTCGAATGTTAGATTTTCTACCATAGCTTGGCCCGCAATTTCATAGGCTTCTGCCAGTGATTGGTTTGCGTGGGCGCGCACGGTGCGCTTGCCCAGTGCCAACACCTCTGGCGGGTGTTCGCTGATGCGGTTTGCAAGCGCCATTGTGGCGGCCCCCAACTCTTCTGCCGCAACAACGCGATTGATAAGGCCAATGGCCAAGGCTTGATCTGCGGAGACGGGATCAGCCGTCAGCAACATCTCCATTGCCGCTTTTTGGGAAACCGCGCGGGTGAGGGGAACGGAGGGGGTGGAGCAAAACAGGCCAATGCCTGCACCCGGCGTCGCAAAGCGGGAGGTATCACTTGCGACAGCTAGATCGCACTGCGCAACCAATTGGCACCCGGCGGCGGTGGCAATGCCATCCACTTCGGCAATGATGGGTTTTTGTGCGTTCGCGATTGCCAGCATCAAGGCGTTGCAGTTTTTAAACAACGACACCAGTTCCCCCGTTGCCTCGGCTTGGCCTTGGCTGATTTCCTTCAAATCGTGCCCGGCTGAAAAAGCTGGGCCATTGGCAGCGATGATGATGACCCGGATGGTCGGTTCGGCGATGGCATCATCAAGGGCGGATTGCAGCGCCGCAATCATCGCAGAAGACAGGGCATTGCGCTTGGCGGGCTCATTCAGTACCAAACGGCAGATAGGGCCGTGTTGTTCCCTTAATATGCGCTTCATTGTGATACCCTTCCCGTAATGTAAAGGAAGTCTATATGCCTCTGCCTAGCCCTGTCATGCGTGTTTCTGAACTGGATGATTTTCTGCGCGCCGCCTTCCCCATGGGCGATTCCGAGATGATGTCGCGGGTTGAGGCCGTGGAAACTGGCTATTTACGGGTGCGTCAGCCTTATAGTGAGGGGCAGCTCCGCCCCGGGGGCACTATTTCGGGGCCGGTGCAGATGGGGCTGGCAGATACCACCATGTATTTGCTGACTGTTGCGCATATTGGGCCAGAGCCTATGGCGGTCACGTCCTCTCTCGTGATGAATTTCCTGAACCGTGCCGAGCCTAAACCCCTGATAGCAGAGGGCAGACTGCTGAAATTGGGGCGATCATTAGCGGTGGGCGACATTCAGATCAGGGCCGAGGGGGTGGAAAAACTGTGTGCTCAAGCCACGGTGACCTACTCTCTCGTTAGAACGGGTAAATAATTACCATATATGTAACAGCTTGACGCATATTGGGTTTTTCGCCCCTAAGCGCGTTGACTCGTGCATCTCCTTAAGGGATAACCCGCCTCGAACAGCCCCAAAAGCCATTTGGGGTGTAAACCTATTTGAAGAGAGGGATGCGAGATGAAAACGTTTTCAGCAACCCCCGAAGATATTGATAAGAAGTGGATTATCGTCGACGCAGAAGATGTGATCGTCGGTCGTCTGGCAGCTTTCATTGCAACGCGTTTGCGTGGCAAGCATCTGCCTAGCTTCACACCCAATATGGATTGCGGGGACAATGTAATCGTCATTAACGCCGAGAAAGTAGCTTTCACCGGCAAAAAAGTGACGGACAAGAAATATTATTGGCACACTGGTTATCCCGGCGGCATTAAAGAACGCACTGCGGGCAAAATGCTGGAAAGCAAGCGCCCGGAATATGTGGTGACAAAAGCCGTTCAGCGCATGTTGCCGAAAGGCGCCTTGGGCAAGCAGCAATTGTCTAACCTGAAGGTCTATGCCGGTTCTGAACACCCGCATGAGGCACAACAGCCTGAAGCGATTGATGTGAAAGCCCTTAACCCCAAAAATGTGCGGAGGGCATAAGCATGACCGACGAAACACAAAAGATCTCAAGCCTTGAAGATTTGGGTGGCGCTGCTGCGGCGGCTGAAGAAGCGGCTGTTGTTGCTGAACCCAAAATTGATGCCCAAGGCCGCGCCTATGCAACAGGCCGTCGTAAAGACGCCGTTGCCCGCGTATGGATTAAGCCCGGCTCCGGTCGCGTTACCGTAAATGGTCGCGATGTTGAGACATATTTTGCGCGCGCCACTTTGCGCATGATCTTGCGCCAACCGTTTGAAGCGGCTGAACGTAAAGATCAGTATGATGTGGTTGCCACCGTTAAAGGCGGCGGCCTGTCCGGCCAAGCCGGTGCGGTACGTCACGGCATTTCACGCGCTTTGATTAACTTTGAGCCGAGCCTGCGTCCGGTACTGAAACCCGGTGGTTTCCTTACCCGTGATGACCGGATTGTGGAACGTAAGAAATACGGTCGCGCCAAAGCCCGTAAGTCCTTCCAGTTCTCCAAGCGTTAAGTTTTACTTGGCAAATTGCATTCAAGGCCCGACCATTGTGTCGGGCCTTTTTGTTTGTGGTTGCCTTATGGTTCAGGCACCTGTAAATGCGCAGCATGTGTAATCGCCAATAAAGCGGCGGAGGTTTTATGATCGAGTACCGGCGGGAAGTGGATGGGCTGCGGGCTGTTGCAGTGTTTCCGGTTTTGTTGTTCCACGCTGGCTTCGATGCCTTTAGCGGTGGCTATGTGGGCGTTGACGTGTTCTTCGTCATTAGCGGATATTTGATCACCTCTATCATATTGTCGGATATGGGCGGTGAGGGTTTTTCCATCACCCGATTTTATGAACGACGGGCGCGGCGCATATTGCCTGCCTTGGTATTTGTGGTGCTGTGCACCCTGCCATTTTCATACTTTTATATGCTGCCAGAGCAGACGGTGAATTTTGGGCAATCTGTTGTCTCGGTTGCGCTGTTTTTCTCCAATTTTCAATTTTGGGCGGAAGCCGGATATTTCGGTGCAAGCGCAGAGGAAATGCCGCTGCTGCATAGTTGGAGCCTGTCGGTTGAGGAACAGTTCTATCTTGTCTTCCCGCTGGTTCTGTTGGTTGTGAACCGTTATGCAAAACAATATCTGTTTCCGCTTGTGTTGCTGGCACTGGTGGTTAGCTTGGCGGTGACGGAATATGCCTTGGGCTTTGCAGCATCTGCCGCCTATTTTTGGTCGCCCTTCCGCGCTTGGGAGTTGCTGATAGGTGTTTTGTTAGCACTGCATATGACCAAAGCAGGACGCCCAAGCGAGGGTGTTTTGACTGAGCTAGGCGGGCTGCTGGGCTTGGCAATGATTGGATATTCCGTTGTTGCCTTTGATAGTGAAACGCCGTTTCCCGGTGTGTGGGCGTTGTTGCCGACGCTCGGCACCGGCTTGGTGCTTTACTGCGCCAGCGGAAACAACTGGGCCGGGCGGGTTTTGTCCATTGGGCCTGTCGTTGGATTGGGGTTGATCAGCTACAGCGTTTATCTGTGGCATCAACCGCTTTATGCATTTGCGCGCTTGATGATAGAGGGGCACCCCAGCCTTTGGGTGATGGGAGCCTTGGTCCCGGTGGCTTTTGTTTGTGGGTATTTGAGCTGGCGGTATGTTGAAAAACCGTTCAGGGATTCGCGCCGCATCTCGCAGGCGCAGATATTCAAATTTTCAGGTGTAAGTTTGGCTGGATTGGTCATTGCCGGTGTGTTGTTCCAACTTGACGATGGTTTGCGGTTCCGCTTTTCGCCCGCCGACAACAAAGTAATGACAGAATCCCAATACAGCCCGTTTGCCGAAAAGTGTGAGGCATCAGCCTCACGGACGGTGACGCCGGAAGAGGCCTGTACCTATTTTGGTGATCACAAACACTATGCGGTTTTGGGCGATAGCCATGTCACCGCCTTGGCATACATATTTGCGGAAACGCTCAAGCCGCAAAATGAAGGCTTGTATCACTTCGCCCACTCTTGGGGGGTGCCGGGCTTCACAATGCCCGAATATGAGCGGCGGCATAAATGGTCGGTCGATGCCTTGGCGTTTTTGCAAGAACAAGACGATGTGCACACCGTCATATTAGCCTATCGGCACTCCTACTATCTCAATGGTGAGAACAACGGTTTCTATCCGCATTTGCCAGATGAGTCTCCGCTGCCGAAACTGGGGGGTGGGCAAGAAGAAGTGCAGGAAAGATATTGGGGTTCATTCTCCTATGCCGTGGAACAATTGCTGGCCGCAGGCAAGCGCGTTGTGGTGCTGTTGCCGGTGCCCGAGCTTGGTCGCCCGTTGGAAGATGCTGTGTATAATTCAGCTTGGCGGGGGCAGAAAAAGGCGGGCATTCCCTATGCGTATTACCGGGAACGGAATGAGAAATTCTATACCCTTCTGGATCAAGCACCATGGCGCGATAAGGTTGTGCTGGTAGACCCGACAAAGCAGCTATGTGATGATGATAACTGCTATATTGTTGAAGATGGTCAATCCCTCTATGGGGATGACGACCACTTAAGCCTTTTTGGCGCGCGGTTCCTGGTTGATGAACTTATGCGCAAGCTTGGGGAGACGCAAAAGTGAGTGCGTTTGGTATGCGGGCCTGATGGAAAAAGTTCTCGTCACCGGCACGGCAGGGTTCATTGGTTTCCATGTTGCGGAGGCCTTGTTGAAGCGCGGCTGCCATGTGGTGGGGATGGACAGCCATACGGATTATTATGATCCCACATTAAAAGACGCGCGGGTGGCGCGCCTTACCCCTTATAATCGCTACACTCACCACAAGCTCGACCTTGCTGAAAGTGCTAAGGTGATGGATGTTATGGCGGCGGAGCAACCTGATGCCGTTATCAATTTGGCGGCACAAGCGGGTGTGCGCTATTCGCTTGAAGCGCCGTTTGACTATACCTCTGCCAATGTCACGGGCTTTTTGTCAGTGCTGGAGGCATGCCGCGCCCACCCGGTAAAGCATCTGGTCTTTGCGTCCACCAGTTCGGTCTATGGCGCGAATGAGGCCCAGCCTTTTCGCGAAGACCATCATACCGATCACCCCGTCAGCCTTTATGCGGCCACCAAAAAGGCGAATGAGATGATGGCGCATTCATACGCCCATTTGTTTGATATTCCGATGACGGGCTTGCGCTTTTTCACTGTTTATGGCCCGTGGGGGCGGCCTGATATGGCGCTGTTCAAATTCACCAAGGCAATCTTGGCAGATGAGCCTATCCCCTTGTTCAATGGGGGTGAGTTATCGCGCGATTTTACCTATGTGGATGATATCGTGGCTGGTGTCTTGGCGGCGCTCGATAATCCACCCGCAAGGGATGAGGCATGGGACGGGCAGGCCCCAAGCCCGGCCACCAGTGGCGTGGCCCCCTATCGTCTGTTCAATATTGGCAATTCGGGCCCATTGCCATTAATGGAATTTGTCGAGGCGATTGAACAGGCTTTGGGCAAAAAGGCAAAGCTGAACAAGTTGCCGATGCAGGCGGGTGATGTGGTCTCGACCCATGCAGATACCGCCCGGCTCGAAGCTGCAACAGGCTATAGGCCTGATACAGATGTGCGTGAGGGCGTCGCCAATTTCGTGAAGTGGTATCGCGATTACTACGGGGTTTAGGCCGTTCCTTCCGCCTGCATCGCGGTGAACTTCTTGTGCACACGGGTTAGAATCAGCTTCATGTCCTTCACGTCCTGCGCGCCGGGAATAATGAACTTGCCTTCGATCAAATAGGCAGGCACGCCGGTCACGCCAATTTCGCGGGCATCCAAATCTTCGCGAATGGCAAGGTCTTTATCGTCATTGCCCGCCAGCAGCCGTTCGACCAGCTCCCTATCCATGCCCACTTCTTCAGCCGCATCGATCAGCACCGCGGGATCGGAGATATCCAGCGCATCGACAAAATATTTGCGGAACAGAATTTCCACAATTTCTTCGTGGCACCCGGCGGTCACGGCCCAGCGTACCAGCCGGTGACTGTCCAGCGTGTTGGGCATTTTCTCAATACTGCCAAATGCGAAGGGAATACCCAGTTGTTCGCCGGCCTCAACAATCGCCTTATAGGCGGGGTTATCTGACCCCGTGCCCGATGTGCCGAATTTGCGGCGCATATATTCCTTGCGCGACATGCCCTCGGGCGGCATGTCCGGGTTCAGCATGAAAGGCCGCCAGCGCAATTCCAGCCCCAGCTCCGGCATTTCGTTGCGCACCTGTTGAATGCGCTTCAGCCCGATATAGCACCACGGGCACACGCTATCTGAGATAATGTCAATTTTCATGAGCCCAGTTTAGCCCCCCAAACCCGACTCGCCAAGGGCGGCTGCCTCGGCTAGATTGCGGCCAATTCAAAATTGGGGAATCACATGCTGCGTACCACTACACTCACCGCCGATTTGTCTGGCAAGGTTATCTTTATCACTGGTTGCACCTCTGGCTTTGGGGTGCGCTTTGCCAAGGTTTTGGCCCACGCCGGGGCCAAAGTGGCGATTACCGGGCGTCGTGAGGAACGGCTGGAGGCCGTAAAGGCCGAGATTGAGGCGGCGGGCGGCACAGTATTCGCCACTGCCATGGACGTAACCGACGAGGCTGATTTGAACCGTGCGTTTGATGAGACGGAACAGGCGCTCGGTCCCATTGATATTGTCATCAATAATGCCGGTGTTAGCGTTGATACGGTGGCGATCAATTACACCGCGGAAGATTATGATTATGTGATGAACACAAATACTCGCGCGGTGTTTTTGGCCACAACCGAACATGCCCGCCGCTTGAAGGCCCGCGGGGCCGAAGGTACGGTGATCTCCATCTCATCCATCGGATCGCACACGGTGTTGAAGGGGAATGCCGTTTACTGCATGTCCAAAGCCGCCGTTTCTATGATGACTGAAACATTGGCGCGCGAATATGCCAAATTTGGCATCAATGTCGTTGGCATAGCGCCCGGCTATATCGAAACGGAAATCAATTCTGATTGGTACAAGACCGAAAAAGGCAACAAGCAGGTGATGAGCTTCCCGCGTCGCCGCTTGGGCGATATTGACGATCTGGACGGGGTGCTGCTGCTGCTGTGTTCAGATGAAGCGCGCATTATTTCGGGCACCACAATTACCGTGGATGACGCCCAATCCAAAACCGGCATTTAATTTACACATATAGGAGAGAAGAATATGGGACCGTTAGAAGGCGTAAAGATTGTTGAATTTGCAGGTATTGGCCCGGGGCCATTCTGCGCCATGTTGTTGGCCGATATGGGCGCGGATATCATCCGCATTGATCGCTATGGTGCCAAAGGTGGCCCGGCCCCCAGCTTCGATCCCTTGTTGCGCAACCGTCGCTCTGTGGCGGTAGATCTTAAAAAGCCGGAAGGCATTGAAACGGTTATGAAGCTGCTGGAAAAGGCAGATGCATTGATCGAGGGCTTCCGGCCCGGCGTGATGGAACGCTTGGGCTTGGGGCCAGATGTGGTGGCCGCCCGCAACGAAAAACTGGTCTATGGCCGCATGACGGGCTGGGGCCAGTTTGGGCCGATGTCGCAAGCAGCGGGCCATGATTTGAACTACATCGCTTTGACGGGTGCATTGCACGGCACGGGTCGCGCCGACACGCCTCCGCCGCCGCCGCTAAACCTGTTCGGTGACTTTGGGGGCGGGGCGATGTTCTTAGGATTCGGCATTGTGTGCGGTATTTTGGAAGCGCAAAAATCTGGCAAGGGCCAAGTGGTGGATGCGGCCATGACTGATGGTGCGTCCCTTCTTTCCGCCATGATGTATGGCTTCAAGCATTCCGGTATTTGGACGAATGAACGCTACAACAATATGTTGGATGGCGGCGCGCATTTTTATGATTGCTATGAAACGTCTGACGGCAAATATGTGTCCATCGGCTCCATCGAACCGCAATTCTATGCGCTGTTGATGCAGCATACGGGCTTGGGCGAAGATCCGGAATTCCAAAACCAAATGGACAAGTCCAAATGGCCGGAACTGAAAGCCAAAGTAGCTGCCTGCATTAAAACCAAAACGCGCGATGAATGGTGCGAGATTATGGAAGGCACCGATGTGTGCTTTGCCCCGGTGTTGAATTGGGACGAAGCGCCGAAACATCCGCATAATGTGGAACGAAAAACCTTTATCGAGGTGGATGGCGTTACCCAGCCTGCGCCCGCGCCGCGCTTCAGCCGCACAGAACCGGAAGTGCGTTCCGGCCCGCCAGCGCCCGGGGCCAACACGCAAGACGCGCTTTCTGACTGGGGCTTCTCAGACGATGAGATTGAAAGCCTGATTGCGGCAGAAGCCGTTTAATGGGTTTTCTGCCCGGCACAATATCCCGGCGGCGCATCTATTTGATGCGCCACGGGCATGTGGATTATTTCAATCCCCCCATTATTGATGGGGAGCCTGATACCACACAGGTAAACCTGACAGAGCGTGGCCAAGGCGAAGCCAGGGCGGCGGGTGAGGCGCTCAAAGCCATTCGTTTTGATAAGGCGGTGTGTTCCGGCTATCCGCGCACCTACCAAACAGCGGAAGGCGTGTTGGCAGCACAAGGCGACCATGCCCCGGCGCTTGAAATTGATGCGGATTTCCGGGAACTCAAATCAGGTGATTTCAATTTCGGCCACCTGCTTACCCAACACAGCCTGTCTGAAGCGTTGGTCGGTGCATTTGATGAGGCGTGGAGCGCAGGTGTTGATGGCAGTTTGGGTGAAGGCGGCGAACGCTTTTTGGACGGGCTGACGCGGGCACTTGCCGGGCTTGATCGGTTGATCGCCAATTCTGATTGGGCGACTGCCTTGGTGGTGGCGCATGAGGGAATTAACCGTCTGTTGCTGTCCCATATTGCCAGCGGATCGGTAAATGCGGCGGGCGCGTTTGAACAGGATTTGGCTTGTATCAACATTATTGATCTGGATATGGCCGAAGATGGCAGTGTGCGCCGCATCGCGTTGAAGGCGGTGAATGTGACGGGTTTGAACCCGGTGAAGGACGGTATGGTGCTGAACTCCATTGAGGATATTTTCGGCAAGCACTAAGCTACATACTAAACAGGAGGTTCCCATGAGCAATATTCCAGCCCTGCAAGGTGTGCACCATTCCGCGTTTCGCTGTCGCGATGCGGAAGAAACCCGCGTGTTTTATGAAGACATTTTGGGCCTCAAACTGGTCGCGGCACTCGACTTTGATCGCCTGCCCGGCACCGAAAAAGATTATCCCTATATGCATCTGTTCTTCGAAATGGCCGATGGCAACTATGTTGCCTTCTTTGATGTGCCGGGCGATGTGGATGAAGACATGTTCAAGGATAAATGGGGCATGGATCTGCACTTCGCGATGGAGGTGGAGAGCATGGACAAGCTGAAAGAATTTCAAGCGCGCCTGACCCAGCACAACGTCAACCACTTTGGGCCGATTGATCATGATTTTGTGCATTCCATCTATTTCTATGATCCGAACGGTTTGAATGTGGAAATCACAGTGAAGGATGCGAACCACGACAAGATCATGGAACATGAAGAAGCAACCGCCCGCGAAAACTTGAAAAAGTGGACCGAACGCACCCGCGCCCAGAAGGAAGCCGCGAATCTTAAATTGGCGTCCTAATCCGCAGCCTCCTCATACCACCAGCGGTCGGGCTTTAGGCCGAACAAAGGCACAGTGCCCGGCAGCTTGACGCGCTGCCAATGCGCCACCCGTTCAACCGGACTGTGGTAAAGCGGCAGCACGTAGCGGCCATGCAGCAGCGTGCGATCCAGCACTTTCACCGCAAGGGTCAGGTCTTCATATGTGCGGGCCGCTACAATCTTTTCAATCAGATTGTCGGTGGCGGGGTCATTTACACCGAAATAGTTGCGGGTGCCTTCCCGGTCGCGCGTATCGGTGGCCCAGTAAAAGCTTTGTTCATTTCCGGGCGAAAGGGATTGGCCCCACTCATAGATGATTGCATCATAGTCGTAGGTCGCGCGGCGCGCCTCAAACTGGGCGCTATCCACGGTGCGGATTTTGGCGGTGATGCCCAGCGTTTGCAGCGACTTGGCATAGGCCAGCATCATCCGTTCATGGGCCGGGTCTGCCAGCAGAATTTCGAACGTGAAGGGCTGGGCATTTGCGTCCTTCATCAGCTTCACGGCCTTGCGTAGATTGCGCCGGTTGTTGCCGCTGCCATCGCTTTTGGGCGCTTGATAGCCTTGTGCATCAATCTTGGCGCCGACATCTTGGGCAAGGGAAACTTCCTTTGCGGTGGGTGTGCCATGGGCAGCGAGCTGCGACTTCTCGAAGAAGCTTTGCGTGCGTTTATAGGCACCATGAAAGTAGATGCGGTTCATCCATTCAAAATCGAAAGCGTGAATCAGGGCATTGCGTACATACCTGTCTTTGAACTTGTCGCGGCGTGTGTTGAACGCCAAACCCAACATGCCTGCGGGCCAGCCGTTCTCAAACGCTGATTTCATCAGGCGGCCATCTTTGGCGGCGGGAAAGGTATAGTCGCTGGCCCATTTTTGTGGGTCAGCTTCAAACCAGGCATCCACATCTCCGGCCTTGAACGCTTCAAAGGCCGCCGTGCGATTACGGAAATTGATGATTTTGATTTCATCGAAATTGTAGCGCCCTACATTCACGGGGCGATCTTTTCCCCACCAATCCTGCTTTCGGGAGAGCGTCAGGCTGCGGCCCAGCTCCACCGCCGCCACCTCATAAGGGCCGGAGCCGATGGGCGGGCTGCTCCATGTTTTTGCGAAAGCGTCCCCCTTGTAGACGTGTTTGGGTAGGATTGGCATCAGCGCCAGAATAAGGGGAATCTCCCGGTTGCCTTGCGCGCCGAAGTGAAAGCGAATGCCGTGTTCGCCTACCCGTTCTGTCTTTTCAACTTGCCCGTAATAGTGGCGGTGATTGGGGCGGCCCTTGGTGCTGAGGATGTTTAGAGAAAATTCCACATCTTCCACGGTCACCGGCTTGCCGTCACTCCATTTGGCGGTTTTATGCAAATGGAAGGTGATGCTTTTGCGGTCGTCGGGTATTTCCACGCGTGCGGCCAGCCCTTCATAGAGGGTGAAAGGTTCATCCGGGTTGCGGGTCATAAGGGATTGAAAGACGCGTTCCTTTACGCCTTTGGGCACCAGTCCGCGCACGATGAAGGGGTTTAGGCTGTCGAACCCACCAATCTGGCTAAGCCGCAAAGTGCCACCCTTTGGGGCTTGCGGATTTGAATGGGTGAAATGCTGGAAATCTGGCGGCAGCGCGGCTTTACCATGCATGGCAATCGCATGGGTGGGTGCTGCTTGGACAAGCGGACTGAGAAGGATTAGAAAGCTGGCAAGAATGAATCGTTTAAACATCCCTCAAGGGTAAGGAACTTAATCAGATGGTGAAAGCAGCTTTTATCGGTTTGGGCGTTATGGGGCACCCCATGGCGGGGCATCTGTCGAAAGCGGGCCATGCGGTGACGGTCTATAATCGCACGCAACAGAAGGCTGAAAGCTGGGTGGTGGAACATGGTGGGGCCAGTGCTGATACACCCGCCAAGACGGCTGAGGGTGCTGATTTCGTGTTTGTCTGTGTCGGCAATGACGATGATGTGCGCTCTGTCACTACGGCACCAGGCGGGGTGATAGAAGGCTTGCAGGCAGGCGCAGTGCTGGTGGATCACACCACGGCTTCCGCCGGGTTGGCGGAAGAACTGGCGGCTGCTGCTCAAGCGAAGGGGGCGGGCTTTTTGGATGCGCCCGTGTCTGGCGGGCAAGCAGGCGCTGAGAATGGCCAACTCACCATCATGATCGGTGGCGCACAAGTTGATTTCGCCAAGGCCGAACCCATTATGGATGCTTATGCCAAGGCGCAAACCTTGATGGGGCCGGTTGGCGCGGGGCAATTGACCAAAATGGTCAATCAAATCTGCATCGGTGGTTTGCTGCAAAGTTTGGCTGAGGCTGTGCACTTTGCGCAAAAGGCGGGGCTGAATACGGATAAAGTGTTCGGCGCGATCTCCAAAGGCGCGGCGCAAAGCTGGCAGATGGAAAACCGTCATCAAACCATGGCCGCGGGGGAGTTTGATTTTGGCTTCGCGGTTGATTGGATGCGCAAGGATTTGGGTATTGCCATGGAACAGGCGCAGAAAATTGGCGCGCAATTGCCGCTTACCCAGTTGGTGGATGATTGGTACGCAGAAGTGCAGGCGCTGGGCGGCAATCGCTGGGATACCTCAAGTCTTCTAACCCGGCTCAATCCCCCCACGAAGTGAGGTCCATCACCATGCGGAAGTGGGGCGGCACATGTTCTGCGATGGGGGGCATATTGGTTTCGGCCCGGCATTCCATGCCCATACGTTTGTAGAAACCCACGGCGGGTTTGGTGGATGCCACATCCAAATGCACCTCACGCAGGCCTGCTTTCTTGGCATTTGTGAAGGCATTGCCCAATAGCAGGTCGCCAATGCGCTGGCCGCGCGTTTCGGGTACTAAAGCCAGATTGGAGAGGTAATAGGCATCGTCCGGCACGACAGGCATAAGGAATTGTAGATAAGGCCAGCGTGCGCCTGCGCGCTTGGCAAGGTCTGGCCCAAGGGCTTCCACCGCCAACACATCAAAATTGGTTTCTTCGTGCGCCAATTGGTCGGCGGTCCAGCCTAGTTCCAGCCCGATCATGTCATCACCCGCATAGGCGGCAATGGCCCATTTATGGCTCCACACAGCCTGCGGTTGACCCCACATATGGGCCGCCAATTTGCAGAAATTCTCTTCCCCCTCATATTGATAGCCAAAATTGTGATAGCCGCTGTCATAGATAAGACGGGCGGCCAATGTGGCGTGATCAGCGGTGGCAGGGGTCAGCTTTATGTCGGCTCGCGGCTTCATGTCCCAATTCTTTCATTTGAAAATTTCACTATAGTCCACTCCATTAATTTACATTTCGCAGGATGACACAATGAGCGAGAACGCACCACAGGTCCCCGGTTCCCCACAAGCATTGTCAGGTATTCGGGTGTTGGAGTTTGGTTCCCTGTTGGCCGGGCCGCTATGTGGCCGCATTTTGGGGGATTTCGGTGCGGAGATCATCAAGGTAGAAGCGCCGGAACGGGGCGATTTGCTGCGTGAATGGGGCGCGACCCCGATTAATGGGGAGCGCGATGCGCTTTGGTCCATCTATTCGCGCAACAAAAAGTGCATCACCCTAAACCTGCGGGAGCAGGCAGGCCGCGATATGTGCCTTGAACTGATTAAAAAAGTGGATGTGATCGTTGAGAACTTCCGCCCCGGCACATTGGAAAAATGGGGTTTGGGGCCGGATGAGATTGCCAAGGTGAACCCTGATTTGATCATGGTACGCGTCTCCGGCTATGGCCAAACGGGGCCGTATCGCGAAAAAGCAGGCTTTGGTTCCATTGCAGAGGCCATGGGCGGCATTCGCTACACCACGGGCTTCCCTGACCGGCCGCCCACTCGCACCGGGGTTTCCTTGGGCGACAGCTTGGCGGCATTGATGGGCACGATCGGTGCGCTGACGGCCTTGGTGGGGCGCGAAAAAGGCAATACGCCAAAAGATGGCAAGGTGCAGATTGTTGATGTCGCAATTTATGAGGCCGTGTTCGGCCTGATGGAAAGCCTGATCCCCGATTACACCTTGCTGGATAAGGTGCGCGAACGCTCCGGCTCTATTTTACCCGGTGTGGCGCCCTCCAATGTCTATCCGTGTAATGATGGGGTAGGGGTGTTGATCGCCGCCAACGGCCAAAATGTGTATGAGCGTCTGTGTAAAGCCATGGGCCGCGAAGATTTGATCACGGATGAACGCTTTGCGGAACATCAAGATCGCGGACGCAATATGGAAGAGATTGATGCCATTGTGTCGGCATGGACTGAAACCATGTCGTCAGATGAACTAATCGCCAAGATGGATGAGTTTGGTGTGCCGGTGGGTAAAATCTATACGGCCAAAGAGATGCTGGAGGATGAGCATTTCGCCGCCCGTGAGATGATCAATCCCATGCCGATTGAAAACGATCTTGAATTCCCCATGCCCGGCATTGTGCCCAAGCTTTCCAAAACCCCGGGCGAAACCCGCCATGTGGGATCGTTGGAGATGGGTAGCCATAATGAAGAGGTTTACGGCAACCTGCTGGGTTATGCTGCGGACAAGATCGCTGACTTAAAAAAACAGGGCTTGATCTAATGCAACTGCCTGCCACCATAGATGTGTTTGAGGTTGGCCCGCGCGATGGCTTGCAGAACGAGCCGGAGCAAGTCTCGACCGATAACAAGATCGCCATGGTGAACGCCCTGTCACGCACGGGGCTCAAGCGCATAGAGGTCACGAGCTTTGTGCGACCCGATGCGGTGCCCCAAATGGCAGATGCGCCAGATGTGATGCGCGGCATTGATCGGGTTGATGGCGTGGATTATGCGGTGTTGGTGCCTAATCTGCGCGGGTTTGAGCGTGCCTTGGAATACAAGCCGGACATCATCAACATCGTTGTTGTCGCGACTGAAACCTTCAACCAGCGCAATGCGCGGATGAGTGTGGATGACAATATGAAAGCCGTGGCGGAGATGACGCGCCAGGCAGAGGAAGAAGGCCAGCGTCTTTCTGCTATTTTGGGGGCCAGTTTCTGGTGCCCGTGGGAAGGCCGCACAGATATTTCTCGCGTGCAGGAAATGGTTGGCCGCTTTGTGGATTTGGGCCTCACCGAAATTGCTTTGGCCGATACGATTGGCGCAGCAGATCCCAAGCAGGTGGCAGATTATGTGGGCGCGGTGAAGCAGGCATTTCCCACCTTGAAAGTCGGTGTGCATTTGCATGATACCCGCGGCATGGGGCTTGCCAATGGCATGGCGGGTGCCATGGCAGGGGCGGATTGGCTGGAAGGCTCCGTTGGTGCTTTGGGAGGTTGTCCCTTTGCGCCGGGGGCCAAGGGCAATGCGGCGTCGGAAGATTTGGTGCATATGTTGCACCGCATGGGGGTGGCAACAGGCATAGATCTAACGGCGCTGACAGAAGTGTCAAAAACTGTATCGGGGTTTATGGGGCGCCCCTTGAACTCGCGTTTGCCTGATGCGGGCGAAGCACCGCAGGCCGGGGAAAATGACTGATAAGTCTTGGCTTTTGTTAGAAAAATCAGTCTAATAGCAACTTAACGTAGAAGTGCCGTCAGGGCTCGGGGGATTGCATGGAAGAATGGCTGTGGTCAGAAGTTGTCCGGCTTTATAACCACCCGGACTTTTGGCGTTATGCGGCCATCCCCTTTATTGCCGGGCTGATCGGCTGGGGCACGAACTGGCTGGCAATCCAAATGTCGCTCTATCCGGTGGAACCGATTGGCTGGCCGCCGTTCTTTGGCTGGCAAGGGGTTATTCCTGCCAAATCATTGAAGATGGCAACGAAGTTTGTTGATTCGTCCTTGGCGAAGCTGGGGTCTACGTCCGAGATTTTTGAGGCGATGGAAGCCGACAAAATGAAGGACCACATGATCAAAGTGGTCCAGCCAAGGCTTGAAGAATTCATCGATGATATCATGCTGGAGGCAAACCCGGTGCTGTGGGAAAATCTGCCCCGCGTGTCGAAGCAAATTATGTATACACGGGCGCGCTGGCAATTGCCGCGCATTGCCACGCGCATGATGGAAGAAATCACCGAACGCGCCGACGAGTTGGTGGATATGCGTGCCATGACGATTGAGACTTTGTCGTCGGATAAAACGCTGATGAACCGCATGATGCTGACCGTCGGCAAGGCAGAGTTTGATTTCGTCGTCAAAGCGGGCCTGTGGTTCGGGTTTCCCTTCGGCATTATTCAAATGCTGGCATGGATTGTGCACCCGGCTTGGTATGTATTGCCCCTGTTCGGGCTGGCCGTTGGGGCCATCACCAATTGGATGGCGCTCACACTCATTCTCGCGCCGTTGGACCCCAAGAAGGTCGGTCCTTTTGTGATGCAGGGCCTGTTCATCAAGCGGCAAAAGCAAATCTCCGGCGCGTTTGCGCAGGTGTCCACGCGGGAGTTGCTGACCGTATCGCATTTCATTGATACGATCATGAACGGTCCCAATCGCGATAAAGCCAAGCGCATTGTCCGTCGGCATATTCGGCCCATCATTGATGAAGGCTTCACCAAGCTGGCGGCGCAGGTCGCTATGGGGCCGCAAGGTTATGCGGAGCTTAAAGGCAAGGTGGAGGAGGCGATGATCGACCTTTCAACCGAAGTGTTCGATGATGAAGCCTTCAATGAAGAACGCGGCGCGCAGGTTGAAAAAATGCTCTATGAGCGGATGGCCGATATGACCCCGCAAGAATTTTCCGATCTAATTCGTCCGGCCTTCAAGGAAGACGAGTGGATTTTGATCGCCATTGGCGCGGCCTTGGGCTTTGCAGCCGGTACGGCGCAATTGTTCTGGCTGTTTGGCGGCCAATACCTAAGTCTCTAGAGGATACTATGTCTGATACTGTTATTTTGACTACTGCGCCCACGGTTGCCAACCGCGAGATCGAGCGTGAGCTGGATGTGATCACCGCCGAATGTGTGTTTGGCATCAACATGCTGCGCGATCTGTTTGCGGGCATTCGTGACATGTTTGGCGGACGCTCCAAGGGTACCCAAAATGTGTTGCGCGACAGCCGCGAAGTGGCCTTGAAGGAGCTGCGGGAAACCGCTGCCGAAATGGGCGCAGATGCGGTCATCGGGGTTGATCTGGATTATACGGAACTGTCGGGCGGCGAAAAAAGCGGCATGGTCATCGTCGTGGCGTCGGGTACGGCTGTAAAACTGCGGTAGTTTTCGTGTCCAACCCGCTGTATGGTGCCTCCCAACATTATTCGTGAATTTGGGGGAATATCATGACCGCGCAAGCGACAAACACGCACAATCTGCCGCCTTTCAAACTGCTTAAGCAACTGCCGCCGCAAGTCGAGATTGACCGGCGCGACGATGGCTCCGTCCTTATTTGGCAAACCCATGATGTGGGAGAGGTGGATAAGTCCATCGCCCACATCTTTGCAGAAAAATGTGCGGAACACCCTGAGCGCAAATTCATATGTGAGCGGGAAGGCGGCACCGGCCCTTGGAACCACATCACCTATGGGCAGGCGTGGGATCAAGCGCGCGCCGTGGCGCAAGCCATGCTGGATCAGGGCATGGGGCCGCAAACGCCGCTTATGGTGCTGTCATCCAACTCTATCAAGCATGGGGTGATGATGCTGGGCGCCATGTTGGCCCGTGTGCCCGTGGCGCCCATCTCTGTGCCCTATTCGCTCATGAGCCCCGGCCACGCCAAGCTGAAGCATGTGTTTAACGTGACAAAGCCCAAAATGGTGTTCGCCGAACAAGGCGCGCTTTACCAAGCCGCGCTGGATGATCTGCCGCTTGAGGACGTTTCCGTCATTACTGGCGAAGAAGGCTATGACGAATTGATCGCAACGGATGCGACCGATGCAGTGGATGAAAGCCTGGCAGCGATCGATCATGATACGGTGTTCAAATATCTCTTCACCTCTGGCTCCACAGGTATGCCCAAAGGCGTAATCCAAACTCACGGCATGATGGTGGCCACTATTGCCGGCGGCCAAGCGCTCCGTATTGAGGAGGACGAGGAAGAAGAAGCCCCCAACACACTGGAATGGATGCCGTGGAATCATATTTCCGCAGGCAACATTTCCTTCAATGGCAACCTTAAAGGCGGCGGCACGTTGTGGCTGGATGCGGGCAAGCCCATTCCCGGCATGTTCGATCAAACCATTGCGAATTTGAAAGAGATCAGCCCCCGCGTGTTCGGGTCTGCCCCTGTCGCCTTTGGCATGTTGGCTGATGCGATGGAGGCGGATGATGATTTGCGCAAGTCCTTCTTCGCCAAGCTGGAATATATGGGCTATGGCGGTGCTACCTTATCGTCCGACCTTTACGATCGCATGCAAACCTTGGCGATCAAGGAAACCGGGCAGCGCATTCCCTTTACCACCATGTATGGCGCGACAGAGACGCAAGGCATCACTGTTGTTCATTGGGTGACGGAACGTGTCGGGCTTATCGGCCTGCCGTTCCCGGGCATGACGCTGAAGCTGGTGCCCAATGGCACCAAGATGGAAGTGCGGGTGAAGGGTGCCTCTGTCACGCCGGGTTATCTGAATGATCCGGAGAAAACGAAGGACGCCTTTGATGAAGAAGGCTTCTATTCGCTGGGGGATGCGGGCAAATTTATGGACGAGGATGATCCCGCCCAAGGTTTGGTGTTTGATGGCCGGGTAACGGAGGATTTCAAGCTTTCTACCGGCACTTGGGTGTCGGTCGGTACAGTGCGGCCCGATGCGGTTGCCGCCGCCACGCCCTATGTGATGGACGCGGTGGTTTGTGGGCTAGATAAGCCCTATATCGCACTGTTGGCATGGCCCAATATTCCCGCCTGCCAAGCCTTGGTGGAAGGTGGCGATCAGCTTTCTGTGGATGATCTGTTGGCACGGGAAGAAGTGCGTGATGCCGTGCGCGAAGGTTTGCGCAAACACAATGCATCTGGCGGCGGCTCCTCCACCCGCGTGTCGCGCGTGATTTTGATGGCAGAACCCCCCAGCATTGACGGGCACGAGATTACCGATAAGGGCTATGTCAATCAGCGCGCCACCTTGGAACGTCGCGGCGATCTGGCAGATTTGCTCTATCAAGACCCGCCCCATGCCAGCGTGATTGAAGTGCCAAAATCATGATCGCGCTCGCCGACCTTGAAACCATCGCCTATGATCTGACAGATCATGTGGCGACGGTGCGTCTGAACAGGCCGGAGCGCATGAACGCCCTCAACCCCCGTGCCTATCAAGAGCTGGAAGATGTGTTTCACCACATTGCGCGCGATGGCGATGTGCGTTGCGTGATCATCACGGGTACGGACCCTGCCTTTTGCGCGGGCGAAGACGTGAAGGAAATGATGACGGCAGATGCGGCGCAGAATACCGCGCAAAAGCTGCGCACCATCCGCCCCAAACCTACGCAAGCCGGCAAGGTCATCATTGAATGTGATCGCCCAGTGATTGCCGCCATCAATGGCGCGGCGGTGGGCTGGGGCATGGAGCTTTCGCTCTTTGCCGATATCCGCATCGCGTCAGAAAAGGCCAAGATGGGCGAGATTTTCATCAAACGTGGCCTCATCCCCGATATGGGCGGCATGAGCCGCCTGCCGCGCATGATAGGCCATGCCAAAGCCGCAGAATTGCTGTTTACGGGCGACGTGATAGACGCAAAAACCGCAGAAAACATGGGCATTGTCTCCCGCGTGGTGGGGCATGATGATTTGATGGATGAGGCGCGCGCCTTGGCCGCTCGCATCGCCCAAAACCCACCGCTTGCGCTGCGCTATTTGAAAGAAGGGCTGCGCCGTGCTTATCTAGGCGAGATTGATGAGATCGGTAGCTGGATTACAGGCACATATGGGGTGCTGTTCGCCACCGAGGATCATCGCGAAGGCGTGCAAGCCTTTTTGGAAAAACGAGACCCGGTCTTTAAAGGCCGCTAGTGAAACAGGGGATAAAACGATGACAGCTCAACCGGCACAACTACCAGAGCTTGATGGCCATGGCGGTAACAAGGTGTTTGAAGACAAACCATTGGAGAACTATGCAGCACTGAAAGATCGCTGCGCCAGCTTTGGCTGGGATTTGCAGGCCATGACGCCTTCTATCGGTGCTGAGGTGCTGGGCATCGATCTCACCAAAGAAATGGGAGCCGATGAGCTTAAAACCCTGCGCGAAGTTTTGTTGGATTGGAAGGTGATGTTCTTCCGTGATCAGGACATCACTTCGGAAGACCATGTGCGCTTTTCAGGCTATTTTGGCGAGCTTGAGGTGCATCCCTTTGCGCCCTGCCATCCGGATCACAAAGAACTGCTGGTCATCACCCATGATGAAAACTCAAAGGGTAAGGAAAATGCCTGGCATTCAGATGTAACGTGGCGGGAAGCACCGTCCCTCGGCTCAGTGCTGCGCGCGCGTGAACTGCCGGAGGTGGGCGGCGATACGCTCTTTTCCAATATGTACGCCGCTTATGATGGGTTGAGCGACGAGATCAAGGGAAAGATTGAAGGCCGCAAAGCACGGCACGACTTCTGGCCCTTCCGCATGGCCATGCAGGCAAACGGTGCGCCGGAAGAACAGATCAAAGCGTTTGAGGAAAAATATCCCAACCCGTGGCACCCAATTGTGCGCACCCACCCCGAAACAGGCCGCAAGGGCATTTATGTGAATGTGGCCTTCACGGTTGAGGTGGAAGGCATGGATAATCAAGAAGGGGCAGAGTTGCTCAAGCATCTGTGGGCGCAGGCCGCCACGCCGGAATATCAATGCCGGTTCCGTTGGGCACCTAACTCCATCGCGTTTTGGGATAATCGCTCCTGCCAGCATTATGCGGCGTCGGACTACTTTCCCAATCGCCGGGCAATGGAACGCGCCACAATTATCGGCGATGTGCCGCGCTAAGGGGTTTCCATTATTAGAGATGCGGGAGGCGGCCTTTGGGTCGCCTCCTTTTGTTAAAGCCCGTTCATCTTCAGGATCGCCGCTGCAATAGCAGGGCCTTCTGATTCTTCAATAAAATGCCCGCCATCTTCCACAATCTTCATGGCATTTTTCATGGCGGGAAAAGCGTCTACCCATTGCGCCCGCACCTCCGGCTTGCCGCACGCATCCCATTCGCCGAATACGCCTGCGGCAGCTAATCCCTGCCACGCGGGCACCAATTCGTTTTGAATGCGTTGGGTGAAGGCGTGGTTGTCCTGCACGCCGTGCCGTTTGTCTTTATAGGTGTAGCCATGGCCCCAAGTAGGCGTGTGGCGCACATGTCGTTTAGAAGCCACGGCATTTGCTTTACTGCGAAACTGCTCAGAGAAGACATATTCTGCGCTGCCGGGTTCAAAAGCGCGCCTTAGATATTTCCAAACATTTGCTGCAACAACTTTGTTGAAAGCGTTAAAGCCTATTTTGTTGATTTCGCGCACAAGGGCCGCGGCGATCCCACCCCATATCTTTTGGGGCACGATGTAACCAACCACAATCCACGGAAAGTAGGGATAGGGAAAATTGGTATAGGTATAGCCCTCATCCGGCATGGGAAAGATGGTGGTGTTGCAAACCATCAACGCCTTAACACGTTCAGGCTGGTCCAGGAACGCGCCCACGCCGATCGGCCCACCCCAATCGTGGGTGACGAGCGTGACATCGCGCAAATCAAGGTGCTGCACCAATTGGGCCAAGTTCTGCGCGTGATGCATATCGATCATCTCAAAATCAGCCTGATCGGAAAGGCCAAAGCCCACATGGTCCATGGCAATCAAGCGCAGCGGTTTGCCAGATGCGATCAGCTCATCGCGTGTGTGCCACCACGTATAGGAGTTTTCCGGGTTGCCATGCACAAACAGCACGGTGGTCTCCGGCGCGCCGTCGCCAATCGTGTGATCGTAGTAGAATAAGGTTTTGCCCGCATCATATCCTTCTGTCAGCGTAAACCAGTTTTCGCTGCCTTTGGGGCAATAGTCGGCAGGCACATGTTCCAGCAGGGTATTGGTTGGATAAGCCATTCGCTAACTATGCGCCCAAACATGTTACTTGAAAAGCAGATAGCGCCGGACCATGCTGCCAGCTATGAGCTATACTAAATTGACCAAGGAAATCCGGGCCTGTACGGCCTGTGCGGATCAAATGCCCCATGAACCGCGGCCTGTCTTCGTGCCGTCGCGCAAGGCGCGGCTGTGTATTGCAGGCCAAGCGCCGGGCACACGGGTGCATGAAAGCGGCAAGCCCTTTACCGATCCATCCGGGGAACGCTTGCGAGACTGGATGGGGATTGGCGAAGATGTGTTCTATGACGCCGACAAGCTCGCCATCATTCCCATGGGGTTTTGTTTTCCCGGGCTGGATGACAAGGGCGGTGATCTGCCACCTTTGAAGCAATGTGCCAAGCTGTGGCACGCAGATTTGTTTGCCACCATGCCACAAATAGAGACAATTTTGTTGGTGGGCGGTTACGCGCAAAAATATCATCTGGGCAAGGCCGCCAAGAAAACGCTCACCGCCACGGTGCAAGCATGGCAGGATTACTTGCCGCGCTTTCTGCCTCTGCCGCATCCCAGTTGGCGCAACAATGTGTGGTTGAAGAAAAATCCATGGTTTGCAGAAGAGACATTACCTGCTCTAAAAAGTCTTGTGAGTGAGTTGACCTAGAGGCACCCCGTGCAAACCATTTGGGATTTATTAGCGAAGGCAGACCCCGCGCGTGCGTTGCTGCGTGATGGTGGGCAGAACTTTTCTGTGGCGCAGGTGCGCACACAGGCGGCAGCGATAGGGGCATGGCTTTCCCAAAACGGCGTGGGGGCCGGGGATCGTGTCGCCGTGCATTTGCCCCGTTCGGCGGATGAGGCGATGCTCACCTTCGCCATTGCCTATGCGGGCGGCGTTGTCGTGAACCTCAACTACCAATGGACCGCAGATCAACTGAGCTACGCCGTGCAAGATTGTGACGCTCGCATTCTCTTTACCACCCAGCAGAAGGCCCGCGCGCTGACCAAAGCCGGGCATGAGCGTTTGTTTGAGCATCTGCTGATCAAGGAAGAGGCATGGCCTGAAGCGACCGGCGATCCGGTGCCACGCGCCGCAAATGATCTGGCCGCGCTGCTCTATACATCCGGCTCTACCGGGTCGCCCAAGGGGGTGATGGTCAGCCATCAAAACCTGTTGGACGGTGCGCGCATCGTCAGTGCCTATCTGGGTTTGACGGCGGGGGACAAAATTCTGGGCTTGCTGCCTCCCAGCTTTGACTATGGCTTGAACCAGATACTCAGTGCCGCTTATGTGGGCGCTGAATGGGTGGCCCATGCCGTCCCCATGCCCGCCGAGATTGCCAAAGCGGTCAAGTCTGAAGGCGTCACCGTCTTGCCATTGGTTGCCCCAAGCTGGATGGCCCTTAGTCACTATCTGGGGGCCGCCGAAGAAACGCTGCCGGGCCTGCGTCTTGTTACCAATACCGGCGGCAAAATCAGCGATGGCGTGTTGGCCACCTTGCCCACCCAGTTGCCGAATGCAGAGATCGTGCTGATGTATGGGCTGACAGAGGCCTTTCGTTCCACTTATCTGCCGCCGCACCTATATGACACAAAGCGCGGCTCCATCGGTCACGCAATCCCGGATGTGGAAATTTTTGTGGTGCATGAGGATAAGGGCCTGTGCGAACCCGGTGAGGTGGGGGAGCTGGTGCATCGCGGTGCGCTGATCTCCCAAGGCTATTGGGGCAAGCCCGATCAAAGTGCGCGCATCATCCGGTCCAATCCGCATCTCAATCATCTTATTGGCGACGAACCTGTTTGCCATTCGGGCGATCTGGTGCGCGCCGATGAAGATGGCATTTTGTGGTATGTGGGCCGCGCCGATGGCATGATCAAATCCTCCGGCTTTCGGATGAGCCCGACAGAGATCGAAGACATTCTGCTGCGCTGCCCCGGCGTAAAAGAAGCCGTGGTATGGGGCGAATCAGACGAGGAGTTGGGCCAAAAAGTCATCGCCGCATTGTCCGGAGATGCTGCCGAGGCGGATTTACGCAAATTCTGCCGCGCCAACATGCCAAGCTATATGGTGCCCGGCCATTTTTGGCTGTCCCCAGCCGTTTTTCCTCGCACAGGCAACGGTAAAATCGACCGTGAACAGGTGCGCGCGGCGGCCCAAAGCTCGGATAATTAGAGTTTTTACTTTAAACTGAGCAATAATTCGGCTTATGATTCGGGCGACTCACATAAAGGAGGCAGCCCCCAATGCCGAAAGCAAAAACCATCAAACGCCCCATTCGCCCTTTTGAGGTGGTGAAAGGCTTGCTCAATGTTGCGGTAGATAAAGAAAACACAGGCGACATCTTCCGCATCATCTCTGCTGTCAGCGGCAGTTCCATGGCAAAACCGGCGGCGCGCTTTGCCAGAACAGAGACGGGGCAAAAATCAATCGCTGATATGGACCGCTTGCTGGCCGTGTTGAAAGATCAGGAGCGCCTGAAAAAATGCCCGGAAGGCAGCTTGGGTCGTGCCTATCTTGATTTTGTGTATGGTGAAGGGCTCACCGCCGATGGCTTGACCGAGGCATCAACCTATACCGCAGGCGCAGGCACGCCCTCTCTCGGCGCGGTAACGGATGAGGAAGTGGCACTCGCCAACCGCATTCGCGATATGCATGATTTGTGGCATGTCACCACGGGCTATGGGCGTGACGTGGTGGGGGAAGTCTCCATCCTTTCCTTCACCTATGCGCAGGTGCGTAATCCCGGTGTTGCGCTGATCGTGCTGCTGGGCACATTGGTGGTGCCGGTGTTTGATCGCAAAATTCCCATCCATCTGTCAGTGCTGGAAGCCTTTGTGAACGGCCTAACCGCCAACTGGCTGCCGGCTGAGGAATGGGAAGAATTGCTGGACCTGCCATTGGCGGAAGTGCGGGGCCGCATTGGCCTGTCGCGCCCGCGCACCTACCAAAGGGTAAAACATCGGGCGCAAGAATTGGAGATGCGCATTCGTGCTCTTCAGCAACGGGTGCAGGCTATTGCCGCCTAAACCCTATGCCATTTGCGATAGCACTTGATTACCACCCAATAATAAAGCGGTGGCATAATCAGCCACGGGATCTGTCCGTGCAGGGTCAGCGTGGCATCGCCCAGTTTCATGGCGGGGTTAAAGTAAGGCCCGGTCGGGGCCAAGGGTGCCCATGAAAGATCAAACCCCTCTGCCAATTGGGCTTGGTAGACTACAGCCTCCACATACACATTTTGCGCAATGAACCAGGTGGTCATGGCGATGAAGGCACCCCAATGCCACCGGCCAAAGGCTTTGGCCTGATCGCGCCTTGTCGCCAGCCACGCAAATAACAGCCCCATAAAGCAAATACCCATATCGCCTAGTGAGTTCATCAACCAGTTGATGTTTTGCGGGATCGCGGCGTTCAACGCGGCAGAGCGGCGGGCATCTACCGCCAAGCCATCCACAAGGCCAAAGGTGAACCAGATTTCCCACCCTATGGCACACATCAAAAAGCCGATCAGGCCCGTGCGCACGGCCCAGCCATCAAGCCGTTTCCGCCAGATGAGAAGTAATGGGACGATGATCGATAACGTCACCGCCGCATAAACGCGAAAAACGGTTGCCTGTTCCAGCTCTGTTAGTTCCATCTTGGTCCCCACTTTTATTCTATCTCACCTATAGGGGGTCTTGGCGCGCGCGTATAGCCTTGCCATGGGGCGGGCCAAGGCTTTACCTTGAGGCAAATTTGCGGGGGCGAATGCCAGTCAATCACGCGACAGAAACACCGGCTTTCCGGGTGCAGGGGCTTACCAAGGTTTATGGGGAAGGGGCGTCGGCTGTTCATGCGCTGCGCGGAGTTGATACCAGCCTTCCTGCGGGGGAACTGTCGGTGCTTCTGGGGGCATCGGGCAGCGGTAAATCTACCTTACTGAATATTTTAGGCGGGCTTGATCGCGGCAGCGATGGCACGGTGCACTTTCATGATGAAAACCTAACCGCCATGACAGATCGGCAGCTTACGCTTTATCGCCGTCAACATGTGGGCTTTGTGTTTCAGTTCTATAATCTGATGCCAGCGCTCACGGCCTACGAAAATGTCGAGCTGGTGACAGAGATTG
Source organism: Alphaproteobacteria bacterium (assembly GCA_049609145.1). Classification (GTDB taxonomy): domain Bacteria; phylum Pseudomonadota; class Alphaproteobacteria; order SPJN01; family SPJN01; genus JBMYYF01. Next base: position 89,871 of record JBMYYF010000012.1, read on the forward strand.
CAGACAACCCCTTTAGCCCGGCAGAGGCATTGGCGATGGTAGGGCTGGATCAACGGATGCATCATTTTCCTGCCCAAATGTCGGGCGGGGAACAGCAGCGTGTCGCCATTGCCCGGGCGGTTGCCAAGCGGCCTACCGTGTTGTTTTGCGATGAACCGACAGGGGCGCTGGATAGCAAAACAGGCCGCGCCGTTTTGCAGGTCTTGCAAGACGTGAACAGAAATCTTGGTACAACGGTGTTGATCATCACTCACGCCGCTGCCACCGCCGCCATGGCCGACAGGGTGATTTATTTCGCTGATGGCAAGATCAAAGAAACCGTGATCAACGATACCAAACAATCAGCTTCGGAGATTGTGTGGTGAACCAAACGGTGTTCTTCAAAATGCTCAGGCCGCTGGATCGCAAATTGCTGCGTGATTTGTGGCGTGTGAAAGGCCAAGCCGGGGCCATCGCCGTGGTCATATCCCTTGGGGTGATGATGATGGTGATGATGCAGGGCCTTATCAACACGTTGGATGAAACCCAGCGTGCCTATTATGAGCGCTATCGGCTTTCCACCATTTTTGCCCCGGTCAAGCGCGCGCCCAACAGTGTGCTCAAAAACATTGCGGCCATCCCCGGCGTGTCGGTAGTGGAAGGGCGGATCAATGGTGGCGCGATGGTGGATGTGCCGGGCAGCACCGTGCCGGTGCGCGCACGCGCGGTTTCATTGCCGGATGAACGCGCGCCCAAGCTGAATGATATTTATCTGTCGGCAGGGCGCTTGCTTGACCCCACAAAGCGCGATGAGGTGCTGCTGCTGGAAGGCTTTTCGAAAGCGTGGGGTTTAAAAGTAGGGGACGAAGTCACCGCAACAATGAATGGCAAGCAGCGCGCCTTCACCATTGCAGGCATCGCCCAATCACCCGAATTTTTGGTTTCGGTTGCGCCGGGCGAACTGGCCCCCGATGACGCCCGTTTTGCGGTCATCTGGATGGGGGAGGAGGCATTGGCCGCCGCCTACGATCTTGATGGCGGCTTCAATGAAGTGAATGTCTCGCTCGCCCGCGGGGCGTCGGTGCCGGCCGTGCTGGCGCAGATGGATCGCATCTTGTCACCCTATGGCGGGAAAGGCGCTTATCATCTGGATGATCAGCTTTCCAATCGGTTTTTAAGTCAGGAATTGGATGGGCTGCGCGCTACCAATGGCAGTATCCCGCCCATCTTTTTGGCAGTGGCAGCCTTTCTGCTCTATATTGTGGCAACGCGGATGGTGCAGGCCGAACGTGAACAGATCGGCTTGATGAAAGCCTTTGGCTATACGGGTGTGGAAGTCGGCCTTCACTATTTTAAGTTCATACTGATCATCTCTGTTTTGGGGGCTGTGCTTGGTTGTGGGCTGGGCATTATGGCAGGCCGCAGTTTGGCGCAATTTTATCAACTCTATTTCAAGTTTCCGTTTTTGGTGTTTCAGGTCGATTATGGCTCGTTCTTTACGGGCCTGTTTGTCAGCGTCGCAACCGCGTCCGCGGGTGGGGTGTTTGTGTTGCGACAGGTGTTGGGCATGAACCCGGCGGTCGCCATGCGGCCCCCGGCCCCGGCTGATTACAGCCGTTCCGGCGCGCTTGCGGCCAGCTTGAAGAAAGTGCTGGATCAACCCAGTCGTATGGTGCTGCGCCGGTTGCTGCGCCAACCGGGCCGCGCTTTTGTGGCCATTGTGGGTATTGCCGGTGGCATGGCCCTGTCTGTCGCCATGTTGTCGGTGATGGCAAGTTTTGATCGCACGATTGATCTCAATTTCAATGTGATTGATCGCTCCGATGTAACTGTCACCTTTGTGGAACCCTTATCTGATAAGGCGCTGTATAATCTTGGGCGCATGGAAGGAGTAACATATGTTGAACCCTTCCGGGTTGTGTCAGCGGTGTTTCGCAATGGGTTCCACACCTACCGCACCGGGATCAACGGGTTGCTATCCCAGCCGATATTGAACCGAGCGGTAGATGATAAAATGAAACCCATCTATGTGCGTGAGGACGGCGTAGTGCTGTCCACCGGATTGGCAGAAATTTTGAACATCAAAGCGGGCGATATGTTGACGGTGGAGGTGCGCGAAGGATTGCGCCCAACGCTGCAATTGCCGGTGGTTGAAATCGCTGAAAGCTTGATTGGCTCTCCCGCGTATTTTGAGCTGGCGGCCCTTAATCGGGCATTGAAAGAACCGGGGCGGGTTTCGGGCGCCTTTCTCAGCATAGATCAATCCCATAGCGATCAGATCTACACCAAGCTGAAAGACATGCCCGCCATTGCCGGGGTGTCTCTGCGCAGCGAGGTGCGCGCCGCTATGAAAAAAATGATGGATATGGGTGCCGGCGCCATGCGCTATGTGATGGCAACAATCGCCACCGTCATCACCTTCGGTATTGTCTATAACAGTGCGCGTATCGCCTTTGCAGAACGCGCGCGTGATCTGGCAAGTTTGCGCGTGATCGGTTTCACCAAGGGCGAGGCCGCCTTTGTGCTGCTGGGTGAAATGGCGGTGATCACATTGGCAGCGCTGCCATTGGGCATTCTGTTTGGCTATGGCATGGCGATTGCGGTGTCGGCCGGGTTCAGCACCGACCTTTATCGTGTCACGCCCATCTATTCGCCTGATAGCTATGGCGCGGCCATTGTTGCGGTGGTGTTTGCATCGGTTTTGTCCGGCTGGATCGTCAAACGCGATGCAGATCGTATCGATATGGTCATGGCGCTGAAAATACGAGAATGAAGATACGGGAGTGAAAGTGTTGGAAGTCAAAAAATCACGTACATGGATGATCCGCGGTGCCATTGCGCTGTTGGTGGTGATGATGGCCTACGCTTTTTGGCCGCGCCCAACCATGGTGGATCTAGGTGTTGTTGAGAATGCGCATCTCGTGGTCACGGTTAATGAGGAAGCAAAAACCCGTGTGCGCAACGCCTATGTGGTGTCGGCCCCCGTGGCCGGGCGCTTGCTGCGCGTAGAGGTGGAGCCGGGCGATCCGGTGGAAGGCTCGTCCTCCGTTGTGGCGCGTATGTTGCCGATCAACCCAACCGCGCTGGATGCGCGCGCCAAGGAACAGGCGCGTGCCAATGTGTCAGCGGCGGAGGCGGCGTTGCGGGTATCGCGGGCTGATTTGAACAAGGCCGCCGCCGATAAGGATTTGGTAGACCTTGATTATCAGCGGGCGAAAACCCTGCGTGAAAATGGTACCGTCGCCCAAGCAGCATTGGACAGGGCAGAACGTGCGCATCGTGCTGCCAAGGCAGCCTATGAAACGGCGCGTGCCGCCATCGCCATGCGGGAGGCCGATTTGGCGAACGCCAAGGCGTTTTTCATTTCCGCAACGTCGCCCACCAGCACCGCTGCCGACAGTGATGTGATAGAGATCACCGCCCCCGTATCAGGTCGCGTATTGCGCTTGATGCAGGAAAGCGAAACCACCATGCAGGCAGGCACCCCCATTTTGGAGGTGGGTGACACCGCCAGCGATCTTGAAATCGTGGCCGAGCTTTTGTCGACAGATGCCGTCAGTGTGAGCGTGGGGGACCGCGTTATCATCCGCAATTGGGGTGGGCCAAACCCGCTGGCGGGCGTTGTTGAACGCATAGAGCCTTGGGGCTTTACGAAATATTCTGCACTCGGCGTGGAAGAGCAGCGCGTGAACGCCATCATTCGCTTCACCAGCCAAAGTGCTGAGCGGGCGGCATTGGGGCATGGCTTTCGGGTCGAGGCGCAGATCGTCACCTGGGAGGCACAATCCGCCTTGGCGGTGCCCGCCAGCGCCTTGTTTCGGCAAGATGAAGGCTGGGCCGTTTTTGTGAATGATAGCGGCACCGCGCGCCTTATCCCCATAGAGGTGGGGCACAACACCGGCACACTGGCAGAGGTGCTGTCGGGTTTAAGTGGCGGCGAACAGGTGGTGCTATATCCCGGCCCGCAAATGGTGGACGGGTTGAGTATTGCTCGGCGCGAGGTTGAATAAATCACGTCTGCGTGTAGGTGTCGCCAAGCCTTGCAGCAAGCGGGCGAAGCCGTTACCCATAGCTTATGAGCGATTTTTCCCAAGCCTTTGCAGATGCGCTGGGCCTGTTGCAGCAGGCAGATAGCGGCTTGATCGAAATTGTTGTGCTGTCCTTGCAGGTGTCGGGCAGTGCGGTGTTGCTGGCGGCGTTGATCGGGCTGCCCCTTGGCGCGTTGATCGCCATTGGGCGTTTTCCCGGTCGCGGGGTGCTTTCCGTTATTGTTAACGGCTTTATGGGGCTGCCGCCTGTCGTTGTCGGCTTGATGGTTTTCTTGATGTTGTCACGTTCCGGCCCGCTGGGGGTGTTGGGCTTGCTCTATACGCCCAGCGCCATGATTGTTGCGCAGGCTATTTTGGTGACGCCGATTTTGGCGGCCTACACGGCAGAGGTTGTGCGCGCCGAGGCTACGCGCCTTATGCCCAGCCTTACCGCCATGGGGCTTGGCCGGGGGCAGGCTGCGCGCACATTATTGTATGAAGGCCGCTATGCACTGGTAACGGGTATGTTGGCGGGCTTTGGCCGCGCCATCGCAGAGGTTGGGGCGGTGATGATTGTGGGCGGCAATATAGATCACGCCACCCGCACCATGACAACGGCCATCGCACTTGAGACAGGCCGGGGCAATCTGGCGCTCGCTTTGGCGCTGGGCATGGTGCTGATCGCGCTCACGCTCATTGTGAATGCGCTGGCAGGCGGCATTTTCGGTCCGTTGAGGCAGCGCGCATGACGATCGTTTTGGAGGCACAGGCGATCAGTGTGCGTCGGGGCAAGCGCGCCGCGGTTGATAATGTCTCGCTCACAGTAGAGGCAGGCGAGCGGCTGATCATTTTGGGGCCGAATGGTGCTGGCAAAAGCCTGTTGCTGCAATGCCTACATGGCTTGATTGATGTTGAGACAGGCGCGATATCGTGTGACGCGGGCGTTGAAAGCGCCCGTGCTTTTCTGTTTCAAAGGCCAGAGCTTTTGCGTCGTTCCGTGCGCGCCAATCTTGATTTTGTCTTGCGCCATAATGGCGTAAAGGGGCGGCGCGGTAAGGTGAAGGAACTGCTGGCATCGCATGGGCTGGAAAGCTTTGCACGTCGTCGCGCTGATCGCTTGTCGGGGGGAGAGGCGCAGCGCGTGGCGCTTGCGCGTGCCGCCGCGCTTGATCCCCAATTATTGTTGCTGGATGAACCGGCAACGGCGCTTGATCCAACCGCCACCGCCAAAGTGGAACAGATGATTACGGCGTTAAACGCAGCCGGTACCACTATCATCATGACCACGCATGATTTGATGCAGGCACGCCGTTTAGCAACCCGCATAGCCTTTATGGTGGATGGTAAAATTCTGGAAAGCGGATCGGCAGACAACTTTTTTGCCGGGCCGCAAACACAGGCGGCGCGTAATTTTCTGAACGGGGCCTTTGAGTTGGATGGATCGCGCCAATGATTCGGGTTGCGACCATGGTAATTGCGGTTGTTGCGGCACTCTATTTGTGGTGGCCGCAAATGCCGGACCCTGCCACACAGCCTTTACGGCTTGGTGTCACAACATCTGTTGAAGGCTCGGGCCTTGGCGCGCATTTGGGCGCGCATTGGGGGCAGCCCATGGATCGTGTTGTTGCAGGCTCCGGCCAAGTGTTCGAGATTGCGCGGCGGGGCGATGTTGATGTGATCCTCACGCACGAAGCAAGCGGTGAGGCCGCGTTGCATATTTCAGGTGCAACCTATGCGCCCATGCAGGTCATGCAAAACAGATATTTTGTTGCGGGGCCGCTGCAAGACCCCGTGGGGATTGCCAATATGTCGGCGGCAAAGGCGTTCAAAGCGATTGCGGGCACACGGCATACTTTCATTTCCCGAGGCGATGATAGCGGCACCCACATGGCTGAAAAGGCTTTGTGGGCCAAAGCCTGGGTTGTCCCGCAAGGAGATTGGTATCGCTCCGTCGGCAGCGGGGCAGGGGCCAGCTTGCGCATGGCGGCACAGGCGCATGCCTATATTTTGGCAGATGAGGCAAGCTTCGCTCGCTTTGGGGCCACCAATGGGTTGGTTTTGTTGGTGGGTGGCCCGTTGAATACTTACAGCGTGTCTGTGGTGCGTGGCGGGGAACGTGAGGGGCAGGCGCAAGCCTTTGCAGATTGGTTGAGCTCGTCCTCAGGGCAGGCGGCGATTGCCACCTTCAAGATTGATGGGCAGCAAGTGTTTACACCGATCAGGCGCTAGGCCAGCCCGTCCCACCAAGAAAGCCCCCAAGAAGGAGCCCGCATAGAGGTCATGAAAAAGGGCGGCTCGCTTATGCGAAACCGCCCTAAATCTCTGGAACTTTTTTGGAAAGCTTATTGCGCGGCTTCTTCGGCAGCTTCTTCTACAGTCTCAGCAACATCCTCTGCTGTTTCCTGGGCGGCCTCGGTCACGGCTTCGGTCGCTTCGGCGGCGGCTTCTACGGCCTCTTCAACAACGGCAGGCGCTTCAGGCGCGGCAGGGGCAGAAGGCGCTGGCAGCGGCAACGGGCTGGCGCCGTTTTCGTTCAAATAGGCCAGCACGGCGGCGCGATCACCCGGCTTCTTCAAACCGGCGAAGCTCATCTTCGTGCCTTTGGCGTATTTCTTGGGGTTGGCCAAAAAGCCATCAAGCGCTGCAAAATCCCATGTGCCACCCAAGCCTGTCAAAGCGTCTGAATAGGCAAAGCCTGCCGCGCTTGCTTTTGCTTGGCCAACAATACCGTAAAGGGCGGGGCCTGTGCCATTCGCGCCACCAGGCTCGACATTATGGCAGGCCGCGCATTTCTTGAACACTTTGGCACCCTTGGCGCTGTCAGCGGCGGCCAAAAGGTCAAGCGCGTTGACTTCCGGCTCTTTCGCTTTGGGAGCAGCAGCTTCGCCGCCCGCGGCAATTTCAAATTCTTCAATGCCGTCTGGCGTATAAGCAGCTTGTTCTGGCGTTTGCGGATGGATCAAAGCTCCACCGATTGCATCAATCAAAAACAGCATCAAAATACCGGCGATTACGCCGCCGGCGATTTTGTTGAGTTCAAAGGAATCCCACATGAATTGTCACCCGTCTTGCTGGTTCGTGCGTTACTATTTTCGCTAGAACCGAATGGCCCATTGCAGACCCACACTGTGCCCCGCTATGAAGGTATGGTGCAAGCCCGCAAGATGTGATGAAAGCATTAGCGGGCGCAGGCGGATGAAACCATGCGGCCATAAGCCCCACGGATTTGGGGCCAAAACCCGCGGTTTTGGGGCAGTTTTGGGATCTGTCGAACTGGGTGGAAAGAGGTCACAATGAAACCGATCATTATTATTCCGGCGCGCATGGCATCTACCCGTTTGCCGGGCAAGCCATTGGCGGAAATTGGCGGCAAACCAATGATTGTTCAGGTGGCCGATCGCGCCCGGGAGGCCGATTGCGGTCCCGTATTGGTGGCCGCCGCAGAGGCAGAAATCGCCGATGCCGCCCGCGATCACGGGGTGGATGCGGTGTTGACCGACCCTGATCTGCCCTCTGGCTCTGATAGGGTGTGGCAGGCACTGGGCTTGCGTGATTCTGATGGGGTCTATGACACGATCATTAATGTGCAGGGTGATTTGCCAACCCTCGATCCCGGCGATGTACGTGCGGCGCTTGCACCCATGCGTGCATCCACGCCTGATTCGCAGGTTGATATCGCCACGCTGGCAACCGAGATCACCCGCGCCGAAGAACGCGAAAACCCCAATGTTGTAAAAGCCGTGATCGCCGATAATGGCCGGGCGCTTTATTTCACGCGCGCCACGGCACCTTATGGGGAAGGGCCTTTATATCATCATATCGGGCTATACACCTATCGCCGCGCTGCGCTTGAAAAGTTCGTATCGCTGCCACCTTCGCCGTTAGAGTTGCGGGAGAAACTGGAGCAATTGCGCGCGCTGGAGGCCGGTATGCGGATGGATGTGGCGCTTGTGTCGTCGGTGCCTTTGGGCGTAGACACGCCGGAAGACTTGGCGCGGGCACGCGCCCTACTGAAAGGGTGAAGCAATGGCAGATGTGATGAAGGCAGAAGGCGCTGCGCCTGAAAACACCATAGCGTTTCAGGGCGAAGCAGGGGCGAATTCTCATGTCGCCTGTTTGGAAGCCTATCCCGATATGGTGCCATTGGCTTGCCGCACCTTTGAAGATGCGCTGGGCGCAGTGCGGGATGGGCGCGCGCGCCTTGGCATGATCCCCATTGAAAACACCATTGCCGGGCGGGTCGCTGATATTCATCATCTGCTTCCCGGCTCCGGTCTTTATATTGTCGGTGAACATTTTCTCGCCGTGCATCACCAATTGCTGGGCGTGCCCGGCGCTGCCTTGGGTAACATCAAAGAGGTACGTTCCCATGTGCATGCGCTGGGGCAATGCCGCAATGTGATCGCAGAGCTTGGCCTTGTCGCCACCGTGTCGGTTGATACCGCCGGGGCCGCGCGGGAATTGTCGGAAAGCAAGGCGCAAGATCAAGCCGCCATCGCGCCGGAGCTGGCCGCCAAGGTTTATGGATTGGATGTGTTACGCGCTAATATTGAAGATGCCGCGCACAATACCACGCGCTTTGTGGTGATGGCCGCCAAGCCAGATGATGCCGAGCCGGAGGATGGCCCCTGCATCACCTCGCTCATATTCAAGGCGCGCAATGTGCCTGCCGCGCTTTACAAAGCAATGGGCGGGTTTGCCACCAATGGCGTGAATATGACCAAGCTGGAAAGCTATCAGATAGAGGGCGAGTTCCGCGCCACTCAGTTCTATGCCGATATTGAGGGCCATCCCCGCGATGAGCCGGTGCGACTGGCGCTGGAAGAACTCAACTTCTTTTCATCCGATGTGCATGTGCTGGGGGTCTATAAGGCGCATCCGTGGCGCAATCGCTAGAAGCTCAGCGCGTCAAACGGTAATAGGTCATATAAAGCTGCGGCACCCCCGGCGGTAAGGTGATTGTAATCTTTGTAAAGCGGCTCGTCGTTCAGCATGGTTTTGCAATACCGACCCGCGCATAGATGTGCAGAAGGCAGTACGGCATAAACATCGGGCCGATCGGCGGCGATGGCTTGCAGCATTTGATTGCTATAGGCCAAGTGTTTTTGAGCGCGGGCGCTTTCAATGCCGCAAGCGTCCACATTGGCACGGCCAGCCCGCATTGTACGCAACAAGCAGTAATTGGGGTTGAGCGCATGGGGGGGCACTTGCCCTACCAGCACGACTTTTAATCCTCGGCCCACCAATTGATCGACAAAACCCGTCAAATGTTGCTGGAGCAACGCACGAGACGTTTCAATACTTGGCAAGTCCGTTCCGCCCAATGTAATGCGGCCCGGAATTTTGCTGTTGCCGTCAATCCGCTGTTCTTGCGTGTAGCTAGCCCAACGGCTGGTTATGAACACAATTTTCAATTCTGGATGCGTGTTCAGATAGCTTGTTAGCGCGGTGCGGTAAGGTGCGCAGTAATCCTGCCCGTGGACGTGATGCGGCTTGGCGCCAAGCAGTGGCGGACAGGCATTTTGCGCAAGCTGGCGCGCCCGCATATTTTGTGCAATTGCAAATTGTTCGATAGTTGGCACTAGGTGGCCTGCGTGCGAATCGCCCGTAAGCAGCACCTCAATCGGACCTGATGGGCCAAGGCCACATTCATCATCACCCTTTGTCAGATTTTTGCGGCCATGGCATTCAGTGAAAGAAGGGTGATGCATCTTCATTTTGGCTTCAATCGCCAGAACATCATCCGGCAAACGCGACGGCGCGCCATCGGTCAAATGAAGGGCAAGGCCGCCCAAGCCAATTGCCAAGGTGCTGGCACCTGCCAGCTTCAAGGCGCGCTTATTGGGGAGACGCGCTGCGCTCAAACGCCGTATCGGCTGCTCCACAAAGCGATAGGAAAGCGTGGCTGTGATGACGGAGGCCACCAACAGCCCTGCCATCGCAGGCAAATCCAGTGCCTGCACATTCTGGCTTTGACGCCAAAACACAATAAACGGCCAATGCCACAAATAAAGCGAGTAAGAGATCAAGCCGCCCCAAACCATTACCCTTGTAGAAAGCAAACGAGAGGTGAGACTGGCAGGCCCCAGCCCGCTCAAAATCAACAAGGCCGTACCAAAACAGGGCAGCAGCGCGATAGCGCCGGGAAAGGGATCATGCTCGCTAATCGTTAAGATGCTGTAGATGATAAGACCCAGCCCCGTCATCCCACTTAAACTGGCAAGAGGCGCAGAAAGGTTTACCCGATGTCGATAAAGAGCCAGCACGGCCCCAAGCAGCAATTCCCAAAAGCGGCTGGGCAGATAAAAGAAGGCCGCGCCGGGTGATTGCGCCGTCATCCAGATAGAACTTGCGAGCGAGGCGACAAACAACGCCGCAGGCACGCCGAAAAGAATGATAGGCTTGTGGCGATAGCGCAGCAGCACAATCAGCAATAGCGGCCACACAAAATAAAACTGCTCCTCAACAGAAAGCGACCAAGTGTGGAGTAGCGGATGATCTTGCGCAGGCGCATCAAAATAATCTGTGCGATCCGCAAAGTGGAAATTTGCAAAGAACACACTGGCCGCCGCCACGCTAAGCGCCAGTTCGCTATAATCTTCCGTGCCGTATAAAAACCAACCTACGGCCAAGGCGAATAGAAAAACCGCAAAGCCTGCGGGCAGCAGGCGCTTGGCCCGGCGCGCGTAAAAAGTGGCAAAGGATATCCCCCCTTGCCCATGATCTTTTTCCAGCAGGGCGGTGATCAAATAGCCGGAGATCACAAAGAAAATGTCAACGCCTACAAAGCCGCCCGGCACCCACGGCACCCCCAGATGGAACAGCACAACGGAAAAGACGGCGATGGTGCGCAGGCCATCAATATCTGGACGATAGGTAAGTGGCACGGTTAGCTGCCGGTCACGCCATCTTCGGCCCAAGCTTTGATCAAGTGATGCGCAATGGCCAAGGGCGGCGGCACCCAAAAATCAGCCTCGCCCTTCAAAGCGTTTTGCATTTCATCGCGGCTGAACCAGCGTGCCTCTGCCAGTTCATCATCCCCCAAATTGATCTCCTCGCTGGAGGCGGTGGCAATCAACCCGATCATGAGAGAGAACGGATAAGGCCATGGCTGTGTGGCGTGATAGGCCACAGATGAAACCTCAACCCCGGTTTCTTCCAGCACTTCGCGGGCAACCGCTTCTTCCAGCGTTTCGCCGGGTTCTACAAAGCCTGCAAGGGCCGAAAACATGCCTTCAGGAAATTGCTTGCCGCGCCCCAACAAACATTTGTCACCCTTTTCTACCATCATAATCACGACGGGGTCGGTGCGGGGAAAATGTTCTTTCTGGCAACCGGGGCAATCGCGCTTATAGCCTGCTTGGCCCACAACCGTTTGGGTGCCACAGCCGGAGCAATAGCCGTGACTGCGGTGCCAATTAAGCAGGGCGATGGCGTGGGCCATCAAGGCCGGGTCGCCGCTTGGCAGTACCATGGCCAGTTCGCGCGCATCGGCAAAGCGGCCCATTTCTTTGAAAGGTTCTTGGCGGCGCGGGTCGCCTTCTTCGTTTAGATCAATGGCGAAATGCGGTTTGCCCTTGGGGCTGAGCCCCAAAAAGATGCGGTTTGCGCCGTTTTGTAGCGCGGGTTCCACCAGCTTGGGGTGGATGAAACCCAGATCTTCCGGCTCACCCGTTTTCATTGGTTTCAACACAAAGGGGCGATCCTGCCAAATGGGCAGCACAAAGGCATCATTGGAGGCCCATTGCTCTTCCACCCAGTCTTCCTTTACCCGGTCAATGGCCGCGCGATCCAGCGGGTGCCCGGCAAAAGGCATGTCGATTGAAAGTGCCATGATGTAATCCCCAACGCTCTAAATATTGATAGCCGTTAAACTGCCAGCCGCGCGCCTGTCACGCAAGGTCTTGGGGCGAGGGCAGATGGCGCAAGTGTCGCGCTTTCCCGGATTTGCGGATTGGCACACGCGCGCTATATAGGGGGCGAGAGGCTGGCGCGGGTGAGGCCCCCGCCAACCTGGTCAGGTCCGGAAGGAAGCAGCCACAACGGGATTTCCGCTTCAGGTCGTGTTCAGTCTCTCACTGTGAGATCCGGTTTGGCTTTAGCCAAATAAATTGGTCCGGTGGACCAATTTAAGGATCGAACGCCAAGCGGCTTTGCCGCGCGGCAGTCGGCATTCTCTAAAAATACCGCTCACGCCTGCATGGGCGCGGCCCACAGATTATTTGGGGGGTCGGCTGCGATGTGGCACCACAGGAAACCGCGCCGTGCCTGCAATCGCTCTTGACGTAAGTTCGTGCCCAAATCCTCTGAATCTGCTTGAGAATCTTGAGCTTTCCAGCCATCCTGCGCTCCATGTCTGATTCCACATCTGAAACTGCAAAAGCTGATGGCCCCTACAGGGTGCTGGCGCGCAAATACCGCCCGCAAACCTTTGATGATTTGCTGGGCCACGGGCCAATGGTGCGCACGCTCACCCACGCGTTTGAGCAGGATCGCATCGCGCACGCCTTCATGCTCACCGGTATTCGCGGCATTGGTAAAACCACCACGGCGCGGATCTTGGCGCGTGCGCTGAACTGCATTGGGGCAGATGGCACGGGTGGTCCCACCATTCAGCCTTGCGGTGTGTGTGAACCATGTGTCTCCATCGCCGAAAGCCAGAATGTCGATGTGCTGGAGATGGATGCCGCCTCGCGCACCGGCATTGATGATATTCGCGAAATTATTGAGGGCGTGCGGTATGCGCCCGCGTCGGCACGTTACAAAGTATATATCATCGACGAAGTGCATATGCTCTCCAAGGCGGCCTTTAACGGCTTGCTTAAGACGTTGGAGGAACCGCCCGCCCACGTGAAATTCGTGTTGGCGACCACTGAAATTCGCAAAGTCCCCGTCACGGTGCTGTCGCGTTGTCAGCGCTTTGATCTGGCGCGAATTGATGCGAAAGAACTGGCCGCCTATTTGGGCGAGATTGCCGGGCAGGAAAATGCCAAAATCTCGGAAGAAGGTTTGTTGTTGATGGCGCGCGCCGCCGAAGGGTCGGTCCGCGATGGGGTCTCTCTGTTGGATCGCGCCATTGCCGAAGGCACCGGGGCCGATGAAGTAACGGCTGATATGGTGCGCACCATGCTGGGGCTGGCAGATCGCTCGCGCGTGATCACCTTGTTTGCCAAGGCCATGGGCGGTGATGCTGCGGGCGCGCTGGATGAACTGGCAGAACAGGTGCGGGGCGGGGCAGAGCCCGCACAAATTTTGCAGGATTTGGCAGAGTTCACGCATTTCGTAACGCGCTTGAAGGTGGCAGGCAGTGCCGCCGCGGAAGGCAGCGCGACAGAGGCTGAAATGACCGAAGGCCGCGCCTTGGCCGATTCTCTCGGTGTGCCCGCCCTGACAAGGGCATGGCAATTTTTGCTCAAAGGCATCAAGGAGGCCGATATGGCCGCCAATCCGCTTAGTGCGGCGGAGATGGTGTTGATCCGCCTGTGCCATGCGGCTGATCTGCCCGATCCCGGGGATCTGGTGAAACGCTTGTTGGCCGAAGGGCAAGGCGCAGGCGCAACACCTTCAGTGCCTTCTGGTGGTGGTGGCAGCGGCGATGGCGGCGGTGGCGGCGCGCGCGCCATGCGCGTTGTGTCTTCGCAGGGCCGGGAACAGGTGCAAGTTCAAATGTCCGAACCCGCCGCCCGTGTGTCTACCGCACCACAAAGCTTTGAGGACGCCGTGGCCCTGCTGCGCCAGCATGATATTCAGCTTGCCACTCAGATTGCCACTTATGTGCGGCCTGTCTCTTATGCTGTTGGGCGGCTTGAGGTTGAAATGAAGGACGGTGCGCCGCGCGATCTCATGGGGCAAATGTCATCTGCCTTGCGGGACGTAACGGGCGAAGCCTATGTCATCTCGCTCAAAACCCGTTCCGGGGCAGAGACATTGCGCGAAACCCGCGATCGCAGGCTGGAAGAGCTGGAAGCCCAATTGCGTGAAAGCGATCTGGTAAAAGCCCTGCTGGCCGAATGGCCCAAGGCGGAACTCACGGTCAAAGAACGCGTGGCCGATATTCTGCCCGATCCTGATATCACGCAGGATGAAGATGCCTCTGCTTATGATGGGGCCTATGATGATGAATTCAGCGAGTTTGAAGAATGACTGATCCCGCAAATCCTGCTTTCGACGATTTGATGAAAATGGCCGGGGACCTTCAGGCCAAGATGGGCGATATGAAAAACCGTATCGCAGAGCTTGAAGCCACGGGCGAGGCGGGCGCTGGCATGGCGCGGGTTACGCTGGCAGGCGATGGCCGCGTCAAGAAAATTCATATGGACCCCAATCTGTTCGGGGCCCAAACCGATGAGGATCGCGCGCTGGCCGAAGATCTGATTGCAGCGGCCTTTAACGATGCGCGCGCCCGGCTGGAAAAAGTCATGGCCGATGAAATGGCAAACGCTACCGGCGATTTGGGCATCAATCCCGATATGCTGGGTGGTATGAACCCCTTCAAGGTCTGATCAATGCAAGGGGGCGAGATCGATCGGCTGATTGCCGCCTTGGCGCGGTTGCCCGGTTTGGGGCCGCGTTCGGCGCGTCGTGCGGTGCTGGATATGGTGCGCAAGCGTGGCCGCTTGATGGACCCGCTGCGCAAAGCCTTGGACGATGTGGCAGAACATGTGCGTGAGTGCGCCACTTGCGGCAACATCGATACGATTGATCCCTGCGCGATTTGCGCTGATCCCCGGCGCGACCCCACGCTTATATGCGTGGTGGCTGATGTGGGTGATCTATGGGCGATGGAACGCGCGCAGGTCTTCAAGGGCCGCTATCACGTGCTGGGCGGCTTGCTGTCGGCAATGGATGGCGTGCGCCCCGAAGACCTGCATATCGATAATTTGGTTGCGCGCGCCTCAGCCACTGCGGTGAACGAAATCGTGCTCGCGACCGATATGACCGTCGATGGCCAGACAACGGCGCATTATGTGTCGGACAGGCTGGCAGAGGCGGGCGTGACCGTCAGCGGTTTGGCCCACGGCGTGCCAGTGGGCGGCGAGCTTGATTATCTGGATGACGGCACCATCGCCGCAGCGCTGAAAGCCCGGCAGAAGCTTTAGCCTTCCCGGTGAATCATTGACAATTTGCGTCCTTTTGTCCATGTAGAGGGCCTAAATTGGGCAAGAGGGAAAATTGATGAAAAAGATGAATCGCATTTTGGCGGGTGTTGCGACCGCTGCCATGCTGGCAACGCCGGTTGCCGCAGCTGATTTTGGCTATGACATGGGTTTGGAAGCCGACACGCAAACCTATGGCGGCGTTTACTACAGCGTACCTTTTCAGGGCCGTACCGCGAAAGAAACGCGCGATGGCTCAACCTTGGGCTTTCAGGTTGATCGCAAATCAGGCCAAGTTGATCCCTTTTCAGGTGCCAAAGGGCTGACAGGTAAGGCGCTGTTTGATCTGAGCTTTGATGAAACACTCAACCTCAACAGCTTTTTCGTAAATGGCATCGAAACAGTTGACCTCTATGAGCAATTGAAAGCCAATGGCGATAACGAGGATACTTTAGGTGGTTATCTGCCTTTGATCGCCGTTGGTGTGGTTGTTGGTGGTGCAGCTTTGGTGGAAAGCCAAAGCGATGACAATAACGACCGTTGCGTACGGCCCAAAAGTACAGACACCGCTACCTTTACAGATGCACTTTACGTGGAAGATTCGGCACCTGTTCGCAAGTGCCCGCCGCGCGACGTAGAATAGAGGCACAAATTTCGGTGCAGAAAACAGCATCGGACTCTACATCCTAATCGGCGAGGCTCCATTTGGGCCTCGCCTTTTTTGTGACACTCATCTCCCCCCTTCATTCTTGATGGCACATAGGCGCAAAGTGTAAGCACGGGTATGATAGATTTTCTGGTTCCCGCAGACCTTGGTACAGTCGTTTCATTTTTCTTGATCGGCTTTGCCGCCTTCACCTCTTTCATCACCGCCGCGGCGGGTATTGGGGGCGGGGTGTTGTTGATCGCCGTTATGGCGTCCCTTGTGCCGCCCGCCATTTTGATCCCGCTTCATGGGGTCGTGCAAATCGGCTCCAATGCAGGCCGCGCGATATTGATGTGGCGGCACACAAATTGGGCTGTTGTGCTGCCCTTCATTGGCGGCTCATTGATCGGGGCAACCATCGGTGGCCTCACCGTTGTGCAATTGCCCCCGGCAATCCTAAATCTTGGCCTTGGGCTGTTCATTTTGTGGTCGGCGTGGACCAAGGGCGTGGCCTTGCCCAGCCGCTTCGCCAGCGTGGCGACAGGTGTGTTTTCCAGTTTTCTCACCATGTTTTTTGGTGCCACCGGGCCATTCGTGGCCGCAATGATCAAGCGGCTTAATCTGGGGCGCATGGAACATGTTGCCAGCCATGCCATGGCCATGGTGGCGCAACACGGCATCAAGGTGGTCGCCTTTGGCTTGCTGGGCTTTTCATTTGGGCCTTATGTGGGGCTGCTTGTCGCCATGGTTGCCAGCGGTTTTGTCGGCACCGTGATCGGCAAACGCGTATTGATGAAAGTGAATGACAAGCTGTTCCACCGCATAACCGCCATTGTGTTGACGGTGTTGGCCTTACGTTTGCTCTATCAAGGTGTGATGGCGCTGGTGGCATAGGCTAACGTCTGCCGAACCCCGATCCGGCATCCAGTCGGTGCTTCAACTTGGCTTAGCGGTGCTGTTTTGAGAGGCAAAAGCGTAAGCGAATTGCTGTAAGCTTAGTGCGGTTTCCGCCACATGCGCCAAAGGGGCGGGCTGCCTTCTACCGGGTGCACCTTCTCCATCACCTCAAAGCCATGGGCTTGGTAGAACCCCAAATTCTGTTCTTTGGAGTTTTCGAGGTAACATCCAATCCCATCGGCGTCGGCGCGCGCAAGGCCCGCTTTTAGCAACGCCCCGCCCACACCCTTGCCGCGCGCGGCTTGCGTGGTGGCGATGGCAAACAGATAATAATGCGGTTCATGCGGGTGATGCTTCTCCATAAAGTCACCAAATTTCAAGGACCGGTTTACAGCTTTCAAGCCCCCGTGGCGCAGCAAAACAAAGGCCATGCGCGCCATCGTGAGAATGTCAAAAGGGGTGCCGGCATTGGGCGGCAACCACATAGTAGCCCCGTTGCCCGCTTCATCAATGTTGCCAAAGCCACGGGGCAAATAGGTGCGGCTGGCAAACAGCTTCATCAGCGGGTAAATCGCCTCTGGCCCATTGAAAGACCATGTCATCGGCGGATCATCATAAAAGCCATCGGCCATAATGCGGGCGATCAGCTCAACATCGTCATCGGTGATGTCGCGTAGCACAGGTGGGGGCATATGGATGGCTCCAAGAAAGGGGTTTGGCTAAGCTTACGCCTTTTCCCAATATTCCGCCATGATCTCTTTCGCCCATTGGGGTTCGCGGATTTCGCTTTGGGGCTGAAAGCCCGTCATCACGGGCTTGATGTCCAGCACGGGCGTACCGTCAATGGCATCAAGGCCGCGCACATAAAGTTTGGTGCCGTCTACTTTTACGACTTCGCAGACAGAAACAGCCATAAGATTGGGGCGGTTTTTACCGCGTTGGGCAAAAATGCCAACCTTGGGCCAATCCTTGTTACCGCGTGGGTGGCGTGCATCTGTGGTAATTTTGTCTGCGGGCACTTTGTTGAAATGAAAGATGACTTCCGCGTGGGAAAAATCATCCAGCCCTTGCAGGGCTTCGGCGGTGAAGTCTGATTCATCCAGTTGAATGCAGGCGGTTTCGCGCATCCAGTCGTCATCCACCGGATCGGCGCGCCCGCCTTGAACGGTGCCGATGGCTTTAAGGGTGATCGTGGTCATGTGTTTTGGCCCACTATGCTGGGGGTTATTGGCCGGTTGCCGTGCCCGCGGTTGCGATTTGGCGTTGGTCCACCGGCTCCAGCTTGCTCAATACCGTGTCGGTCGTTTTGCGGGTCTTGGCAAAATTTGCCATTTCCTTTTTGTCCAGCGGTTGGCTGGTGGCAAAGTTCAAGCGCTGCGGATTTACCTGGCGGCTGTTGCGCATTACCTCATAGTGCAAATGCGGGCCGGTCGAGCGCCCCGTTGTGCCGACATAGCCAATGATTTGGCCTTGGCGCACCCGGCGGCCCTTTGAAATGCCCTTGGCCAAATTTTTCATATGGGCATAAGCTGTTTGGTAGCCGCCTTCATGTTGCAGTTGAACATAGATACCAAAGCTGCCGCGGCGGCCTGCATAGTCAATTTTGCCGTTACCTGCTGCCATAATCGGGGTGCCGCGCGGCGCTGCAAAATCAACGCCCTTATGCATTTTGGAATAACCCAATACGGGGTGGCGGCGCATACCATAGCCGGATGAAATGCGCGCGCCATCAATCGGGGTGCGCATCAGCAGTTTCTTGGATGATTTACCGTCGGCTGTGTAGAAGCCGACTTTGCCGCCTGCCATTTCATGACGGTAGAGCGCGATGGTCTTTTTGTTAGTGGTCAGTGATCCGAACAGCACATTGCCTGATTTGATCGGGCGGCCTGTTTCATCGGTCATCACTTCATAAAGCACATCAAAACGATTGCCTTTGTGGATGTCGCGCTGAAAGTCCACGTCATAGCTCATGATGCGAATAAGCTCGATGATGATGCGATCGGGCACCCCTTGGGCCACCATCGCTTCATACAGGCTGGAATTGATATTACCGGCGCGCCGTACTGGGGTTTTGGAAAGCGGCGTTAGTTCCTCGCGGCCTATATAGGTGCCTTCGTCCGACAGGCTGGCAACGATGGTGCGCTCAACGCCTTGGCGCAGCGCCAGTTGCACAAGGCGGTCGCCGCCAGTTTGTGTCTGGGTTTTGGCGTCGGGCTGGAATTCTGCTGTTAGCGTTTGGCCTACCCGCAGATCGCGCGGATTAAAATGGGGTTTGATGGCGCGCACGGCGGCATGGGCTTCTTCTGCCTCAACGCCCAATTTGGCCAGAACTGTCATCAACGTATCACCGCGGTCGATGCGGTGGGTACGCTGCTCCGGTTCGGGGCGCACGCTTGGAGTGGCTGGGGCTTCCATCGGCGTGTCGGTGACAGCGGTTTCGCTTTCCCCCAAAGATGTGGTGGGTGTCAGTTCGCTCAGCGGATTGTCCGTGGGGGCTTTCGGTTGCAGATCGTAGAGACCGATCAGGGTCAGGGAAAGCGCAAAGGTGCTCGCCAAGGCGGCGCGTTTGCCGATTGACCAGCGGGCGACTCGCTCGCGATTAAGGGGGGCACGGTTAAGAGGCCCGTTGCGGGTGAAGCTGCTGCCAGACGAAAGTCCGCCAACAGACAAATTGGATGTCCGGAACTCGGTTGTTCTGAACAAAGCCTCTTTCGGCGCGTCATCTCGCTGTCGCGTCAAAGCTAACCCTCACCAGTTTTGCACCACACCACCCAAAAGTGTTGGCGTCTTGTTTTTTGCCCCTCATGACAGTTCCGCATGAACCGCCAAAACCTCATATCAACTAGATAAACCTGATACTAAGGTGAGTTAAAGAGTGAGTTTTTGTTGGGGAAATGTCAATCATTCTGACCTGTAAAAATGGTCCCACAACATGCGGCGGATCGGAGCGAAAAGATTAACGCTAAAGGGTGGTCGTGGTGTTCATGGGGCGCTGGAAATGGCCTGCGGCGGGCTGCCTCAGATGGTCCTTTCGGTCGCAGTTTCGCTTTTTTATCAATTGGTTGTTGACGATCTGCCGGGGTGGGCTTATAACCCGCTCAACAACGACGGAACAGCCCTTGCGGCGCCATCGTTGGGTGAGTGGCAACACTCTGTTTCAGGTTTAACAATGTGGGTTTACTCGGTTCCATAGGGGTCGGGTCGGCCTCTTTCGCTCTCTTGAGACTGTATTTTGACATAGTTGGTATTGAGAGGACGCGCAGGCGGCGGGGTTTTATGCTG
>JBMYYF010000013.1:0-98609 GCA_049609145.1 Alphaproteobacteria bacterium
AAATTGCGGGTTTCTGTCCAGAATATGCCGGTTTTTTGCCTGAAACCCACCAAGACCACCCCTCAAACGCACTTTGTAGCTTCATCGGCGTTCAAAGCCAAGAAGGATGCAGAAGTCTGGGCGCACTTGGGGCTGAAACTTTTGCCATAGCGGTTCTGTCGGGGGTGCCTGATCCATTGCTTGGCTTCTGGGCATTCCCATTGTCATGGAATCGCCATAAGGTTCCCGCTGTGAAATTGAGTTTGCCAAACAGGGGGTTGCTTATGAGCAATATCTACACGATTTACGGGGGCGAGATGTCACCTTATTCCGTCAAGGTGCGGTCCTATTTTCGTTACAAGCAAGTGCCGCATCAATGGGTGGTGCGCAGCATGGAGAACGAGGAAGAATATAAGAAGGTCGCGCGCATTCCCATCATTCCCGCCGTTAAAACGCCTGAGGGGGAGGGGTGGCAGGATTCCACCCCCATCATGGAAAAGCTTGATGCGCTGGCACCTGCGCCCTCAACCCACCCAGATGATCCTGCTTTGGCCTTTCTATCGGTGTTGATCGAGGAATGGGGCGATGAGTGGGGCAACAAAATCATGTTCCATCACCGCTGGTGGGACGAGGCCGACAAGCAGGCTTCTGCCCGGGTGATCGCGCTGGGCATGGCGCCCTCCGTTGATTTGGAAGCCACCGCCAATATCCAAAAAATGATCGCAGACCGCATGGGTGGCCGCGGTGACTTTGTCGGCTCCTCAGCCGCTACCGCGCCCCTGATCGAACAATATCTGCATGACCTGTTGGCGCTGCTTGATGCGCATTTGGAAGGCCGTAAATATCTGTTTGGCGATCGTCCCTCCTTTGGTGATTTCGGCCTCTATGCACAGGTTTATGAAATGATTGTCGACCCCACCGCAGGTGGCATCATTCGCGGGCGCACGAAAAATATCCTTGATTGGTGCTTCCGCATGACCGACCCGCGTAATGATGGCGATTTTGAAAGCTGGGAAAGCCTGCAACCAACCTTGGAACCGATCATTGAAAATATCGGCGCCTACTTCCTGCCATGGTCTGTTGCCAATGCAGCCGCCTTTGCGGCGGGCGAGGAGAGTTTTACCGTTTCCCTTAACGGGAAGGGCTACACCCAGCCGCCGCAAAAATATCACATGAAATCGCTGGAGGTGCTGCGCGGCAAGTATGAGGCGGTGGCTGATAAATCAGCCCTTGACCCCATCTTGGACCGTACCGGCTGCCTCAGCGCGCTGAAGGGCTAACACAGCTTCAGTGCTATTCGTTTGGCGGCGCAGCCACAACCGCAATCGCCGCCAAACGCCACCCCCCATCATGTTGCGTATAGGCCAGTTCGAATTTCACCCGCAACGGATTGGTAGGGAAATACCCGCTTAAGCGCAGCATCCCGTTGCTATCAATTTGCGCTGGCTTTGGCATGATAGGATCAAACATCACCACCGGTCCAATATCCAACTTGCTTTGCCGCAGCGCCGCGAAGGAGGCCGCAAGACTGGCAGGAGAGTTGCTGAGGATAAAAGCCGGTGAACCCAGATCACGCAGCACGGCATAATTTCCGGTTACATTGGCATGGTTTAGGGCGACGATGGTGGTGCGTATCAATATGGTCTGCGCTGTGCGATCGGGCAGGGCCGCTTGTGCCCATGCCCTGCCGTTATCCGTTGCGAAAACGTTAAGGAAAACGGCGGCCCCAAAAAGAGCCGCCGTCAAAATGCGCAAAGCCATCGGGGCTTACCAGCTAAGTTGCAGGCCGCCGCGACCACCCACATTGCCATGGTCGGTGCCAAAACCGATGCCGGCATCAAGGCTCAACCGATATTCATCGGTTTGGCTCAGCGTGGTTGCCCCGCTGATGGAAAAGGCGCTGTTGCCCTCATACGATCCAAAACTTGCCCGCACTGCCGTTTTCTCCCCGGCAATCATATCAGGCGGTGTGAGCGATGTGGCAATCGCCACGCCTTCAAGCGCATTGCGTAGATCTTCAAAGATCTTGCCGTTGTCGCTGGCCAGATTACCAAATTTATCGGTCGTAACCACTTGCAGCGGGCCGCTTTGGGCTTGCCGACTGGCTGTGCTGGTAATACCCGGCATTTGATAGACATTGGCGCTGTTGCCTACAATCACATGATTGATCGCTGCCGTTGCAACCCCTTGGCCAATGGCGATTGAATTAGCATAGTCGGCGCGGGCACCTTCCCCCAGTGCGGTACTGTTTTCGCCCGCCGCAGTTGAGTTTTCACCAATGGCGGTTGAGCGTGCCCCGGTTGCCTGGGCGTTTTCACCAAACGCCGCCGCGCCTGGCATGGTTGCCATGGCCATGCCGCCCACGGCGGTAGAGCCGGAAGCGATGGCCCCAAAACCAATGGCAAGCGAGTTTTCTGTCAATGCTTGAGCTTCGCCGCCAATTGCTGTGCTGTTCTTGCCGGTGGCTTTCGCGTCAGAACCAACAGCCGTGCTTTTGCGACTGTCGCCAGAGGCATCGGCTGCATTGCCCATGGCAACATTGCGCGAGCTGGCACCGCTGGCATTTGCTTCGCGGCCAGTGGCAATGTTGCGGCTGTTGTGGCCAAAGGCATCCGCGCTGCGCCCGGTTGCAATGTTGTTAGCCCCGGTGCCGCGGGCGTCAGCGCTGTCCCCAATGGCAATATTTTGCGATCCACTACCACCGCTATCATAATTATTGGTGTTGAGGTCTAAATCGTTGCTGGCATTGCCGCCACCTATGGCCAAGTTTGTGCTGCCTGTCCCTTGCGCGTTCGAATCGTAGCCAAAGGCGCTGTTTCTGGCGTTGGCACCGCTGGCATTTGCGTTATACCCATTGGCCGTGTTTTCGGAATTGCTGCCGCGCGCCCGTGCGGCCCTGCCAATTGCCGTATTGTTGCTGGATAGTCCGCCTTCGTCATAATCGAACGTGCTTAGATCATTGTCATTGCTGGCATCGGCATCACGGCCAATGGCAATGTTGCTGCTGTCGTCCCCCTGCGCGTTAGACTGCCTGCCGGTGGCAATATTGTTACTGGCCAAGCCATTCGCTTCCGCATTTTCACCCATAGCAATGTTGCGACCGCTTGCACCATTTGCTTCTGCCTGACGGCCCACCGCAATGTTGAATGAACTGTTAGGACCTTGAACAAAGTTACTGTCATAAGCGCTGGTTGAACTGGTCGCCAGCGCGCTATTGCCCACAGCGATGTTGCTGCTGTTGTTGCCACGGCTATCGGCAAGATTCCCCAGGGATGTGTTTCTGCCTGTGGTGCCGGATGCTTTCGTAAAGCGACCGGCTGCAAAATTGTAGCCGTTCTCACCGCTTGCATCTGCCGCAAGGCCAACCGCCGCATTGCTTGAAGTGGCCCCATTATCATATGTGCCGTTTGTTAAATCACTATCATTGGTGGCTTTGGCCTGCGCGCCCAGCGCCAGATTGTTGCTGAACTCATCGCCACGCGCATCGGAATCACGGCCAAACGCCGCATTTCTGCCATTGTCGCCGCTGGCATTGGCGCTTGACCCAATAGCAAGGTTCTCGGCATCTTTGCCACTGGCGTTGCTGCTTTTGCCAAAGGCGGCGTTCTCGCCGTCCTCACCGCTTGCAACGGCATTGTCACCCAACGCAATATTCTCAGCGTTGGCGCCTGTTGCTTTGGCCGCGCGTCCCCCCGCGAAGTTCGCGCCACCTACACCATTTGCATCACTATCGAGGCCAATTGCTACATTGCGGGCGTTGTTGCCGTTGGAGAGCGCATTTGCGCCAATGGAGACATTGCTGCTGTTATTGCCCGATGCGTTGGAACCTTTGATTCCAGCAAAGTTCCGTGAGTCTTGGCCGCTTGAGTTGCTCTCTGTGCCAATTGCAACATTATCACCGCCATCACCAAATGCTTTTGATCTGAAGCCAATCGCAACATTTGCCGCAACTGTGTTGCTGGTAGTACCTTTGGAGTTGGCAAAGCTACCAATTGCAACATTCTCACCATCATCGCCACTGGCGTTTGCGGAATAACCAAATGCTGCGTTGGAACTCGCTAAGCCGCTACTATTGGCAAGCGTGCCAAAGCTGGCATTGTTACTGCCGCCACCGGCAGCGTTCGCCGTGTTGCCGACGGCGTTGTTAGCTGATTTGACGCCCTCGGTAAAAACGATACCGTCTGTCAAATCGGCATCATTATTGGCGTTTGCGCCTTGGCCAATGGCGGTATTGATGCTTTCGTCGCCGCGTGCATCTGATCCGCGCCCTACAGCCGTGTTGCGCCCACTGTCCCCATTTGATTGGGCCGATGCGCCGATCGCGGTATTAGTGGATTCTTCACCGGAGGCGACAGCAAAATGACCATAGGCACTGTTGCTGCTTGCGCCGCCACCGCTGGCATTGGATTTAAAACCGCTGGCGGTATTATTACTGCCGCTGCCTGCTGCATTTGAACTTTGGCCATAGGCGCTGTTGAAAGACGGATCGCCATCTGTGTAGGTCGCGCCATCCGTCAGATCAGAATCATTATTGGCATTGGAGCCTGCGCCTGTTGCCGTATTGCTGGATGCCGTGCCGCGGGCGTCGCTTTGATATCCCGTTGCAACGTTAGAGGCGCTGTCACCTTCCGCATCGGAGTCTGCCCCGGTTGCCGTATTGGCAGCGGCATTACCAACTGCGTTGGCATCTTTACCGCAGGCAGTATTGTTGTTTGGGTCGGAGCCGTCCGACGCCGCGCCTTTGTCATCGCCAGGATCCGCCGGGACGCCGGTGGATTTATTCGCGTCTTGGCATTCCACGCCTTCATCTGCAGCAAGGGCAGGACGGGTCGCAAGGGAAGGGACGATTAAAGCGACGGCCATCGTCAAGGCAATCGTAAGGGCCGTTCCCCGTTTTGAATGTGAAAGATGATTTTCGCGCGTTAGATGAAATTCCATAATACTCTCCCTTTTGACAAATGCCGCATGGCGTTTGTCCTGCCAACTGGATCAATCGTAAGCGCCGGATCGGATCGCGACAACAAAAAATGGTAATATTACCTTTTGGGGAGAATAGTTTTCGAGCACAATTCAAGGGGGAATGTTGTTTCATGAATATGCTTTATAAAGCCGTTACAGCGCAGCTTTGAATGGCAGCGGAAATACTTGAAACTTTTGGATAAATACTTGAACAACTTGCGTTTTGGTGAGTTGTAACTTCAGTTGCAGGGTGCTACCTAAGCCCCTCAAATCGTTGGAATTTGACCCGTGGGCGCATAGCTCAGTTGGCAGAGCAGCTGACTCTTAATCAGCGGGTCCCAGGTTCGAGCCCTGGTGCGCCCACCATTTTCTTCAATGAAATCAATCGTTTTTACTGTCATCAATCAAAATACGGTGGGCTGCGCCGTCGGGATCGTCAAATTGGCCGGTGCGCAGCGCCCATAAAAAAGCTGTCAGCCCACCCAGTCCGAGCAGCAGTGCCAAGGGCACCAGAATCAGCAGCGCGTTCATGAGGCCCGCCAAAAACTCAGCCGAAAGGCATTTGCGGTGACTGTGAGAGAGCTGGCAGACATGGCCAGCGCTGCCCATAAAGGCGTGATGAGACCTGCCATGGCGAGCGGAATGGCCACTATATTATAGGCCAGCGCAAAGCCGATGTTTTGGTGGGCCAGTCGCCGGGCCTTGCCAGCAATATCAAGCAAGTCCGTGACTGCTTTCAGACTTTGACGTTGAAACACAATGTCTGCGGTGGTTTGTGCAATGTCTGCACCGCTGGCGGGGGAAAGGGAAATATGGGCATTGGCAAGGGCTGGGCCATCATTCAAGCCATCGCCCACCATCATCACTTTGCGGCCTTGGGTTTCTAGCTGTTGCAGGAAGGTGGCCTTGGCGGCGGGCCGCATATCGGCGTGCCAATCGGGCATGCCTGCTGCAAGGGCGGTTTTGGCGACGGGCGCGGCGCGATCACCGGAAAGCAAAATGACATTCAGCCCTTTGTCCTTCAGGCGCTGAATGGTTGCCGTCGCATCAGGGCGTAGCTGATCCCTAAAGGGAATGCGGACAGGCGTGCTGTGAGGCAGGGCCAGCCACAACTCTGGTGCGGGAGCTTGGTCGGCCCCCTTGGCACCGACCCAAGCGGCGCGGCCGAGCTTGATGCCGCTATCGGCGCAAAGGCCCTCACCGGCTACTTCTTGGATGTTTGCAAGGACAACGGAGGGGGCGTTCAGATGTTGTGCCAAGGCCCGCGCCAAGGGGTGGTGGCTGGCGCTGGCCATCGCGAGAGCCACGGCCTTTTGATCATCGTTCAGCCCTGAAATATCAGGCACCAAATCAGGCAAAGTGAGCGTGCCGGTTTTATCGAACACGACCGTATCAATTTCGGCTAACCGTTCCAACGCAGCGGGGGATTTGATCAAGATACCCTGTTGCATGAGCTTGGTGGAGGCCAATACCTGAACCACCGGCACGGCCAATGCCAGGGCACAGGGGCAGGTGATGACGAGTACGGCGATAGTGATTTCAAGTGCGTGGGGCAGACTGGTCGCCATGAATGAGAGCCAGAATACAAAGGCTGTCGCTGCCAAAAAATGCACCACCGGCACATAGGCGCGGGCAATCTTGTCCGCCAATATTACAATGCTGCCGCGCCGCTGCTCGGCAGCGGTCATCATACGTGCAATGTCGGCCAGCAGGGTGTCCTCATGAGTGGTATCGGCGCGTAGGGTGATAGGGGCGCCAAGATTAATAGTGCCTGCATAAACCTTTCCGCCCACATTGATTTGGGTGGGCGTGCTTTCGCCCGTCACCAATGAAGTATCAAAACGGGAGTGGCCTTCTGTTATCTCACCATCCACCGGCACTTGCGCGCCCATGGGCACCCGTACCAGCGTGCCTGGCAGAACCATATCAGCCTGAGTGAGCGTGGTGGTGCCATCGGCGTTGACAATGCTCGCGTCCACCATGCGCATTGCGAGTAGGCGGGAAACGGCACTATGTGCCCGCCCACGCGCCCGCGTATCCAGCAAGCGGCCAATGAGCAAAAAGAACAGTAACATGGTGGCTGATTCAAACCACACATGCTGGTCTTCGCCCATGCCTGTGCCTGTCATTTGAACGAGGCTAAGCCCCACGGAGAGCACCACCGCCAGCGAGATCGGTACATCCATATTGGTGGTGCGGGCTTTCAGTGCCAGAAGCGCTGACTTGAAGAATGGCCAGCCAGCATAAGCGACTACTGGCACGGCGATCAGGGCAGAGAGGAAATGGAAGAGGCTGCGTGTCGCCACATCGTCGGCCGCACCCGACCAAATGGCGACGGACATGAGCATAATATTGGCTGCTCCAAAGCCTGCGACGGCCAAGGCGCGGAGCAATTTCTTTTCTTTTGTTGCGTTTTCATTTTGGGCGGTGTGCGTATCTAACGCCCTTACTCCAAATCCCAAATCTTCTACCTGTTTGGCGAATATGCCTGCTTGATCGGCCCGGCCTTGCCATTCAACCAGCAAGCGTCCGGTAGAAAGGTTGAGGCGCGCGGTCTTTACTTGTGGCACCGCGTGCAGACAGTTCTCGATGCGGGCAATGCAATTGGCGCAATGCGCCCCCTCAATCAACAAGGTGATTTGCTGAAGGCCATCTGCCCGCACATTTACAAAGGCCGCAAGATCCCGCGCCGCGGGGGCGCCAAGGGGGGGCAGGGCCAGCGTGTCAGTCATGGGTGTCTTCCGCTACCGGTGGGCGGTGGTAGCCTTCGGCAAAGCCCGGAAAGTTGCCAAGGGCGTAATAGATCAGTGCGCCATTGGCGGCAAAGACCACGAAAAAGCCGAGCACAAACAACCAGGGAATAAAGCGGTCCAGCGGTCTTTTTTCAACGATATCCATTTGGCTCTCCATCATTCTTCTAAAGATTGCCGGGACGGCGAAAGATAGCGGGTTCTTCAACGCTAAGACCTGTCGCGGCATCGTGAACTTGCAATGTATAGGTTTGCGAGGCGGGCCCTGAAGATGGTGCCATCACAAAAACATGTACAGTGGTTACAGCATCTGGCCGCGTGGCGATGGTGTTGTATGTTTTGACACGCGCCCCTTCTAGGCCGAGGGTTTTGACATCCAGCATATGGGTGTTGTGGGATTTGTTGATCAGCTTAAGGGTGTAGCCATTGCGAACTGACCCATCAGACAAGGTAACGTAAAGCGGGGCCCGGTCCGCGATTACATCCAATGCTATGGGCGCGCGGGCGATGAGCGCAAAAACCATCAGGACAGATAACCCTGCAAGTAGTGTGGCGTAGAATATTGTACGAGGCCGCCACAATTTATAACGACGTGGCTGGCCCTGGCGCAGGCGGCGCAAATTGCGATCGGTTTCATGGCTGATGAGGTTCGCGGGGCGTGCCAGCTTTGCCATAACATTGTTACAGGCATCTACACACAGGCCGCAGCCAATGCATTCAAGTTGATTCCCATCACGAATATCAATGCCGGTGGGGCACACTTCAACGCACAGGCCACAATCAATGCAATCGCCGGCGGGGGCGCTTGATACTGCTTGACGCTTGGCATGGCGGCTGCGGGGCTCGCCGCGATATTCATGATAGCCGACGATCAAGGTGTCTTCGTCAAACATGGCTGCTTGAAAGCGCGGCCACGGACACATATAGGTGCAAACCTGTTCGCGCGCCCAGCCACCCAGCAAATAGGTGGTGCAGGTGAACAGGCCGATAAAGAAATAGGTGGTTGAACCGGCCTCGCCTGTGAAAAGGACAGGAAAGACGCCCGGTGCATCCTGAAAATAGAAGATCCATGCACCGCCGGTGGCAATGGCGATCAAAAGCCAGATAGCATGTTTAACGGTTTTGAGGGCTGCCCTGTGCAGGGTGAAAGGCCCGGCATCGCGCTTGCGGCGCTTGGGGCCATCGCCCTCAATCTTGCGTTCGATCCACATATAAAGATCGGTCCACACCGTTTGCGGGCAGGCATAGGCACACCAAATGCGCCCAGCAATGGAGGTAACGAAAAACAAGGTGAGGGCGGCTACCACCAACAGCCCGGTTAGGATGTAAATATCCTGCGGCCAGATTTCGATGAAGAAGAAATAGGCTTTGCGTCCCGCCATATCAATCAGTACGGCTTGATCCGGCGCGCCTTCGCCGCGATCCCAGCGGATCCACGGAGTGAGGTAATAAACCGCCAGCACGAAGACAAGCATAGACCATTTGAGGGTGCGGAAGGGGCCTTTGACATCCTTGGTATAAACATTCTGCCGGGCTGCAAACAGTTGGCCCGGTTTGTGTAATGTGTCTTCGCTACTCGCCATTGGGAGTGCCCTCCGGGCTTTCCAAACCTCCCCCAAGGCTGTGTACGTATAGTGCGAGCATTTTGATGGTGGCATCATCCAAGCGCCCCACCCATGCAGGCATCACGCCGTGGATGGGTTTGGAGATTTGCTTGGTGATTTCTTCCACCGTGCTGCCATAAAGCCAAATGGCATCGTTTAAGGCAGGGGCGCCAAGGTCTTCATCGCCTTGGGCATTTTCGCCATGACACACGGCACAGTTTTCTGCGTAAGCCAGTTGCCCTTTGGTTGCGCGATCAGGCGTCGGCTCTGACGGGAAGGCTTGGCCGCGCACATAATGAGCAATATCTCGTCGTTCCTCAGCGCTTAGCACATCCACAAAGCTTGGCATTTCCGAGAAGCGTTCTTTTACGTGGTCGGAGCGCACGCCGACGCGGATGGTTTGTTCAATTTGATCCAAGGTGCCGCCCCATAGCCAATCATCATCTGCCAGAACAGGATAGCCGGGGCGCCCGCCACCAGCTTGGCCGTGGCACGGCGCGCAATTATCGGCGAAGGCAGCCTTGCCGCC
The DNA here is from genome assembly GCA_049609145.1 of Alphaproteobacteria bacterium. GTDB lineage: Bacteria > Pseudomonadota > Alphaproteobacteria > SPJN01 > SPJN01 > JBMYYF01. The sequence goes on from JBMYYF010000013.1 coordinate 9,822, forward strand.
GGCCAGCGCGAAGGTCATCAAGGTGGCATTACTGGCAATGGCTCCAAGGTCTTGGTCGGCTATTTGGTCGTAGTACACGCTGCGGTCCTCATCACGGGCAGCCAGTTCCTCGGCAATGGCGTCGCGCTGTGACCAGCCCAAAGTGCCAGCAGTAGCTTCTGATAATGTGGGGATGGCCGGGTATAGCACCACATAGACCGCCGAGAAAATGATGCAGGCAATGAATGTCCAGACCCACCAGCGCGGCAGGGGCGTATCCAATTCACGGATACCGTCCCATTCATGGCCGGTTGTCTCGCGGCCTGTTACTTCGTCTTTTTCACGTTTGGTTGGCATTTTCTTTAGGCCTCCACATCAGGCGGGGTGTCATCATTCAGGGGAATGTGACCGTGGCGTTCCATTGTTGCTTTGCGTGACGGGCTGTAGGCATAGATGATAACGCCGATAAACAGCAGCATTAGCCACAAGCCCCAATAGTTGCGAGCAATGACGCTAAGCTGGTCCAGTAAAATATCCATCATCGCCTCCTATTGTTGCTTCAGGTCTTCAGGCTTGATGTTGGTGAAATCCACCATCTGCCCAAGGATTTGCATGTAGGCGATAATCGCATCCATTTCGGTGGTGCGAGTGGGGTCGCCATCCATGTCGCCCACGGCGGCATTGGGGTAACGGGCCTGCAATGCCTCATGATCGCCATCAGGGCGGGCCTGCTCCAACAGATCAACGCGGGCATTAACCAATTGTTCATCCGTATAGGGCACACCCACGGCCTTGTTGGCGGCCAGATGATCGCGAATATCCCAATCAGAGACATTGCGATCGCTCAAAAACGAATAGACGGGCATAATGCTTTCGGGCACCACTTCACGCGGGTTGATGAAATGGGCGGCATGCCATTGGTTGGAATATTTACCGCCCACACGCGCAAGGTCTGGCCCGGTGCGTTTGGAACCCCATTGGAAAGGATGGTCGTACCGGCTTTCAACCGCAAGGGAATAGGGGCCATAGCGATCCACCTCATCACGGAAGGGGCGCACTTGTTGGGAATGGCAGGTGTAGCAGCCTTCGCGGATATAGATGTTGCGGCCCAGCAGCTCCAGCGGTGTATAGGGGCGGACGCCTTCTACCCTTTCCATGGTTTTATCAATCGTGAATAGCGGCACGATTTCAACCAAACCCCCGATAGAGATGGTGAGAACGGTGAGAACCGCAAGCAAGCCAACGGCGCGTTCAATATTTCCATGGCTGAAGCGTTTCATTATTGCGCTCCTTCTGCTGCAAGCTGGCCGGTTGTGGTGGCCGCAGCTTTAGGGGGGTAGATGGTGCGCCAGATATTGAACACCATGATGAAGGCGCCGATCAGGAAGCACAGGCCGCCTGTCAACCGAATGACATAGAAGGGGAACATGGCCTCGACCGTTTCAATGAACGAATATTGCAGGAAGCCCAGTTCATCATAGGTACGCCACATCAGGCCTTGCATAATGCCGGAGACCCACATGGCTGTGATGTAAAGCACGATGCCGAAGGTCGCGATCCAGAAGTGCCAGGAAACTAAACGGCTGGAGTAAAGCGCGGGGCGGTTCCACAGCTTAGGCACAAGGTGATAGATCGCGCCGAAGGAGACGAAGGCCACCCACCCCAGCGCGCCTGAATGCACATGACCAATCGTCCAATCTGTGTAGTGGCTGAGCGCATTCACCGCTTTGATGGACATGACAGGGCCTTCAAAGGTGCTCATGCCATAGAAGCCAATGGAGGCCACAAGGAAGCGCAATACCGGATCGGTACGTAATTTGTGCCATGCACCTGAAAGGGTCATAAGGCCGTTGATCATGCCGCCCCAACTGGGCATCCACAACATGATGGAGAACACCATACCAAGGGTTTGTGCCCAATCAGGCAAGGAGGTGTAGTGGAGGTGATGGGGGCCGGCCCAAATGTAAAGAAAGATCAAAGCCCAGAAATGAATAATCGACAGGCGGTAGGAATAGACTGGGCGATCCACTTGCTTGGGGACAAAGTAATACATGATGCCCAAGAACCCGGCGGTGAGGAAAAAGCCCACGGCGTTGTGGCCATACCACCACTGGATCAAGGCGTCTTGCACACCGGAGAAGGCAGAGTAGCTTTTGGTGCCGCTGATAGCGACTGGCATGGAAAGGTTGTTCACAATATGCAGCACGGCGATGGTGATGATAAAGGCGAGGTAGAACCAGTTGGCAACATAGATGTGGGGCTCACGCCTGCGTGCAATGGTGCCAATGAAGAGCGCGAAATAGGCAACCCAAACGATAGTAAGCCATATGTCGGCATACCATTCAGGCTCGGCATATTCGCGGCCTTGGGTAATGCCAGCAAGATAGCCAATTGCTGCCATCACGATAAACGCCTGATAGCCCCAAAACACAAACTTGGCCAACGGTTCGCCACCATATAGATTGGTCTGGCAAGTGCGTTGCACGACATAGAGGGATGTAGCCATCAGCGCGTTGCCGCCAAAGGCAAACACAGCAGCCGATGTATGCACCGGGCGCATTCGCCCGAAGCTCAGCCAACTAACATCGAAATTCAGGGCCGGCCATGCCAGTTGCCCGGCGATCAGTACGCCAACGGCAAAGGCTGCAATGCCCCAAAACATTGTGGCAATTGTAAATAGCCGAATCGCATCGTCATCGTAGCGTATTTGTGTGGTGACTTGGGTTCCTGCCATGCTGGGGGCGGGGGACGGATCCATGTTGCTCACTCCCTCTTGATTGAGCTTTGATGTTGCTCTGATTAGAGGAGCCGCGCTGATACCCGGCGTTGATCTGGATCAATCAGGCTATGCGACCTATTCGCATTTGAATGGTTTTGGGGGAATGGGCCGCACCTTTAAGAGAAGTTAACGTTTTCGTGCTTTGCTGATATGGGCGGAATTCCCGCTTTTACAGGGTGTTTCGCCTTTGAAAGAGGCTGGCCCCAAAAGGGGCCGCGACAAATGTTTAATGCGGCAAGGTGGCAATGACATTACGTAAGAACGGCGATATCATATCGGCACTGGACAACGGTTGGGTTTGGAAAGATTTACCGATGGACGCCATGTTACCACAAGCAGGATGCGATGCTGGCTGCGGCCGCTCAAATGCGGCAGCTTCAGTGGAACATTGTAAGGCATGTCCCGTCAGGGATCTGGCGGTATGTTCCAGTCTGACAGACGATGAAATTGTCCACCTTGCAAAATTTGTTGATGGACAAGAGCTGCCAACAGGCGCGGAGATTTTCGCCGAGGGCGACCTTTCCCACAGTGTTTACACATTGACGAAGGGCGTTATCAAAACCCACAAATTGATGCCGGATGGTCGCCGTCAAGTTACCGGGTTTTTCTTTGGTGGTGATTTTGTCGGTCTGGCGCATGGCGAGGAATGCGCCTACACCGCCGAGGCGGTTGGCCCTGTCCAAGTGTGCCGGTTTGATAGGGCGAAGTTCGAATCCGTATTGGAAGAGTTTCCGCAAACGCGGCAACGGTTGTTGACTGATGCTTCCGCTGAGCTGGCAGCAGCGCATAATCAAATGGTGTTGCTGGGCCGCAAAACAGCGCGTGAAAAAGTGGCAACCTTTTTATTGATGGTGGATGAACATACTGCACGTTGGCGCGATGATCCTGATGTGCTGGATCTGCCCATGACCCGCACCGATATTGCGGACTATCTTGGTTTGACCACGGAAACCGTTAGCCGCACTTTAACCCAACTGCGTAGTGAAAAACTAATCGCTGCGGTTGGATCGCAAAATGTCAGGCTGCTGGATCGTGATGCGCTTGAAGATATGGCCGACGGGTAGTCGTCGGCTCACTGTTTTTCTCAAATAGGTAGCATTGGTCGCACCCACGATTGATAGAGATCAATGCCGGATGGCGTTTCGCCCCTCATAGTCGGTGCAATTGATGAGGGAGGCATAAATGCCCGTTACCAGATTACTCGCAGTTATAAATGGTGAACCGGAGAGCGCTGCTGTTGCGAAGATGGCGGTGGAACTTGGGGAAAAACGCCCGACCCTGATTGATGGTTTGCATGTGCACTCAGATCGGGAACTGGTTTCATGGGCAGGCAGTCCACTATATGCCGGGCCTATGCCTGCCGAGGTGATCGCCCAACTGAAACGCCAGCAGGATGAGCGCCGTGCCGACGCGCACAGAATTTTTCTTGATGCTACAACAGGCCTGCCGGTTGCAGGGTGTACGGGTATGCCGGACATGCGCACAACTTCTGCTCGGTGGTTGGATATGCGCGGCGATCCGTGGCGCACGATCTCTGAAAAGGGACGGATGCGTGATCTAACCTTGGTGGCGCGGCCCACACCGGAACATTGGGAAAGCGAATCGCGCGCAGTTGAAGCTGCCTTGTTTGAATCAGGCCGGGCTGTGCTGGTGGTGCCGCAAACGGAAAGTCAGGTACCGCGCAGCCACATTGCGGTGGCTTGGGCCAACACACCTGAATGCGCGCGCAGCATTTGGGCTGCAGAACCCTTTTTGCGTGATGCCGAGCGCGTGTCCTTGATTGTTATCTCCAAGGGGGATGTCGATCACGCGGCGCTGGACGATGTGAACGAATATTTCCACCACAAGGGTATTGATTTTGAAATTCTCCATCAGTCTCACAACGGACATTCTACATCGGGCCAAATTCTGGACTGTGTAGAAGAGCTCGACGCGGGACTGCTCGTCATGGGTGCCTATGGGCACAGCCGCCTGCGCGAAATGGTGCTGGGCGGGGCAACTCGCGGGGTGCTCCGTGCCTCGCCTGTGCCAGTACTCATGGCGCATTAAGGCAATCGGAAAACAGGCATAACCGGAATACCGCCCTTCGATCATTATGGTGCCGTTCACCTTACCCAGCCAACGCCGGTGAACTGTGCAAAACACCATAGCCCCAAACCCCAGAGGATGATCGAAGGGCGGTTGCTGTTCCAAAACCATAAAGTGACGGTGGTGGCCCAAAGTGACCGGCGCGCCCGGTATGTGAAAGCGCTTTCAACAAATCGTCAGGTTGCTAAAGGCTTGTCTCGTCATGTCCGTAAATGGGGTCCATGCGCCCATGCACCAAATTGGGCAAAAATCTGCCGCCCAGCCACATGGGGCCGTAGGTTTTCAGGCGGCCGAAAGTTGTGCGTTGGTGGAATGTTTTGGCATTTGCGCGAGAGGCATTTTGCAACATGACTGTCCGTGCGTGCCGACGCCGCTGGTAGGACGCAAGGGCATCTGTTATATTTGCATCAGGTTTGGACAGTTCTGCCGCGATGGCCCATGCGTCTTCGACGGCCATTGCGGCACCTTGTGCCATAAAGGGCAGCATAGGATGAGCTGCATCCCCCAACAGTGCTGCGCGCCCGTGTGTCCATTGCGGCAGCGGCTTGCGATCGAACAAGGCCCACCGAAACAGCGCATCGGGGTTAACCGCTTCAAGAAGGCGGGTAATGGTGGGGTGCCACTGCGCGAAATCCTGCAAGGCATCAGCGGGCGCGCCCGGTTCGTTCCATGATTCCTTGGTCCAGTCCTCACGTTCCACAACGCCGACGAAATTCGCCAGCTTCCCACGTCGCAGCCGGTAGGTCACAGCATGTCGCCCCGCGCCCATCCACGCGCAGGCGGTTGGATTTGGAGCAAACGCGCCCAATTGATCAATCGGCACAACGGCGCGCCAGGCAACATTGCCGGTGAAACGCGCTTCATCCTTACCCAGCATCTGATGGCGCAGCCGTGAATGAATTCCATCGGCAGCTATGAGCACATCGCCTGAAAAATGGCGGCCATCATCAAGGTGCAGTGTTATGCTGTTGTCGTCTTGCGTATAGCTTTCGGCCTGTGCCTCCATCATCAAGGCAGAAGGGGCGGCGGCAGTCAGGCATTCTGCCAGCGCGGCAATATAGTCTGCTCGGTGAATGTGCAGATAAGGTGCCCCCCAACGTGTTATCGCCTGTCTAGCCAATGGAATGGTAAAGAGAGTTATTCCGCTTTCACCCATGCGGGTTTCAATGGCCTCGGGCTGAAAGGCATTGGCGCGGATTTTGTCCTCAACACCCAGCGCCTGAAAAATTTTCATGGCATTAGGTGGTATTTGAATGCCCGCACCCACGGCACCCATGGCAGTTGCCTGCTCGAAAATCTGCACATCATGACCGTAGTGCAAGCACGCCAACGCTGTGGTCAGGCCACCTATACCGCCACCGCTGATCAGAACCTTCATGACGTGTCAGCCCTTCCTTTATCCACTGAGCATCCAGAGTGAATAATTCGCTGATAAAAGGCAAAGCAATTTCAAGGTATCTTGCACCGTTTGCAGTCTGGAAAAAACGATTTGATGGCTTGGCCGAATATGCAAGAGGGAACAAAAGGCGATTGGATGGAGCCGGATTTTTCGTTTTTAGCGAGTGGTATCATGCGGGGTCATCGCCTATATTCCCCGGGTCAATATTGGACTATTGGTCAGATCTGAAAAAGGGGAACTCAAAATGGATCTTAAAGGAAAAGTCGCCGTGATCACTGGCGGGTCTTCGGGCATGGGGCAAGCCACGGTGCGTCGTGTGGTAAAGGCAGGCGGCAAGGCCGCTATATTTGATATCAATGATGATAAGGGGCAGGCACTGGTTGATGAAGTTGGTGCCGATAACGCCATCTATTGCCATGTGAATGTGATGGAAACCGCCTCTATTGAAGCCGGTATCAAAGCGACCATGGATGCCTTTGGCGCGATCCACATTAATTGTAACTATGCAGGTGGTGGCTTTGGTGGCCCGGCCCGTACTATGGGGCGCAAAGGACCACATGACATTGAAAACTATAAGAAGACCATTGCGCTGAACCTGATAGGTACATTTGATGTGGCGCGCCTTTGCGCCGAAAAAATGGCAGAAAATGAGCCGTTCGACAAATACAATCAGCGCGGCGTGATTATTAATACGGCCTCTGTTGCTGGCTATGAAGGTCAAATCGGACAGGCCGCATATTCATCGGCTAAGGGTGGCATTATCGGCATGACGGTGCCGGTGGCGCGTGATTTGGCGGTGCTTGGCATTCGCGTGAATACGATTGTGCCGGGCCTGATCGCCACGCCGATGATGCTTGGCGGTGCGGAAGAAATGACGCCGGAGATTGAGCAAGCCTTGCAGCCGCTTTCTTCTCAGGTGTTGAACCCCAAACGGTTGGGCTTGGCGGACGAAATCGCCTCGCTGGCGCAACACATCATGGAAAACGACTATATCAATGCCGAGTGCATTCGTATGGATGGCGGCATTCGTATGCAACCAAAATAGGCTCTGTTCAGACTTGATTGTTGAACCGTCCGGCCCTTGGGGTCGGGCGGTTTTTATTTATGGGACAATTTGGTCGGTCATCGCCAGTGTGGTATGCGCCATCCTTTCCAGCAAAGCCGGGGAAGTTGTGCTGGCATCGTCGCCGACAATATGATGATGGGAATGCTTGCCCACAATGCCAATGGCAGGCGCATAGCCATGGGCTGTAACCGCAAGCATTTCACCGACATTGAAGTTGTCGGTTGAGGTGACTTGCGCCAACAACCCGTTGAAATCTGCGGTCAGCGTGGTGACGATATCCGGGGTGGCCATGAACAGGGCACCTGCATGTTTCTCATTAAAGGTTAGGTTGAAGTCATCCACCACCCATGCGCGGCTGGCAAACCCCGCACCCAAATGCAACCAAAGGGCAGTGTCTTCCGGCGGGGGTAGTTCGCCGGTTTCATGCAACAGGCGCGCGCCCAGATTGTGGAACTCGTGCCCGCTGTTCGAGGTGAAGCACAGGCTGGGGCCGTGGGGACGTTGAGCCAAAATAGAGGCCAATGCCCTGAACAGGGCGATGCCTGGCCCGCGTTCGCCGCCGCATTGTGTCCAGCCTGATTGGGGGGTGGACACAATGATCCATTTGCGGCCACGGTCTATCTTGCCCGTCACCGATTGACCTGCGACTTGCTGAAAAGTGCCTTGCAGGCTTAAGTGCGCTTCTTTTGCTGCTTGCAATGCAGGCAAATCCCGTTCTCCGGCCAGAACCACTGGCACCGGGAAGGGCGGCAACTTTTCCGACACGTTACCTATCTGGAACTGCCCTGTTTCGTGGGTTGAAATCGCGATGATAGCACCTGCACCTGCCGCAATTGCGGGATTGATCTGCGCCAGATTGGTATCTGTATCGATGGTGTTTTCGCTTACTCGTACCAAGGCAATTGCCCCTTGGGGGATGGCGGCTTGTGGGTCTGTAATTCTGTCAGTCAACGGTGCTGTCAGGCTAAAGTGTTCCAGAGGTTGGGGCCATTGCGGATGAATGTTGATTTGTTGCCCCTCCACCATAAGATCGGCCGAGGTGGAGGTATACTGGCGAATGGGAACCGCGCTGCGGGTCACGTCAAACCCCAATTTGGCTAAATGTTCTGCCTGCCAATCGGAAACCTGTAAGTCAGCCGCCAGCCCGGTGTGGTGATGGGAACCAAAATCTACATAGGTTTTCACGTCTGCAAATAAGCGTGATCCGCGCATTTCCGGGGTCATTGTAATGCGTTCCATTGCGTTTGAGGTGCGGGTGCACAAAGGGGGCAGGGCCATAGCCAGCCCCATGCCTGCTGTGAATTGCCTGCGATTCGGGGCTGATATTGCCATTTTCTCACTCCTGATGCGTGATCACTTTATGATCGAAATTTATGAAATTCAATCGCGAGGATGCTTGCATTTCCTGAACAAAGCCGCACAATGCCGCCCTGTCTTAACGGCCCCGTTGGGAGGCGGTGCCGTATCCTCTATATAGAAAGAAAGTACATATCCGATGGCTCAGTTCCTGTTTTACGATAATTTGACCCCTTTGAACCGGGAACGTCATAAACAAATGCGGTTGAAACCTGCCAAAGCGACGTTCGGCTATGCCAAGGATGTTAATTCTGTGCCGATCGCAGCCGTAGAATTCGGTGAGGCGGCGCACGAATACCCCATCGTTTTTGCCGGCTCCGATAAAGATTCATTGGCACCGGCAGTGCTTTTGGGGCTGGCTGATGGTGCCAATTTCTATGTAGATGATGATGGTAATTGGAGCGAAGGCTATAAACCCGCCTTTGTGCGCATGTATCCCTTCGTGCTGGCGAATAAGGGCGAAGATGAATTTGCGGTTTGCGTGGATGAGGGCTTTGAGGGCCTGAACGAAGACGATGGCGAACGCCTGTTTGACGATGAAGGCAAGGAAAGTGAAGGGCTGCAAAATGCCATCAAGTTCCTGACCCAGTATCAGGGCGAAATGCGCCGCACAGGCAATATTATGAAAACCCTGTCGGAACTTGATCTGTTGGCAGAGCGTACGGTTCAAATCAAGAAACCTGATGGCACGCAAACCAACCTGAAAGGCATTTACGCCATTGATGAGGCCAAGCTGAACGCTTTGGATGATGAAAAAGTTGTTGAGCTTTTCCGCAATGGCACCATGGCTTGCATTTTTGCCCATCTGCTGTCGCTGAGAAATCTGGCGCGGTTGACCCGCAAGCTGGATAAAGGTCAGGCCGCAGAAAGCAGCGAAGGCCAAACAATCAACTAGTTTGATGTTTGGATCACATTGATGAAGCAAGAAAATTCCACTGAGATTGGCCGCCTATACTGGGCGGCCAATTTGCGTTTGATGGCGGTGTTGCTGGTCATCTGGTTTGCAGCGTCTTTCGGTGCGGGTGTGTTGTTGGTGGATTGGCTGGATCAGTTTCAGTTTTTCGGGTTCAAGCTGGGTTTCTGGTTTGCGCAGCAGGGGTCCATCTATGTGTTTGTCGTCTTGATCTTTGTGTATGTGGTGCAGATGAACAGGTTGGACCGCAAGTTCAATGTTGATGAAGAAGAAGGGGAAGCATAGTGGATACCCAGCTTCTGACATACATAGTAGTGGGGTTGAGCTTCGCCCTTTATATCGGCATCGCCATTTGGTCCCGCGCGGGCACCACGGGCGAATTTTACATTGCAGGCCGGGGGGTGCATCCCGTGGCAAACGGCATGGCAACAGCGGCAGATTGGATGAGCGCGGCCTCCTTCATCTCCATGGCGGGGATTATCGCCTTTATGGGGCGCGATGGCTCTGTCTATCTCATGGGCTGGACAGGCGGCTATGTATTGTTGGCTTTGTTGCTGGCACCCTATTTGCGCAAATTTGGCAAGTTCACCGTGCCCGATTTCGTCGGGGACCGTTATTACAGCCAGGCAGCGCGGTTGGTGGCGGTGATCTGCGTGATTTTTGTGTCCTTTACTTATGTGGCGGGACAGATGCGCGGTGTGGGGATTGTCTTCTCCCGTTTTCTGGAAGTTGAAATTGAAACCGGCGTGCTGGTGGGCATGTGCATCGTGTTTTTCTATGCGGTACTGGGCGGTATGAAGGGCATTACCTATACGCAGGTGGCGCAATATTGCGTGTTGATTTTCGCCTTTATGGTGCCGGCGATCTTTTTGTCCCTTATCATGACGGGTAATCCAGTGCCTCAGCTCGGCTTTGGCTCTATGGCCAGTGACGGGTCTGGCCTGTATTTGCTGGACAAGCTGGACAAGACCCTGATGGATCTGGGCTTTGATGCCTATACAGAAGGGAAAAAATCAACGGCAGATGTCTTTGCTATCACCCTTGCTTTGATGGTGGGCACTGCGGGCCTGCCCCATGTGATTGTGCGTTTCTTTACGGTGCCGCGGGTGCGGGATGCGCGCATTTCCGCCGGGTGGGCGTTGATCTTTATCGCCGTGCTTTACACAACTGCGCCGGCAGTGGCCAGCTTTGCGCGGCTCAACCTGATTGATAATGTGCAAAACCTGCCTTATGCGGAAACGCCGGAATGGTTTCGTAATTGGGAAGATACGGGCTTGATTTCCTGGACCGACAAAAATGGGGATGGGGCCATACAATATCGCGCCGGCAACGCGCTTGAAGGCGTGAAACCCCAATTCACGGAAGAGCGCGGCCAACATGGTGAACGCGCAGTGGCCAACGGACCAACCGATAGCGCCAATGAGCTATATATTGATCGTGATATTATGGTGCTGGCTAATCCGGAGATTGCGAACTTGCCACCATGGGTGATTGCGCTGGTGGCCGCAGGCGGCCTGGCGGCGGCGCTTTCAACGGCGGCAGGGTTGTTGTTGGTGATTTCCACGTCAATCTCACATGATCTGTTGAAGAAGACTTTTGCGCCCAATATCACCGACAAACAGGAATTGCTGGCAGCCCGCGGTGCGGCGGCGGTGGCAATCGGCATTGCCGGTATTTTTGGCATTTATCCGCCGGGCTTTGTGGCGCAGGTAGTGGCCTTTGCGTTTGGATTGGCGGCGGCCAGTTTCTTCCCTGTCATCCTTATGGGCATCTTCACCACGCGCATGAACAAGGAAGGGGCAATTGCGGGCATGTTGACCGGGCTGACCTTTACGGCGAGCTATATCGTCTATTTTAAATTCATCGCGCCGGAGATGAATACGGCGGAATATTGGTGGTTTGGTATTTCGCCGGAAGGTATCGGCTCTATCGGTATGGTGTTAAATTTCGTGGTTGCTTTTGCTGTGTCGCGCTTTACTCCTGCGCCGCCGGTAGAAATTCGGCAATTGGTGGAAAGCATTCGTATTCCCCGCGGTGCAGCTCATCCCACAACAACTCATTAAAGTGCCATGACAGAAGAACAGCAGCCACACGTTTCGGCCAAAAAGCCATTTAATCCTCGCCATTATGATTTGATGATGGCGGGTATGGTCACGGTGCTGCTTTGCGCAAACCTTATTGGTCCGGCCAAGGTGGCCGAGCTTGACTTGCCGTTGATTGGTTTAGTGGCTTTTGGGGCGGGCAATTTGTTCTTTCCCATCAGCTACATCTTCGCCGATTGCCTGACGGAAGTTTACGGATACAGCCGGGCGCGCAGGGCCATTTGGGCAGGCTTCATTGCGTTGATATTTGCTACTGCCATGGGGCAACTCATTGTCCATATGCCCCCCAGCCCCGATGAACCCTTTAATGCGGTTCTGCAGCCCGCCTTGGAGACTGTGTTTGGCGGCACGTGGCGCATCGTTTTGGCGTCCATCATTGCCTATTGGGTGGGGGATTTCGCTAATGCCTACGTTATGGCGAAAATGAAGATATGGACCCAAGGCAAGCATTTATGGACCCGCACCATCGGCTCTACCCTTGTGGGACAAGGGCTGGACAGCATGATCTTTTATCCTATCGCCTTTGCAGGGATTTGGACCTCAGAAACACTGCTGATGGTGATCATCGCCAATTTCAGTCTGAAGGTGGGGGTTGAGGTGTTCTTCACACCCGTCACCTATTTTGTGGTGAACCGCTTGAAACGCGCCGAAGGGCGCGATGTGTATGATGAAGATACCGACTTCACGCCCTTTGTCATTAAGGGTGAAAGTTAGCGGCTCCACCGCGCCTTATAGCCACGCACATCAACATGCACAAATGGCCCATGAGCTGAGTTGGCCGAATAGGGGGCAAGTCCACCGGCTGGCCACGTGGCGGGATTGTCTTTGGCCAAATCCTCTGCCACCTTGGCCAAGGCTATGGCATCCAACTTGTCAATCTTGCCATCGCTGTTCAGATCGTCCATCACGCCATTTCTATCCGCATCAATAAAGATATCGGCTGCACCGCCGAACAAGTGGCGTGAAGAGGTCGTGGTGTTGCCGATGGCCCTGTTATAATAAGGGGTGCGAAAGCCACTCATGACGGTAAAGGTGTTTGCTTTCCACCCTATTTTATTTGCGGCGGCCAACAGGTGTTCCAACTTCAGTAACATACCAGGATGGACCAGCAAATAGGTTGGCCTAAAACCTGGTTGTTGCTTGCATCTAAACTGACCAAGGGTGAAATGGGGTGAAATTTTTTGCTCAACGAGTTCGTCGGTCAGCTCGATAAACCCTGTCGGTGCCTTGTAGCTGCGTAGACCGCGAAAAGGCTGGCGGCTGTATTTGCCGATTTTGTACCCACCAAGTTCTGCGCTCTCGCCGTTCTGCCAAGGGGTTAGTACGAACATTTGCACGCGCCCCACCGCGCCTGCTTTAGAAAAGGTCAATGTCGCCATGCCGGGATTGTCAGGAGCGCGCCATTCCCATCCTGCGGACACCTTTTTGAGGACACCGTTGGTTGCGGCTGCCCCTGCCGTTGTTGTGAACAGTATTTTGTTGCCCGGCATTGCTGTGCCGGAAATGAGAGATAGATCGGACACCACCCCCTGAAATGCGACGGTGAACGGTGTGGTATCTGCTGCGTGGCTCGTCGATGCCGGGGCGCAGAAGACCGCGGTTAGCAGAACAAGTAACCAGCGCCAACGATTTGTCCGGCCCTTCTTCATTTTATCAACCCGATGGGGCGTGCGATGTAAGTTTCTTTTAAGGCATCAAACACGGCGGCGTCCCTCTCATACACATCATTCAGATAGCGAATTCTACCATCGGCATCGGCGACAACTGTTGAATAGAGCACGTGGACCGGTACCGGCGCGTTCAAGTCAGCGCGCGTTTCCTTGCCGGATGCCAGCGCAATGTCCTGTGCTTCTTTTGGCCAGGCAGGCGTTTCCATAAGCAACCAAGCAGTTAGATCTAAGGGGTGTTGGGTGCGGACACAGCCCGATGACATGGCCCTTGTGCTGCGATTGAACAGCTCACGGTTCGGAGTGTCGTGGATATAAACGCTATGTTGATTGGGAAACATGATCTTGACCTGTCCCAACGCATTTTGTGGGCCGGGTGACTGGCGCAGCCGGAACGGAAAATTGCTGCCGCTGTAGTTTCGCCAATTAATGGTGTCCGGATTTATCTTTTGGCCCTTGTTGTCCAAAACCTCAAAGCCCAATTTGGAGACGGAGGACGGATCTTTCTGAAAGGCTGGCAACTTGTCTTTGCGCGCAATGCTGTTTGGTGTTTCCCACCAAGGGTTGAATACGACATATCGGATACTGCCCGAAAATACCGGTGTCTTGCGGTAGGCTTTGCCGACAATGGTGCGATGTGTTTTGACCGCGGCACCATTTTCCCAGGTTGTGAGATTGAAGTCGGCAATGTTCACCCTGATGTGGCGCCGGCCCAATTCATCTGGCAGCCAGCGCCATCTTTCCAGGTTCACCCTGATCTGCCCAATTTTTGAGCCGACCGTGCGGTTCAGCGCCTCACGTGTTGCTGCGCCGACAAGACCATCGCTATCCAGCCCTTCGTGTGATTGAAATGCTTTTACGGCAGCATCGGTTTGTGCATCGAAAGTGGGCCGGGTGATGTCGCTTTGAGTTAGATGGCCCAGTTCGATCAAGCGGTGCCGAAGCTGCTGCACGCGTTCGCCCTGATCCCCCGCACGAAGTGTCGGACCATCTTGTATCTGTATGCGCGTTGTGTGGTTGACGGGCAGTTTGCGCAAACGCGCCAGTTCTTGCCGCAGCTTTTCATAACCGGGTTGTTGCGGGGCAAGTTCTTCCAGACTGGTGGCAACGTTGCCGCTTTCAAGCGCTGTGCGGAGTTTTGTGGCCAGGTCGACTTTGCGGCGTGCCGCGGTCCAGTCCGGTTCAATCGTCAATGGGTCCAGCTTGCCATAGATCATATGACTTGCGGCTGAAAACCAGGCGTCGGTTGCAAGTTTTTCGCGCTTGGCCGGTGCATTGGTCAGGGCTGCCAGTGCCTCGTAGTGATAGTGATCGGGGTTCAGCCCATGATCGCGAAGCGCCTCAAGACCATGAAGCAGGGCGGTATACTGTTTGCCGTTTTCCCATACTTTCCCGTCGCCGCTGGCTGCATAGAAGTTTTTGACCGCTTGCGGTGCGAGATATGGACCTGTCGCTGCCGTTTGCGCCGAAGCCGGGAATGCGATCAGGAACCCGACTACGGAAAGGGCAATTTGCCTGAGCTTGTTTTTCATGGATTCAATAGAGCATACAGATTAGGCGGAAGGAAGGGCGTGAAAGAGGCATGCTCAAAGGGCAGTTCTTGAAATGCCAGCCCTGTATTAGCGGTGTTTTTTAGCTTCTGCGGGGCCGGATGGCCGGGTCAGAATGAAAGCGGCAACTGCAATCAAGATCACGATTTGCGATATCAGTGCCCAGGTGGGTGCGCCGATTACCCATGTTAGCAAAGGCATTGCGGCCATGGTTGTTATGGCGACTATTTTCGTGCGCTTGTCGATAGCCCCATGGCGTTCCCAGTTTTCGATCAGTGGTCCGAAAACGCGATGGCTAATCAACCACTGGTGTAGACGTGGGGATGACCTTGCAAACGCATAGGCTGCCAGCAAAATAAAGGGCGTGGTAGGCAGCAGGGGCAATACCACCCCGGCAATGCCGCAGCCGAGGGCCAAAATGCCAAGGGCAACCCATAAGGGGCGTATTGCCTTTTGCATGTGTCTTCCCTGTTTCATGGCGACGGGCTGTTGTCGAAAATGTGGCAGTCTTTGTGTTGTAAAGTCAAACAGGCTTTCACTACCAAGGGTCATCTCAGTTCAGCGCGCAAGCAACCGGGGAACCGTACGGCGGGGGGAGCCCCATAAAAACGGGCCGCCCAAATCTGGACGGCCCGCAAATCTGTCGACTTTTTTGCAGGCTAGTTTGTGGAAGAAACGCCCAATGCCCGAACAGTCTCGATGTTCAGATAGCGATCAACCGGCAGGTCATTGTCACGTTGGAATGCGTTCACCGCCTCAATCGTTTTTGCGCCGATCACCCCATCAATCGGGCCGGGATTATAGCCTTCATTTTTCAATGATTGCTGGATTTGGCTAATGCGTGTGCCTGTCATATTTGTTTTGCACAGGATTGAGCGCCATTCCATATGACCGTCTTTCTCCAACGCGCTTGTGGTTACTGTATCGTATTCCGCTGGTATGGCTGTCCGGCGTTCCTGCACCTTGCGCACCATTTTTTGAACCTTGACGGTTTCGTAACGTGCGGGAATTTCCTCAATACGTGTGGTTGCGGGCTGCGCTACAACACGGCGTGTTTCAGTTTTATAAACGGCAGGCTTTTCGGTCAGACAAATCTTGTTGCCTGTGCGCGTTTGCATTGGGTGTTCTGTGTTGTGCACCTCGTGCCAAACGAACTGCTCGTCGGCCACTTTGGCTTCCACCTTTACAGTTTTGTATTGCGCCGGAACCGTTTTAACGGTTGTTTGCCCATCGCTGACCAATTCGCGTACTTCAACGGTTTTATACACTGCCGGAACATCAATTACCTTTGTCGTTGCGGCGCTGGTCAAAACCCGCTTGCGCACGGTTTTGTAGGTTGCCGGAACTTCAACCAAGCACATAATTTCGCCTGTGGCTTCATCAATGCGTTGGATGGGGCCTGTGCCCTTCTTCCAAACGGTGTGCGCCGGCTTGTCGAGAATACGCTCTTCTTCCCAGGCATATGTTGCCGGGATATTTTCGACTTTGGTTGAGGCTTCAGAAATCAAAATCCGTTTTGCAACTGTCCGATACACAGGTTCGGTCGTCAGGTTTTGGGTAGCTTCTTCCTGTACCAGCACTTGTTTGTCGGCGGTTGAGTAGCGCGCCGGTAAATAGTGTTCGTGAAAACACATGCCCGGGGTTGCTGCATCAAGGTTTATGCCGTGTTTGCGTGCTGTCGCAAGTATCGCATCGCTGGCAGGTGCTGAGTTGTGTTCCAGACCTGTCTTCCATGCGCGTTTTGCAGCGCTTACCAAAATGCGCTCTTCTTTGGTGCCATAAACCGCGGGAACGGCAATTGCGCGCGTGGAAGCTTCGCTTACCAATACGCGGGCTTCGGTCGTTTCAAAAGTGGCAGGGATGATTTCGATTTTTTCGCCAGCTTCTTTTACCAATACACGCTTGGAAATCTGTTTGTAGGTAGGCTCTACCCATACGCGTGCATAGCACTCACCGCTTTTGGCATCGGGTGGTAGCAGGTCTCTGGCCAAGCCGGTTACGGGCTTGGACATATTGGCATTGGAATGCGCTGTCGCAGATTGACTTTGCGACTGTGCCAGTGAAGCGCGCAATTGCCTGTTATCTTCTTCCGATGTTGCTAATCGGGTTTGCAGGTTTGCCACGTCTGGTGATTGGCAAGCAGCAAGAACCGCTGTGCTGAACACAGCGGAGATCGCAATTATTCTATTCATTTAAGTTTTCCTAGTTTCAGCTCCCCAGCTGACGGACTGTGTATCCGCGCGGGAAACCTAAACGATTCTATATCTGGGGAGACCCCTATAATTGACGCCTGGCCATTATAATGGGAGGTGCTGCATTTTGGTAACACTTACGGTAAAGAGCGTGTTGGCAGGAAGATTATGCAGAGAAAGGCAAGATTGGAGCGGGCGATGAGATTCGAACTCACGACCTAAACCTTGGCAAGGTTTCGCTCTACCCCTGAGCTACGCCCGCTCAATCTTTCCGGCTGCCAGGGTAGTGCGATGTGAATCGCGCCGCAGCCGTGAGCCGGGTTATGGCCCACATTGCCCGGCCTTGCAAGGGGGAAGAGGGTGACAAATTTGGTGAATACCCCCGCGCGTTTTGACGCGGGATAGCTGCGTCTTGCTTGTCGTGCTCAGGTTCGCTAAATCCTTGGGAATGAAGCCTTTTTCACCACAGCACTTGCTGGATCTATTGGCCAATTCCGGCATTGTCACCAATACTTGGTGGCATGATCCTGTCTTCACCGTGGAAGAGGCGGAAGCGCTGCGCAGCCAAATTGCGTTCCCAGTGGGGCTTCATTGCAAAAACCTGTTTTTGAAGGACAAGAAGGGTGCTCTCTTTCTGCTCACGGTCGATGATCGGGCGCGTGTGGACATGAAGGCCCTTCAACAAATGCTGGGATGCGCGCGTCTTTCCTTCGGCAAGCCTGATTTGTTGATGGAAAAGCTGGGCGTCAAGCCGGGCTCTGTCACACCCTTTGCGGTGATAAATGACAAGGCAGGGGAAGTGCAGATGGTGCTGGATAAGGCGCTGGCCGAAACCCCCATCATGTTTGCGCACCCGTTGGATAATAAAGCCACAACGCAAATCAGTGGGGCAGACCTTGAACGATTTTTGCTAGATCAGGGGCACTCGCCGACCCTGCTGGCCTTGTCTTAGGCCATGTGCGGGTCTACATCTAAGGCTAACAGACTTTAGCTTAGGAAAGCCATCAAGTATGAGCGAACAAGTAATCTCACCCGCCGCGTCGAATGAGCCGGTTATCTTCGATGTTACCGACCAGTCCTTTGTGGATGATGTCGTCAAAAAATCCATGGAAGTGCCGGTAATTGTTGATTTCTGGGCGCCGTGGTGCGGGCCGTGCAAGCAGCTCACCCCCGCCTTGGAGGCGGCGGTGCAAGCGGCAGGTGGCACCGTGTTACTGGCAAAGATCAATATCGATGAAAATCAGGCGATTTCCGGCGAGCTTGGGGTTCAATCTGTTCCAACCGTGATTGGCTTTAAGGATGGCCGCCCGACAGATGGCTTTGTTGGGGCGCAGCCTGAAAGTCAAATCCGGGCTTTCATCGAACGCTTGGCAGGCCCTATCGGCCCCAGCCCGATTGATGAAATGATGGCGGCGGGTGACGCCGCACTGGAAGCGGGTGATTACCAGCAAGCCGCTGGCGCCTTCGGGCAGATTTTGCAGCAGGAGCCTGAAAACGTGGATGCTATCGCGGGGCTGGCCCAATGCTATCTAGGCGTTGGGGAGGCCGAGCAAGCCGAAGCCGTATTGAACCAATTGCCGGAAGGTGTCGTGGAAACGCCCAAACTTGTGGCCGCACGTGCTGCCATCAAACTGGCGGGCGAAGCCGCGGATGCCGGTCCCGTCGCCGATCTGCAAGCCGCCGTTGATGCTGCACCGGATGATCATCAGGCGCGTTTTGATTTGGCGGTGGCCTTGTTGGGCGCAGCACAGGAAGAACAGGCGATTGAAGAACTGCTCACCATTATGCGCAAAAAGCGTGATTGGAATGAAGAGGCGGCGCGCAAGAAGCTGTTGGAGGTTTTCGAGGCTTTAGGCCCAACAGATGAACGCACAATCGATGGGCGGCGCGGCTTGTCATCCATCTTGTTTGCTTAAGGGTCGTCGTTGTGCGCAAAACCTATCATCATTCAAACGAGCTTCCGAAGGCGCTTCCGGTATTTCCATTGCTAGGGGCGATTTTGTTGCCGCGGGCGCGCTTGCCGCTCAATGTGTTTGAGCCGCGCTATTTGGAGATGGTAGATAAGGCACTCGCCACAGAAGATCGCATGATTGTCGTCGTGCAACCCAATGATCCGGCTGCGGATCTAGGGCCAGAACATACGCCGCCGCCTGCGCTCTATCGTATTGGCTGCGCGGGGCGCATCGTCTCCTTCATGGAAACCGATGATGGGCGGTCACTCATTTCGTTGGAAGGGGTGGCGCGGGTACGGCTGGGTGATGAGCACACCGATGACATTCCCTACCGTGTGTTCGACACGGATTTCGTGTTTTACGAAAAAGACCTGGAGGCCGACGCGCGTGAAAGCGAGATGAACCGCGATGGCTTGATGAAGGCGGTGAAAGCCTTCACCGATCATCACAATATCAGCATGGATTTTGAGTCCATGAACAAAACAAAAGGCGAGGCGTTGATCAATTCGCTCAGCATTATTGCGCCTTATGGCGCGCGCGAAAAGCAAGCCTTGCTGGAGGCCGATAGCGTGGTGGAGCGTACAGAAACCCTGATCGCCTTAACCGAAATGGCTTTGGCTGGGGGTGATGGCGCACCCGGCTCTGGCGGCGGCTCCCTACAATAGGGCGGCGCATATGGGGCTTTGCGCTGCGACGGCCTCGCCACTGGACGCCCCCAATTTTCACCGCTAATGTGCGCCAAATTTCGTTCAGGATAAGAGAACATGACAGACGTGCTGGAACTTGATCACAAATTGCTGGAAATCCTTGTGTGCCCCGTCACCAAAGGGACGCTGGACTATGACAAGGAAGCCGGCGAGTTGATCTCAAAAGCGGCCGGTCTGGCTTATCCGGTGCGTGATGGTATTCCGATCATGCTGCCGGATGAGGCACGCAAGCTGGACGACTAAAATGGCTGAGGCACCGCGCCCAACCAATATCAAGTATATTTCCGATGCACGCTCACTCGAATTGACCTTTGAGACGGGGGAGCAGTTCTCTCTCTCCGCAGAGTTGTTGCGGGTGGAGAGCCCCAGTGCGGAAGTGCAGGGGCATGGCCCCTCGCAAAAACAGATCGTGCGGGATAAGCAGGCTGTCACGATCACGGCGATTGAGCCTGTGGGCAACTACGCTGTGCGCCTTATCTTCGATGATGGCCATGACAGTGGCCTTTATAGTTGGCAATGGTTGTATGATCTTGCAACCCATGCGGATGAACGCTGGGCGGCCTATCAAAACGCGCTATGAGCGAATACGGCCCCGAAACATTTGGGCTGCTAAACGCCGAACATTATGATGAGCGGCATGATCCCGGCACGACCGGTGCGGCGGTAGCCTTTTTGGCAGCCTTGTCGCCGGGTGGCAGCGCGCTGGAATTTGCCATCGGTACAGGGCGTATTGCCTTGCCGCTTGCTGCGCGGGGTTTGCGCCTTGCCGGGATAGAAGCATCGCCGCTGATGGTAGAAAAGATGCGGGCCAAGCCCGGCGGTGCAGATATTCCTGTTGTGATCGGGGATATGGCGACGGCCAAGATGGAGGGGCGCTTCGATTTGGTGTTTCTCATATTCAATACGTTGTTCAATCTCACGACACGCACAGCGCAGCAGGACTGTTTTTGCAATGCCGCCGCCCATCTGAATCCCGGCGGTCTGTTCGTTATTGAAACCGTGATGCCAGATACGGCAGAGTTCGTTCATGGCCAAAGGCTGCGTATTCGCAAGCGCACCAAGGATTGTCAGGTGCTTGAGGCGGCTATTCATGATCCAGACAATCAGCGCATCGATTATCAATATATCCGCATGGAGGGGGAAGGCGTTGAGATAACGCCATTGCCCATTCGCTATGCTTCGCCGCAAGAAATTGATGAGATGGCCGCCAGTGCCGGGTTTGCGTTGACGCAGCGTTGGGGTGGTTGGCGGCGCGCGCCGTTCGCATCTGAAAGCGATATGCACATCTCCGTCTATCGAACAGCCTAGTTCTGCATCAGCTTGGGCACGGGCCCCATATCGCCTGTGGCTGCTTTGGTGAGCAATTGTTTAACGGGTTTTATGCGATCAACCAGTCCCAACCCCAAATCCCGGATCAGCCGTACAGGCGGTACATCGTTTGAAAACAGGCGGTTAAGCCCATCGGTTACAACACCCATGGCGGTTACGTCGGCACGTCGCCATGTTTCATAGCGGCGCAAGGCGGTGGGGTTCGCGACATCAAAGCCAAGTTTGACGGCATCTCCCACACATTCTGCCAAAGCGGCAGCATCGCGTAAGCCAAGGTTCAGGCCCATGCCCGCAAGGGGGTGGATAACATGTGCGGCATCGCCGATCAGCGCTGTGCACGGGCCGGCAAAATCACGCGCTTGCATGAATTGTAGGGGGTATGAATAGCGCGGTCCAATCGGCGCGACATCGCCCAGATAGTCGCCAAAGCGCCTGCCAAGTTCTTGTGTGAATTTGGTGTCGTCCAATCCCATAATGGCGTTGGCAATGTCTTCCTTCTCCGTCCACACCAGCGAGGCGCGGTGCCTGCCATCGGCATCATCTATCAAAGGTAAAATAGCGAAGGGCCCACCGGGCAGGAAGTATTCTTGCGCAACCCCGTGGTGAGGCCGCGCATGAGTGACCGTAGTGACAATGCCTTTTTGGCGATAGGCCCATGATGTCGTTTGAAACCCAAGCGCGGTGCGGGTCGGGCTTTGGCCACCATCCGCCGCCACCAGTAATTCAGTGGTGTGTTTTTCACCACCATTGAGGGTGAGCGTTACGTCCTCACTCTGGCGATCAATCTGATCAACCCGGGTGGGAGAGACAAGTTTAATAGCCGGGTGCGCCCGTGCAGCCTCAAGCAGCGCTGCCATCAAATAGCGGCTTTCCACCATGTGCGCCAAAACCCCGGTTTGGGTGTCCGCGCCCTCAAAATGTAGAAACAGTGGCGCCGCGCCATCCGACAAGCGGCCATCCGTTACCAATATGTCGTTCATTGGCTGGGCCTTGCTCGAAAGTTGATCCCAGATACCAAGGCTTTTCATCAAAGCAACCGAGGTGGGGGTGAGGGAGAAGGCGCGGCCATCATAGGCATCGAAATCAATGTCGGCATAATCCGCGCTGTTGAGCACGGTAACAGGCAGGCCATTTGCGGCAAAGGCCAAGGCGGCGGTCAATCCCCCTTGGCCACCGCCGATAATGGTGATTTCTGCATGTGAAGTGGTCATATTCATAGCTGTAAGATGCTTAATCGCCGAGAAACTGTCTATTGGGCGCAATCGCACAGCCTTTCTGATCAAAAAAGCACCAAATAATCGTTCGTGGCTAATTTTTGTGCAAAGTTGACTGATGTGGGAGGTTTGGCAAGCCTGCAAACAGGGCAGATGCTGCAAAAGTGGCCAAAACCGCCAAATTTCGAAAGTTGGCACGTCTTTTGCATATAGGGTGGCGTAACGGTTTTGGCGTTGTGATCTGCGCCTAATCCTTGCGGATGGCTGGTAGAAGCGTATGCTTCTCCCCGTTTGGTGCTCCGGAAAGGGCATTTGCGGGCCACCAAATGCGGGGAAGTGCGGATCTCATCTCCAAAATTGAAGCAAACGCAACCAAAGAGGGAAATGCCATGAAACTTGTGATGGCGATCATCAAGCCCTTCAAACTGGATGAAGTACGTGAGGCACTGACCTCACTGGGCATCCAAGGGCTTACAGTGACAGAAGTAAAAGGCTATGGCCGTCAAAAAGGTCATACCGAAATTTATCGCGGTGCTGAATATGCTGTCAGCTTTCTGCCGAAACTAAAGGTAGAAGTAGCTGTGCAAACAGATCAGGCCGAACAGGTGATCGACGCAATTGTCGGTGCCGCCAAAACAGGCCAAATCGGCGACGGCAAAATCTTTGTTACAGATGTGAACAAGGTTGTGCGTATCCGTACCGGTGAGGCAGACGCCGACGCGCTTTAGGTAGCGGGTTCGCGAAGTATTTTAACCACAAAGAATTAGAGAGAGATCCATGAAACTCGCTAAGTCCCTATCTTTAGGACTCGCTATGATTGTCGGGCTGATAGCCCTTTCTGGCCCGGCAATGGCTGCGGTGTCTGATGAAACCCAATTTATTTTTAACAGCTTCCTGTTTTTGGTTTGCGGCTTCCTCGTCATGTTTATGGCGGCGGGCTTTGCCATGCTGGAAGCGGGCCTTGTTCGCACCAAAAACGTTGCGGCCATCTGCCTGAAAAACATTGCTCTTTATTCCGTTGCCGGTTTGATGTTCTGGCTGATGGGCTACAACCTTATGTATGGTGTAGCGGAAACTGGCACAGGTTTTGCCGGTGAATGGTTCTCCATCTGGGCCGCCGATGACAGCGCCATCGAAGCCGGTGATTTCTCCGGTGCCTATGCCGCCGGGTCTGACTGGTTCTTCCAAATGGTATTCTGCGCAACCACGGCGTCCATCGTGTCCGGTACGGTTGCCGAGCGTATTAAAGTATGGCCCTTCATGATCTTTATTGCCGTGTTGACCGGTGTGATCTACCCGATCATTGGTTCATGGGAATGGGGTACAGGTTGGTTGGACCGTGGTCCGCTGGCATCTGTCGTAGATGCTGATGGCAACCCGATTGGCTTCTCCGACTTTGCCGGTTCCACGTTGGTTCACTCCACAGGCGGCTGGGCTGCTTTGGTTGGTGCGATTGTGTTGGGTGCACGTAAAGGCAAATTTGCTGCCGACGGTACGGTACATCCGATCCCCGGCTCCAATCTGCCGCTTGCGACGCTGGGTACGTTCATCCTGTGGCTTGGTTGGTTCGGCTTTAACGGTGGCTCACAGCTCGCGCTGGGTTCTGCTGCCGATGCCGCGGCTGTATCCAACATCTTCATCAACACCAATATCGCGGCTGCCGCAGGTGTTGTTGCAGCGATTGCCTTGACGCAAATCATGTACAAGAAGATCGACCTTACCATGGCGCTGAACGGTGCTTTGGCCGGTCTCGTCTCCATCACTGCTGAGCCGCTCACCCCCTCCATCGGGGAAGCTGCGCTGATCGGTGCTGTAGGTGGCATTCTGGTCGTGATCTTTGTGCCGCTGCTCGACAAGCTGAAAATCGACGATGTTGTCGGTGCTGTTTCCGTCCATTTGGTGGCCGGTATTTGGGGCACCATGGCCGTACCGATTACCAACGCTGATACATCCTTCGCCGTACAGGCCGTTGGTGTGATCGCTGTTGGTGTGTTCGTGTCAGCCGTCAGCTTCGTGCTGTGGAGCTTGCTGAAAGCAACTGTTGGCCTGCGTGTCTCCGAAGAGGAAGAATACGAAGGTCTGGACAAATCCGAATTGGGCCTCGAAGCCTATCCGGAATTCGGTCGCGGTTCGCAAAAAATGTAATCAGCAGGCGGGTCTATCCTGCCAACTGATCCGAAAACCAGCCCCGGTGCGCAAGCGCCGGGGTTTTTCTGTGGGGGAAGGTAAGCGCTTTTTGTGCCTTTGCCGGCTCTTTGTGGTTAAACATGATCAAAAATTAGGCATATGTGATGGCGCGTGGCAAAAAGTGCCTCGCTTAAGGGCAAATTGTACGAATTTTTATGGACTCATTTATTCGTGACGTTATTCTGCCTGCTAATCAGTCTGTTGCTGCTCTTTTGGGCAAGGCTGGCTGGGTTCAGAGGGAACCGAATTTTCGAGATTGGGTAAACGTTAAGGGGAATCACGATGGAAGGTGATGTAAACACCCACATGGCGGCCATTCAGGCCAATGTGGACGCGGTCGTAACCGGCGGCGATATTTTCTTTGTGCTGATGGGCGCTATTTTGGTGTTCTTCATGCATGGCGGCTTTGCTTTCTTGGAAGTGGGCACGGTACGGAAGAAAAATCAGGTAAATGCTCTGGTTAAAATCTTCTTCGATTTTTGTACCTCAACGCTGGCCTATTTCTTCATTGGTTACAGCGTTGCTTACGGCGTCGACTTTTTGGTCAACGCGAAGGTGCTGACCGGCGAAATGGAAGTCGAAGGCTATAGCTTTGCCAAATCAGGCGCTGACCTGGTTGGTTTCTTCTTCCTGCTCACCTTTGCGGCGGCGGTTCCTGCCATTATTTCCGGCGGTATTGCCGAACGCGCAAAATTCTGGCCGCAGGCAACGGCCACAGCCATTATCGTGGCGGTGGTTTATCCCTTCTATGAAGGCATGATCTGGGGCGGCAATTTCGGTTTGCAAACATGGTTGTCTGAAACCTTTGGTGCAGAGCTGCATGATTTTGCCGGCTCCATTGTGGTGCATGGTGTTGGTGGCTGGATCGCACTGGCGGCAGTTATTATGCTGGGTGCCCGTAAAGGCCACTTCAAGGAAGATGGTACGGTTGTGGGGATTCCGCCCAGCAACATTCCGTTTTTGGCGCTTGGGTCGTGGTTCCTGTGCGTTGGCTGGTTTGGCTTTAACGTTATGACTGCCGGATCGCTGGCCGATGTGAACGGCCTTGTTGCGATTAACTCGCTCATGGCAATGGCAGGTGGCTTGCTGGCGGCAACCTTGGTTGGCAAGAACGACCCGGGCTTTGTGCATAATGGTGCGCTGGCCGGTTTGGTTGCTGTTTGCGCCGGGTCCGATGTTATGCATCCGCTTGGTTCACTCGCTACGGGTGCTGTTGCTGGCGTGTTGTTCGTCTATATGTTCCAAATCTGCCACGACAAGCTGAAGTGGGATGACGTGCTGGGTGTGTGGCCTTTGCATGGCCTGTGCGGTCTGTGGGGCGGTATTGCCTGCGGTATCTTTGGTGTAGAGGCCATGGGTGGCCTTGGCGGCGTGACCTTCGGGGCGCAGTTCGTTGGCTCCTTGATCGGCTGTGCATATGCCTTGGTCGCGGGCTTCATCGTTTACGGTGGCCTGAAAATGACCATCGGCATTCGGTTGGATGAAGAAGATGAGCACCGCGGTGCCGACCTTGCCATCCATTCTATCGGTGCCTATCCGGAAGATGAGTTGGTGCGGCGCTAGCCTCATCTGACTTTATTGCAATATGGAAAGGTCTGGCTCATTGCCAGACCGACGAAAAAAACAGAGCGTCCGGCTATGCCGGGCGCTTCTTTTTGGGGTAAGCAGGGGCAGCAATTCCATGAGGATTACATGTCTGACAGCCTATTTGAAAAACCCAGCCGTTTCGACGGTTTGCCGCCTTATCCCTTTCCCCGTTTGCGCGGCCTGTTGAACGGGATCGAGCCGGGACAGCCCCCGATCGATATGACCATTGGCGAACCCAAGCACCCGTTCCCCAAATTTGTAGCCGATATTTTGGATGAAAAGCGCGCAGGCTATGGCAAATATCCGCCCGCTGCCGGATTGCCCGCCTTGGGCGATGCGATTGCAGGCTGGTTGAGCAGGCGTTTCGATCTACCGGAAGGCACAATCGATCCGGCTCGGCACCTTGTACACCTTAACGGGACGCGCGAGGGGTTGTTTCAGGCCCCCATGGCGGTGCTGCCCGAACCAATGGCGGGCGAGCCACCGCTCGTCTTGATACCCAATCCGTTTTATCAACCTTATGCGGGGGCGGCGATTGCTGCGGGCGCGACGCCATATTTTGTGCCCGCGACTGAAAATACGGGCTTTTTACCGGATATTGCAGCCCTGCCGGATGCGGTGCTGGCACGCGCGCAATTTGCCTTTGTGTGTAACCCCGCTAATCCGCAAGGTGCAGTGGCACCGGCGGAAAAGCTGCGTGAATGGGTAGCGCTGGCCCGTAAGCACGATTTCATCATCGCCTTTGATGAATGTTATTCAGAAGTGTATACGGACGTGCCGCCGCCGGGTGGATTGACCGCCGCATTGGCACATGATGGTTCGCTGGACAATGTATTGGTGTTTCATTCTCTCTCCAAGCGGTCCAACCTACCTGGGTTACGGTCCGGCTTCGTGGCGGGTGATGCCCGTGCGATAGCGCGGTTTAAAACCATGCGGGCCTATGGCGGTGCGCCCAACCCATTGCCGGTGTGGGAGGCGGCGGCAGCGGCGTGGGCAGATGAACAGCATGTAGTTGATAGCCGGGCTCTTTATGCTGAAAAGTTCGAGATTGCAGACCGTTTACTGGCAGGCAAATACAATTACGCGCGTCCCGCAGGCGGTTTTTGCCTTTGGCTCAATGTCGGGGAGGGGGAGGCCGCAGCCCGGAAACTATGGGCCGAAGCGGGTTTAAGGGTGTTGCCGGGGGCTTATCTGGCCGCAACCGCCGCAGATGGCAGTAATCCGGGGGCTGAATATGTTAGGCTGGCCCTCGTACATGATTCGGCGACAGTAGAGGCGGGCTTGGCCCGTCTGGTCGCCACGCTTGGAGCTTAAGCATGGCTGGCAAGGTGGCAGGCAGAACAGCAGGACGGCAATCGGCCCGGCCTTCTTCCAATAAGGGAAATCAGGCCCGCACGCTGCTGCCGGAAAGCTGGCGGCGTTTTGGCCGTGATCGGGCGGTAGAGGCGGTTGGCTTTCTACTGTTCGCCATCGGTGTTGCGCTGGCGCTGTCATTGTTGACCCATTCTGCGGCTGATCCCAGTTTCAACACCGCAACACCGGATATGGCACGCAATCTGTTGGGGGTGTGGGGCGCCAAGATTTCAGATCTGCTGATGCAGGGGCTGGGAATGGCCTCTGCCGGCCTGGTGCTCATCTTGGCCGCTTGGGGCTGGCGCATCTTCTCGCATCAGGGCTTGCCGCATATTTGGATAAATCTGTTGATGACAGTGCCAGCCTTGGTGGCTTTGGCATTGCTTTGTGCGGCACTGCCCGTGCCGGGTGATTGGCCTTATGCGGTTGGGCTTGGCGGCTTGGCGGGCGATGGCTTGATGGCCACAGTGCGCGCTTTGCCGGAACTGGTGGACTTTGATCCGCCGCTGGCTTTGATCGCCTTCTTGGCCATTCTGCTGACGCTGACCAGCTTTATTTTTGCGCTTGGGATCAGCCGGGCAGAATATGTGTTTGTCGGTCAATGGCTGATTTACGGTGTGCAAATGCTGGTCTATGTGGGCGAACAAGTCGGTACTGTGGTGCTGGCGCGTGTGTCAGACAAATGGGCGGCACGGCGTGAAGAACGCGCCTTGGCGCGCGAAAAGGCCCCGGTCGCAGAGCCGCGGTTAAGGCCAAGGCGCAAGGTGACAGATGATACCGAGGCAGAGGCGGATGATGAACCGAAGGTGCTGAAACGCAGCGCCGCCAAGCCCACAAACCCGGCGGAAACAAAACGGGTGGCCCGCACCCGCAAGGCGGCCAAGCCTTCCAAGCGCGCCGCGGCGGAGCAAGAGCCTCAGCTTAATTTGGGCGACAAAGATGGCTATCGCTTCCCACCCTTGTCCATATTGTCCGCGCCTGAAGGTACCAGCGCCGTCGATAAACTGTCGGATGAAGCCTTGGAACAAAACGCCCGCATGCTGGAAAGCGTGCTGGACGACTTTGGTGTGAAAGGCGAGATCACGGAAGTGCGCCCCGGCCCCGTCGTCACGTTGTACGAACTCACACCCGCTCCGGGCATCAAGTCCAGTCGGGTGATCGGCCTGGCAGATGATATTGCGCGTTCTATGTCGGCCATTTCGGCTCGTGTGGCGGTGGTGCCCGGGCGCAATGCCATCGGTATCGAGCTGCCGAACCAAACCCGCGAAACAGTTTATCTGCGCGAACTGTTTTCGAGCAGTGATTATGAGAGCAAGAAGTCTAAACTTACTTTGGCATTGGGGAAGGATATTGGCGGCGCTTCCATGATGGCGGACCTGTCGCGTATGCCCCATTTGCTGATTGCCGGTACCACCGGGTCCGGTAAGTCCGTTGCCATCAACACCATGATCCTGTCACTGCTTTATCGCCTAACGCCGGATCAATGTCGTTTCATCATGATTGACCCTAAGATGCTGGAACTCAGCGTCTATGATGATATTCCGCATCTGCTGTCTCCCGTTGTTATCGATCCCAAAAAGGCTGTCGTGGCCTTGAAATGGACGGTGAAGGAGATGGAGGACCGCTATCGCAAAATGTCCAAAATGGGCGTGCGGAATGTGAACGGCTATAATCAACGCATCGCAGAAGCCCACGCCAAGGGTGAGGTGCTGACGCGCAAAGTGCAAACCGGCTATGATGATGAAGGCCACCCGATCCATGAGGAAGAACCGCTGGCGATGGAGGCATTGCCTTATATCGTTGTGATCGTGGACGAGATGGCCGACCTGATGATGGTGGCTGGCAAGGATGTGGAAGGCTCCATCCAGCGTTTGGCCCAAATGGCGCGGGCGGCGGGTATTCATCTGATTATGGCTACCCAGCGACCTTCGGTTGATGTGATCACGGGCACGATCAAGGCCAATTTCCCAACGCGGATTTCGTTTCAGGTTACCTCCAAGATTGATAGTCGCACAATTTTGGGCGAACAGGGGGCCGAACAATTGCTGGGCATGGGCGACATGCTCTACATGGCAGGCGGGGGCCGCATCGCGCGCCTGCATGGCCCCTTCGTGACAGATGAAGAAGTGGAAGAGGTCGTCGATCACCTTAAGAAACAGGGCAAGCCCGTTTATGTGGAAAGCGTGACCGAAGACCCGGAAGGCGAGCTGGATGCAATTTTGGGCATCGGGTCCGATAGTCCCGGCGGCGGCAGCGGCGATGATCTGTTTGATCAAGCCGTGGCAATCGTTGCGCGGGACCGCAAAGCGTCTACTTCCTACATTCAGCGCAAGCTCCAAATCGGCTATAATCGGGCCGCACGCTTGATTGAGCAGATGGAAGAAGAAGGCATGATCTCTGGCCCCAACCATGTGGGCCGCCGTGAGGTGCTGTTGCCCGATCACGGAGAAGAGATGTAGCGCCCCTTGTCTGACACGCGCCGTCCACATTCCCGCCCCAATTCACAACAATTTTAGGCACCATGAAAAAGCAGACGACATATGTGATGCGCATAGCACTGGCCGGAGCGGCGGGGCTGTGCGCGGGACTTTTTGCCCTGCCAAATGAAAAAGGTGAGGTGCCGCCCGCGGCCATTGCTGCGCCGCAGCCTGTGGTAGAACCTGCTTCAAAGGCTGTGGTGGCGCCGGTTCAAGAACCTATCGTTGTGGCCGCCGCAGAGCCCGCGTCTAATGCTGATTCAGGGCCAGCGCCCAAGCCTGCACCTAAAGCCGAGCCGCAATCAAAACCGGCAAAGCCTGCTGCCCCGCAAGAACTTGAAGCAGTAGAGGTGAAACCTACCCCCGTTCAGGCCGCCCCCTTACCCGGTGGGGAAACTCCCAAAGCGGCAAGTCGTTGGGATGAAGATCAGGCCGTAGCGGCGGTTGAGAAATATTTCCGCAGCAGCGAAACCCTGCGCGCGACCTTCACCCAGTTTGCGCCCGATGGCACACGCTCCACCGGGGTGTTGTCCCTTAAGCGACCGGGGCGGGTGCGCTTTGATTACGACTTTCCCTCGCCCTTGCTCATTATCGCAGACGGCGTATGGATCACGCTGGCTGATCGGGAGATGGATACCGTGGATCGTTATCCCGTTTCCGCCACCCCGCTGGGTGTGATTTTGCAGGATGACAAAAGCCTGCGCAAAGAAGCGATCGTGACCGGCTTTTATCAGGATCAGGATCGGTTCGAGCTTGTCGTGCGCGCTCGCAATAATCCCGGTTTGGGTCGCCTGTCGCTTAAGTTGACGAAAGAGCCGCTCACGCTGGATGGCTGGGCTGTGGAAGATGCGCAAGGCTTAGTGACAGAAATCCGTCTCGCCAATATGAAAACGGGCATGACGCTTGATCCGGCGCTGTTCCACATCTCTGACATCAAGAAAACGCGGGACCGCTAAGCGAGATCTAAGCAACCTCAGGCGCAATGTCCTCCAAATTGCGTCCTGCTGTTTCCGGCAAGAATAACAAGGTGGCCACCATGCCCACCGGCACCAAGGCCAGTAGCCAGACGATGGCTTCGGCGTGGTTGCCTGTTATCTCGTAGAGTTCTGATTGCAGCATCAAACCAATGCCTGCGCCAACAGCTCCGATCAAGCCGCGCATGGCGGACGCAGTGGCGCGATATGAGGTGGGAAAAATCTCTCCCGTCAACGCCGCCACAGAAGTGGAGGCGGCAAAGAACGCGAACAACGTGACCATCCAACAAATCACAAGGGCCGGACCTGTCGCCCATAAATATCCGTAAACACCGCCTAATGCGGCTATGCTGCCAGCGGCCACCAAAACCGTTTTGCGGCCAATGTTGTCGGCGATGCGTCCTGCCAGCAAGTTCCCGCAAATAGCAAAGGTGCCGCCCGCCAAAAACAGCAGCGAGACCTGAAGCGGTGAATAGCCATGGGTGTCTTGCAGCAGCTTCGGCATGAAGGCGAGGGAAGAGGTGACGCCCATCGTAAAAGGCAGCAGGGCAGCGGCAAGGGCCGCTAAGCGTTTGGGATAGGCAGTGAACAGCAGCTTGATGGGTCGCAATGCATCTGCCATTTGAACGCCAAGGCTGCGTTTGCTGGCCAGTCTTTCCGCACGCGCGGCCTCAAATATTTCGCTTTCTTCCAATCCACGGCGCAGCCACACCGCCAACAACATGGGCACAGCGCCGATGATGTATAGCGCGCGCCAATCCAATGGCAGCACATCCACCGTGGCGTAAACCCCGGCGGCAAGCCCGTGGCCCGCTGCGCCCATGGCAGCAAGTGCGCCAATGGCCCAGCCGCGTAATTGGGGGCGCATGGCTTCAACTACCATCACGGCGGCCAGCATGTCTTCGGCATTGGCAAATATGCGCGCGGAAAACTGCAGCGCATAAAAGCTCGCGGCGTTTTCGGCAAAGGCGCTGGCCCCGGTAAAAAAGGCAGTCAGCGCCAGCGTAATCATTAACAGCCGCCTGCGCCCTACGCTGTCAGCCAGAAAGGCCACAAAGAAGGCCGGAAAAATCGCCACCGCCAATATGGCTGAAAAGCGCCCCACATCGGCTTCGGCGATGCCTAGCCCTTCCTGAATGCGGGGCAGCGCCAGGCCATAAATGCCTTGGTCATAATGGTTGACCATCACGGCTATGCCGACCAGCAGCAGTGCTTTTACTTCGCCCGGCGTGGGTTTTTCCCCGGGATGCAGGCCCACGCGGCGAAATCCGCTATCTATGTGGTCTGCATACCATTCGTAGAAATTTCTTCTTGCCACGCTGCCGGTCCCCCACCGCTTTTCATGACAAAAATGTAAATAGCTACTTACAGCGAGTCAATAGTTCTAGAAGTTGACGCGGAACTGGGCGGCCACATTGCGCGGTTGATCTACCCGCACAAAATGCGTGCCGGAATAAACAGGCACGTCGCCACTGCCCAACACGGCTACTTCGTCGGTTACGTTGCGCACAAACACCGTAAAGCTCCAGCGTTCTTCCAAATCCCGCAACCCGAAACGGGCGTGATGCATGAAATAGCCTTCATAATAATCCAATGGATCAAGGTCGGTTTGGAAATAGGTCTCCCCATGCCAAAACAAATCGTATCCGGCATAAAGGTTGAAGGGCAGATTCCCCACTTGGTAAAGCCAGTTAACCGAGATGTCCCACTGCCAACGCGGTGCATTGGCAAGCCGCCCGCCGGTCAGGTCACAAAAGCCATTGTCATCTTCATTGCTATCGGTGGCGGAACTCGCCAACACTGAAACACAGGGGCCGTTGGTAAAGTCGTCATAGGTGCCATCCAAAAAGGCGAAGGAACCCACAACCAAAAATCCATAAGGCAGGGCCCACATGCCATCTGCCTCAATCCCCTGCGTGGTGGCATCAGCATTGGTGACGACGAATTCCAGCCCGTTGAAAACGGACACTTGCAAGTCCTTAAACTCGGTGCGGAACAGGCCGAAATTCAGTCGTGCATTACCATCGAAAAAGTCGCCCTTGAAGCCGCCTTCATAGGTGATGCTTTCCTCCGGCTTGAAAGAGATATCAATTTCCCGCGTCGCAGAGGCGTTAAAGCCGCCCGCCTTGTTGCCGCGTGCCATGGTGAAATAGAAGTTGATGTCATCATTTGCGCGATACAGCATCGATACCTTGGGCGAGAAATCATATTCCGTTCTATCTTCTTGGCGGTCAAACTCTTCTGCTTGCAACACGACTTGCAAAATGGGGGCAAAGCCGGGCGTGCCGCCGGGGCCGGTCAGCGTTTGGCTGAAATCAAGTTCCTTGGTGTCCAAAGACCAACGCGCGCCCACCATTACCGTTAGCCATTCGAAGAAATCATATTGCGCTTGGCCGTAAACAGAGAAGGATCGGTTGAATTGCGAAAACTCCCCCGTGCCATGCTCTGCCTCAAAATACTGATCCGGCAGCAATCCATCGGTGATCGCCTCGGCAATGCCGGGTATCAATATGGTGCTAACCGTGCCGCCAATCCCGCTGGACATGGGGGTCACCCGCGTATCGGTTGGGTTTTCCAAATTGCTTTCAAAGTAATAGAGGCCGGTGACATATTCAAAGCGTTCCCCAAAGTCAGAGGTGGCGCGCAGTTCCATACTCCACTGATCGTAAGGTTGCTTTTGTGTTACCAGCAGGGAGGGGGACGGGCCGAAATCGGCATCCAATTGCCCATCGCGCAAATATTCCGAAAAGCCTGCAATCAACGTGAAAGTGTTTTGCCATTTGCGATAGTTGATATGGCCAACAAAATCCGTGCTGGTTTGTAACCCGCCGGAAGGATCGTTCACGCTGTTGCGTCCATCGCCGTGCACCGCATCGGTTTCAGGATCGAACAGGCGGAACAGCGTGAGAAATTCGTCAGGCGCAACCGACAGTTCGTCGCCAAAGCCGCGCAGGCTTGCCTTGGAATCGAGGAATATCAGCGTTGTGTCCAAATCGGGTGTGATGTCCCATTTCAACTTGCCGCGAATGGCGTGTTGGCGAATATTGGCATCAATCTCCATCCGGTCGGGGTGATGGTTGAAGATAAACCCTTCGCGCTCAAAGCGCGTGCCAGCCAAACGTCCGGCAATGCGGTCTTCCCAGATGGGCACATTCACCATGCCGGTAATGCGGCTGGTTTCGGCTTCGCCCATAATGATGTCGAAATCCATCGCCCAATCATGTTGCGGCGTGCCGGTGGTAATGTTAAGCGCGCCCGCGATTGTGTTCTTGCCGAACAACGTGCCTTGCGGTCCGCGCAATACTTCCACTTGTTCAAGGTCAAGAAACGCCGTTGTTAGATAATGGTTCCGTCCGTAATACATGCCATCAATGAACAGGCCGACCGATTGTTCAAACCCGGCATTCAGGCCAGAGCCCAGCCCACGAATATAGATGAAGTTGAAAATGCCACTGGCCTGCACTTTCAGGTTTGGTGTGTGGCGCGACAGGTCATTCAGATCTTCTATGTTGAGATCTTTAATCGTTTCCCCTGAAATGGCGGAGACGGAAAGCGGCACCTCTTTAATGCTTTCCTTTCGCTTTTGGGCGGTGACGATAATTTCTTCAAGGCCGCGCGGCGGTTGATTGCTGGCTGGGGCCGCCTCTTCAGTGGTCGGCGGTGTGCTCTCATCCTCCAGCGTTTCCAGTTCTTCCTGTGCATAAGCGGCACTGGCAAAGCTGATAGCCGCAGTGACAAGTGTGGCGTGCAGTATGTTTGATTTCGTCATTTTCCCCCCAAGAGCGCAGATGACCTCTAATACGGGTCTTTGTAATTGCGCTCTTGAAAGGATAGTTGGTTGAGTGAGTGAGTCAACGCACAACTATGGGGTGTTGGCCCTAAAAGCTGACTCTGAATTGCGCCGCCAAGCTGCGCGGTTGATCTACCCGCACAAAGTGGGTGCCCGTATAAACCGGTACATCCCCACCGCCCAACACAGCGACCTGATCGGTTACATTGCGCAGGAAAACGGTAAAGCTCCAGCGTTCCTCAAGGTCACGCACCCCAAGGCGTGCGTGATGCATGAAGTAGCCTTCGTAGAAATCATCCGGGTCCAAATCGGTCTGCCAGTAGGTTTCCCCGTGCCAGAAAATGTCATATCCGGCATAGAGGTTAAACGGCAGGTTCCCCACCTGATGCAGCCAGTTGAAAGATAGGTCCCATTGCCAGCGTGGTGCATTTGCCAGCCGCTCGCCCGTCAGGTCACACCGCTCCACCGCCGTTTCTGTGCCGGGCACGGCCACATTGGTAGCTGCCGGGCAGGGGCCTTCTTTAAAGTCATCATACCAGCTATCCAAAAAGGCCAGTGTGCCAACAACCAAAAAGCCATAAGGCAGTGAGATCATGGTGTCGGCCTCAATGCCTTGGGTGGTGGCATCTGCGTTACCCACAACAAATTCTACCCCGTTAAAAATGGAGACTTGCAAATCCTCAAATTCGGTCCGGAATAGGCTGATATTCAACCGCATAGAATTGCCGAAGAAATCCCCCTTCATGCCCGCTTCATAGGTGTTGGAGAATTCAGGCTCATATTCGATATCAAGATTCCGTGTCGCAGAGGCGTTAAAGCCACCGGCCTTATATCCCTTGGCGACCGTCGCGTAAAAATTGATGTCGTCGTTCAACCGGAACACGCCCGAGAGCTTTGGAGAGAAGTCCGTCTCACTGCGTTCGCGTTGCGTGTTGAATTCTTCAGCCGCCAACACAACTTGCAAAATGGGCGCAATACCGCGCACACCGGCAGCACCGAAAAGCTTGTGATCAAAGTCCAGCTCTTTTTCGTCCAGCGACCAGCGCGCGCCCACAATCACTGTTAGCCATTCATAGAAATCATATTGCGCTTGCCCATAGATAGAATAGGTGCGGTTCTTCTGGAAGAAAGTGTGCTCTGAATGCTCTGCCTCAAATTCTTGATCGGGCAATAGCCCCGCCAAAATAGCGTCTGCAACGGCGGGGATAAGCACATTGCCAACCGTACCGCCCGCATCAACCATTGGGGCCACCCGTGTGAAGGTGGGGTTTTCCAGATCGCTTTCAAAATAGTAAAGGCCCGCCACATATTCGAAGCGCTCCCCAAAGTCTGAGGTCGCGCGTAGTTCCGCACTCCATTGCTGATAAGGCTGGCGCTGATCAACGCGCAAGGAAGGCGAGGGGCCAAAGTCTGCATCCAGCAGGCCATCACGCAAATATTCCGACCAACCGCCAATCAGCGTGAAGGTGTGCCGCCAATTGCGATAATTGGCGGTAAAAACCGCATCCGTACTTGTTTGAATGCCGCCCGATTCTTCGTTCACCGAATTATGCCCATCGCCGGGATTGGTTTCTGTTTCCGGGTCGAACAGGCGGAAGAAGGTAAGGTAATGATCCGGCGCTTTGGAAAGCTCGTCGCCAAAGCCTTGCAGGCGTGATTTTGTGTCCAGCAAGATCAACGTCGTATCCAGCTTGTCCGATACTTCCCAGCGTAATTTGGCGCGGATCGCATCTTGATAGACATAGCTTTCCATTTCGCGACGGTCAGGGTGGGAGTTATAGATATTGCCATCGCGCTCAAGGCGGGTGGCCGCAACGCGGAATGCCAAGATGTCTTCAATCAAAGGCACGTTCAACATGCCGGCCATGCGCACCGTTTCGGCATCGCCCACAATAATATCAAGGTCGCCCGCCCATTCGTGTTGCGGCGTGCCGGTGGTGATGTTGAGCGCCCCTGCCACGGTGTTCTTGCCGAACAAGGTGCCTTGCGGTCCGCGCAAAACCTCTACTTGCTCAAGGTCCAAAAAGGCCGTTGTTAGATAATGATTGCGGCCGTAATACATGCCATCAATGAACAAGCCGACAGAACTTTCAAAGCCCGCATTCAAGCCAGAGCCCAAGCCCCGAATATAGATGAAGTTGAAGATGCCGCTGGCCTGCACTTTCAGGTTTGGCGTTTTGCGCGACAGGTCGTTCAAGTCTTCAATGTTCAAATCCTTAATCGTCTCACCTGAAATGGCGGTGATCGAAAGCGGCACCTCTTTAATGCTTTCCTTCCGTTTCTGGGCGGTCACGATAATTTCTTCAAGGCCGGGAGGGGCCGCTGTAGTGGCCGATTGGGTTTCTTCCGCCGGTTGGGCCTCTGGATTATCCAGCGTTTCCAAATTTTCCTGCGCGATGGCAAGTGTTGTGCCCCCCAATAGCGGTGCAGCAATGGCGATGGCGCGCGCAATACGCGGCGCGTTGATACAAGTTTTGAACATTATTTACCCCTCTTTTGCGCTGCCGGACTTCTGGTGACCCCGTGTCAGCGCCTATATCGTGCCGCTCTACTGACAATGTGTCAATATAGAACTGCGCGGAATCACCTTGATTTTGTGTCTCGCTTCGCGCACCCCTAACGCCATGATGAACACACCTGAAACCGATGACTTAACGGGGCTGGACGCTGAGCAGGAACGTCCGCTAAGCGACGACGATTTTGAGGCGGTCGCTGATAGCTTGCCCGGCTTGGGCGCTGTGCGCCAATTGCTGGATGAGCTTTACCACTATGATTGGTTTGGGCGTTGCGGGGCACCCTTTGCCCGTGAAGAACGCGATTTGGCCGAAGCCTATTTGGATGCGTTGGGCTTTCCCGATGCGGCTTTGGCACCCTTGACCGATTTTGAGGAGGCAGCCGATGCCGCCATCAGCCTTGATATCGGCGGAGAGGGCTGGGAGGCGGAGGAACAGGTGCGCGCCGCCTTGGCCGTTGAAGCCGCGGAAATGTTGGATGAACAGGCGCTTGAAATCGCTTCACTTTATGTGCGCGCCCGCTCGGCAGAGGTGATTGCGCCGGGCTTGGTCGAAATGGCACGCCGTTTCGGTGTGCATGATGATGAGGAATTGTTGAACGCCGCCGCAGGCACCGCCGTTCAAACTATTTGGAGCGAAGCCTTGCGCCAAATGATTGATGCGGTCGTGCAGGACCGGTCCGGTGCAGTGTTGGTCGCAGAACCGGATGGGGAAGAGCTTCACCCCGCGCAGGTGCGTTTTCAGATTTTTGCCAGCGGTCGCTGGCCGGTAGGGATCGCAGGGCGATCCTTCAATATTTTGTAGGATCGTTATGAGCACTCTTAAAATCGCCACATGGAATATCAACTCGGTCCGTTTGCGCATTGAAAGCGTGAAGCGCTTTTTGGCTGAACACAAACCGGATGTGCTGTGCCTGCAAGAAACCAAAGTGGAAAACGGTTCTTATCCCAGTAAGGCGTTTGAGGAGGTGGGCTACCCCCATCTCGCGATCAATGGCCAAAAAGGGTATCACGGCGTAGCCATCGCTTCGCGCCTGCCGCTGGAGAAAATCAAGGTCCGCGAATTTTGCGGCATGGGCGACACGCGCCATGTGTCCGCCATTGCAAAAGGGGTGGAGGTTCATTCCTTTTATGTGCCCGCAGGGGGCGATGAACCGGACCCCGCCATCAATCCCAAATTTCAGCACAAGCTGGATTTTCTGGACGAGATGGAGGCCATGTTCAAAAACTGGAAAGGCAAAGACAAAACCCATCGCGTGATTGTGGGGGATTTGAATATCGCGCCGCTGGAGAACGATGTGTGGTCCCACAAGCAATTGCTGAAAGTGGTGTCACACACACCGGTAGAAGTTGAAGCACTGGAGCGTGTGTTTAAGGCGGGCAAATTTTCCGATGTCATGCGCGATCAATGGCCGGAGCCGGAACGGCTTTATACATGGTGGTCCTATCGCTCCAAAGATTATAAGGCGTCCAATCGGGGCCGCAGGCTGGATCACATTTGGGTATCGCCTTCGTTGAAAGACAAGCGCAAAGATGTGTTGTTGTTCGAGGAAGCCCGCGGCTGGGAAAAACCATCCGATCACTGTCCCGTTATGGTAACGCTTAAAGTCTAGGGGAACATGTCAAACGCACTCGACACATTGAACGATCAAGGGTTCGTCATCCTGAAAGGGGCGATGGACAAGGCTTGGTTGCAAGATGCGCGCGATGTGGCGCGCGAACTACCGGAAAGGGCGCGGCAGCTTCTGGGTTATTCCATTCATCCACCTTTCATGGGGCAGGTGGCGGGCCGTCATCCGCAAAAATATCTGGATGATTCATTGCCTGAGTGGCCAAAGGCGTAAGGGAAACTGCATGGATCAATATCATGTCTGGTGTGACATCAAACGCGGCAAGGATATGGACTTTGCCCGCGCCGTGCGCGCCTTTCTCGGCAATTTGCAATCTGGCGGAAAGATCGAAAGCTACCGCCTCACGCGGCGCAAGCTGGGCCTTGGGCCAAAGGGCTTGGGCGAATTCCACATTGTGATAGAGGTCACGGGCCTTGCCCAGTTGGATGATGCCTTTGGCACCGTCGCTACGCGCAGCGGTGAGATTGAAGAATTGCATTTTGGGGCAAACAGCCTCGTGACCGATATATCCTTCGCGCTGATGCGGGATTTTCCCGATGATGTCCGCGAAGAAGGTGAAGAAAAATTCTAGCAACAAATTTGGGGGGAAATATCCATGAGTAATGCAGTATCTGAGAAAGTCGCCAACGGTGTGGTCAATGGCTTTTGCGCACCGGGCTTTGAGCGGGTGGCGGAAGCCTTCATCAACAATTTCAATGAACGCGGCGAAAGCGGCGCGAATGTGTGCCTAACCCATGAGGGTGAAACCAAGGTCGACCTTTGGGGTGGCGTGGCCGACCCCGCCACAGGCAAAGCGTGGCAGGAAGATACACTCTCTATCGTTTTTTCCTCCACCAAAGGCATTACCGCCTTATGCGCCAACATGCTGCTCGATCAAGGCAAGATGGATCTGAAACAGCCCGTCGCCGAAATCTGGCCGGAGTTCGCGGTGAACGGCAAAGAAACTGCGACCGTGGAAATGATGTTGAACCACACAGTCGGCGTGCCCGTATTCCGGGATCCCGTGCCACAAGGTCTGTTCTATGATTGGGACGCCGTCACCAAAACGCTGGCTGAGATGGAGCCATGGTGGTTGCCCGGCAATTCCCAAGGCTACCACGCTGTCACCTTTGCGTGGACCGTGGGCGAATTGATCCGTCGCGTTACCGGCAAATCGGTTGGCGCGGTCATTCAGGAATTTCTGAGCCAACCCTTGGGCTTGGATCTATGGTGCGGCTTGCCAGAGGAACAAGAACACCGGGTGGCGCCCATGCAGCCCGTGGCGTTGGAAGAAGGGCAACAACCGTCAGCCTTTGTGCAATATGTGTTTGCCAATCCCACCTCTATCTCTGCCAATTTTTTGATGAATGATGGCGGCTTTTCTGCGGGCATTAACGACCGCGCAGCCCATGTGTGCGAAATCCCTTCCGCCAATGGCATCACCAATGGCCGTGGCTTGGCAGGGGCGTATCGTCCTTTCGCCAATGGCGGCACAGTTGATGGCAAAAAATTTGTGTCGGATGTCACGCTGGGCCGTATGGGTGAAATTTCAGCCGCCACCAACCGCGATGAAACCCTGCTCATTCGCGCCCGTTTTGGCTTGGGCTTTATGATGAGCATGGATAATCGTGCCGCCCGCGATGGTATGCAAGACAGTGCCATTATGGGCCGTCATGCTTTTGGCCATGTCGGCGCTGGCGGTTCCATAGGCTTTGCAGACCCCGATGCGGGCATGTCGTTTGGCTACAATATGAACAAGATGGGGGCTTCCATCATGCTGAACGAACGTGGGCAGGATTTGGTAGACGCCGCTTATCTGTCACTTGGTTATAAGGACAACGCGCCGGGTTATTGGCGCAAATAGCGTCCGTACCCAATTCTTGCTACGGGCCGCATTGGAAGAAGAAAAGTTGACATGAAATTCGTAATTGTCATTCTTGCCACAATATTGTTGGGCACCATGTCTGCGCAAGCAGGTGAGGCATCCATGCCGCAGATCGTGAAATTGATCGACGGGCGGGCCATCCCCTTTCCCGGGCATGCCATGCATGAGGTTGTTGCCGCGGGTCAGTTGCCAGCAGATATTTCGTTCTTTGCGCTCACCGTGCCGCCAAAGGCTGTTGGCGCGCCGCCCCATATCCACGCCGATGAGGACGAGATCTTTATCGTCATGGAAGGCGCGGTGACGTTCCTGAATGGGGAAGAAAGCGTGCCCGCCCCGAAAGGCAGCGCCGCTATTCTGCCGCGTGGTCATTGGCATGGGCTGTGGAACCCACATGATGAGCCTGCGCAGCTTCTGTTACTGGTTGCGCCCGCAAAGTTCAGTGATTTCTTTGATGCGGTGGTGATGAGGGTGCGGGCCGAAAACCCCGGCAGCCCCCAAGAAGTGGGGGCGATTATCGGCCAGGTTGCGGCGGCGCGCAATGTTACCGTTGATCCCACCCGCTTTCCGCCCGAGGCGCTGGCCCTCATGCCAAGATAGCAAGAAGGGCCGATCAACCCTCGATCACGTTATGCGTGAAAATATGTGATTTGACGAAATTTTCCATATTCCCTATCGTCCCAACATTGCTCAGGGGTGGGCGTAGAATGGCTGGATCGTGCCGCATATTGGGTGCGTTCACGCCTTCATAGATACCTGATTGTGAGGGAGTATCACTATGGCTTTGTTACCGCGTTTACCGAAACTCAATATGGGGCAGCAGGAAATCTCCCATACCGTTAATACCGCGTTGGATACGACAGAAGCGCGCAACCCGTGGCCGTTTGTCTTTGTGCCGGGGCTGCTTAACGATGCTTATTTGAGTGGTGGCAATAGCTTGAACAAAGCGGTGTCATACGGCCTTTGGCCATTCGCCTCGGCTGATCATAATATTGCGGCGCTTCAAGGGGTGGTAAATCATGTACTGCCCACCGCACCGGAAGTGGCGGATAATAGCTTCCGTTTTGATTACGGGGAACGTGGCAACAGCTTCAATCTGGATGTGCGCAGCAATGATACCGGTGATGATAATGTGCTCAATAATTTGTCGCCCTTATTGGGGCCGGATGAGACGATAAGGGAGTTTGATTTTTCCGGTCTCACTTTCGGTTCGGTCACTCCAAATGCTGATGGCGAGAGTTTTGATTTCATCTTCCGTGATGTCTTCGCGCGTGATCCCTTCGCCGAAGAACTGACGCAAAGCTTTACCTATACCGTCACGAACCTCAGCGGGGTCAGCTCTACCGCCACGGTGGAGCTGACTGTGTATCAATACATCATCCATGCAGGTGAAGTGCTGATAACCCACGGTACCGATGCGCATGAAACAATTATTGGCACGGACGGTCCCAACCGGGTCAACGCTGGTGGTGGGCGCGATATCTTGTTCGGTCTTGCGGGTGAGGATGTTTTGAACGGTGGCGCAGGAGATGACGTGCTGCACGGTGGCGATGACAACGATCGTCTAGGTGGTGAGGCCGGGAATGATGTTCTGAATGGCGGACATGGCGACGATGATTTGCGCGGTGGCGCAGGGCAGGATGTTCTGCGCGGCGACAGTGGTGGTGACGATTTGTTTGGCCAAGACGGTGATGATGTTTTGCACGGCGGCACGGGAGATGATGTGCTGTATGGGGGGGCAGGAGCTGATATTCTCTTCGGCAATGCTGGCAATGATCGCCTATATGGCGAGGACGGTGCAGATGTCTTCGTTCTGAGAGATGGCGACGGATATAACTACATAATGGATTTCAACCGCGAAGAAGGCGACAAGCTGGATACACGCGGTGTAACGGGCTTCGGCACATTGGAAGAAGTGCAGGCCCTATTGGGGCCGGATAATACGCTCGGCTTCTTTGATGGCCCGGTCACGACGGCAGAAGGGATTGTTATTGAGTTTAATCCACTCTTTGCGGGTGGTTCTGCCTTTGGCAGCAAGGATTCCGCCTATTTCGTTTACCCGCCCGGCATGGAAGGGTTTGCCTTCACCATAGATGATTTCATCTTTTAGGGGCGCGTAGCGCACTTTGAGTGATCTCTTGCATTGCGGCATTGTCCTGTAGGATGATGCCGCAACTTTTTTTGGGAGTGGTGGCATGAAGTTTTTGCTTGGTAAATGTGCAGCAGTTTTTATGGCCTTTGGCTTGGCGGCTTGTGCGTCTGGTCCGCAGCCTTTGGTGCAAGGGGTTGAACGCATTGGCGTTGCCTCTGTTATCGGTGGTGAACTGGGTATGCGTCGTGTTTCTTTGGGGGGCTTAAGCAAATCGAAGGACCGCGCCTTGATCCCCGATTGGGGGTTGGATGAATATGCCGAAGGCGAAATGACAGTATTGCTGCAAGATCGATATCAAATTATGCCCCTGCAAGTTGCCCGTCACGCCAAGGAGGCGTATCGCGTTGCGCAGGCTGATTTCACCATGCGCCAAACCGGGCCGCTGGATGCTTATGTGATTATCGTTCCCGCCAAGCGTAAACCGCGCATGGGGAAGGATATGGATTTCCGCTACGAGGGGGTTGGTGTTCACCAAAAAGTCACCAGTCGCAATTTGGAGGTTTACGTCTATGCCATGGCGGATCTGGTGTTGCTCGATGGCCGCACCTTGGAAGAACTGCGCCGCGTGCCCTTGGTAGATCGTGAGAAAGGCGCCGATGGCACCGTGGTCGATGGCGCTTATACCGATGGGGATACGCGCATGGTGTCCAACGGGCCGGAATGGCCCGAAAGGTTGGCAGAACTCTCCAACGGGCAGTCTCAGGCC
Source organism: Alphaproteobacteria bacterium (assembly GCA_049609145.1). Taxonomy (GTDB): domain Bacteria; phylum Pseudomonadota; class Alphaproteobacteria; order SPJN01; family SPJN01; genus JBMYYF01. The sequence continues at coordinate 53,345 of JBMYYF010000013.1, forward strand.
GTCGCAGATGCCTTGGCGATCTTGCTGCGTCGTTCTCTGAATCACTCTTTGGTTGAAATTGGTTTGACACAATAAGTGCAGAACCCACCCTATAGTGTCGTATTCGGCCTGCCTTGACGCAAGTTTAGGCGGGTCTTTTATTTTAGGGCACAATTTGTGATTGCATAAGGCCTTTCAAACCCAAAACTGTTCATTTTTCTCATGCTTTCGGGTTGGTTTGTGATATAGGTCACAGATCGGTTGGTTAGCTCTTTTGGAGCATACCCAGCCCACACTATAGTGGGGCGCGTCTATAATCGTATCTGTAATAATGCCGAAATTCGTCACTCGGGCAACGCAAGCGAGTGATGAGACGAAGGGGCAAGCTCACACCCTTATGGCAGCATAGTTTGTGACAAGAATTTTAGGGAGAATACACCATGGGCCTTTTACCGCGTTTGCCGAAACTATTTCTTGGCGTTCAAGAAATTTCTAACCCCGTTAACACCGCGCTGGATACCACAGAGGCGCGCAACCCGTGGCCCTTTGTTCTTGTGCCTACCCTTCTTTCCGATGCAGCAGCAAGTGCGGCTAAAACCAGCGCCACGGTTGTTGATATCGCGCCCTGGCCCTTCGCCACGCTTGAATATAATCAAGGTCAGATCGACAAGGCGGTGGCCCATGTGCTGCCTACGCCACCTGTGCTGCAAGATGATACCTTTACCGTCGATAACGGTAATCGCGGCACGGTGATCAGCCTTGATGTGCTGGCGAATGATAGCGACAATAATGTCCTCAACAATGTCTCCCCCCTGATCGGGCCGGAACTGGTCATCACCGATATTTCGCTGTCACACGCTTCAATGGATGTGAGTTGGCATATCAGCGATGATAAGCAAAGCTTTGAGTTTATTCTGGGTGATACCTTCCTGTATAACCCGCGCCTCGAAGACGGTTCCGCCACCTTTACCTATACCGCCAAGAGCCTCAGCGGCTTCACCGAAACTGCAACCGTAACAGTGGTGGCGTTCCAGAAAATTGTCGACGTGAACGAAGATCGTTTCTACACCGATGCCAACGATTTGCATGAAACCATTCACGGCGCAGCAGACGGTTTCAGCCAAATACTTGCCAATGGCGGCAACGACATCATCTATCTGTATGGAGACCTCAATACCGCCCGTGGCGGGGACGGCAATGATGTCCTGATCGCAGGTGATAGCCATCAGTCATTGCTCTTTGGCGACGCTGGGGATGACGTGCTCACCATGGGCGATGGCCACAGCAACGATCTGCGTGGCGGAGATGGTGACGATACGCTGACAATGGGTGATGGCACTAACAATTATCTTATTGGCAACTCCGGTGACGACACGCTGACAATGGGTGATGGCGATGACAACACCTTAAATGGGGGTGTAGGCAACAACACAGTCACTATGGGCAATGGCCGCAACAATACACTCGCTGGCCACGATGGCGACCAAATCATTTCTATGGGAAATGGAGATTGGAATCGCCTGGTGAGCTTCAATGGCGATGGCACGCTGACCATGGGCGATGGCGATAGTAACACCCTTGATAGCGGCACTGGCAATGACACGCTGACCATGGGCAATGGCGATAGTAACACCCTTGATAGTGATTGGGGTGACGACACGCTGACCATGGGCGATGGCCACGACAATGAGCTGTTGGGCAGCGATGGGGATGACGTGCTCACCATGGGTAATGGGAATGTCAATATTCTCGATGGCGGCGCAGGCGATGACCTGCTTACCATGGGAAGCGGCGATGGAAATCTGCTGGAGGCAGACGAGGGCAATGACACGCTGACCATGGGCAATGGCGATGGCAACACGCTAGATGGCGGCGCAGGTAATGATGCGCTGGTCATGGGTGATGGAGATAACAATTGGCTGACAGGCCGCGCTGGCGATGACGTGCTGACCATGGGCAATGGCAATCAAAATGAACTGCAAGGCGGCGATGGCAATGACGCCTTAACCGTCGGCGATGGCAACGGTAATGAATTAGAAGGCGGCGAAGGCGATGATGTTTTGGCCAGCGGCATCGGCGGCGGCAACAAGCTGTATGGCGACGGTGGCAATGATCAGCTAACGGCTGCTGGTGGCAACCATAACGACCTATATGGTGGCGATGGCGACGATGTGCTGACCGTGGGCAATGTCAGCTCCAACGGACTGTATGGCGGCGCTGGCAATGACACGCTCACAGCCGGTGATGGTAACTACAACCACCTTGATGGCGGCGAAGGCGATGATGAGCTCACCATGGGGGATGCTACCAACAATTCGATGTTTGGCGGTGCCGATAATGACACGCTGACCATTGGCAATGGCACCAGCAATTTGCTGCGCGGTGACGCAGGCGATGACACGCTCACAGCCGGTGATGGTGATCATAACACGCTTGAAGGCGGCGATGGTGGTGATGCGCTCACCATGGGCGTTGGTGATCACAACACGCTCGAGGGCGGCTCCGGCAATGATGTGCTGACCGTCGGTGGTGGCGATTTCAATACCCTTGAAGGCGGGGTTGGCGCAGATGAATTGTTTGGGGGCGCCGGAAGAGATTATCTCTATGCCAAGTCCTTTGAATTTGGGTTAGATGTCGATGAAACCGACGGCAACATATTGCATGGCGGTGGCGGCGTAGATGAGCTATACGGCGCCAATGGCAACGACATTCTCAATGGTGATGCGGGAAGTGATTCCCTGTATGGCGAAGGTGGGGATGATATCCTTAACGGCGGCGCGGGCGATGATATCCTCTCAGGCGGGGCTGGCAACGATTATCTGGCCGGCAATGAGGGGGATGATCTCCTGCGCGATAACACTGGCGATAATACGCTGGTCGGCGGGGCCGGAAATGATTGGATATATGGTGGCGCTGGCAACAGTATACTGCACGGTGATGCGGGCGATGATGTTTTGGTGTTTTTCTTTGGCGGCAACAATGTTGCGTCCGGGGGTTCCGGCAGTGATGATTTTCTGTTCTTTGATAACGGCGGCACCGGCATGGTGCTGGATTTCAGTCAGGCAGAAGGTGACAAGCTGGTAACGAATACCAGCGGGGTCAGCTTTTCCGGCCTAAGTTCCGTGATTGAATTCGGCAGTTTGGCCGGGTTGAACGGGGTGGTTGATGCCGGCGACAGCGCCGGCAACCTTACCGTTGCCGATACCAGCGTAGAGATTGATGGCACCACCTATTCGGGCCTTCAAATTGCCAGTACTACGGGAGATTCCCTGTTCCTGGCAGGCGTGGATCGCCTCAGCCTGTCTGATTTGGATTTCAACTTTACGCTTTAAACAATTCGCTGCGCCTTGGCTCGTAATCCGGACTGGGGCGTAGCCACCAAACTTCCGGCCCTGCTGGAAGAATAATGGATAGGGAGACTACACCATGGGCCTTTTACCGCGTTTGCCGAAACTGTTTGTGGGAGAGGTTGAAGTTTCCCACACCGTTAACACCGCGCTGGATACCACAGAGGCGCGCAACCCGTGGCCCTTTGTTCTTGTGCCTACCCTTCTTTCCGATGCAGCAGCAAGTGCGGCTAAAACCAGCGCCACGGTTGTTGATATCGCGCCCTGGCCCTTCGCCACGCTTGAATATAATCAAGGTCAGATCGACAAGGCGGTGGCCCATGTGCTGCCTACGCCACCTGTGCTGCAAGATGATACCTTTACGGTCGATAACGGCAATCGCGGCACGCTGATCAGTCTTGATGTGCTGGCGAATGATAGCGACAACAATGTCCTCAACAACGTCTCCCCCCTGATCGGGCCGGAACTGGTAATCACCGATATCTCGCTGGTATATAAAGGCGAGGATATTCCGCTGGATGTGAGTTGGAGCATCAGCGACGACAAGCAAAGCTTCGAGTTCGAGCTGGGTGACACTTTCCTGCATAACCCACGCACGGAAGAGCTTTCAGCCACCTTTACCTATACGGCTAAAAACCTTTCCGGCATCAGTGAAACCGCGACCGTAACAGTGGTTGCATTCCAGAAAATTGTCGACGTGAATGAGGATGGCCATTACACCGATGCCAACGATTTGCATGAAACCATTCATGGTGACGATAGTGCTAACAGAATTAGGGCCAATGGCGGCAACGACATCATCTATGGCTATGATAGTTCCAACAATGACCTATGGGGCGGTGACGGCAACGATATTATTATCGTCGGTGATGGCGACAACAATGTACTTTTTGGCGGGGCGGGTAATGATACGCTGAAAATGGGTAGTGGTCATAGCAATAAGCTTATTGGCGGCTTTGGTGACGATACGCTGACGATGGGCAACGGCAATGACAACTCCTTGCTTGGCCATGGAGGTAACAACACAATCACCATGGGCGATGGCAGTTACAACAGTTTGAGCGGGTATGATGGCGATCAGACCCTTACCATGGGTAATGGCGATCGCAACACCCTTAATAGCGGCGATGGCAATGACACGCTCACCATGGGTAATGGCTGGCACAACACCCTTGATAGCGGCGATGGCAATGACACGCTCACCATGGGTAATGGCTGGTACAACACACTGATCGGTGGTGAAGGCAATGACACGATTTTAGTCCGTAGCACCGGTAGTGAGGCGTTTGGCGGCGCAGGCGATGACGAGCTCACGGCATTCGCGACCTTTGGCAACACCTTAAATGGTGAAGATGGCGATGACGTGCTCAGGGTCGTCCATGGATTTGAAAACACCCTAAATGGCGGCGATGGCGATGATGTGCTGATCTCCAGTGGTCCCACGAACTACCTGAATGGTGGCGAAGGCGATGACACGTTCACCGTCCAATTTGCTCTAAGAAGCACGCTGAATGGTGATGGTGGCAATGATCACATAATGTTTGTGGGGGGCGATGATAACACGCTGGATGGCGGCACGGGTGATGATGTGCTGACCATGGGCGATGGGAATGCCAATGTTCTCGATGGCGGGGATGGCGATGATGTCCTGAGCCTCGGCAGTGGTAACTTCAACCACCTTGATGGCGACGGCGGCAATGACTATCTGTTCGTGGCAGGGGGCGCAAATAACGATCTCTTTGGCGGTGATGGTGATGATGAACTTGTCATGGGTGATGGCGATTCGAATGAGCTGGATGGCGGCGCTGGCAACGATGTGCTGAGGGGCGGCTCAGGGATTTTTAACGCCCTCTATGGCGGCTTGGGCAGCGATGAGCTGTTTGGCGGCGCAAGCAATGATCGACTGTATGGCCAAGATGAACACAGAGATGATGAGACAGACAGCAACACCCTGCATGGTGGTGCCGGAGACGACGAACTTCACGGTGCCGCTGGCGATGACACTTTGAATGGCGACGAAGGTAATGATCGTCTTTATGGCAATGGCGGCGACGATGTTTTGAATGGTGGCGCCGGGCAAGACATTCTAGGGGGGGCTCACGGTGACGACACGCTGAATGGCGGAGAAGGCGATGACAAACTCTTCGGTGCATTTGGCGATGATGTTCTAAATGGCGATGCTGGAAATGATTATCTATCCGGTTACAGCGGCAACGACACGCTGAATGGCGGAGAGGGCGATGACAACCTCTTCAGCGATGAGGGCGATGATATCCTAAACGGCGGCGCGGGCCATGATTACCTCGATGGCGGGATTGGTAACGATTATCTGGCCGGCAATGAGGGGGATGATACCCTGCGCGATGTCAGCGGAGATAATACGCTGGTCGGTGGGGCCGGAAATGATCTGATATATGGCGGCGCTGGCAACAGCGTACTGCAAGGTGATGCGGGCGATGATGTTTTGCTGCTGTTGGGGGGCGGCAACAATGTTGGGTCCGGTGGTTCCGGCAGTGATGATTTTGTGTTCTTTGATAGCAGCGGCACCGGCATGGTGCTGGATTTCAGCCAGGCAGAAGGTGACAAGCTGGTAACGAAAGCCGGCGGCCTCGGCTTGTCCGGCCTAAGCTCCGTGGTTGAATTCGGCAGTTTGGCCGGGTTGAACGGGGTGGTTGATGCCGGCGACAGCGCCGGCAACCTTACCGTTGCCGATACCAGCGTAGAGATTGATGGCACCACCTATTCGGGCCTTCAAATTGCCAGTACTACGGGAGATTCCCTGTTCCTGGCAGGCGTGGATCGCCTCAGCCTGTCTGATTTGGATTTCAACTTTACGCTTTAAACAATTCGCTGCGCCTTGGCTCGTAATCCGGGCTGGGGCGTAGCCACCAAACTTCCGGCGGCAACCGGGAAAGATAGTTTCTAGGGAGAAAACATCATGGCACTATTACCGCGTCTTCCGGCACTTTTCCGTGGCCCGCAAGAGGTTTCACACCCTGTTAACACCGCGCTGGATACAACAGAAGAACGCGGTGTTTGGCCTTTTGAGCTGGTACCCGGTCTTGCCGTGGATGCGGGCGCAAGCCTGTTCAAAACCGTGGCAACCGCTTCTCAAGCGGTGATTTGGCCATTTGCTTCGCTGGAACAAAATCAAACGCAAATCAACAATTTGGTGAGCCATGTCACGATAACTGATCCCGCCACCCAGTCTGATGAATATGTATTCGATACCAATCTAACGGGATTAACGCTTAATCTTGATGTGCTGGCGAATGATAGCGACGATAACGCCTTGAACAATGTCTCCCCCTTGTTGGGGCCAGAGCTTGTGGTCCGCAGTGTGAGCGGCGCAGATTTCGAGCTGGGCACAGTGGCCGTGGCGGAAGACGGTAAATCGGTTGAGCTTGTGTTGCACAACAATTTCGATGGCAGGCAACAAAGCAACGTGTTGCAAGATACCTTCACTTATACCGTTACCAATTTGTCGGGCATGTCTACAACTGAAGAAGTAACGGTTTACGTTACGCGCTCTAACACGGCCCCGGTGATAGAAGACACAATAGTGAATGCCGTGGAAGATGGTGATCCAATCATCTTCTCCATGGGCATTGCCGATTCTGATAATGATCTGGATGAACTGTTCGTTGGTGGACCGATATTGGCTGGCTTTCACCCTGATTTCCGCCCCGGCACTTTGGACGTTAATGAGGACAGAACGCTCACCCTCGATATTGGCGACCAGTTTCAATATCTGGCGGAGGGGGAACTATATTCCGATACCTCCACCATCACAGTCTCGGATGGTGAATTTTCAGCTAGCGCCGACCTCACAATCGAGGTTATCGGCGTGAACGATGGTGTGGAGATTTTGAGCGGCAGCGGGTTGGGCAGCCGGATCACAGAACTAAATAGCGGCTCGCAAGAAAACTCCATCACGCATCAGGTTACGCGCACGATAGACTTTGAAGATGTCGATATCATCGATACGCATACTGCGTCGTTCACCCCGCAAGCCACCGGCTATCTTGGCGGGTTCTCTGTCGCTGATCCCACAACGACAGCCACCACAACGCAAGGCAGCGTTGAATGGACTTTTCAGGTGGCAGATGGCCAGTTGGAACAATTATCGCAAGATGAAATTCGCCCACAATTCTACGACGTCACCATTGATGACGGAAAAGGCGGGGCCGCAATACAAACAGTTGCCGTCACCCTTTTCGGCACCAATGATGATGAGACGATCAACACAAACCCCGATGTCAGTATTTTTGAAGGCAACGTGAATAGTTTGGTTGATACGCCCCTGCTGACAACCGGCGGGCTCATCAATTTCCGCGACCCGGATTTGAACGATGTGCTCACCGTCACGATCACGGAACTGGATGCCACCAGCGGGGGATCCGACCGCGGCTTCTTTATGGGTAATATCGTCCATACCGTTACCCCGGTCGCAGGCAGGCCCGATCAGTATAATATAAATTGGGAATATCAGCTCCCCACCACCGCATTGGAGTTTTACGGGAACGGTGCCGATGTGTTGGAGCGCTTTACCGTTACCGTGGACGATGGCATTGGCGCGGCCGCAACCGAGGTGATTCAGGTTGAATTGTCTTTCCCTACCATCAATATGGGAGATGAAGATTACATCCATTACTTCAACGGTGGCGAAAACAACATCGTAAACGGCAATGGCGGAGACAATTATATTCCAAATACCAACGGCGCATCTGCAGTGTTTAATGGGCTGGGTGGCAATGACGACCTTCAGGGAAATTCCGGCAATGATACATTGAATGGCGGCGCTGGCGATGACCATTTATTTGGCGCGGATGGCAATGATGTTCTAAATGGCGGGACGGGGAATGATCTTTTAGCCGGTGGTTTGGGGGCTGATCTGTTTGTTTTCGCCGATGGATACGGCAGCGATGACATATTTGATTTCACAGCAGCCGACGGCGACAAGATTGATGCGCGCGGGTTTGCAGGTTTGCGAAGTGTAAATGAGTTCTATGCGCTGGCAGGGGTGGACAGCATTTTGAATGGAGGTGATACCGCACAAACATTTGATGGCGTTCAGTTAACAGTGACAGAGCGGGGCACAAACCTGCTGGTTATTACCTCCAGCACGGGTGATGAAGTGCTGTTTGAGCATATCAATGCGTTGATTGTTGATGATTTCATTTTCTAGAGCGGGAATGGTTTGATTGAATCAACGAACGAGATTAGATGTCGTGACCACCAACAAATTGATCGTTTCTGTGTTTCCAAACAAACCTGAAACGATCTAGCGGCCCGCAACAGCCTTTCGATAATCATCCCGCCTTGATGCAGATTGAGGCGGGGTTTTTTATAAATACTTTTCGGTTGGTTTGTGATATAGATCACACATTATACGGTTAGGTCTTTAGGACTTGGCCCGTTCGCACCATAGTGTGGGCAACAATCAGGCTGCCCCATATCGCTAAAGCAGCCATCTTTAGGGAGAAAGAACCATGGGCCTTTTACCGCGTTTGTCGAAACTGTTTGTGGGAGACCTTGAAGTTTCCCACACCGCCAACACCGCGCTGGATACCACAGAGGCGCGCAACCCGTGGCCCTTTGTGCTTGTGCCTACCCTTGCTTTCGATGCAGCAGCAAGTGTATTCAAAACCAGCGCCACGGTTGTTGATATCGCGCCATGGCCCTTCGCGCCGCTGGAATATAATCAAGGTCAGATCGACAAGGCGGCGGTCTATGCCTTCCCCACGGCCCCTGTAACACAGGCGGATGATTTTGTATTTGATAATGGCTTGCGCGGTCTGGATCTGACGCTGGATGTGTTGGCGAATGATGGTGATGGCAATCTATTGAACAATGTGTCCCCCCTGTTGGGGCCAGAGCTTGTAGTGCGCAGCATTGATGACACTGGTTTCACTTTGGGCAACCTCAACATTTCTGCCGATGGAAAATCGGTCGATTTTGTGTTGGGTGAAAACGCTGAATTTTACTTCGGTGATGCGTTCTTGGGGGCAGAAGTCATTTCGCAAAGCTTTAGCTATACGGTCACAAACCTTACCGGTATCAGCACAACCGAAACCGTAACTGTAGCGGTTAGCCAACTGGTGAGACATGTATTTCTGCTCGACGATGAAGATGATGGCGGCGGCGTAGTTCCGATCAATTTCAATCCCGACAAGCATGATGGCTATTTCGTGGGCAGCGATGACCATGAAACCATTTTGGGCAGCGAAGGCAGTGACATCATCGAAGGCAATGGCGGCAACGACACCATCTATGGCGGCTCTGCCGATGATGAAATTAATGCCGGAACCGGCAATGATTACATCTATGGTGATGATGGCAATGATCAGATTTCAGGCGATGAGGGACACGATGAGATTTATGGAGGTCGGGGTAGTGACATAATTCTTGGCGGCGATGGCGATGATGTAATCCATGGCGGTGATGTAGGCCCTGCCGGTGGCGGCAACTTGGATACCAGCCCTGACCATCTATTTGGTGGTGAAGGCGATGATATTCTGTCTGGCGGCGCCGGTATTGATCTTCTGTTTGGCGAGGCCGGTGATGACTTTTTATATGGCGGCGCTGACGCAGATGTTTTCGGGTTCTTCGATGGTGATGGCACCGATATGGTAATGGATTTCAAGAACTGGGAAGGTGACCAGTTGACTACTTCAAGTGGGGGGCTTCAGCTTACCGGGTTGGCATCGCTGACTGACTTTTACAGTCTGGCGTTTTATGGCAGCGGTATCCATTCAGGGTCTTTGGATGATGGCGATGCCTATAATGGCCTGACCGTTACGGCGACCCAGGTAGAAGTTGACGGCACCACCTATTCCGGTTTGCAAATCTCAAATGGTGTGGAGTCTCTCTTCTTGAATGGCGTAGATGAATTGACACCGAGCGATTTCATATTCTAGCAGCCCACAACAGCCTTTCGATAATCACCCCGCCTTGATGCAAATTAGGGCGGGGTTTTTGTTGGCAAGAACTGTCGCGCCCATCCCGCCGCTCAATCCTGTCGTGCGACGAGCAGCATGGCCGCAAGTGCAAGTTCCATGCCGATGGTAAGCGCGGGCCAGATGCTATCTGCGGGTTCAATCATGAAGGAGATCACGCGCCCCAGTGCCATGCCGCCAAGGGCAACCGCCACCGCAACGCGCGCGCCCAATCTAATCGCGTCACTATAGAAGGTGCTAACCAACAGCGCCGCAATGGCCACCCCAAAGCCGCCATAAACGGCGCGCACCTCATTGCGCATATCGGCCTCAAACGCAGGCGGGCTGTAAATCGCCATCATGCCATGGGTGGCCGGGTCCAGCAGCACCATCAAGCCCATGGCGAGAAAAAAGGCGGCAACCGTGCCCACCAAAACGATTGATTTTTTGCTGGCGGTCATAATGCGTTTCCTTCCTGTGCTTGAACTTTGCCCATGCTAGAAGGCTTGGTGCGGCGCGCCAATTCCCTTGCGAGTAATGGCGCTGCTTGTGTGGCGTTGGCTGGCCTGCCTCTAGTGGGTGGCTCAGTCTTCGTCTTCCCCTTGGGTTTTTCTGGGGGGCTTGGCGCTTAACGTTTCTCCAATCGCGCTATCGTCATTCGTTGCATCACCGGCGGCGCTGTCATCTTCCGCCTCGCCTTGAATTTTGCGGTCGGGCTTTGTGGCGGGCGCGGGGGCATCACCGGTCACGGTTTTGATCTGCTCGTCAGTGAAGCCTTTTTCTCGCTTGGCCTCTTCACTGGATGATCTGGCATCAATGGCATGAAGGCCCGCTTCATCTGTCACCGTGCCTTTGATCTGGCCGCCGCTTGATTGGGCAGCAGATAGGGTAGGTACAAATAAAAATGCGCAGGCAATCGCGGTGCCAAGGGGCAAGATTTTTTTCGACATTGGGGGCTCCGTTCTTGTGACTGTTTTCGGGACCGATTATTCGGGACTGATTTTCCAGCAAGGGCAGTCTGCACCCATCCACGCAACGCGAAAAGTGTCGACGTTCACAAAATGTCGGGTTTGTGTCAGGTTTTTTCGTCAAAACCTAAACAAGGCGCGTTTCAGTGAGTTTTTCGGCCTGTTTTCGGCGAAAGGCTCAGCATCTTTTGTTGCATTTATTGAAATATAATTGCGTGTAGGCGTAATTTTATGTATGTTTCGGCAATCCAAGAGGGAGGAAAAAGCGTGTCGCAGCCGAAGCTGGATTTGATCGATTGGGCCATCTTGCGCGCCTTGCAGGCCGATGGGCGCATCACAAATGTGGAGCTGGCCAAGCAGGTTGGCCTGTCGGCACCGCCTTGCTTGCGGCGGGTGCGCGCTCTGGAAAAGGCAGGTTTTATAAGGGGTTATCACGCGGCGGTGGATGAAAAGCAGCTTGGTTTTGCGGTCACGGTTTTCGCCATGGTGGGGCTGAACAGCCAGCATGAGGCTGATCTCGCCGCGTTTGAAGCGCATGTGCGCCAGCACCCGGCCGTGCGTGAATGCTACATGCTAAACGGCGAGGTCGACTTCATTTTGAAGTGTGTTTCCAAGGACTTAGACGAATTTCAGGATTTCCTTACCAGCGCTCTCACGCCCGCGCCGCATGTCGCCTCGGTCAAAACCAGCTTTGTCATTCGTCAATCCAAGCGCCAATCCGACGTGCCATTGGAACATGTCTAACACCTTGATTTATAAGGGGTTTGCACCCACATTCAGTTAGTGAACAGGAAAGGGAATCACAATGTTTGGATTTGATGGTATTTTGGGTCTGCTGATCCTGATTGCGGACATTTATGCCGTGGTCAAAATTTTGCAATCCAGCGCTGATACAGCCAAAAAAGTGCTTTGGGTATTGCTGGTTGTCTTGTTGCCGGTGCTGGGTTTGATCGGTTGGTTTTTCTTGGGGCCGAAGGATTAACCATATCTTAACCCGTTGAATTTGTTATAATTTTAAGGCCTTCTTAAACTTACTGGGCAATCCTTTCTGTGTCTTCAAGAAAGGAAATATCATGTCTGGATTAGAAGTCGCCTTAGGATTGATCGTGATCGTCGCCGATGTTTATGCGGTCATTCAGATCATCCGTTCCGACGCCGATGCGATGCGCAAATTGATTTGGGTTTTGATGGTGGCGCTGCTGCCAGCCCTTGGCTTGATCGCCTGGATCTTTTTCGGGCCGCGCATGGAAACACCGCAACAAGCCGGTGTGTAACAATAAAGAAAGCCCGCTGCCAGCATTGCCGGAGCGGGCTTTTTGTATAATTAAATCAATGCCTTATTAGATGTATTGAACCTTTAACACCTCATAGGAGCGGGTGCCGCCGGGGGTTGTAACCTCGGCACTGTCCCCGACATTCTTGCCGATCAGGGCCCGTGCGATGGGCGAACCGACGGAGATCAAGCCATCTTTCGGCTCGGCCTCATCCTCGCCGACGATTTGGAACGTTTGTTCCTCGTCGGTGTCTTCATCAACGACCGTGACGGTGGCGCCAAATTTTACATTGGTGCCTTTTAGCGTCGTAATATCAATGATTTGCGCGCGTGAGAGCTTGGATTCAAGCTCTTGAATGCGGGCTTCGATATGGCCTTGCTGTTCCTTCGCGGCATGGTATTCCGCGTTTTCTGACAGGTCGCCATGTTCACGCGCTTCAGCTATCGCTTGAATAACTTGCGGGCGATCCACGGTTTTTAGCCGTTTCAGTTCTTCATCAAGCCGCTGGTTTCCCCCAGCAGTCATGGGGACACGTTCCATTTTCGTCTCCATCCCTTGAAGACCGCAAAAGCCACCCTCATCCGGAAAGCCGGATCAGTGCTGCCACGCGGTCGGAAAATTAAAAGTGCCGGGCGCAGCGGCCCGGCTTGTTCCTAATTGTAGGATTGCAAGGCGTGAACTTCAAGCCCCGTGCGACCGAGTGCCAAAATAGCACCTGCCGCTGCGCGGGCCCCTGCAACTGTTGTGTAGTAAGGAATTTTGTTGGTGAGCGCCGCACGCCGTAGGGAATGCGAATCGGCAATCGCTTGCGCTCCCTCTGTCGTGTTGAACACCAACTGAATGTCGCCATTTGTGATTGCATCCAAAATATGCGGATGGCCTTCAAGCACTTTGTTAACTCGGGTTACTGCCAAGCCCTGTTCTTGCAGGTAGCGCGCGGTGCCGGAGGTGGCAGTGACCGTGAAACCTGCAGAAATCAGGGATTTGATCGGTCCCACAAAGGCTTCCTTGTCGCGATCTTTGACCGACACAAATACAGTGCCACCGGAAGGGATGGTTGTGCCGCCGCCCAATTGGCTTTTGGCAAAGGCGCGGTCAAAATTGGTGTCCAGTCCCATAACCTCACCGGTTGAGCGCATTTCAGGCCCAAGCAAGATGTCCACGCCGGGGAAGCGGGCGAAGGGGAACACGGCCTCTTTTACCGCAATATGCTTCAGTGGTTTGTCGGACAATCCCATATCCTTCAATTTTTGGCCTGCCATCAGGCGTGCGGCAACTTTGGCAACAGGGAAACCAACAGTTTTAGCCACAAAGGGCACCGTGCGCGAGGCCCGGGGATTTACCTCAATCAGGTAGATGTCCTGTTCCTTCACGGCAAACTGCACATTCATTAAGCCGACGACTTTCAGTGCCTTGGCGAGTTGCGTGGTTTGGCGCTTGAGTTCGGCAATGATTTCATCGCTCAACGAGTAGGGGGGCAGGGAACACGCGCTGTCACCGGAATGGATCCCGGCTTCTTCGATATGTTCCATGATGCCTGCAACGAAAACCTCGTCGCCGTCGGCCAACGCATCCACATCCACCTCAATGGCATCTTGCAAATAGCCGTCGATCAACACGGGGCTTTTGCCGGAAACGACAACGGCCTCTTTAATATAGCGTTCAAGCTGGCTGCGATCGTGGACGATCTCCATCGCGCGGCCACCCAATACGTAGGAGGGGCGGATAACGACCGGATAACCCACTTCTTCTGCGATTTCTATGGCGCGTTCCCCACTGGCGGCAATGCCGTTGCGCGGTTGTTTTAGCTCCAGTTCTTGCACCAATTTTTGGAAGCGATCTCTGTCTTCTGCCAAATCAATGGCATCAGGTGAGGTGCCCAAAATGGGAATGCCCGCAGCTTCTAAATCGTTGGCAAGTTTCAACGGCGTTTGCCCGCCGAATTGAACGATCACACCTTTAAGGCCACCTGCTTCTTGCTCAACGCGCAACAGCTCCAACACATCTTCAGAGGTGAGAGGTTCGAAATACAACCTGTCAGAGGTATCGTAGTCGGTGGAGACTGTTTCGGGGTTGCAGTTCACCATGATGGTTTCATAGCCATCATCATTCAACGCAAAGGCGGCATGACAGCAGCAATAATCAAACTCGATACCTTGGCCTATGCGGTTGGGGCCGCCGCCAAGAATAACGATTTTTTCATTCGCGGTGGGAGCTGCCTCGCATTGCGGTGCACCCGTATCTCCATAGGCGTATTCGTAGGTTGAGTACATATAAGGTGTGCGCGCCTCAAACTCAGCCGCAACGGTATCGATCCGTTTGAAAACGGGCCGTACACCTGCCGCGCGCCGGGCGGCGGAAACATCGTTTTCCGTCTTGCCGGTTAGTTCACCCAAACGATGATCGGAGAAGCCGCGACTTTTCAGGAACTGCCAATCTTCAGGCACTGTGGGCAGGCCGTTTTCGCTAACCTTTTTCTCAAGCTGCATCAGTTCTTCGATTTGTTCGAGGAACCAAGGGTCAACCTGACAATATGAATGCACATCATCAACTGAAAGACCCATGCGGAAGGCTTGGGCGATTGCCAGGATACGATCAGGCGTAGGGGTGCCAAGCGCCTTGCGGATGGCATTTAGATCATCGCCTTGACCAATGCCTTCGACCTCATATTCATCAAGGCCGGACAAGCCGGTTTCCAATGAACGCAGTGCTTTTTGTAAGCTTTCCTGGAAGGTGCGCCCGATGGCCATGGCCTCGCCGACTGATTTCATGGCGGTGGTCAGCACCGGTTCTGCGCCGGGGAATTTCTCAAATGCAAAGCGCGGAATTTTGGTGACGACATAATCAATCGTCGGCTCAAAGCTGGCAGGCGTTACGCCGGTAATGTCGTTGTCCAGCTCATCGAGCGTGTAGCCAACAGCGAGTTTGGCCGCAATTTTGGCGATGGGGAAACCAGTGGCCTTCGACGCCAAAGCAGATGAACGAGAGACACGCGGGTTCATCTCAATCACCACAAGGCGACCGTCTGCCGGGTTTACAGCGAACTGCACGTTAGAGCCGCCGGTTTCAACCCCGATTTCGCGCAGCACTGCCAAAGAGGCATCGCGCATGATTTGGTATTCTTTATCCGTCAAGGTAAGGGCAGGCGCGACCGTTATACTGTCGCCCGTATGCACACCCATGGGATCAATGTTTTCGATGGAACAGATGATGATGCAGTTGTCGGCTTTGTCGCGCACAACCTCCATCTCATATTCTTTCCAGCCCAGCAGGCTTTCATCAATCAAAATTTGCCCGGCAGGCGAGGCGTCCAAGCCGCGCCGACAAATCTTTTCATAGTCTTCGCGGTTATAGGCAACGCCGCCGCCTGTGCCGCCCAAGGTGAAGGCCGGGCGAATAATGGCCGGCAAACCCACATAGTCGATGGCGCGCATGGCTTCTGCCACGCCTTGGGCCAGATCAAATTTTCCATCGGGTAGTTTGGGGGCGCTGATGATTGTGGCGCGCGGATTTTCAAGGCCAATACGGTCCATCGCCTCGCGGAAGAGCTTGCGGTCTTCCGCCATCTCGATGGCTTCCTGATTGGCGCCAATTAGCTGAACGCCCATGCGCTCCAAGGTGCCATCATCGGCTAATGACAAGGCGGTATTCAGCGCGGTCTGCCCACCCATGGTAGGCAGCAGGGCATCGGGCTTTTCTTTCTCGATGATCTTGGCAACCATTTCCGGTGTGATCGGCTCGATATAGGTGGCGTCGGCCAGTTCTGGATCGGTCATGATTGTGGCGGGATTGGAGTTTACCAACACCACGCGATAGCCCTCGTCTTTAAGGGCTTTCACAGCTTGCGTGCCGGAATAGTCAAACTCGCAGGCTTGGCCGATAACGATTGGCCCAGCGCCAATCACCATGATGGAAGAAATGTCTGTGCGTTTGGGCATGGGCGTTAAACGGCTCTACGATTTATGGGTTTCGATCAAATCAACGAAGCGGTTGAAGAGGTAATGACTGTCTTGCGGGCCGGGGCTTGCTTCCGGATGATACTGGACTGAGAAGATGGGCTTGCCCGCAACACGGATACCGCAATTGGTGCCATCAAACAGCGATACGTGGGATTCTTCCACGCCGTTGGGCAGGCTATCGCGATCCACGGTAAAGCCATGGTTCATGGAGGTGATTTCCACCTTACCCGTTTCAAGGTCTTTTACCGGATGGTTCGCGCCGCGATGGCCCTGATGCATCTTTTGGGTTTTGGCCCCAAGAGCCAAGGCCAACATTTGGTGGCCAAGGCAAATGCCGAAGATAGGCTTACCGCTTTCTACTAGCCCTTTAATGGTCGGTACGGCGTATTCACCCGTTGCCGCGGGGTCACCCGGTCCGTTAGACAGGAAGATGCCATCGGGGTTCAGGCTCAATACGTCGTCTGCGGTGGCAGAGGCGGGCAGCACCGTCACTTCGCAATCCACGCTGGCGAGGCAGCGTAAGATGTTGCGTTTGCAACCGTAATCAATGGCGACGACTTTGTGCTTGCCTTCCGACAGGCGGCCATAGCCTTCGCCCAGTTCCCACCGGGTTTCATCCCAGGCGTGGCGTTGCTGGCAGGTAACATCTTTCGCAAGATCCATGCCTTCAAGACCGGGCCAAGCCTTGGCTTCTTTAAGAAGCGCATCCGTATCGAATTTGCCGTCTGGCGCGTGGGCGACCACACCATTGGGTGCGCCGCCCAAGCGTATGCGGCGGGTGAGGGCGCGAGTATCAACACCGGTAATGCCCACAAGATTTTGAGCCTTCAACCAACCATCCAAATGGCTGAGCGCCCGAAAATTAGATGGATTGGTGATATCGGCCCGCAGCACCAAACCGCGCGCGGCAGGTGCTTGGGTTTCAATATCTTCCAGATTGGTGCCGACATTGCCCACATGGGGGAAAGTGAAGGTGATGATCTGGCCCGCATAGGAAGGATCAGTCAATATTTCCTGATACCCGGTGATGGAGGTGTTGAAGCAAACCTCCCCCACCGCGGAACCAGTGGCCCCTATGCCTTGTCCAGAAAAAACGGTGCCATCTGCCAGCACCAATTGGGCTGTTGCGGGTGGCGCATAAAGCGCGCGCGAATGGCTGGCGGATGCTTGGTGTCCAGCATCCGTTTGATCGGTTTTGGCCTTCGTCATGAAGGAACTCCCAGGAGAATCTGTCGGGGTTCAAATTGGCGCGATTTATAGGCGAGGCGTCGGGGGGCGTCAAGGAGCAGAGCGGGTGACAAAAGTGCTTAAAAGTCAAAAAGTTACTGCGCAAATCCGCGCTTGCGGCGGGCGGTCGCAGATCGGTGCAGGGGTTTTCAGCAGCCGTTGCTTCGCCTATGGTGCGCGCCCGCTGCCGGACCACTTGGGCTGGCGAGCGAAATCGACAATTTTCAAAGGTGCTTCCACCATGCGCGACCAATTCCATGCTGACCTTAAAACGGCGATGAAGGCCAAGGATCAGCGCCGGGCGTCAACCCTGCGGTTGATTATGGCGGCAGTTAAGGACCGCGATATTGCGGCCCGCGCGGAAGACAAGGCAGACGGCGTCGATGACGCCGAGATATTGGCGATCCTGCAAAAAATGGTGAAGCAACGCGACGAGGCGGCGTCGACCTATGAGGATGCAGGCCGCGTTGAGCTGGCGGAGCAAGAGCGCGAAGAGCTGGCGATCATCAAGGAATATTTGCCTAAGCCACTGTCCGATGAAGAGGCCGACGCGGCGGTTGCTAAAGTGGTTGCAGAGCTTGGCGCGGCCAGCCTGAAGGATATGGGGCGCACCATGGCCGCACTGAAAGAACAATATGCCGGTCAGCTTGATATGAAATCTCTTTCCGGCAAAGTGAAAGCAGCCCTTGGAGGCTGAGGCAGCCTTGGTTTAAAGTCGGCCTATGGCGATCCCGGCATCATTTCTGGACGAACTGCGCAACCGCGTCTCAATCAGCGAGGTGGTGGGCCGTAAAGTTACTTGGGATCGCAAGAAAACCAATCAACGCAAACGGGATTATTGGGCGTGCTGTCCATTCCATGGCGAGAAAACACCATCTTTCCACGTAGAAGATTCCAAGGGTCGTTACTATTGCTTTGGCTGCCATGTTTCCGGCGACATTGTGAAATGGATGATGGAAGCCGAAGGGCTGGAATTCCGCGAGGCGGTGCAGCATTTGGCAGACCTTGCCGGTCTTGAAGTGCCGCAGGAAAGCCCGCAAGAGCGCGAACGGCAGGAAAAGAAGAAAACCCTCGTTGATGCGCTGGAGATCGCCGCAAAGTGGTTTGAGGAATCGTTGAAAGCCCCGGAACTGGGGCATGACGCCCGCCGCTATCTGAAAGATGCCCGCCAACTAACGCCGGACACCATTCGCAAATTCAGGCTGGGTTTCGCGCCGGGTGATACGGGTTTGTTTTTGAAGGCGATGGAGCGTAATGGGCTGACAATGGCCATGTTGCAGGAAGCCGGGTTGATGACCAATCCTGACCCTGAAGATGGACGTAAGCCCGCCCCCTATTTTCGTGATCGTATCATGTTCCCCATTCTGGATGGGGGCGGCAAGGTTGTGGCCTTTGGTGGCCGTGATCTGTCTGGGCGCAGCCAGGCCAAATATCTTAACTCGCCCGAAACGGCGGCCTTCTCAAAATCGCACACCTTGTACAATTTTCAGACAGCCCGGGCCGCAGCGCGCAAGGCGGGCACGATAATTGTGTCCGAAGGCTATATGGATGTCATCGCCTTTGATCGGGGTGGTTTTGACAATGCGGTGGCGCCCCTTGGTACGGCTTTAACCGAACCGCAATTGAATATGTTGTGGCGTAGTGTGGCCGAACCCGTATTAGCGTTTGATGGGGACGGGGCAGGGCGTAAGGCGGCTTTCAGATCGGCTGATTTAGCATTGGCACATTTACAGCCGGGGCGTTCACTGCGCTTTGCGTTCTTGCCGGATGGTAAGGATCCCGACGATCTGTTGAATGCCGGTGGACGGCAGGCTTTGGCTGATGTGCTGGAGGCCAAATTACCGTTGGTTGATGTGCTGTGGCTCAGTCTGAAGGAAAAAGCAGATCTATCAACCCCGGAAGCCAAAGCCGGGTTTGAAAAGGAATGTCGTGACAAGGTCGCGCTTATCCAAGACCCTGCTGTGCAGGCACACTATGCTGATGCGATTGAGGCCAAGATAACAGCCGAGTTTGGCCGCTCCACCCGTTTAGCGGCCTCTCTGGACCCGCAGGCAACGGCGCCCTCACATACCCAATCAAAGGGCAGGTTCGAGGAAAGGGAGCCGTGGCAGGCCCCCGGCGTGCGCACAAAATGGGTCAAGAAAGGGTTTCGCCGGGTGCCGAAGGATATTGGCGCGAGTGATACGGTGCGCCGTTCCGCTTTGGTTAGTGGTCAGATAGAGGGTAGGGCGCGCGAAGCGGCCCGTACCTTGCGCGATAAACGCCTGCTGGGCTTGTTGATCGCTTGGCCGGAAGCCGCGGAAATCCATCTGGAAGAGTTGGCAGAAGTACATTTAAGTGATGCTGCCCTTGACAGACTGTATGTTGCAATCATAGATAGGATCTCACAGGATCCCGGCTTAGACAGTTCCGGCCTGCAACGCGACCTGACGGATCAGGGATATTTAGACGATTTTCAACGCCTCGATGACACGGCGAATGTATTAGCACGTGTCGATCAGGGGCGCTTTTCTGTTGCCACGGCCCCTGACATGGGGGAAGCGGCGCGACAGATGGGCGCGCTGATCGCTCAAATCAGGGTTTCTGCCGCGAAAGATGCGGTGAAGGAAGCAACCTCTGCATTTGAGTTGGATGGGTCGGAACAAGCCTATGAGCGGCTGGTGATGGCAAAAAACGCGTTGGAAACTGCTGAACGACAAGCTCAATACGACGATTAATTCGTGCCCGCCGTTATGGCGTGCGCGCCATTCGAAAGCGGGAGCCACATGGCAAAAGCAGCTAAGAAAACAGCATCGAAGAAAAAAGAAGCCGAAGCAGAAGCGCAATCCAACGATGGACCGCTGCTGGATATGACGGATTCTGCGGTCAAGCGCATGATCGCCGAGGCGAAGCGTCGTGGCTATGTAACCGTTGACGAGCTGAACCAAAACCTTCCTTCGGAAGAAGTATCGTCAGAAAAAATTGAAGACACAATGGCCATGCTGTCAGAGATGGGCATCAACGTGGTGGACACCGAAGACGGTGAGGCAGAAGAAGGTGATGCCGCGCAGGCCGTAGATGGCAAGGCAGAACAGTCTACAGCCATTGTGGCGACGCAACGTACCGACACGACCTCCGGGGAACGCACCGATGACCCCGTGCGCATGTATTTGCGGGAAATGGGATCGGTTGAATTGCTGTCCCGTGAAGGCGAAATTGCCATCGCCAAGCGTATAGAAGAGGGCCGCAACACCATGATTGGCGGCCTGTGCGAAAGCCCGCTGACCTTCCGCGCCATTACCGTTTGGCGCGAGGAGTTGCTGGAAGAAAAAATCCTGCTGCGTGACGTGATTGATCTTGATGCCACGCATACAGGCGGCCAAGTGCCCGAACAAGCCATGGCAGCCAATAATGCTAACGCTCCGGGTGATGCTGCCAATGGGTCCACTAATGGCCCCGCCAATGGCCCCGCCAATGGCAATGACAAGAAAAAAGGCGAGGAAACAGAATCCAAAGCCAGTGAAAGCGACGACGAAGACGAAGATGACGAGGCAAACTTGTCACTTGCTGCGCTTGAAGCAAAGCTGAAGCCGGAGGCACTGGAAACCTTTGAGGAGATTTCCAAGACCTACAAAAAGCTGACAAAGGTTCAAGAAGAACGCTTGGGCGAACAGCTTAAGAACGATGATTTGTCGCCCGCAAAAATGCGCCGATACAAGAAGCTGCAAGCCGAGATGGTTGAGCTGGTAAACAGCCTGCATCTTAACAATGCGCGTATCGAAACACTGGTGGAACAGCTTTATGCGGTCAACAAACAGGTAATGACGCTGGAACGTAAGCTGTGGTCATTGGCCGATAGTCATGGCGTAGACCGCGAAGATTTTCTGTCCGAGTATCGCGGCAATGAACTGGACGCGGGCTGGACCCGTCGCGTAGGGCGGCTGGCGCGCCCGGGCTGGAAAGAATTCATCAAAGAAGAGCGCGATATGGTGCGCGAAATCCGCAACGAGATCGCGGAGATTAGCCGCGAGGCCGGGCTTGACGTATCAGAGTTTCGCCGGATCGTTGCGACTGTTCAAAAAGGTGAGCGGGAAGCCGCCATTGCCAAGAAAGAAATGGTTGAGGCCAATCTGCGTTTGGTGATTTCTATTGCCAAGAAATACACCAATCGTGGCCTGCAATTCCTGGATCTCATTCAGGAAGGCAATATCGGCTTGATGAAAGCGGTGGATAAATTTGAGTATCGCCGCGGCTACAAATTCTCCACCTATGCTACCTGGTGGATTAGGCAAGCGATTACGCGTTCAATCGCCGATCAGGCGCGTACTATTCGTATTCCGGTTCACATGATTGAAACAATCAACAAGCTGGTGCGGACCTCGCGCCAAATGTTGAACGAGATTGGGCGGGAGCCCACCCCGGAAGAGCTGGCAGAAAAGCTCGCCATGCCGCTTGAGAAAGTGCGTAAGGTGCTGAAAATCGCCAAGGAGCCGATCTCGCTTGAAACCCCAATTGGTGATGAAGAAGACAGCCATTTGGGTGATTTCATCGAAGACAAGAACGCTGTGTTGCCGATTGATGCGGCGATCAACGCCAATTTGCGGGAAACCACAACGCGCGTATTGGCAACGTTGACCCCGCGCGAAGAACGGGTGCTGCGTATGCGTTTCGGGATTGGCATGAACACCGATCACACTCTGGAAGAGGTGGGGCAGCAATTCTCTGTCACGCGGGAACGTATTCGCCAGATCGAGGCGAAGGCGCTGCGCAAGCTCAAGCATCCCAGCCGCAGCCGTAAATTACGTTCCTTCCTAGATAATTGATCGCGTGGGATAATTGATCTGATGGATGATGTTGAAATTCGCTATGGCGCGCCGGTAGATCAGCCCGCCTTTTTGGATGTGCTGCGCGCCATTCGGGACGAATTGGGTGATGGCCAAGCCGAATACGGGGCGCTGGAAGACATGGCGCATTTGTTGTGCTCTCCCATCGGGGAAGGGTTGCGGCACCATTGGTTGCTATTGGCAGAGATTAAGGGCTCCATGGTGGGCTTTTGCGTGATGCATCGTATTCCCGTGCCCATTCTTGGGGGCACGGAAGGCTATATTTCAGATCTTTTCGTGCGGGCCGATGCTCGTGGCCACGATGTTGGCCATAGATTGTTGGAACGCGCCGAAGAGATTTCGCGGGTAGAGGGTTTTCTGCGCCTGCACGTGATCAACTATCGCGAGCGCGAGAGCCACAAGCGGGAGTTCTATCCCAAATTAGGCTTTCAGGAACGCGAAGACACCGCGGACTTTGTGCTGCCTTTTTAGGCAATGCGTGGCGCTGTGGCGCTAGTCCTCGCATCCGTCATTTGTCTCGGCATCACAAGCCTTTTCATTGTTCGTTTGCGTGAACTTGATCTTGGCCGCTTGTTCGGCTTCGGACGATCCATATATGACATCGCGGGCGGACCGGCGCTCAGGCTTATCAACTTGTTTATAGGCGGGTGTCGCTGTGTGAGTTTTGGTGCCACGTTGCCTGTTGGATTTGTTTACGGGCACCTGTTTGGTATTGTCGTCATTCGGATTGGTTTCAGAAGTGATCGCATTTGGGCAGTATAGTTTTTCGCCCTTTGCGCAGCGCGCTTTACGGTCTGCTCTTTCTTTCAATTTCGCACCTCCCGCAGCTAAACCTTCCGTGTCTTGTTTGGCTGCTTGTTCGGCCTCGGACGATCCATATATGAGGTCGTAGGCGGACTGGCGATTGGACCTATTTACTTGTTTATAGGTGGGTGTCGCGGTGTGGGTTTGGTGGCTGACTTGAGGCTTGGCCGTGGGCCGTGGATTTGTGTCAGCTTTTTTTCCTGTGTTTGTTTTTGTCGGCATGCAATAGGCCCTGTAGCCTTGATCACACAGTTTCTTGCGCTTCGCCAGCTGCTCAACTTCTTTCGCGGCTGGAGGCGCCGCAGATGATGGCGATGTCATTGCTATCGCGCCAGTAACTATGGCTAACAGGATTGAAGAACGGATTGTGCGCATTTCATTTCTCCCTACATGGAAATGAATAATACGTGGAAATTTATGTTCATATTGTGGCGGCTAGCGGGGAGGGCGTTCACCCATCATTTTGAAGGTGCCGGTGCCGGTCATAAGTGTTTTCTCGCCGGCCCAAATGCGCCCTTTGGTGATGAAGAAATCCCCGTTTTGCCCCACAATTTCTGAGCTGCCTTCCACCCAATCACCCAATTGGGCACTGGCGATGAAGTCCGTCAGCAAGCGAACCGTTACCCAATAGCGATTATATTTCCACGAAATGGCGTGACCGAAAGCCAAATCTGCCAACGTCATCAGCATGCCACCATGGCAAATGCCCATGCCGTTTACATGCCGTTCATCTACCCGAAAGGCGCGGCGAAACTCGGCTTCCGTTTCCCGATAATAGAGGGGGCCGATATGCTTGTTGAAGCCGGGAAACGATTGAAATTTTTCATAGCCATCCGGTATGGGCGGCAGATTATCCTGTGTGGTCAAGGCCGATATCCTGAAGCAATTGCGATTGCCTTTGCTCTATCACATCTACCCCTGCATCGCCTAACGCGGTGGTAAACAGGTCATGCCAGTTAAGCTCTGCCTTGAGACGTAGGAAGACCGAACCAAGGCCGATGGCGGCGCGATCCATGAATACAAATTCCTTGGGGATAGTGAGCGTGCCAAGCGCGCGCAGTTGCTTGCGGGTTTGCTCCATCTCACTGCGGCCGTATTGGCTGTAATCAATTCCGTCTGCGATGGTGCGTGTGCGATTGTCCAACATGGGGCCATATATAAAGCCTGCCCACAGGTTTAACGTCTCCACCATCTCATCTGTCAAACCCTGAAAGCCCCAGCGTTGATATGCAGCGCGGGCGCGACCCAAATCATTAGTGCTGAGCGCGTGATAAAGTTCAATAACCCCCACCACAAACTCTGGCCGGAAAATGCGGATACAGCCATAGTCCATCAGGTTGAGGTGCAGGTCATCGGTGATTGTGTAGTTGCCCAAATGCGGATCGCCATGGATCACGCCGTAACGCACAAAGGGCAGCCACCATGCTTCGAACATGGCTTTGGCAATGGCATTGCGAGTTTCCAACGGTGCATCGGCGAAATCCAGCAGGGGCTTGCCGTCCAGCCAATCCATGGTCAACAGGCGGCGGGTGGAAAAGGCATCATAACTTTTGGGAATCTGAATGTTCGGTGTGTCGCTAAAAATGGCGTGATAAAGGGCCATGTGCTTGGCCTCACGCTCATAATCCAGTTCCTCGCGCAAACGGTCAGCCAGTTCCTGCTCAATCTGTCGTGTGTCGATGCTGGTGTCCATGCGGCGGTGAAGGCCCAATACCACGGCAAGTTGCTTGAGGTCGGCCTCCACAGCCGACATCATGTCAGGATATTGCAGTTTGGCGGCGACAACCGTGCCATCGGGTAGTTGTGCCTTGTGAACCTGTCCGAGTGAGGCCGCTGCTGCCGCTTCATTCTCAAATATTTGAAACTTACTTTGCCAATCCGGCCCAAGTTCGGCCTTCATGCGGCGACGCACAAAGGCCCAACCCATGGACGGCGCATTGTTTTGCAGTTCTGATAATTCCTGCGCGAATTCCTCCGGTAATAGATCCGGCACGGTGGAAACAATTTGCGCAAGCTTCATCAAAGGGCCTTTAAGGCCACCTAGAGCGGCTTTCAGCGCCGCTGCCTGTGTCGCCTGATCAATGTTGAGGCCAAGCCGACTACCGGCAGCACGGGCGCCCACACCGGCCATATTGGCTCCCACGCGGCCAGCACGCAGGAGTTGGCGTCCAATGCGGGCCTTGTCTTCCCGCGTATCGCGTTTATCCGCCACTACCCCAATTGCTCCAACTGGTCCATTAGCTTGGTGATGGTCGCGAGGCCATTGCCCCAAAAGGCTGGGTCGGTGGCATCAAGCCCGAAGGGGGCCAACAGTTCTTTATGGCGCAGCGTGCCGCCGGCCTTCAGCATCTCGATATACTTTGCCTCGAACCCCTCCGGCGCAGCCTCATAGGTCGCGTAAAGGGCGTTTACGAGGCAATCCCCAAACGCATAGGCATAAACATAGAAGGGGGAGTGAATGAAATGAGGGATGTAACACCACCAGTTCTCATAGCCTTCATTCAGGGTGATGGCATTGCCCAGGCTTTCGCGCTGCACAGCCAGCCAATGCTGCCCCAGATCATCTGCCGTAAGTTCCCTGCCTTGGGCGATGTCGGCATGTACACGCCGCTCGAACCGATAAAATGCGATTTGGCGCACAACCGTATTCAGCATGTCTTCCACTTTGCCTGCCAACAAGGTACGCCGCGCGGCGTCATCTGGGGCATCTTTCAGCAGGCTTTGGAATGTCAGCATTTCCCCGAATACGCTGGCGGTTTCCGCAAGGGTGAGGGGGGTGTCGGCCATAAGCGCGCCTTGATCAGCGGCAAGCACCTGATGCACCCCATGTCCCAACTCGTGCGCGAGTGTCATCACATCCCGGGTGCGGCCCATATAGTTTAATAGAATGAACGGATGGGTTGAGGGAACGGCAGGATGAGAGAAAGCGCCCGGTGCCTTGCCGGGACGAATAGGGGCATCAATCCAGTTTTTGTCAAAGAAGGTTTGACCGATTTCGGCCAGTGCGGGCGAGAACCGCTGATAGGCCGTCAAAACCGTTTCACGGGCGGCGTCGAAGGTGAATAGGCGATCATCATCTTGCGGCAGCGGGGCATTGCGATCCCAAAAATCAAGGGCTTTGACGCCCATTTGCGCCGCTTTCCAAGCATAGTAGCGATGTGAGAGGGCGGGGAAGGCATCTGCTACTGCCTGCTCCAGCGCGTCGACCACCGGGGCCTCTACCTGATTGGCAAGATGGCGCGCATCTTCCGGCGCGCTGAATTTGCGCCATCTGTCTTCAATCGCTTTGTCTTTTGCGAGTGTATTGGTGATGTGGGTGAAAAGCGGCATATTGGTTTTGAAGCTGTTTGACAACGCCGCGGCCGCGCTTTTTCGCACCTGCCCGTCAGGGTTTTGCAGCTGATCCAGCACCACTTCCACCGGCTGGTTTTCGCCATTTAGGGGAACCGTCAGATTGGCGAAAGTTTCGTCAAACAAGCGGGTCCAGGCGGCGCGGCCCGTTACCTGTTTTTCATGCAGTAGATGTTCTTGATCTGCGGGCAGTTCATGCGGGCGCATGGTGCGCACATCATCAAGCCAAGGTCTATAATGCGCCAGCGTCGGGCTTTCAGCTAGCAGATTGTTCAAAGGTTCTTCTTCGATCTGGTTGATTTCCAGCGTGAAGAAGATAAGCGGGGCTGTTAACGTGTTCAGTTTGGCCTGCGTTTCCCCATAAGCACGAATGGTTTGCGGTTGTGAGGCATCTTGCGCATAGGTAAGGCCCGCAAAGGTGGCGATCAGGCCAATGCTGTCTTCCAATGCTTCATATTCTTTGATGGCTGTTGCCAAATCCATCGCGGTTGCGGCGGTGATTTCGCCTTGCCATTTTTCGGCAAAGGCGGCGGCGTCAGTGGTGGCCTTGCCAATGGCGCTTTGAAAGTCTGCCCCGTCTAACCCGCTAAAAAGTTCATCCAGTTGCCATTCAGGCAATGTCCCAAGGTTGGGTGTTTCAATCAGGCTTGGGGCGGCTGTCATAGATGTTCCGTTCAGGTTTCGATATCGTTGTCTTGCGGCGTGGGCCGACGACGGATGATGATGTTGCCATCTTCATCGACCGTTGGGCTTTCATAGGATTGAAGCTCTTCAACCAAATCGTCAATGGCGTCCATTAATTCCTCGGTCGCGTCTACGGCGGCTTCTGCCACGCCGCGGGCGGCTTCTTCCATTTGTTCCATGCTTTCGCCCAGCTTTTCCTGTGCTTCGCTTTTGCCGTGATTGTCGGCCAGTGCGGGCAAGGAACTAAAGCTTAGGGCCCCGGCAAGGCCCAGTGCTTTCAGGCCAGAGGTTTTCAGTAAAAATGCCATCGTCTTTAATCCTAATATCCAGATACCTTAAGGTAGTAAAAGACTCGAATGCGGCAATTACAAGGAAACCTCCGAATAAATTGCCTATTCGACAGAATCGGCCATATCCAGGGCATGCAGATAAGTTGCCAAAATAGCTTCCTGCTCCATGCGGTCATGCGCTTCCATTTTGCGCAATTTGATCACCTGACGCATGGTTTTGTTATCGTAGCCGCGGCCTTTGGCTTCGGCATATACTTCGCGGATATCGGCCATCAGCGCGGCCTTTTCCTCTTCAAGCCGTTCGATACGTTCAATAAAGGCACGCAGTTCTTCACGTGCAACGGCACCTGTGTCGGTCATGGAATCCTCATAAATATTGGGTGTGCTGTAAGGCAGGGGCCGCACAATAGGGCCGAAGCACGATAAGAGCAATCACTTCTGGAAGGTTGTTTTCCATTCATCATATGTCATACCGTATATGATCTCGCGTGCGTCCATTTTGCCAAGTTCTATGCCCTTTTCAGCGGCGGCTTCCTGATACCAACGCGACAGACAATTGCGACAAAATCCGGCAAGGTCCATCAGGTCTATGTTTTGTACGTCTGTTCGCTCTTGTAGATGGGCGACCAACGCGCGAAAGGCGGCGGCTTCTATTTCGGTGCGAGTTTGATCATCAGATAATGCAGGCATGGTTGTTCCTTGTTCTTTATACTGGCTGTCATTCAGGTTTGAGTTGGGTAGCATATTTTATGGCGAAGCACATTTTCTACATTGGTGTTGTAGCAGCGCTGTTGGTGATTTCTCACCTTTTTGTGGGATATCCTGACGGTCACAGCACGCATTACAACGAACCGTGGCTTCAGGCGTTCAGCGCGCAGTTTCAGGCGGGGGATCTGTTGCCGCGTTGGCTGGTTGACTACCCGCAAGGGCTTGGCGCGCCGGTATTCTATATCTATTCACTCACCCCATTCTATCTTGGTAGCGTAATTGATCTTGCCTGCGGCGGCTGCGAGACACGCCGTGTGTTGAGCATACTGCATTTCGCGTTGTTTTTCCTGTCGGGGATCAGTTTCTATTTTTGGGGGCGCGTTTTGGCTGCGCCCAAATGGGCCTTATTGGGCGCTTTGGTTTATATGCTGCTGCCCTATCATTTTCTGGATATTGAGTGGCGCAACGCGATTGGCGAAGCTTCAACCTATATTGCCATGCCGCTGATATTATTGGGCATTGCGCGCGCAGCCAAATCGGACCGGTTTCCTGTTTTGGGCAGTTGTGCCTATGCCCTTATGGTGCTTTCTCATGTGCCCAGCGCGTTGATTTTTTCCATAATGATCGCCCTGATAGCCCTTGGCATTTATGGGCAAGCCGGATTTGGGCGTGCGCAGATACACGCCGCGGTGGTGACGACGGTTCAAATCGGTTTTGTTGGTGTGCTGTTGGCTGGGTTTTATCTGGTGCCGGCACTTCTATTGCAGGACTATTTGTTGCCCGGCGGCTGGTTGGCAGCCTCAGGCGCGGGCTATCTGCCTGAAACATGGGTGCTGCCTTATGGGCTGTTTCGCAGCCTGTTTGGGGTAATAGTTTATGGTGCATTTCTCTCGGCTTGTTTGTTGGGCTTGGTGGCCGGAGGTGACATGTGGTGGCAGGCACGGCGCGATGATGCGGTATCGCACGAAACTTTGCCCATGGCATGTGCGCTCGCCCTTGTGTTTTGTCTGTTTTTTGTAAGCCCGCTTTCATTGCCAGCGTGGATATATGTAGAGCCTTTACGCATGGTTCAGTTTCCGTGGCGGTTTGGCATTATTGTGGATATTGCCTGTGCCAGCTTATGCGTGATGTGGCTGGCAAGAAGCGCAGAACCGTCGCGGCAACGGCTTAAAAATTGGTTGATCGCGGGTGTGTTTGGCGGATTGATTGCGGGGGTGGGGCTGCTCACCGTTGCGACCTATAGGGATAGCGAAAACCG
This sequence comes from Alphaproteobacteria bacterium, assembly GCA_049609145.1. Lineage (GTDB taxonomy): Bacteria > Pseudomonadota > Alphaproteobacteria > SPJN01 > SPJN01 > JBMYYF01. The sequence goes on from JBMYYF010000013.1 coordinate 82,955, forward strand.
GCGGGAACTGCGTGCAGAACGAACAATTGCGCGCCATGTGCTGCCGCCTGAATATCGTACCAAATGGGCATTGGATGGAAGTGTTCAATCTCGCGCCGTGCCAAATGGCTTTACCAATCCGCAAGACTATGACCGCGCCTTTATGACCTGGCTGGATTATGCCAATGCGCTTGAAGAGATTGGTGCCGAAAGACCGCTGGCCGCGGGGGAGAGTGTGGCGATACAGCGGACGGGCCCGGTTCAATTTGAAATCACGGCAACTTTAGTGGCACCTGCAACGGTGCGCATTAAGCAAAACTGGTGGCCCCATTGGCAGTTGGTTGATCAATCAACTGGCGCGGTTGTTGAAACCTATGCGGAGGCGGCTGCCGGGTTCGTTGCCTTTGATTTGCCTGCAGGAGTTTACAATCTACAGCTTCATGAAAAGTCGTTGAGGCAAGAAATCTGGGGTTGGGCTGTGAGCGGGTTTGGCCTTGTCTTGCTACTGCTAGGCTATCTTTTTAAGCGCCGCAAAATACCGGGAAGTGACTAGAGAAAAAGAAAAGGCGCCGGAAAACCGACGCCTTCAATCTCTATTCTTCGCTTGATACCCCGTTGGGATAAAGTCCTATAGACCGCCTTCGCGTTGAACGCGCTTGCGGGCCAGCTTGCGGGAACGGCGAATGGCTTCTGCCTTTTCGCGGGCGCGCTTTTCAGACGGCTTTTCATAGTGATCACGCAGCTTCATTTCACGAAAAATGCCTTCGCGTTGCATTTTCTTTTTCAGCGCTTTCAGCGCTTGATCTACGTTGTTATCACGAACCACTACTTGCACGGTCGCCACATCCTTTAAGTTGGTGCGCCCAAATTGAAGCGCAAGTTCCACAATAATCGGGCCGAAATCAGGTGATTCCAGCGAATTGAAGCCCTGTTTACACCTATAAAGGCCAAGTTGTCCACCCACCCCCAAGCCATCTACTGGGACATGCGGTCGCGTGGGGAATGCCAGAAATCTGGCCGATAGTCATCAAATGAGTGTAGAAAACCAAGATCATCTGGAGCCTATTCGCCAAGCAGTGCTGCAGGCGGCCTTGCCTCATGTGCCGTTTGATGGCTGGACTGATGGGCTTTTTGTCCTTGCCGCAGAAGAATTGAACGAGGACGCGGCCATGCTGCGCCTTGCCTTTCCCTCTGGTGCGATGGACTTGATTGAATATCACAGCCGCGATGCCGACCGCCGCATGATCGAGGCGCTGGCGAGGGTTGATCCCGTTGATATGTCGATTCGGGCGCGTATTGCCTCGGCTATACGCACGCGTTTGGAATTGCTTGAAAAAGAGAAAGAGGCGGTGCGCCGCGCCGTGGCCTATGAGGCCATACCCGTTCACAGTCCCTCGGGGGTGAAGTTGGCGGCTGAAACGTGTGATCTGATTTGGCGCTGGGCTGGGGACCGTTCGAACGATTATAACTTCTATACCAAGCGCTTAATGTTGGGTGGTGTATATGGGTCGGTATTGTTGTTCTGGCTAGGCGATGCCTCAGAGGGTCACAGTGAAACCTGGGGGTTTCTGGATCGTCGCATTGAAAATGTAATGCAGGTCGAAAAGGCGAAAGCGCAAATCATCTCCGTTGCTGAAAATCTGCCAAGCCCCGCCAAATTGTTGGGCCGATTGCGCTATGGCGCGTTGCCAAAAGGGCGTAAACCTTTTTAGGCTACTTGTTCGAGTGTTGGCCAAACGCCCTCAATTTGGCCACCGCGCATTGCAACAATATCGCCGAATTGCAGCATCACAAATTCGCTTTGGGTTGGGCGCATGAATACATAATCATTCACCCCAAGGGCAACACGTTTTGAGCCGTTCAAAATTTCTTGATTGGTGCTGTGCCCATAAAGAGGGTTTTCGATCAAGCCGGCGGGAGAGACAGCACGCGCCTTCCAAAATCCGCCATAGATGAAAAAAGTTTGAGTGCGGTTGGGATTCCAGGCCGCCATTAAATTTCCTAAGCCTGGCACGCCGGGAATGCGGGTATTGCCTTCTGCTTTCAAAACGGGGGTGGCGATAAAGAGGGCAGCTTGATGGTCTGCCAAAGTGGGAATATCAAAGTCCAGAGCTTTGACAAGACCGGAACCTGCAGCCACCTCATTAACGCGGCTATTGCCTTTATAGAGTTGATAGGTGGGGCTGCCACCGGCATTTAGCGTAAGCCCATCGGTGCTGCCGTGCAGGCTCGTGACGACATCCAGAAAACCCTGATAGCGATTTTGCACATTTTGAAACTCACGTGCTTGCCAGCCCATCAGCGTTGGCATTTTAGACACATGGGCGTCATAGCCCATGAGGCCAGAGAACGAGAGATTGGGCGCTGCCTCGATCATATTCAACATTTCTGCAAAGCTGTTCAGGTCGGTCATGCCGCCACGATGCAGGCCTACATCAATTTCAATATTGACGTTCACAGGGGTGTCGCGGCCCTGCGCCAGCGCCGCATATTCGTCCAAGCGCTCCGGTGTATCTATCAGCCATTGCAATTGTCGGGCAGGATCAAACCCCCCGCTATCCAAATGGTCGTAAAATCGGGCGGCTGCGGCCACAGGCATTGGCTTGCCAACCAGCATATCCGCAGCAGGCTGTTTGCGCGCCAGATCGTTCATAAACGGTTGGTGAAACACCATCAGGCGTCGGCTGTTGGCACGCCTTGAGATGTAGTCAATCAACCCGGCGCTGGGCAAGGACTTGGCAACAATGCGGTAATCCAATGGCCCGTTGATATAGCTGCGCAGCACATCGATATTGGCATCCAGCCGATCCAGATCGATAATCATGGTGGGCCGCGCCAAGCCTTCTTTCGCCAACGTAACCGAAAGGCTCTGAAAATAGGCATCGTGCCCGCCATTGCCTTGGGTGCCAGGCCGCGCAAGTGCTGCCGCACCAAGGGCGGCCCCCGCGCCGATCAGAAAATTGCGGCGTTTCATGCGTTTTCCCCAAAAATGGTGCGGAGGTGATCGTTTAAAAAACGGCCTTCAGGGTCCAGCTTGCGGCGCACGCCATGAAAATCGTCCCAATGGGGATAAAGCCCGCGCAGCTCGGCCGCTGATTTGGTATGCAGCTTGCCCCAATGCGGGCGGCCTTCAAACGCATCGAAAACGGGCTCAACCACGGAGAATATCTCTCGATAATCTTGCTTGTGATATTGATGCACAGAGATAGAGGCGCTGTCGCGGCCTTGAAAGGGGGAAAGCCAAACGTCATCGCCTTTTACATAGCGATACTCAATCGGGAAAAATAGCGGCAGCTCTGCCTTCTGGATTGCCTCGCGCACGGCAATCACCGCTTCAATGCCGCGGTCCGCCGGCACCTGATATTCCATTTCGTTAAAGCGTACATCGCGGGGAGAGGGGAACACCTGATAGGCGGGGCCATGATAGGCCGCATCTTCCACCAGATTATTAAGCTGTCGTTGCAACCAGCCATTGATGGAAGGGAAGGCGCGCACAAGCTCTACCGCAAGCGTTAACAAATCATCTTCGCCGGGCCAGCTTTCTTCAACCTCTTCGCGCAGCGGGTTTGGTTCCTCTGTCAGGTCTAGTGTTTTCAACAAGGCTTGGTCGGAATAAGGGAACATCCAAAACTCGATATGGCGATGTTCGTCTTTCCACTTATCCATATTGTCCAGAATTTCCTGCAAGGGCGCGACGACTTGCGTGCCTTTAAGCGAATAGCGTGGCAGGCATTGAATGCGCATTTGCGAGATAATACCCAGCGACCCTAAGGCACAACGCGCGGCGTTGAATACATCAGCGTCTTTTTCGGCGCTGCAAGTGATCGCATCACCCGCTGCTGTAATGAGCTTGAGCTCTTTCGGCGCACTGGAAAGGGAAGGCAAATTTATGCCCGTGCCATGGGTGGATGTACCAACGGCGCCTGCCATAGCTTGTGGATCAACATCGCCTTGATTGGGCAGCGACATGCCAGCTTCCCACAAGGGCGCGCCCAAATCACGAATTGGGGTGCCGGCCCAGATCAGGGCCTGATGATTGACGCTGTCGGTTTCGATCACACCGGTTAGGTCGCTCAAGGAAAGCACTGTGCCGTCAGAAGGTACAAGCGGGCTGAAAGAATGGCCTGCACCGGCGGCACGAATGGGGGCGGGGCCATCCAGAACGGCTTTGATCAGTTCTGCCTCTGATGTGGGCCGCGGTAAGGCCGTGGGGTTGGAGCTTTGCCCGCCTGACCAGTTAGTCCAGCCGGCCTTTGGTTCATCCGCCAAGGCCGGTGCCGCCGCTCCAACACCTGTTGCCCCCGCGGCCCCGGCAAGTGCGCCTGCTTTCAGCAAGCTGCGGCGGTCAATCATGGATTTTTGTTTAGACATGCTGCTCTCCCATTACATAGGCGAAAGCGTATCGCGAAGCAGCATAAGTGGAAAGCAATTAGGCTGGCTTATCGGGTCGCATGTCTTTGGGATATACAAATGTGATGTGTCCCATTTTGCGCCCCGGGCGTGCGTCTGCCTTACCGTAGTGATGCACATGCACGTTAGGCACTGCCGCATAGTCCGCCACTTTGGTAATCTCATCTCCGATAAGATTTCGCATGATCGCATCATGGCGGCGGCTTGGATCGCCAAGCGGTAAACCTGCCACTGCGCGAATATGCTGTTCAAATTGACAACAGGCGGTGGCATTAATGGTCCAATGGCCAGAGTTGTGAACCCGTGGCGCGATTTCGTTCACCAGCAGGCGGCCATCTTCCAGCTCGAACAACTCAACTGCCAGCACGCCGATATAATCCAGCGCGCTGGAAATTTTTTCGCCAATCGCGCGGGCGGCTTGTGCCTGTTGCGGGTCCATCCTTGCCGGTGCCAGTGTCAGGTCCAAAATGTGATTGCTGTGAATGTTCTCAACCGGGGCAAAGCTGGCGGTTTCGCCATCGGCGCCGCGGGCGATCACGACAGACAGTTCGCGCGTAAAGGGTACAAAGCCCTCCAATATCGCCGGGTCGCCGTCAATCTTTTGCCAAGCGGCCTCAGCCTCATCGGCGGTGCGCAAGATAACCTGCCCTTTGCCATCATATCCCATGCGACGGGTTTTCAGCACGGCAGGCAGGCCGATGGCCACAATGGCGTTGTGGAGATCAGCAAGGCTTTCAACGTTTTGAAACGGCGCGGTGCCAATGCCAGCTTCGTCGCGAATGAAAGTTTTTTCGATCAAGCGATCCTGTGCCACGGCGAGCGCGCCGGGATTGGGCCGCACCTGCGTATGCTCCGCCAATATTTCCGCTGTGCGGGCAGGCACGTTTTCAAACTCAAACGTCACCACATCCACACTATCCGCGAAGGTCGCCAAGGCCGTTTCATCTTCAAAGGCCGCCACGGTTTTGGCATCGCAAATTTGGCCTGCCGGTGTTTGCCGCGCTGGATCAAACACGTGGAATTGATAGCCCAGCGGTGCACCGGCCAAAATCAGCATGCGAGCCAGTTGGCCGCCGCCCAAAATACCAATGACAGAACCGGGGGAAAGGGGCTGTGTTTGCATAGTGCTCTTAAGCTTCATCTACAGGTGTCAGGGCAACCCCATCACTTTGGGCCTGACGCTGTTCGAGAACACGCTGCGCCAAAGCGTTATCATGCAGGGCCAAAATCTGAGCGGCCAGCAATCCGGCGTTTTTGGCTCCGGCCTCACCAATGGCCAATGTGCCAACAGGCACCCCGCCGGGCATTTGCACGATGGAAAGCAGGCTATCTTCGCCACTTAATGCGCGTGAGCGCACGGGAACGCCCAGTACAGGCAAAGCGGTGAGAGATGCCACCATGCCCGGCAGATGCGCAGCACCACCAGCACCGGCAATGATGACGTGCAATCCGCGATCTGCCGCTGATTTGGCATATTCAAACATGCGTTCCGGTGTGCGGTGGGCAGACACGATCTTGGCCTCATAGGCCACGCCAAGTCCGTCAAGGACGGTGGCAGCCTCCTTCATGGTGGGCCAATCAGACTGTGATCCCATAATAATGCCAACTTTGGGTGCGGGCTCTGTCATGTCTCGTATCCGTTGTGGTGGAAGCGGCAGGCGCTTCAGGAAAGCGGCGGATTATAGGGCGGGCCGCGCGCAGGGCAAGGGCGCATTTGCAGCACCTGCCGGGCCTCATGTCAGGCAATGATATCTGGCAGCAGCGAATCATACAGGCGTTGGATCTGATCTTTCAGGGCCAATTTGCGTTTCTTCAAGCGCTGAATTTGCAGATGATTTGGCACCGTTCCCGCCGCCATGGCTGAAATCGCTGCATCCAGGTCGCGATGTTCCTGCTCAAGCGCGACGATGCGCGTTTTGATCGCTTCTTCTTCGGGATCAGGTGGCTGCATGGGTGTGCTGGGCCTTAAACGACTGCCAAGGGTTGTTAAGAGCAGAGCTTAACACGCACAAGGGCCTCTGAAAAGGCATCTGACAAACGAAATTCTTTTTTGAATCAATGGCTTGTCGATTTTTTGCGCTAGTGCGTGACAGCCAGAGAACTGTGTGATGTAATATTCGTTCTCGTCAAGAAGGAGGCTATAAATGACCGTAGAATCGCACCTCACGCAACTCAATCGCAAACACGAAGCATTGGAAAAGCAGTTAGAGGACGCGATGCGACATCCGGCAACGGGAGACGATGAAATTGCCCATCTCAAGCGTGAAAAACTGCGTATCAAAGATGAGATCGCGAATTTCACCACCCACTAGCCGTATGGCACATGACGCGACGGAAAGGCCGGGTTTGCCCGGCCTTTTGCATTTGCGGTGTCGGTTAAAGCGTCTCGACAATATCACGCAATTTAAACTTCTGAATTTTGCCCGTCGAAGTTTTTGGTAGGTCCATAAACACAATTGTGCGCGGGCATTTGAAGTGGGCAAGATTATCGCGGCAATAGGCAATCAATTCCTCTTCCGTGACCGACTGCCCAGCCTTTAGGCCCACAAAGGCGCAAGGGGTTTCACCCCATTTTTCATCCGGCCTTGCCACAACAGCGGCTTCCAGTACCGCCGGATGGGCATAGAGCGTTGCCTCCACCTCGATCGAGGATATGTTTTCGCCGCCGGAGATAATGATATCCTTGGAGCGATCCCGCAGCTCGATATAACCATCAGGGTGCCAAACCCCCAAATCACCGGAATGGAACCAGCCACTTTCAAAAGCATCGCTGGTCGCCTTGGGGTTCTTTAGATAGCCTTTCATCACAATATTGCCGCGAAACATGACTTCGCCCATCGTCTCGCCATCTTTCGGCACTTCGGCCATGGTTTCAGGATCGCGAACGGATAGGGCCTCAAGCGCCGGATAACGCACCCCTTGGCGTGCTTTCATGGCCGCGCGCGGGGCATCATCCAGCGCGTTCCACTCTTCTTTCCAAGCATTCACGGTGGCAGGCCCATAGGTTTCGGTCAGCCCATAAACATGGGTGACATCGAACCCGCTATTTTCCATGGCCGCGATTACGCTGGGCGGGGGCGGGGCGGCTGCGGTAATGAAGCTGACCCGGTTTTCAGGTTCTTGCTTTTCGTCATCCCTTGCGTTGATCAATAGCCCCATAACAATGGGGGCACCACACATATGGGTCACATTGTTTTTGGCAATGGCGTCATAGATTGGTTTGGCCTCGACACGGCGCAGGCAAACATGTGTGCCAGCCACCACACTGATGGCCCAGGTAAAACACCAGCCATTGCAATGGAACATGGGCAGCGTCCACAAATAGGTCGGGTGCTGCTGAATGCCCGCTACAATCACATTTGTTTTGGCGGCCAGATAGGCCCCGCGATGGTGATAGACCACGCCTTTGGGGTTGCCTGTGGTGCCAGAGGTATAGTTCAGCGCAATGGCATCCCATTCATCATCTGGCAGGGACCATGCAAAGGCCGGATCGCCGTCTTTAATGAAGGCCTCATAGTCCATTTCGCCAATCAGCTCTCCGGGGCCGTCATATTCCGGGTCATCAATATCAATTACAAAGGGGGTGGCCGCGGCCTCGCTTAACGCCGCCTTGGCCGTACCGGAAAGCTCACGGTCTACAATCAGTGCTTTGGCTTCACCGTGATCCAGAATGAAGGCAACCGCAGGCGCATCAAGCCTTGTGTTGATGCTGTTCAAAACCGCGCCCGTCATGGGCACACCGTAATGCGCTTCCAGCATGGCGGGCACATTGGGAGCAAATAGCGCCACCGTATCGCCTTTGCCAATACCTCGCGCACTTAAGACAGAGGCCAGCTTACGGCAGCGTGCATAAAATTCCGCATAGCTATATCGGGTGTCGCCATGCACAACGGCAATGCGATCAGGATAGATGCTGGCCGACCATTCCAGAAAGGTCAGCGGCGATAAGGATTGGTGGTTGGCCTCGTTCTTTGCCAGATCAAGATCGTAGATTGATTGCGCCATTGGGAAACCTCATACAAATTTGAAGCACAGTAGCGATCTAGGCGAGGGCGCGAAAGCCGTCATATAAAAGTTTTGCCCCAGCCAGTGCCAAGCCACCATATGCCAGTAGAAAGAAGGGGCCTTCCGGCACTTTTTTGTGCAGATAAATACCCATCCACATACCAAGCGGTGCCAATGGCAATAGCGCCAGCGAGGTTGTGAGGTTGCTGGTGTCAAGCTGGCCCAAAAAGGCATAGGGCGGCAGTTTGATCAAATTGATCAACGCGAAAAACAAGATGCTGGTGGCAACATAACGTGTTTTATCCAACCCCAAGGGCAAGGCGTAAACCTGGTAGGGTGGGCCGCCTGCATGGGCGACAAAGCTGGTGAATCCCATTATGGTGCCCCAAACGCCTGTTCGGCTGAAAGAGGCGGGATGGCGCTTGATTGCACCATCGCGCAGCCTTTGCAGCAAAAAATTTAGGGAGAATACAAGCGCGATTGCTCCAAGCAAAATACGCACCAGCGCTTCATCCACCCCATCGGCAAAGGCCCAGCCAATACCAACGCCAAAAGTGGCAGCGGGAATTAGGCCCAGCGCGATTTTTTTGTCCCAGAATTTGCGATAGTTGGCGATGCCCACCATATCCATCGCAATCAGGATAGGCAGCATAATCGCCGCCGCCTGCACGGGCGAAATCGCCAACGCCATAATAGGCACGCCCAGCATACCGAACCCGCCTGCAAACCCGCCTTTGGAAATGCCGGTCAGCAAAACCGCAGGCAAGGCGCAGGCCAAAAAGAAAGGATCAGTGATAAGCCCGGGCAGGCTTGAGCCCTCAAGCAATGGCTAGTCGTCTTTTTTGGGCGCGAACAGCGCTTCTGCATCGGCGATAGCATCCGGGTTTCCGGCCGGGGTGTCTTCAACCGGGGTAGCAATCGGTGTGTCTTCAAAAGGGGTGGCGGCCAATTCAGCGGCTTGATCTTCGCTTGCAGCTATTCGGTTTTCACGGGCGGCTTTTGCGGCGGCGCGTTCCTTGCGACGTGTGGCTTTGCCTACGGCCTCGTCCAGTTCTTTCTGGCTGCACAGGCCAAGCTGCACCGGGTCCACCGGTTGAATGTTGGAGATATTCCAGTGAGAACGGCTGCGCAGCGATTCAATGGTTGGCTTGGTCGTGCCAACCAATTTGGAGATTTGCGCATCAGCCAATTCGGGGTGACGGTTCAACAGCCAAAGAATGGCCGCCGGGCGATCCTGCCTTTTTGAAACCGGCGTGTAGCGCGGGCCAGAGCGGCGCTTGGTTTCAATGGTGTGTTTCGGTTCCATCAGTTGCAGGCGTGCAGTGGTGTCGCCTTGGCAGCGCTCAAGTTCTTCGCGGGTTAATTGGCCAGACGTGATCGGGTCAATACCTTTAATGCCAATGGCCACTTCGCCATCGGCAATGCCTTTTACTTCAAGCGCGTGCAGGCCGCAAAATTCGGCAATTTGATCGAAGGTGAGGGCAGTATTGTCCACCAGCCAAACGGCAGTGGCTTTCGGCATTAATGGCGTCGCCATGGCAAGTCTCCTTATATGCCGGAACCGGGCGGCGGCCCGTGCTCCGTGCCCCAGTCTCACAGTGATATTGGGGAATAATTGAAACTTCTATAACAGGCGTATCGGCTAGGGCACAAGCAGGATTTTGCCTATATGCGTGCTGGCCTCCATCATCCGGTGTGCGTCGGGGGCTTGATCCAGCGGGAACCGGGCGTGGACAACGGGTTTTACCTTACCTGCCTCAATCCATGGCACTACGGTTTCGTTTACCTGTTCGATCAGTGCGGCTTTTTGCGTTTCGGTACGGGCACGCAGGGTAGACCCCGTAATGACAAGGCGTTTCAGCATCAGCCGCATAAGATCGACCTCCACCTTCGAACCGTTCAGAAAGGCGATATGGGTCAGGCGCCCATCCATACCAAGGCACTGGATGTTGCGATCCACATAATCGGCGCCCACCATGTCTAATATGATGTCCAGCCCCTTGCCGCCGGTTTCCGCGGCGATGACTTGGACAAAATCTTCTTCTCGATAATTGATGGCGCGATCAGCCCCCAGTGCCACGCACGCCGCACATTTTTCAGTACTTCCGGCCGTGGTGAAAACTTTTGCGCCCTGCGCCTTGGCCATCTGAATGGCGGTTGTGCCAATCCCGCTGGAACCGCCATGGACCATAAAGCTATCGCCGCTTTTCAGGCCGCAGCTATCAAACACATTTGCCCATACGGTGATAATTGTTTCAGGCAGGGCTGCGGCCTCCACCAGATTAACGCCCTTTGGCACGGGCATGGTTTGGGCGGCAGGCGCGATGGCATATTCTGCGTAGCCACCACCACCAATAAGCGCCATTACCTCATCACCCTCTGCGAAAGTCGTTACCCCTTCACCCAACGCCGCAACAGTACCGGAGACTTCCAACCCCGGCCAATCGGGTGCGCCCGGCGGGGCAGGGTACAGGCCGTGGCGTTGATAAATGTCGCCGCGGTTAATCCCGGCGGCAGCTACCTTAATCAGCACTTCGCCCGCCTTTGGGCTTGGTACGGGCATATCGGCAAGTTGCAGTACGTCGGCGTCGCCGGCTTCTGATATGATGATGGCGCGCATGGATTGGGTCATTGCAATTTCGTCCTATTCATTGTCAGCTTGCGCCGACAATGACACGGGAGCCACAGAAGATGGAAGATGAGGAATTGACCAAAGCCGAATCCTTTGAAATCGGTGAAGATTTGGATGCGATATCGGTAGTTGAATTGCGCGCACGCATTGCGACACTGGAAACAGAAATTGACCGGATGAAAGCAGCAATTGATGCCAAAACAGATCAGCGCGCGGCCGCAAACGCGCTTTTTTCATGAAGTGTCACAAATTTTTGCTTGCGCGACGGGTTGCCGCGGTTATGCTGTGAGGGTTCGTTTTTCACAATTATAAGTGAAATGGCAAGTTTAACAGGGCGAACATGATGATGGCAGCTTGAGGGGGCAACCATCATCACAGCAGAGACCGCGCGCCTTTGGCTGCGCGGTCTCACTTTTTTCTGGCAAGTTCAAATTAGGCCGCAGCTTCCAGTGCAGGGCCATTGCCAATCTGAATTTGACGGGGGCGTTGATGTTCCGGCACCTCGCGTACGAGTTCAATTACCAGCAAGCCATTGGAAAGGTCTGCGCCTGTCACCCGGATCGTATCATCCAGATGGAACCGCCGTTCGAAGGCGCGTCGGGCAATGCCGCGATGCAGAAAATGGTTTTGCTTGTCGTCGGCATTGGGTTTTGTGCCCGTGCCTTTCACGGTCAGCACCGTATCTTCCTGCACAAGGCTTAGATCATCTTCGCTGTACCCGGCGACTGCCATGGTGATGCGATAATCATTTTCGCCCACGCGCTCAATGTCGTAGGGCGGGAAAGCCGGAACGGCTTCCGGCGTACCGGACAGGGCAGCGTTCAACAAATCGTCAAAACGATCAAAGCCAACGGAGTTGCGGAAAAGGGGGGTAAGGTCTGCATTTCTCATAAGATCAATCCTTCTAAAGCGATTGAGCATATGGCAGCGGGGCGTCACCTTAGCATCAAGGCGCGCTTGAGGACTGCCATTGTTCCCCACCATCTGGTCAAGGAACGCTCGGTTTCATCCAATCGGGCCCGATTAAGTGGCACCCGATAGTCTTGATTTAGGAATTGATCTGACGGTTTCAAGAGGCCGCAATAAAAAACGGCGCCCAATTTAGAGAGCGCCGTTTGAAACTTTAAAGGTTGGTTGAGATCAACCCGTAACCATCAACCCAGGCCAAAGCCCTCGTATTTTTTCTTGAAGCGTCCAACGCGGCCTGCGGTATCAACCAAGCGGTGGCCACCACCGGTCCATGCCGGATGCGTTGTGGGATCAATGTCCAGCTTCAGCGTATCGCCTTCGGCACCCCAAGTGGAGCGGGTTTGAAACACGGTACCATCCGTCATTTCGACGTTGATCGTGTGATAATCGGGATGAATGTCCTGCTTCATCTTTAACTTTCCTGCGTTTCGGCGTACGCCGCAGCGCAAGCCAGAGAATCTCTATGAATGGCGGCTTATAGCGAATTGAGGCATTGGGTGCAATGGGGGCACAAATCCGCCAATTGTGTCACGCGGTCGCGGCGGCTTCGGCCCCGCTATCATGGGGCCATGCGCATGAGCTAGAAGGGCACTATCAGTAGGGAGAATATAAGTGAGTCAGTCCGGCGAAGAATTCGCAGCCGATATTGCGCGCGAGGCCCAGTCCCGCGATAAGGCGAAAACCGTGCGCCCCTTGGCGGCCATGCTGCCTTTCTTGGCCCCCTATAAAGGCCATATCGTGGCGGGTTTCGTGGCGCTCATCGTGGCTGCGGGGGCAACGCTTACAATCCCGATTGCCATGCGTCGGGTGATTGATCAGGGTTTTTCGGCTGAAAATGCCTCGTTTATTGGGGAATATTTTCTGGGCTTCATTATGGTAGCCTTTGTTTTTGCGGGGGCCACCGCCCTTCGATTTTATTTCGTGACGTGGATTGGCGAACGGGTTGTCGCCGATATTCGTAAGGCGGTCTACACCCATGTCCTTAGCCTTTCCCCCCGATTCTTTGAGCAAACCCGCACTGGCGAAGTGCTGTCGCGCCTAACCACCGACACAACCCTTGTGCAAACGGTGATTGGGTCTTCTGTCTCCATTGCGTTGCGCAATATCGTTTTGGTGGTGGGCGGCGTGACCATGCTGGTGATCACCAGTCCTCAATTGACAGGCATGGTGCTGTTGGTGGTGCCCGCCATTATGGTCCCGTTGATCGCCTTTGGGCGGCTGGTGCGGAGCCTTTCGCGGCGCAGTCAGGACCGGGTGGCAGATACTTCCGCCCATGCCGGGGAAAGCCTCAATGCCATACGCATCGTGCAGGGGTTCAATCAAGAGACGCGGGATGCCGCACGTTATGGTGAAGCGGTGGATGTTGCCTTCAAGCTTGCCAAGCAACGCACCATTGCACGATCGGGCCTGACCTCGATGGTGATGTTTTTGGTTATGTCGGCCATTACCTTTGTATTGTGGCGCGGTGCCGAAGGTGTGTTGGCGGGCACTATGACAGGCGGTGAGCTGGCTCAGTTTGTGTTTTATGCCGTCTTGTCTTCCAGTGCGGTGGGCTTGTTGTCGGAGGTGTGGGGCGATCTGCAACGTGCCGCCGGGGCGACCGAGCGCTTGATGGAATTGCTGCATGCCGAGCCCGAAATCAAAGCTCCTGCACAGCCGGTTGCTTTGCCGTCACCGGGGCAAGGCGCGGTGACCTTCGATAATGTTACTTTCCATTATCCTGCCCGGCCTGATCATTCAGCGTTGGAGGACTTTTCTCTCGATGTGGCACCGGGTGAAACGGTGGCGCTGGTTGGCCCTTCAGGGGCTGGCAAAAGCACAGTTTTCCAACTGTTGCAGCGCTTCTATGAAATTCAGGAAGGCCGTGTTTTGTTGGATGGGGTGGATGTCACCACCACCGATCCGCAAGATGTGCGGCGGCGTATTGCGATTGTGCCACAAGATACCGTTGTTTTCGGCGATACGGCGGCGGCCAATATCGCCTATGGCACGCCCGACGCCCCGATGAGCGCGATTAAGGAGGCAGCAGAAGCCGCTGCTGCAAATGGTTTTATTTCGAAGCTCCCCCAAGGATACGAAACCCATCTGGGCGAACGTGGAACAACCTTGTCGGGCGGCCAGCGCCAACGCTTGGCCATTGCGCGCGCCGTGCTGCGCGATGCACCGCTGTTGCTGCTGGATGAAGCCACCAGTGCGCTGGATGCCGAAAGCGAAGCCTTGGTGCAAAATGCACTGGAAGGCTTGATGAAGGGGCGCACCACCATCGTTATTGCGCATCGCCTCGCGACCATAATGAAGGCAGACCGTATTATCGTCATGGATCAAGGCCGTGTGGTTGATGAGGGTCGCCATGATCAACTGGTTGCCAAGGGTGGCCTGTATGCTCGTTTGGCGCAACTGCAATTCAACACTGATCCGGCCCTTGCCGGTCTTAAAGACATCGCCTAATCGGCCTCACTCGTTAAAGAGGATAGAAATGTTCAAAGTCAAACCGCTTCTGCTCGCCCTATTGGTAGCTATACTTGCCGTCTCGGCAGTGTGGATCAATTATCTGCTATCTCAAGGCGGTGCCTATCGTGATCTTGCCTATCATGGCGGTGAAAGCTGCACAAAGCTGAATGGCTATGTGGGGGCAGAAGATATTGTGATCGATCAGGCGCGCAGGGTTGCTTACATCTCCTCTGATGATCGTCGCGCGGCGTTCAATGGTGATGCTGTAGCGGGCAATGTTTACGCGCTGCCTTTGGACGATTTGCAAGCAGCCCCGAAGCCTTTGCCCATCGCGCTGGATAGTTTTCATCCACATGGTATTGATTTGTGGGTGGGCGCTGATGGCAGGCGCCGCTTGATGGTTGTGAACCATGCGGGCGAAAATGATGAACGCATTGAGATTTTTGATCTCACCCAAAATGCGCTGTCGCTTGATCATGTTCGTACCGTGCGCGATACCCGTATTCATTCGCCTAATGATGTTGCTGCGGTAGGGCCGGAACAATTCTATTTCACAAACGATAATGGCTCTACCAGCCAGTTCCAGCGTTTGGCGGAGTTGCTGCAACTGACGGGGCGGGCCAATTTGGTTTACTTTGATGGGACGCAAGGCCGGGTAGAACAATCAGGTTTTCTGCTGGCCAATGGCGTTGGCGCGCATCCTGATGGCAAGACGCTGGTGATGACAGAGTTTTACGGCCAAACCCTGTGGTTGTTCGATCGCGATCCGGCGACAGGAAAACTATCTGGTCGTGATGCCATTCATCTGCCAACCCATTTGGACAACATTAATTTTGATTCCACCGGCGCCATCTGGATTGGGGCGCAGCCAAACAGCATTGCCATGTTGGGGCACGCGATGGATGCAGAACGCCTCTCGCCCTCACAAGTATTGCGTATCACGCTGAACGAAGGCGCGCCCGGCGGCAAGGTAGACGAAACTTATCTGAATGATGGTGCGCAACTTTCTGCGGCCTCTGTCGCCGCGCCCTACACGGCGGCAGATGGCTCTGCCCGTGTGCTTGTTGGGGCCATATTTGATGGCCACATACTGGATTGCCCCGCCACCGAATAGGTGTTCGTTGATAGTGATAAGATTGGAAAATTGCCGTTTGAATAGCCCCTAGTATTCTAGACGCCTTGTTTGTTCATTTCCTGCTGCCGTTCATA
>JBMYYF010000014.1:0-88610 GCA_049609145.1 Alphaproteobacteria bacterium
TACTGTAAACTGTTCCCGATGAGCCGCAATAAAGGCGTACTACACTTTGCATCCTTGGCGAAATACGCGGTTGCTTTTTTTAGGATGTCGCGCTCCTCGGTGACCCGGCCCAGCTCTCGCTTCAGACGCCGGATCTCAGCATCCTTGTCATCTCTGTTATCCGGCTCTGCATACTTCTTCCTCCATGCGTAAAGGGAATGTGTGCTGACACCCAGACGCTGCGAAACCTCCGCAACCGGATAGCCCCGTTCCGTGATTTGCGCCACGGCATCTTTCTTGAAATCTTCGCTAAATCTGGCTTTGCCCATAATGGCCTCCTATGCCTCAAAATTAGGTTAGAAGGTGTCTAGGAATCTAGGGGCTATTCACTGGTAAATTCGCGGATGATTTTGACATCATTCGGAAGGCGGCTGGACTGAGGGCCTCTATTACACCAGAGACCTTCAGACATGGTGGTCTAACAGAGGCTGGTGGCGCGAGTGATAACGATCAGCAGCTTGTGGCAACCTCTGGCCATAAAGTCCGACAATCAATCAACAACTATCTGAATCGAACTCTAAGACAGAAAATCGAGCTAGCGATCAAACGCCGACAATATCGAGATGCTGATGAGACCGGAGGGTGAAATGTCTGAACGCGTGTCAGGCCATTGTCTGAATGACGCCCCGTCAAGTTGCGGGGTTGTCCTAAGTTATTGTTTTTGTTGGTGCCCCGGGCCAGACTCGAACTGGCACACCCAATGGATAACAGATTTTGAATCTGTCGCGTCTACCAATTCCGCCACCGGGGCCGGTGCGTCTTGTGTGTGAGGGGTTCTTAAGGCAGTTTCGCCTTCGCTGCAACGCTCTATTTTTAGACTATCCACTTTGCCGCAAGTGTGGTTGCAGAGGCGACCTTGGGAGGTTGAATTGCCAATAACTTTATACGTTCTAATGTTGATAACAGATATTGGTTTCATCCTTTATTGGAGCCTATCTGCGTTGATGCTAATCAGCGTTGAAATCGTGCCGCCGGAGCAAATGTTCAAGGACTATGAGAATTACCTTCTACAAGTATGGAACTGGTCATTTGCTCCATTAGACATCGTATTGTCGGCGATTGGTTTGCTGGCGGTGCGCCGTGCCGTAAGGGGCGAAAGCTGGCAGGGTCTTGCGGTAATATCGCTTACTCTTACTTTCACCGCGGGGCTGATGGCTATCAGCTTTTGGGCTGTAAAGGGTGACTTTGATGTGGTTTGGTGGGGCATGAATAGCTTTTTAATGCTGTGGCCGTTGTTATATTTGCCAAGCTTGGTCAACAGGTCGCCTTGATTTTATATGTCATTTGACCCATCTAGAGATAAATATTGAGGAACTTGAAGCATGTTTATTCAAACTGAAGCGACGCCAAACCCAGAAACAATGAAGTTTCTGCCTGGACGGGCGGTAATGGGCCAAGGCTCAGCCGATTTCCCCACCCCGGAGCTGGCCGAGCGCTCACCGCTGGCGCAAAGCATTTTCGGTGTTGAAGGGGTGACTGCGGTGTTTTTGGGTTCCGATTTTGTGACCGTCACCAAGGATGGTGAAGCCGGTGTGGAATGGAACCATATTAAGCCGTCAGTTTTGGGTGCCATTATGGACCATTTTACGTCCGGGGCACCTGTGTTGCTGGATGGAGCTGAAGGCGGCGGGGCACAAGAAATTCCGGACGAGGAATACTCGGAAACTGATGCGGAAATTGTTGCTGAGGTGAAGGAACTGCTGGAATCCAGAGTGCGCCCAGCCGTTGCGGCAGATGGTGGTGATATTATTTTCCACGCCTACAAAGAAGGTATTGTTTGGCTTACCATGCAGGGAGCTTGTGCGGGCTGCCCGGCATCAACCATGACGTTGAAGCAAGGTATTGAAAACTTGCTAAGGCATTACATTCCCGAAATTGAGGAAGTGCGTGCGGTTGAATAGATCACAGATCGCATAGCTAAGGGGGACGGTAGCCTTTACCGCTCTACTTGAAAACGTACCCCAAACCACCGCCAACGCGGTCTTTTGCAGGTGCTGCACACAGGCACTAGACAGTCAATCCTGTGCAATCCAGGCGAGAAGCGCCGCGCCAGCCTGACCTCAATCCGGTAGGGCCCCAGTCGTTCATAAGATGTTTTGTTGTTGCCTGTGCTGCGACAGGTCATGTCGCCCAAACGATCTTCAAGGCCGACGGCAATTGTGAACCCAAACGCCGGTGGATTTACACTGGTAGTTGCCAATATACGGTTGTCCGGTGTTACGCCGCTAACCGGCAAAGGCAAAGTGTCAATGATGACGGCGAAACGCTTGCTTTCGGCATGAATGTGAGAGACGACGAAGCTCGGCACAGCGTTTCGCGGAGTTGTTGGTTCCACGACACCATTGTCGGTGGTGAGAACGGGTAAAGTCCCCAAGCCCTTTGTGGTGGTGCCGTAGCCGCGAATACCTTCCCCTTGCAAAAGCACGATCGGCGATCTTTTTGCCAAACGACGGAATAACTCCACCCGTTGTTTAGCTTCTGCCATAGTTGTTTTCCGAGGCAGTTTAAGGCCGATCGAGATGCCGCTTTTCTGTAGTCTGGCAAGTTGAAGGGTGGCGCTGTTCGGCTCGACCATTGCGGGGTCGATAAGCAAGGTTGCCGGCCATTTTGCCTTTCGTAATTTGGGCCAGACAAGTTCTTCAAATTGATCCAGCGGTAAATCGAAAACCAGAACCGCCGCGCGATCCGGTAAGCTGTTTTGATCGGGGGTCGGGATAACGGTGGCGCCGAATAAATGCTCCAAACTTATGATTGGAACCTTTTGTTGGCTCAGATAGGCCAGATGGTCATGCAGTCGGGCCGGTTTCAACCGGCCCCGCCAGAATAAGATGCGGCCATTATTGGCCGCCGCCGCGCGCAAAATATCGAGTTCTTCTGCTGCGCTGGCGGGCAAGGCCGTTGCGGGCAAGACAAAGAGGGCAAAACACAAAATAAGACGTATCATTTATCTAGCAAAGTCGGTTTGTTGCGCGAGGTCAAGCAGGCTGCTAAGTCGGAGTATGATTTTAGCCATCGATACTTGTCAGTCTGCCTGTTCTGTTGCGCTTGGTACAACAGATGGTGTGCTCGTTTCCCATAAGTGGGAAGAAATGGGCCGTGGTCACGCAGAGCGTCTGCTCCCCATGATCGACGAAGTGTTTGATGACGCCGGGGAAGCCAAGTCGGTCCTTTCCAAGGTTCTGGTGACACTGGGGCCGGGTACCTTTGCCGGACAGCGAATTGGCATAGCAGCGGCACGGGCACTTGCATTGGCATTCGATATTGAAGTTGTGGGAATTACTGTCACAGAATTGTTGGCCGCGCCTTGGGCGAGAGGCGCGGGGAGGGCGCATGACCCAACCCAGCTTTTTACGATCTTGGATGCCCGTCGGAATGAAGCTTATGTGCAGACCTTTCGCAAACAGGCAGGGCAGGCTGTACCCTCTGATCGGGTGCGCATGATCAATTTGGACGATCTTGCAGATCATGTACCTAAGGGGCCGTTTTCTGTTGCGGGTTCAGGCCAAAGATTTGCAGCGGCGGCCATGAATACTGATTTTGTCCTGCCAGATGCGAAATACGCGATCGGTATGAAACTCGCCAATGAGGACAATTCTGTGCGTTTACCCCGCCCACTTTATTTGCGGGCACCGGATGCGGATTTGCCCAAAAACCGCCCTCCACAACGTAAAGAAAGCCCCGGTGGCTGATTTGATTGAAATTCGGCGGTTGAGTGGCGATGACGCACAAATGCTTGCGGCGTGTGCAGAACTTTCCCTGCGCTGTTTTCCTGCTGCCTCGGGGCAGCAATGGGGCGTAGAGCAGTTAAAATCGCATTTGGTAGCAAATGACAATGCGATCTTTGCTGCGGTAAAGCAGGGGCGGCTGCGTGCCTTTGCTGTGATTGCCATCTTGGATGGTCAGGGAGATTTACTGAGCATTTGCTCTGATCCCGATCAACGCAGGGAAGGTTTTGCCAAAGCGGTTATGGATGATGTGCTGGCGCGCCTGCAGCTAGAACAGGTTACATTGGAGGTCGCAGCAGGAAATTTGGCGGCAATCAGCTTGTATGAGCGGTTGGGCTTTGCCGAAATTGGACGCCGAGACAGTTACTACCCGGCGGAACATGGCGGCAGGGACGATGCGTTGATGATGCGCTTGTTGTGCCAGCTATGATTGCAATTTGGCCCAATTTTCGCTAATCGACAGAGAGCTTGGGCTTACAAAGGCGGGTGTCTATGTCTGATATTGAAAAACGGTTGATCGAAAAAGGTCTGCGGATGACCGAACAGCGTCGCGTTATTGCCCGCGTGTTGGCAGATGCCCACGATCATCCCGACGTAGAGGAGCTATATCGGCGGGCAAGTGCGGTGGATTCCAACATTTCTATTGCTACCGTTTATCGTACCGTGCGTCTGTTTGAAGAAGCCGACATTCTGGAACGACATGATTTTCGCGACGGCCGTTCCCGCTATGAAGAAGTGCCCGACAGCCATCACGATCACCTCATTGATATGAAAAGCGGAAAAGTTATTGAGTTCATGAACGAGGAAATCGAGAAATTGCAGCGCGAGGTTGCGCGCAAACTGGGCTACAAGTTGGTGGACCATCGTTTGGAGTTATACGGTGTGCCGCTGGAAAGCGATGAAAAGAGTGATTAGCCATGTCCGTCGGGACAGATAATGTCTCGATACTACAGGGGCCAGACACACCGTCTACCCGCCCGATTGAGGCATCTCTTGCTACTTTGCGGGCAGGAGTCGAACTCTTTTTATTCGTATCTCTTTCCTTGGCCGGAATGCCGATCCAAGGTGTGTTTGTTGCCTTGAAGATGCGTCGCGCACGGGCCAGCTTTCCGGTGCTGTATCATCGTATATTGACGCGCCTGATTTTGGGTATGAAGGTTCGTGAGATTGGAACGCCGGTGAAAGATGGGCCGGTTTTAATAGTTTCCAACCACAATTCTTGGTTGGATATTCCGGTATTGGGCGCCACGGGGCCACTCTCGTTCATTGCCAAGTCAGAAGTTGCCGGGTGGCCATTATTTGGTTGGCTGGCAAAACTGCAGCGCACAGTGTTTGTGGAACGTGATGCCAAAACCAAGGCGGCCGAACAGGCGGCGGAACTACTAGGCCGCCTGAAAGATGATGATCGATTGGTGTTGTTCGCGGAAGGAACATCGTCTGATGGAAATCGTGTTTTGCCGTTCAATTCCAGCCTATTCGGGGTCGCGCAACTGGCAGAAATGGACAATGAGCTGCCATCTCTGACCATACAGCCGGTAACTGTTACGTATGCAAAGGTGCATGGTGTGCCGATGGGCCGCTATTATCGGCCGTTCTTTGCATGGTATGGGGATATGGAAATGGCCCCTCATTTGTGGGCGGCTTTCGGCCT
Organism: Alphaproteobacteria bacterium; assembly: GCA_049609145.1. Classification (GTDB taxonomy): domain Bacteria; phylum Pseudomonadota; class Alphaproteobacteria; order SPJN01; family SPJN01; genus JBMYYF01. Next base: position 5,416 of record JBMYYF010000014.1, read on the forward strand.
TGGCCCGATAGATGTGATCGTGACCTATCACGAGCCGCTGACATTGAAAGAGGCTGGCAATCGGAAGAAATTGGCCCGGCAGGCTGAGCAACGCACGCGGATGGGAATGGTTAAGGCGCTGCACCGCGCCACCTGACCCCTGCCTGTAAAAGGATTAATGATGGCTGACGCAAAATTGAGTGAGCGCAAGGTTTTTATCAAAACCTATGGCTGCCAAATGAATGTTTATGACAGTGAACGCATGGGCGATATTCTGGCCCCCTTGGGTTATCAGGCTGCCGATAGCGCAGATGACGCAGATTTGGTGATCCTGAACACCTGTCATATCCGTGAAAAAGCAGCAGAGAAGGTTTATTCAGATCTAGGCCGGGTTCGCATTGCCAGTGAAAAGCGCAAACAGGCAACAGGCAGCGATACGATCGTAGCTGTGGCGGGCTGTGTAGCGCAGGCGGAAGGTGCAGAAATTATGCGTCGTGCCCCTATTGTGGATATGGTGTTTGGGCCGCAAGCTTACCACAAATTGCCGGAAATGGTTGCGAGAGCCGAACGGGGCAGAGCAGAAAACCCGCGCGGTATTTTGGATACGGATTTTCCCGTGGAAGACAAGTTTGATGCCCTGCCGTCTGTTCGCCGCCAGAAGGGTGCTTATGCGGCGTTCCTTACTGTGCAGGAAGGCTGTGACAAATTCTGTACGTTCTGCGTGGTGCCCTATACACGGGGCGCAGAATTTTCCCGCCCGGTTTCGCAAATTTTGACTGAGGCCAAAACCTTGGTCGGTGAGGGGGTGCGTGAGCTCACTTTGCTAGGCCAGAATGTGAATGCTTATCATGGTGAGGCGGTGGATGGCGCCACTTGGGGGCTTGGACGATTGATCCGGGAACTTGCACAGATTGACGGACTTGAGCGTTTGCGCTTCACCACCTCTCATCCTCGTGACATGGACGATGAATTGATTGCCGCTTTTGCGGACGAACCCAAGTTGATGCCCTATTTGCATTTGCCTGTTCAGGCGGGCTCAGACCGTGTGTTGGCGGCGATGAATAGGCAGCATACGGGCGATGATTACCGCCGCTTGATAGAACGTATTCGCGCAGGGCGGCCAGATTTGGCGCTGTCGGGCGACTTTATTGTCGGGTTCCCGGGCGAATCGGATCGCGATTTTGAGGCGACCATGAAGTTGGTTGAAGACGTGCAATATGCACAAGCCTATTCGTTCAAATATTCACCGCGCCCCGGCACGCCCGGTGCAGCCATGGAACTACAGGTGGAAGAAGCCATAAAAGATGAGCGCCTGCAACGGCTGCAAGCCTTGCTGAGCAAGCAACAGCAGGCTTTCAATGCCTCCAAAATCGGGCAGGAAATGGATGTGCTTCTGGAAAAGCCCGGACGCAATGAAGGGCAGCTTGTGGGTCGATCACCTTGGTTGCAGGCGGTGCATATTGATGCAGATCAGGCTTTGTTGGGGCAGATCATTCGTGTTAAGATTGCTGCAGCAACGCAAAACAGTCTGAAGGGCGATTTAATTGCCTGACAACTTCACAAGGGCAGGGACACGATTGACCAGCTTTGACAGCACGACGACCGCAAGGTCGCGACTTGGGGGCCAAGGCTTTTAAATGGCAAGCCAGTCGAAACGCGTCACATCTTCCACACCTGATACAAGTGCAGCAAAGCGCGGGCTCGACCCGGATGCTGATCCTTGGGATGTGGATAGTTCTGCGGTAAGCGAAAAGCCCAAATTGTCGGGTCATGAAACCCGTACAATAACCTTTGAAGATAATCAGCTTATGCCTGAATTATGTGGCCATCATGATTGCCACTTGTCGCGAATTGAGCACAAATTATCAGTCGCTTTGGCGGCGCGGGGCAATGCTATTCAGATCACCGGTGGCGCAGGCGCAATTCAAGATGCGACAGTGGTGCTGAACGATCTTTACAGTCGGTTGGAGCAGGGTATGGCAGTTGCATTGGGGGAAGTTGATGGCGCGGTTGCCATGGCTGGCGGCGCGGTTGGGGACGCCCCTTCCAAGAAGAAGCCGCGCACCTCCGATCCGGCGCGTCAGATTCGCACCAAGCGCAGCACGGTAACGCCGCGCACGCCGGGGCAGGCAGATTATCTCGAAGCGCTGAAAACCAACGAACTGGTGTTTGGTGTTGGCCCGGCAGGTACAGGGAAGACCTATATGGCGGTCGCCATGGCTGTATCACTCATGCTGGAAGGTAAGGTGGATCGCCTGATCCTGTCTCGCCCAGCGGTTGAGGCAGGCGAAAAACTGGGATTTCTGCCCGGCGATATGCGCGATAAGATAGATCCATATCTGCGCCCTCTTTATGACGCGCTCTATGACATGCTGCCGGGTGATCAGGTGATGAAAAAGCTTGAAAGTGGCGAAATTGAAGTTGCGCCGCTGGCCTTTATGCGCGGGCGCACACTTTCCAATGCTTTTGTTATTCTTGATGAGGCGCAGAACTGCACCGTTGGCCAAATGAAGATGTTCCTGACCCGGCTGGGGGAAAACTCCCGGATGGCAGTGACGGGCGATCCAAGTCAGATTGATTTGCCCATGGGCGCGCGCAGCGGGCTCACTCATGCGCTGGATGCCTTGCATGGTGTGAAAGGGATTAAGACTGTGCGCTTTACCCACGCTGATGTTGTGCGTCACCCCTTGGTGACCCGCATTGTCAAAGCCTACAACGATGCTGATCCGGAATTGCTGAAGGCTCCGGGCGGGCAGGGCCAAGGCTGATGCCTGTTCAGGAGAGCGATAGTCCGGCCTTTGGCGCGGTCGAAACGGAAATTGACCCGGAAATCGACCTGGAAATCGTCATTGTGGTCGCGGCCGGTGATTGGGCGATCAGTGAAGATCATCCCTTAGCAGCTGTCGCGGCTGCGTTTGAAGTTGCCGGTTCGTCACCAAGGTCACTCACCATTTCGTTGAGCGATGATGCTACGGTGGCAAAGCTGAACGAACAGTTTAGGGGCAAAACCGGGCCAACCAATGTACTCTCATTTCCGTTTGATCCGGCAATGGATGGCGCGGGTTATTTAGGGGATATCGCTATTGCTTTTGAAACTGTGGCACGTGAAGCGGTGGACGAAGGGGTTTCGCTAGCTGATCGTGTGACCCATATGATTGTACATGGGGTGTTACATCTGTTGGGCTATGATCACGAAAATGATGAGGATGCCACGACAATGGAAACGCTGGAGGTTGAGGCATTGGCAAGGCTAGGGATCGCAAACCCTTATAGGCAGGCCGGGGGTGACTAATATGGCGTTAGACAGTGATATAGATAGTGCGGAAGAAGCCGCGCCGACTTTGTGGGAGCGGTTGAAGCAATTGGTGGGGCGCGGTGACAGCTCAGCGGCCACATTAAAAGAAAGCTTTGAGGATGTGCTCGACGAGAATGAGGCGTTGTCTGAAGCGCTGTCTCCTGTCGAACGGTCCATGTTGACCAATATTGTTTCCATACGCGATGCGCGTGTGGATGATGCAATGGTGCCGCGCGCCGATATTGTGTCGGTGCCACACGATACCAGTTTGGCGGATTTGATAGGCACCTTTCACAAAGTTGCTCATTCTCGTTTGCCGATTTACCGAGATACGCCCGATGATATTATCGGCATGGTGCACATCAAGGATGTGATCGGATTGTGGGAAAACGCGCTGAACGCTGAAACGGAATCGGCCCGCAGTCAGGCAATGGTGGCTATTAGCGGCTTCGCTGTAACGTCTGTGTTGCGTGAGGTGTTATACATCCCACCGTCGCTGCCTGTGCTTGATTTGCTTCTACAGATGCAGGCAAATCGCGTCCACATGGCGATGGTGATTGATGAGTTTGGCGGCACGGATGGACTGGTGACGATTGAAGATTTGATCGAGGAAATCGTCGGTGACATCACCGATGAACACGAAGATCCCGGCCCCAGTATTGCACCTATGGCCGATGGCTCCTGGATTGTTGATGCCCGACTCGAGGTTGAGGCATTGGAGGAGGAGTTGGGGCTGTCACTTATCGATGATGATGATGATGTGGATACGGTAGGCGGTTTGGTTGTGGGCTTGATTGGGCGCTTGCCGGTGCGTGGTGAAATTGTCCGGCATCGTTCCGGCGTTGCGTTTGAGGTGCGGGAGGCTGACCCAAGGCGGGTGCGTCGTCTAAGCGTTCGGCGGATCAAGGCCAAAGCGTCTCCTCCGGATACGGAACACTAGTCAATGCAGCGCCTTATGTGGATGGTGGGGGCTGGGCTGGCAGGCGCGCAATCGTCATTCGCGATGGCCCCTTATCATTGGTGGTGGCTGTTGTTCCTCACATTGCCGGTAATGGTATTGGCAATCGATGGATCAATTGCGCCCGATACGCCATGGCATAAGAGAATGCGGGCGGCATTTTGGCCAGGTCTTGCCTTCGGTTTCGGTTTTCTGGCCTTGTCTCTTGGTTGGATTGGCAACGCGTTGCTGGTTGATGCGGACCGTTATGGCTGGCTGTTGCCTTTTGCCAAATACGGATTGCCATTGGGGCTCGCCCTCTTTTACGGGTTGGGGGCTGCGCTTGCGGGATTGGTTTGGTCGCGCGGCGTGGCGGGAGCCTTTGCGCTTGCCTTTGGGCTGGGTGTCAGCGAGTGGTTGCGCGGCTTTGTGTTAACGGGGTTTCCGTGGAATACACTGTCCCAATCGCTGGCAGATACGCCATTGCTGATGCAAGGATTCGCACTTATCGGACCAGATGGCATGACATTGGTGTTGATAATTGCAGCAGCATCGATGATTGGACTGGTACAACCGGCGAACTGGCAAATCCGGCTGCTGCGGCTTGGTCCTGCGGTCATCATTGTATGCGGCCTTGCTGCCTATGGGGGGCTGCGTCTGTCTGCTCCGGTTATGATGGCAGACGGGGTAGTGCGGATTGTTCAGCCGAATGTCGCGCAGAAAGATAAGTGGAAGCCTGATCAACGCATGGCAATCACGCGCCACTTGCTGGATCTAACGCCGGTGAAAGCAACTGGCCGCCCTGCGGTTGTGGTCTGGCCAGAGGCCGCAACGCCCTATTTTCTGCAAGACAGCCCCGCGGTGTTGGCGGCGATCGGTGCAAAATTGGGCCGGGATCAAGTTGTGGTTACCGGCACGCCACGCCACGGCCCTATTCAGGAGGATTTTTCGGCCCAAACCTATAATGGCATTGTTGTCGTCAACAATTTGGGCAGCGTTGTCGCTAGTTACGACAAACACCATTTGGTGCCGTTTGGCGAATATGTGCCGCTGAAAGCATTGGCGGCGCGACTAGGACTTGAGGCCATTGTGGATGGCCCATCCGGCTTTGCAGAGGGGCCGGGGCCGCGCACACTTGCCCTTGAAGGAGCATTGCCCAGTATTTCACCGCTTGTCTGTTATGAGGTGATCTTTCCGTTGGCGGTTGTTGACCCAGAAGAGCGCCCGGCACTACTGGTCAATGTAACCAATGATGCCTGGTATGGCGTGAGTGCCGGTCCGCCTCAGCATCTGGCCCAAGCGCGCCTACGTGCAGTGGAGCAGGGGCTGCCTTTGGCGCGGGCTGCTAATACCGGTATATCTGCTGTGATAGATCCTTATGGCCGTGTGGTTTCTTCACTTTCCCTTAACCGGCGCGGCGCTATTGAAGTGCCTCTCTCGAAGCCGCTTGAGGTAACTATCTTTGCCCTTTATGGAAATGCAGCCTTTTTCATTATACTCTTGGTAAGTTCGATTATTGCGGTGATATTTAGACTAAATGAGCGCAATATTTGACGACATGTCTTGTGGGCTACCTATTTCCCTTTGCAACTTCGTATACACTCGTATACACAGAGACACGAAGATATCTGGCAGTTTCGTTTGGTCGTAACGCGGGCTGGTCCAGAAGTGTAAATAGCTGATCTGGGAAAGAGTTTGATGGTACGTAAAGCCCCAAATCCGATTGATGTCCATGTTGGTGCTCGCATGCGGATGCGCCGAATGTTGGTGGGTATGTCGCAAGAGGCGCTGGGCACGGCGCTTGGTCTCACCTTTCAACAGGTGCAGAAGTACGAAAAGGGCATGAACCGCATGGGGTCTAGCCGTCTGTATCAAATTTCGACTATTCTGGATGTGCCGATCCAGTATTTCTTCGAAGATATGCCTGATTCAGTGATCGGTGCCGGCGCCGCACCGGGTGCGCCGGCAGAAATCAAAGCCTTTGGCTTTGGGGAAGGCGACCCGACAGATTATGTTGTTGATTTTCTGACCACAACAGAGGGCCTGCAGCTCAATCGCGCCTTTGTGGCAATCAAAAGCTCTAAAGTGCGCCGCCGGGTTGTCGATCTTGTGCGCACTCTTGCGAATGAAGAAATTGAGGGTGATGAGGAAGCCTAGGGCAATGTTGTCTCTATCAATTCGCCGCAAGATGCTCGCTTGACCTTGAGCGCGTCACCTGTCAAAACCGCGATAATTCTGCATTGATCCGGCGTCCAGCAGCGGGCGCAGGCAATGAATATTGTCTAACTTTGAAAGTGAGTCGCCGTGCCTCGTTCTGATTATCTCTTTACCAGTGAATCCGTTTCCGAAGGTCATCCAGATAAGGTGTGTGACCGTATTTCTGATGCGATTGTGGACACTTATTTGGCCGCCGACCCGCTGTCGCGTGTGGCTGTTGAAACGCTGACGACGACCAATCGCATTGTGCTGGCCGGTGAAGTGCGGTGCTCCGAAGAAATTGGCGCAGATAAGCTGGAAGCAGTGGCCCGCCAAGCTGTAAAAGAAATCGGCTATGAGCAAGATGGCTTTCACTGGAAAAACGCCGATGTTAGTTGTTATGTCCATGGCCAATCTGCGCATATTGCTCAAGGCGTAGATGCTGATGGCAACAAGGATGAAGGCGCTGGCGACCAAGGCATTATGTTTGGTTACGCCTGTACAGAGACCGAAAGTCTGATGCCCGCACCTATTGCCTATTCCCATGAAATTTTGCAGCGCATGGCCGCGGCGCGCCACGATGGGTCTCGCCCTGAGTTTGGGCCTGACAGCAAAAGCCAGGTCACGTTGGAATACAAAAACGGTAAGCCTGTTCGCGCAACATCTGTCGTCGTTTCAACGCAGCACGCTGAAGGCTTGTCACAAGAAGACGTGAAAGAACTTGTGCGGCCTTATGTTGAGGCCGTCTTACCTTCTGGCTTCATGTGCCCGGAAGAAGAATTCTATGTAAACCCTACAGGCTTGTTCGTGATTGGCGGGCCGGATGGCGATGCGGGCCTGACGGGCCGCAAAATCATTGTTGATACCTATGGCGGGGCGGCTCCCCATGGTGGCGGTGCTTTCTCTGGTAAAGACCCAACCAAGGTTGATCGTTCAGCCGCCTATGCCAGCCGTTATGTGGCGAAGAATGTTGTGGCAGCGGGCTTGGCAGAACGCTGCACGCTGCAAGTGGCCTATGCTATCGGCGTTTCCAAACCTTTGTCCGTCTATGTTGATCTGCATGGCACCGGCAATGTAGATGAGGCCAAGCTGGAAGGCGCAATCACTGAGGCGATGGACTTGTCGCCGCGCGGAATCCGCGAGCATTTGGGCTTGTCCCGGCCTATCTATGAGCGCACCGCAGCCTATGGCCATTTTGGCCGCACGCCGGATGAAGATGGCGGCTTCTCATGGGAGAAGACGGATTTGGTGGAAGCGCTGAAGGCAGCCCTCACATAAGGCGGCCTCATGGACCCGCGTCCAAATAGACTATATGGGCGGCGTAAGGGTCATGCCTTGCGCACCCATCAAGCGCAATTAATGATAGATATGCTGCCGGGATTGGCCGTGGATGTGTCCACACCGATTGATCCTGCCGCGCTGTTTCCGCAGGCCGAATGCCACTATATGGAGATCGGCTTTGGCGGTGGCGAACATTTAGCGCATGAGGCCACACAAAACCCGCAAGCTGGCTTTATCGGCTGTGAGCCGTTTGAAAATGGCATGGCGAAAATGTTGGCACAGATCGAGGCGGGAGAGGTGTCCAATGTGCGGCTCCATATGGGCGACGCGATAGAAGTATTGCGCGCCTTGCCTGATTCCGGTCTCGATCGGGTGGACTTGCTCTACCCTGATCCATGGCCCAAAAAGCGCCATTGGAAGCGCCGTTTTGTCTCCATGGATAGTTTGGGTGAGTTGGCGCGGGCGATTAAGCCGGGCGGCCTGTTTCGTTTTGCCAGCGATATTGACACGTATGTGGATTGGACTTTGTCTCATTGCCGTGCCCACCACGCCTTCGAATGGACCGCCGAAAAAGCAGCTGACTGGCTGGAGCCTTGGGATGGCTGGCCCGGTACGCGCTATGAAGCAAAAGCTATTCGTGAAGGTCGACCGCCCCACTACCTCATTTTCAAACGTGTTTAGGGTCCATTCTGGAGCAGATGGTGGAATGGCGTAATGCCGCTAACGCCAAACAAAATCGAATATTGCGTCAAATTATTAGTCATTTTTTAACGCATTATACGGACAATTCTTGACACTGAGGTTTTTGCACCCTATTTTGCGTGCCAACATTGCAAAATAGGGAAGCGAGCATGTTGCGGCAAAGTGAAATACCGGGGCCATCGGGCCTGCCACTGCTAGGCCATGCGCTAAAGCTGTTGGGCGATCCACTGCCGTTCTTTGAAGAATTGCAGTGCGAATACGGTGGTATCAACAAGCTCAAGCTGGGGCCGCGCACGCTTGTTTTGCTGCATGACCCAGATCTGATCCGCTATATGCTGGTAGAGGCGGGGGAGAAGTATCCCAAAGCCGAATTGGGCAAAGAGGCCACCAAGCCGTTGCTGGGGTATTCGGTGGCGACAGAAACCGATGTCGCTGCATGGGAAGAAATGCGCCATTATGTGTTGCCGCTGTTTAGCGGGCGGATGCTCAAAGCCTATTTCACCGAGATGGCCGAAAGCTTGACCCATGAACTCACGCTGGCGGAAAAACTGGTAGCACAGGGGCAACCGTTCGACATGTGTGATCACATGCACCAAGCCACATTTCGTGTGTTGATCCGAACTGTTTTTGCCGACGGTATCAATCGCGAAGAGGCGGCGGAGCTGGTGCATCTATTTGATGAGATTACCGTGTTCATCAATGCGCGTTTCATCACAATGAACTTGCCGATCGCGGCCCTGGTGCCCGGCGCTCGTAAAGGCAAAAAGGCACTGGTCGAGCTTAATAAACGGGTTTATCGCCTGATTGATGAGCGCCGCGCCAAGGGCATTCGTGGTGAGGGCAGTCAGCGTGACATGCTGGATGTGCTGTTGGCCGCAACCCATTCCAATGGCGATCCGCTAACGGATGAGGAGATTCGCGACAATTGTATGACCATGCTGTTTGGCGGTCACGAAACTACCGCCGGGTCTGTGAGTTGGGCATGGGCTTACCTTGCAGATAACCCTGACAAGCTTGCCAAAATGCAGGCAGAGATTGATCAGGTGTTGGGCAATGTCGCTCCGACGGATTTGACGTTGGAGCACTACAAGGCGCTGCGTTACACTCAGCAATGCTTTGATGAGGCGATGCGCCTTTACCCCATGTTCTCCTTCATGCCACGTCAGGCAGGCGTTGATGATGTGTTGGGTGGCTATGAAATCAAGAAAGGTACCACGCTCGCCTTTTGTGCTTATACCGCGCAGCGTGATCCCAAACATTGGCCTAATCCGCATGCGTTTGAACCGGAACGGCATAGCCCTGAAGGCAAGCGCACACGGCACCCGGCATCGTTCTTGCCGTTCAGCCAAGGGGCACGTGGTTGTATTGGGGAACGTATGGCCCGCATGGAGGCCACATTGTTACTGGCCGTGCTGGGGCGCGATTTTGATTTCAGTCTGGCAGAGGGCGCGTTACCTGCGCCGAAAGTTGCCATGTCTATCAAGCCCAGCCCGCTGATGATGACAGTCCAAAAACGGGAGACACAAAATGTCTAAAACCTTCGATATGATTATTCGCGGCGGCATGATTGTCGATGGCACCCGTAAAGGAAAATATCAGGCCGATATCGGTATTGTTGAAGGGGTGATCGCCGATATTGGAGATTTGGCAGGGGCTACCGCGACAGATGAAATAGATGCCGCGGGCAAGATTGTGGCACCCGGCTTTATTGACTTGCATACCCATTATGATGCGCCGATCCACTGGGACCCTTACTGCTCCAATTCAGGCGAAAACGGGGTCACCACGGTTGTGCTGGGCAATTGCGGATTTGGCTTTGCGCCTTGTCACGCAGAACATCAGGATCGCTATATGAAGATGATGGAATACACCGAAGAAGTGCCGTTCCGCCAGATGAAAGCAGCATTGCCTTGGAACTGGGAAACCTTCCCGCAATGGCTGGATCATTTGAAAGCGCTGCCTAAGGGCGTGAACATTCTGTCCTTCCTGCCCGTTAATCCCTTGATGATCTATGTGATGGGGCTTGAGGCAGCAAAGTCACGCGGCGCAACGCCGGAAGAACTGGCCCAAATGAAAACACTGGTACATGAAGCTATGGATGAAGGTGCGTGCGGCCTTGGCATGTCCTATCTGGGCGAAATGAACTCTCATGTGGATTATGACGGCACACCGATGCCGACAGACACGATGCAAATAGCAGATGCGGAAGCCTTGGCCAGTGTGTTGGCAGAACGCAATGAAGGGGTGATCCAATCACTCTCCAAATTGGGGCCGGTCGGCACGTTTGAGTTTCCTGAAAAAGTGGCCCGCGTCTCTAGGCGACCCATCATTCACAATGTGGTTGCCACCGCCGATATGATGCCTGAAATGCATCTGGAAAGTCTTGAATGGCTGGATGATATGGAACGACAGGGTCTGCCGATTTATGGCCAAGCGTTTTTGCAACGTGGCTGGTCTGAATTCAAAGTTACCGAGTTCAATGGCAATGACAATCAATCCGATTGGATTGAAATGAACCTGATTAAGGATATTGATGAGAAGCTGGCCCACATTGCAAAGCCTGAAACGCGCCAATCTTTCCGCGATAATTACGATCCCATGGCCCTGCTGCAAGGTTCCGGCCCGCTGGAAATTATTACCGTCACCTATGTTGGCGACGAGCCGACAGCGCAGAAATATCTGGGCCGCGTCTTAGGCGAACTTGCGGCGGAAGAGGGCAAGCATGTGACGGATGTGTTCTTGGATGTCGTGGCTGCCAGCCGCTGTGAGGCTGATTTCAAAACCCCACCACCGGTCGCCACCAATCCGGATATTGCGACAGAGGTGATGCTGCATCCCAAAGTGTTGGCTGGCACCTCGGATGGCGGGGCGCATACCAAATTTTTCTCCGGCGGGCATTGGCCGACTGAGTTGTTGATCTGGCTGGTGCGTGAAGAAGGCAAGGTCACGCTGGAAGAAACACATTATCGGCTGTCTGGCCAACCTGCCGCCGTACTGGGTCTGAAAGATCGCGGCACACTGCAAATCGGAAACGCGGCCGATATTGTGGTCTACGGTTTTGAAGAGTTGAAACAGGCCGATTTCGCTTATGAAACGCGTTATGATCAGCCAGATGGCGATTGGCGGCGTTACATGCCGACAGAAGGCTTTAGCCATATTTTGGTGAACGGTACCGTGACCCACGAAAACGGCAAGCCGAATGGCGCGGTGCCCGGAGCGTTCCTGCGTATTACGGAAAACAAGCGCCTTAGTGCTGCGGCGGAGTAGTTAGATGAATAAGTTTTTGGTGGCAGGCGTTGCGTTGGTGCTTTCGGTCAATGTGCTGAATGCGCAAGAAGTGATTGAGACGGAGGAAGCCGCGTCTGAAGCTGCTGCACTTGTGCCTGAAAGTGCGGATACGCGATCACGCGTATTGGATGAAATAATTGTCTCTGCCCAAAAGCGGAGCGAAACCCTGCAGGAAGTGCCGGCGGCTATCAGCGCTATTGGCGGGCCTGATTTGGAAATGCGGGGCATTCAATCCAGTGCAGATATGGCTCTGCAAATTCCCAACTTCAATTACAGTCAGGTAAATGGCTCGGCACTTTTGTCCATTCGCGGCGTTGGGCTTGAGATCATTACCGGAGTAGGCGAACCCGCGGTGGCTATGCATATCGATGGGGTTTATCAACCCCGTGTGGTGACGGGTATTGTCGGCACCTACGACCTTGAACGGGTAGAGGTGCTGCGCGGTCCTCAAGGTACGCTTTATGGGCGCAACGCCAATGCAGGGGCGATCAACTTTATTACCAAGGCTCCGGCGGATGAGTTTGGGCTCTCAGGCCATGTAGGTTATGGCCGTTTTGATTCCGTAGCCATTGATGCGGGTATCACGGGGCCGCTGACCGATTGGCTCTCGGGCCGTTTTTCAATGGTCTATGAAGATAAGGACGGCTATATCGAAAACCTGTCCAACGGGGAAAGCCTGATGGATTTCAAAACACAAGGGGCACGGGTGGCCCTGCGCGCAACCCCCTTGGATGATGTGATTGTTGATGCCATTGCCTATGTTCAGAAAAATGAAACAGCGGGGCCAATCCAGCAGCCTGTCACGGCGCCGCAATTTCCCTCAACGCTTGGCGCGGGCTTTTCGTTGGAGCCGTGGGAAGAACGATTGGATCTTGAGCCGGAAGAAGAAATCAACCTTTGGGCCCTCACCGGTATTGTGGAATGGCAGGCACCTTTTGGCGTGGTGGTAAAATCCATCACGGGCTACACCCATTCAGATCTTGTGCAGTTCTATGATGGCGATAGCACCGATGCGGAATTTATTCTAGTTGGTCGCGATGACATTTCCGACAGCTTTACGGAAGAATTGAATGTTTCCGGCACGGCGTTTCAAGATTGGTCATGGGGCACGCTTGATTGGATCGCCGGTATTTTCTATCTAAACGAGGATTTGCAGCAATCCATCCCTGTTGATTTTCCCAACGGGTTGGTGCCGTTGCCGCCGCCTTTGACCACCGCCATAACGGATCTATTGGGGATTGAAATTCCCCCGATTGGCGGCGGGCCTTTGGCGTTGCAAATGCAGCAAAAACATCAACAGACCACCAATTCCTATGCGGGCTTTATTGATTTCAGCTTTACCGTGGCAGATTTCATCACGTTAATGGCCGGTGGGCGCTGGTCGCGCGATGAAAAAGAAGTTTCGCAAACCCGCACTTTCCTGATCGGCGATAGTTGTACCGATTTGAAGGACGAACGTTCGTGGAATTCCTTCTCGCCCAAGCTGGGAGCCAAAACGGCTTTCATGGAAGACCATATGGTTTATGTGCAATATCAGGAAGGGTTCAAGTCCGGGGGGTTCAATCTGTCCGGTTGTGGCGACCAATTTGAGCCGGAGAAAATAAAGGCCTATGAGGTGGGCTTTAAGACCAGTTGGTTTGAAGGCTTGATGACGGTGAACGGTGCAGCCTTCACCTATGATTATACAGACCTTCAGGTTTTTCAAATCCGTAACTTTGCCGGCATTATCGAAAATGCGGGGGCGGCCACTGTGAACGGGGCAGAGCTTGAGATCGCCGCCTCGCCGCTTGAGGGATTGCGCCTTGATTTCAACATGTCATGGCTGGACGCGACCTATGATGAGTTTTCCAGCGCCGATGGGCTGGAGCTTACAAATGCACCCGGTTTGGTTGAGCCGTCATTGGCAACGGAAGAAGATCTGGCGGGCAATCATTTGAACCGTGCTCCCGAATACACTTTTTTCGTTGGGGCAGAATATGAACTGGCCTTGAATAGTTTAGGCTTTCTTACGGTCCGGGGAGAATATTTTTGGAGCGATGAGATGTTTTTCCGTCCCTTCGAGCGCGACTTCGACACACAGGAAGCCTATTCTATTGTCAATGCGTTTGTGACGTGGATGGATCGGGATCGACGCTATCAAATTCGTGGTTGGGGCAAAAATCTGGGCAATGAAGAATATCTGGTGGCGGCTTATTCGTCTGATGTCACATTGCAAATGCTGGGCAATTACGCGCCGCCGCGTACTTACGGCGTTGATCTCCGCTTTTCATTTTAGCCATCATGTTGGATCGCGTCGCTCTGCCATTTATCGCCATGCGTTTTCTAAGCGCTAAGGGGTTGGAGGCGATGGGACTGGGTGATCGGTCCCGTGTGCCGCTGTCCCTAGACGGGTTGGACGACACGTGGTTCGAACAGAAATTCGACGGCACATTGGCATCCCTGCAGGTGACGGGCGGTTCCACTGGCACAACGCAGCGGCGCGGCTTTGCACTGGCATGGGACGGCAACAACAACTTGCCGCGAGACATTTTCGTGAAAATGTCGGCCTCACTGGGTACCCGCATCACCGGCGGCATTTCAGGCGCGATGGAAAATGAGGCATGGTTCTACAACGAATTACGCCCCCGCCTTACCATTGAGGCGCCCGCCGGTTACTATGCAGCATTTGAACGTTTTTCAGGCCGGTCTATTCAGGTGATAGAAGATGTGGGCGTCAGTAAAGGCGCACAGTTTCTTGACGCGCTCAGCCCCATCACAAAAGAAATGGCGACAGGCCAAATGGTACTGCTGGCGCGCTTACATGGACAGGGCAAGGTGTTGGCGCAAAACCCCGGTACGCCGCTGACTTATCAGAAGTTTGTGACGCTGGGAAACAGGCGTGCCATGATCAAACGCTTTCATTTTCGGGGTCTTGCCAAAATGGCTGACGCGTTGCCTGCGCGCTTTGCGGCACGCCAGAAGGCAAGTTGGCAAGTTGTGGAACAGTCTACCGCGATGCATCTCACCTTGCCGCACACCGTGATTCATTGCGATGTCCATCCCGGCAATTGGTATCAATGCGCCGATGGCACAATGGGGTTGATGGATTGGCAATGTGTTTCGCGCGGGCATTGGAGCCGCGATCTGGCTTATTGTCTTGCTGCTGGTCTTTCCATCGAAAACCGCCGGTCTTGGGAGGGAGAGTTGATTGAACTGTATTTGGAGGAATTGGCGGCTGCGGGGGGCGATGTTGTGAGCCTTGATGACGCCAATCACCTGTATCGCAGTCAGCTTGCTGGAGCCTTGGCGTTCTGGACCCCGACCTATGCGCCGCCACCGCTGTTCCCTGCGATGCAGCCGGAAAATGTGGCCCATGAGGTGGTGCTGCGTATAGCCACTGCTATGGATGACCTTGATGCTCTTGACTTTGGCATTGGTTAGGGGTGGAAAGAGGGATGACCGAGAAAACAAAACATGCTGCCCGTTCATCTGTGCCGCCGTTATCAATCGATGACATGGATCGTGGCATTATCCAGGCGCTTCAACGTGATATCAAAACCTCGAACAAAAGAATCGCCCAAGAACTGGAAGTGGCGGAAAGTACGGTGGCTGCCCGTATTCGAGCAATGTCTGATCGCGGGATTATGCGCGTGTTGGCTGAGACTGATATGGTGGCCTTCGGGTATAAATTCGTTACATTTCTAGGTATTAAAATACATGGACGTGTTGTTGACGAAGTGGCAGCAGAATTGGTTTCTATTGATGAGGTGGCGTCACTTGTAGCTGCCGTGGGCCGATACGATTTGATTGCCATGATATTGGCGGAAGACGCCACTCACTATGATGTCCTTTTGAATGAGAAGATTGGTCAGGTTGAAGGCATCAAACATATCGAGCCTACATTGGCGACGGAAATATTTATGCAATCCTTGGACTATGCCGTGTTGGGAGAGCCGTCTTGAAGCCGTTGGATGACATTGACCAAGCCATTATCAATCAACTTAAGGTCGATGGGCGTATCGCAAACCGTGAGATCGCACGCCGCCTGAATGTGTCGGAAACAATGGTGCGCACACGGTTGAAACGTTTGGAGCGGGATCAGGTGATACGTGTGGGGGTGGTCATGGACCCGCGTGTTGATGGCTTGGGGGCATCGGCTTATTTGGGGATTGCGGTTAAGCCCGGCCATAGTAAAAGCGTTGCCTTGGCCCTCACCAAGCTTGACCACATGGGCTATGTGGCGGCGACATTGGGGGCTTTTGATATTTTGGCCCTGGCGCTTGCAGAAGACATGTTATCCTTGCAGGAATGGGTATCGAATGAGGTTGCGCTGATGGAAGGCGTTCAACGTGTGGAAATCATGCCAATGACAGTTGCATACAAACATGCCGCCCAATGGGCCAATATCAGCGGCTCACATCCACAAAAATAGGGGACGACCAAGCGCGTTCCTCCAGTGGTGCTAAGCATTCATCATCTTTTGGCGTTTGTGTTTCATGCCCGAAGCAGGGATTGGTTGCAATGCAGTTGCCTTCTTCATCATAGGTGCATCGAAGCCCCGCTGCGTTGACCGCTGGCGTAGGGGCTTGGATTGCCCGTACATAGTATACGCTGTCGCGGGTGAAATCAGGATCTTCGAAACGGGCTTGGCAGCCCGTGCCATCTGCCGGGCATGGCAGAATGAGAAACGGATCCTCGATTAGATCGGTCAGCGGTTCTGCTTCATATTGTTGGGGACGGATACGCACCACTTCAAGGCGGGTGATCGGTGTGCGGACATCACTGGGATTATAGCACTCTCCGCGGCAAAGATTTTGCAGCCTTTCAGGTGCAAGGCCCGCGGCCACATCGGCATCACACCCCGGTTTTTGCTCGTATGCGCCAAGTGCTCGTATCTCAAATTGTGGTGTACTGCCGACGGAGAGATCAATATGTGTGCCCATTGGGATGGACTGTTCGTTCACGCCAAGCATATTAAACCACAACAAAATACGTGGGCCTGAGGTTGCGTAAGTGTTACGTGCTTCAAGTCCCTGCCAGATTGCATGTCGGTTTCGTCCTTCTGCATGGACGGCAATTATGCCGCCGCCGTAATACATAGAACCCAAATTATCCATATAGCCCGGCAAGCTATCTGCCATGTTGACGGCGTTGCCCCGCAGATCATTCGGTTCAAAAGATTTTCGCTTTTCATCCCAATCTGCAGGGCGCATCAAGGTCGCAAGTTCCTCGCCTTGCTTGGAAAGCGCCAGACGGTCGGTCATAAATGACCGTCCGAAATCCTTATAGCCATTACCTACGCGTGCAGCATGGGTGTCGGATGAGCCCATCAACCCAAAGCGGTGGCGACGTGGCTTTTCTTCCCCGTTAACAAAATGCGACATCGCCAAAATGTATTGGGCAGATGAGCGATAGCGCAAACCGAAAGCAGGCATAAAACAATCATCACATTGTCCAGCGTTCAGCCAATCCTTGGGCAAGGAGGAGGGAACAACCGGTCCCATATCGCCGCCGGGTACATTTGCAGCCAGATAGCGTGTCTCATCTCTTTTTTGGGCGCATAAGGTTTCGTCTGCGCCAGCCGCCTGGCAACGTTCGTAGACTATAGTGCCAGCTTGCCAACAAGCAGGCGTAAACTTTTTAAGGGGTGCCGTGTGTTGGGGTGGGGGGCATGTCAACTCACCGTTAACGTCTTCGGTAACCTCAAAATAAGGTCGATAATGTTCCGAATTGCCGTGACCTGAGTAAACCTCGATCATATTCTGCCATCGAGGAGAATATTGCGCACCGCGCAGTTGCTTACGCCAATCGGACCCTTGTGGCGTGTAGCTGCCCCAAGTAGTGCCATGGGGGATGACAATCGCATCGCGGTTCCATTCATCCAGTTTGGAAAAAAGAGTTGCGGGTGTGTTGGCGTATTCTCTGCAATTGCTTGGCAAATCTGGTGAGGGAACATCTTCCGGGCAGGGGTCAACTGCGGCGGTTTCCGCCCCAAAGCGTGCCCAACTTAAATAGGCTGGGTCTTGCGTGGCAAGGTAGAACAGAAACGCCATAGGAGGCGGCATGCCCGGTATTTCGCCATTGGCAGCTATTGGCCGCGGTAGGATTGTATCATCGGTCAGGCCACGCAGAATAACATTTTTGTGCCCGTAATGCGCGCTGGCCTGCAGACCGATCTGTGTCCATTCCCAGCCAAGAAAGGAAACCATGTCGGGCGCGTCTGTGCCGTCGCTCATGGCATCGCAGGCCCGAATTTGATCGATCGTATCGCGCCATTGTGCGGGTGTAATGCTTTCCGCATGGTCGTTGATTGACCAAAAATCAAGTTGGGAACAATAGCGTGCAAAATCGCAGGCATCTCCGATTGGGTGAGCACCTTCACCGCCTAAAAAGGGCATGGAGGTCATCTTGGCATCGGCAGAAAATGTAGTGTGAACGTGAAAATCCCCAAACAGAATTTGGCTTTCGCCATTTTGCGCCGCTTCTTCTTGCTTGGAAATTCTTTCTTCAACAATGTGGGCAGGCAACGCTTTCCCTTCAATCTTGCCCGCGGTTGTTTTTTCGCCTAACCAGCCGCTTATCCCGGCCAGCACAAAAAGGCCGAAGGCAAGGAGAAGACCGAGAAGGCCAAAACCGATTTTCCTGAGCATGATTTATCTTCTTTACGTAGTGATAAGACTATTTGCGCGGGTCGTCCGCCTTTGAATGTTCGGTAGGACCGGGCGTTAGATACAGTTCGCTCAAATGATCATCTATTTCGTGTCGATGCCACAGGCCCTTTGGTACTATAAAGAACGCACCTTTTTCAACCAATGTGGATTGAGCAGGGCCAGCTTTGGGCAGCACTGTTAAGGTAACAGCTCCGTCAATCACATAAAGCAGCTCATCATCCTGCGGATGGCACTCCCAGGGGGAAATGCCTGCTTCGGCCTTGAAGATACCCACAGTGCCATCATTAAACGCGCTAAGCGTTTTAAACTGCATGAGGGGCAATCCGGTCAGGGCGTCTTTCAGGCTATGGGCTTTCATGGTGCTAGTCATCAATGCCAAGTTCTGCTTTGGCGAAGGCGGTAATACCTTTGTAGTCGGCTTTGCCATTGGGCGCACGGCCCAGATTTTCCTTCATCAAAACGCGCTTGGGTGATTTGTAGGCTGCAAGGCTGGCCCGCACATGTTCGCGCATGGCCTCTTCTGAAAGCTGGGCACCATTCACCGGCTGTACGACGGCGGTGACAGATTGGCCCCATTTTTCATCGGGCACGCCCACCACCAATGCGTCATCCACATCAGGATGCTCTTTCAGCACTTCTTCCACTTCCTCGGGATAAATCTTTTCCCCGCCGGAATTAATGCAAACCGAACCACGGCCCAGCAGCGTTACGGTGCCATCTTCTTCTACGGTGCACCAATCACCGGGCATGGACCAACGCTTGCCATCAATGATTTTAAAGGTTTCAGCGGATTTCTTTTCATCCTTGTAGTAGCCCAAGGGTACATTGCCGCCACGGGCCATAAAGCCTGCCTCACCCGATCCGGGCACAACTTCAGTGCCGTCTTCCTTGAAGACTTTGGCGTGTTCCCCAATGGTGAATTTGGAGGTTTTGACTTCCCCCGCAGCGCTCATCATCGAGGTGCCAAAACCAATCGCTTCTGAGGAGCCAAAGGCATCTACCATAATGGCTTGGGGAATATGATTGATCAGCGCCTGCTTCACATCGGTTGACCACATAATGCCAGAGGAGGTGATGGTGGCGATGGAGCTTAAGTCGTAGTTACCGGCATTCTTGTCCAGTTCTTCCAGCATGGGCTTGGCAAACACATCCCCCACAATAACGATAGAGGAAACTTTGTGCTTGGTGACAGCCTCAAACAATTCGGCGGGAACAAAACGTTCCTTGGTGGGTAGGGTGATTACAGTGCCACCATTCGCCAAGGCGTTAAAAGCGGTGAACAGGCCCGTGCCATGCATGATAGGGCAAGCGGGCAACATGCGCGGTAATATACCCGCAGCGGCGGCGGCCCCAATGGCGGCAACGTGCTCTTGTGGGCTCTCTGGTAGAGGGCCCATAGTGCGCGCGCCGTCACGCATGGCACCGATCAGAATGCCTTGGGTCCACATGACGCCTTTGGGCATGCCCGTGGTGCCGCCAGTATAAAGCAGCAGCATATCATCTTCCGAACGTTCGATGCCCAAGGGGCTGTCGTCTCCGTTTGTGACAAGCGCCTCATAGTCCAGAAAACTGTTGGGGCGGGCGTCATCTGAGAAAGTTTCAATCAGTGCGTTTACCTTGGGCAGGTCACTTTCCAAAGCGGTAACTTGATCGCGGAATTCACTGTCAAAGATGATCGCTTCGCTGTCAGAGTTGTCGAAGATGTAGTGCAGTTCCCGAGCTTGATAGCGATAGTTTACATTCACATGTACAAGGCGTGCCTTAAAGCAGGCGGCCAGCCCCTCAATGTAAGCAGGCTGGTTGCGCATATAGAAGGAAACCTTGGCACCGGGTTTTAGGCCCTGTGCCTGCAAGGCGCGGGCTAAACGGTTGGTGCGTTTGTGGAAATCCCCCCAATTAATCACCTTGTCACCATGAATAAGCGCAGGCGCATCGTCCGGTATTACCCCCGGCAAAGCATCCAGAATGTCACCGTAATTCCACATGAGATTTCCCCCTCAATATATCATAAAAAAGTCAATGCTGATTGTTATCATGTAGCGCGGATTTGAGCTAAAGTCATCTGTATAACTTCGCTCTATATTTTGGCACAAATAGTGCCTATAGTTTGCAAAAGATGAATGAGGGGCACTCATGCGTATTGCAGTTTGGATTGTATTGGTCGTTATTTATGGCGGCTTCTGGTTTTGGTTTAACGGCTCTGCCGGAAAGCTGAGCACAGTAGAGATTGCTAACTATATGGAACAGATTGAGGCGCGACCGGATGCAGATGCGCAGCGCGTTGAAACCTTACGTGCCCTTATGGAAAGTGATGATGGCAAGCCCATCTATGTGTTGAACCTTATAAAGATGGCTGAAACCCCGAAACCAGTGGAGGGGCTGGGTGCCGGTGCCACGGCAGAGGAGGCGCTGAACCGCTATATGCAGGACCATATGTTGCCGGAGATGTTGAAACGCGGCTCGATGCCGGTTGCCATGGGGCAAGCGGTAGGCGGCTACATTGATATGCTGGGCGTTGAGAAAGACGAAGGTTGGACGACTTTCGGCATTGTACGGTATCGCTCCCGCCGCGATATGCTGGACATTGCCATGCTGCCGGGGTTTCGCAATGCGCATAAATACAAATTTGCAGCGATGGATAAAACCTTTGCCTTCCCAACCCATCCCACCATGATCACGCCTAATCACATTGTGCCGCTGCTGCTGATGCTGATTGGTTTGATCACGACCCGCTTTATTCGCAAATACTAAAACTTCTTTGGAGATTGTTTGATGGACACTGGCCCTTTGTTGCTGTCGGGCGCACCCGGCTCGCCATACACCCGCAAGATGATGGCCTATTTGCGCTACCGGCTGGTGCCGTTTCGCGTGATTTATGGGCTGGGCCAGGCGAGTGCCAGCGGTGATGATCGTGGCCTGCCCAAACCCAAAGTGCAATTGCTGCCCACCTTTTATCTACCCGGCCCAACAGGTGAGCTTGAGGCGGTTGTGGATTCCACGCCGTTGATCCGCCGTTTTGAGAAAGAGATTAAAGGCCGCCACGCGGTGCCTACCCATCCCGTCCTGCGCTTCTTGAATGATCTGCTGGAGGACTATGGAGATGAATGGCTGACCAAGGCCATGTTTCATTACCGTTGGTATTATGACGCCGATATTGCCAAGGCTCGGTCCATCCTGCCGCGCTGGGGTAAGATTGAGGCATCGGAAGAGCTGATGGAACAAATGGCGGGTTTTTTCGGGGACCGTCAAATCTCTCGCCTTTATGTGGTGGGATCGAACGACACCACCGCCCCAGTGATTGAAGACAGCTACAAGCGCTATCTCGATTTGATGAAAGCGCATCTTGAAACGATGCCCTTTTTGCTGGGGCAGCGCCCGTCCTCGGCTGATTTTAGCGCCTATGGGCAGCTCACTCAATTGGCACAATTTGATCCCACACCTATGGCGGTTACGTTGGAACGCGCGCCGCGCGTTTATGCTTGGGTAGACCTCGTGGATGATCTGTCGGGTCTTGAGGTGGCAGGCGACGAAGGTTGGATTGATCCTGCCAATGTGCCGGATACTTTGCGTGCCCTGTTGGGCGAGGTGGGGCGTGTTTATGCGCCCGCTCTTCTCGCGAATGCAGATGCGTTGAACAATGGGCAGGATGAAATGCGTACGGAAATTGATGGCCGCGAATGGGTGCAAAAACCTTTCGCTTACCAAGGCAAATGCTTGCTTGACCTGCGCAAAGCTTATGCCGATTTGGATGATGCTGCGCGTAGTACCGTGGACGATTTGATCGACGGCACGGGGCTTGAGCCGCTGTTTATAAAATAGATATCATTCCGGGGACGGCGCAGCCGTAACCCGGAATCCAGTCAGCATTTCAATTTTGAATTTGCTGCAGGTTTCACTGCAGCCTGGACCCCGGGTCGTGGCCCGGGGTGACACTAATTGTTCGCCGCCTCGTTGCGGCTGACAGGGTTGAGGTAACGGATCATGAATTGCCGCTGAGAAACGTCCAGTCCATTGTCTGCTTCCGCCTGTCGGAGTTTTGGGTATTCGGTGCCGAGCGATAGCGGCGATACCGCCTCAAACCCTAGTTTTTCATAGAATGGCCCGTTAAACGGTACATGGATGAAGGTGGAGAGCGTGACGGCGAATTGCCCGTCTGCTTCTGCGCGCTTTAATATATGCTGTACCAGCGCCGCGCCAATGCCTTGGCGGCCATGGGCGGGATCAACCCCAAGCTCTGCCAAATGGGTGCCCTGTTCCATTTGGATTACGTAAGCAAAACCTACAGGCTCGTCGCGATCCGTCAGCGCGGCAACGATAATATCGTCATCAGCCCCATAAGCATCATCACTGTATTGCGCTGGTGGTAAGTCCATCCCGGCTTCAATCAGGAGCTTGTCGGCGGCCTTTTCAATTTGGCTCAGCTTCGGCAAATCATCGGCGCGGGCAGGGCGCAATTTCCAATTACTCATAGGCGATCACTCATTTAAATTCTCATATGTGGTTCGTATAGCAACTCCGCGCCAACACCGATAGAGTGGTTTCAACCGCATCGTCGAAAACGGAATGTAGAATGAAAAACGATCTAGACGCCTTCTGGATGCCCTTTACGCCCAATCGGCAGTTCAAGGAAAAGCCGCGCCTCGTTAAAGGCGCGAAGGATATGCATTATTTCGCGGAAGATGATGGCCGCCCCATCTTGGATATGACGGCGGGCCTTTGGTGCGCCAGCGTTGGCCATTGCCGTGAGCCGATCGTGCAGGCCATTCAGGAGCAGGCCGCTACGCTGGATTATGCGCCGCCGTTCAACTTTGCCCACTCCAAAGCGTTTGAACTGGCCAGCAAGGTTACCGAACTGGCGGGGGCCCCCTTCAGCCATATGTTCTTCGTGAATTCAGGCTCAGAGGCGGTGGATACCGCCTTGAAAATCGCGCTGGCCTATCACAAGGCGCGCGGTGAGGGCAGCCGCACCCGCTTGATTGGCCGCGAGCGCGGTTATCATGGCGTGGGCTTTGGCGGCATTTCTGTCGGTGGCATGGTGAAAAACAGAGAAGCCTTTGGGCTGACCCTGCCCGGCGTGGATCATATGCGTCACACCCACTTGCCGGACCTCAACCAATTCACCCGCGGTGAAGTAGAACACGGCGTTGAATTGGCGGAAGATCTGGAGCGGTTGGTGCAATTGCATGGGGCCAGCACCATCGCCGCCGTTATCGTGGAGCCTTTCGCGGGTTCCGTCGGCGTGCTGCCGCCGCCTAAAGGTTACCTCAAGCGCTTGCGGGAAATTTGTGATGCCCACGGCATTTTGCTCATCTTCGATGAAGTCATTACCGGTTTTGGACGTTTGGGAACGCCGTTCGCCGGTGATCGTTTTGGCGTGAGGCCAGACCTTATCACCTGCGCCAAGGGCCTCACCTCCGGCACAGTCCCCATGGGTGGGGTGATTGCGCGCGAAGGTATCTATGAAGCCTTTATGGCAGGCCCGGCACATGTGCCGGAACTTTTTCATGGCTACACCTATTCAGCGCACCCATTGGCTTGTGCAGCGGGTTTGGCCACCCTGCAACTCTATAAGGATGAAGCGTTGATTGAACGCGTCGCCAGCCTTGAAGATGTGTGGGCCGACACAGTGCATGCGATGAAAGATGCGCCTTACGTGAAAGACATTCGCACGATTGGCTTGGTGGGCGCGATAGAGCTTGAAACGGGTGAGGCACCGGGCAAGCGCGCCTTTGATGTGTGCTGTGAGGCCTTCCATAACCAAGATGTAATGGTGCGCGTGGCGGGCGATATCTTGGTGTTTTCCCCACCATTTATCATCACAGAAAATCAAATGGCAGAAGGCATGGAGCGGGTGCACAAAACGCTGCAAGCGATATAGCCCGTATACCCGATGCAATAAGGGGCCACTCTAATGGGCGGCCCCTTGTTCACAGTTTTATCAGTGCAATATGTGAGGCGTCTTAGTTCGGAATGCGGCTAGGGCGCTTGCGCAGCATCGCATCATCGTCGCCTTTGGGCATGCCGCCAGCTTCTTCTTCACCTGTTGATGGCTTCTTGCCGCCTTCATTCACCACTTTGGGATCGTTGGGAATGCGGCTGGGGCGTTTGCGCAGCATCGCGTCATCGTTGCCATTGGGCATGCCACCAGCTTCTTCTTCGCCCGTTGATGGCTTCTTCCCGCCTTCATTCACCACTTTGGGATCGTTGGGAATGCGGCTGGGACGCTTGCGCAGCATCGCATCATCGTTGCCTGTTGGCAGGCCGCCTGCGGTCTTGCCTGTGGCAGGCAGTTTGCCCCCTTCAACAACCAGCTTGGGATCGTTGGGAATGCGGCTGGGGCGCTTGCGCAGCGTGACATCATCATTGCCGGTTGGCAGGCCCGCCTGCGGTGTGGATGGCTGAGGTTCCGGATTATTCGGGCCTGCGACCGCGCTCACGGTGAAGGCGCCGGAAAGTCCGGCAATGGCGATGGCGGCTACAAGTTTGCGCGATAGATAGTTCATAAATCTTCCCTAGTTTATGTTGTTGGTCGTGATAGTGGGTTATTCATGCCGGGCCTGTTGGGCATAAATGTGGCAATTTCGGGCGCGGTTAGAGCCCCAACACATCGGCCATGTTGTAAAGGCCTGGGGCTTTCTGCTCCCCGCCCGCAAAGGCCCATTGCACCGCGGCGATGGCACCGCGGGCAAAAATTGTGCGGTCTTCGGCCTTGTGGCTGATTTCCACTCGTTCGTTTTCCGCGGCGAAAATGGCAGTGTGTTCCCCGATCACGGAACCTCCGCGCAGCGCGTGGAATCCAATGTCTCCGGCTTTACGTTCGCCGGTGATTCCGTCACGACCACGATCTGACACATCAACCAAATTCACACCACGGCCTTGGGCGGCGGCTTCCCCCATCATCAAGGCAGTGCCCGACGGCGCGTCTATCTTATGGCGGTGATGCATCTCGACAATTTCAATGTCCCAGTCGGTGCCCAGCCGTTCCGCCACTTGGCGAATAAGGCCGGTCACAAGGTTAACCCCAAGGCTCATATTCCCGGCTTTAACGATAGTGGCATGGCGCGCGGCAGCCTCAATGGCAGCTTCTTGTGCTTCATCAAAGCCTGTTGTGCCAATCACATGCGCAATGCGGGCTTGGGCCGCAAGGGTCGCAATCTCAACTGTGGCTTCTGGCCGGGTGAAATCAATCACCGCATCGGCCTTCACCAGCGCTTCCAGCACGTTGTCGGTGATGGGCACCCCAATAGCGTCAAGGCCCGCTATACTGCCAGCATCCTTGCCCAGTGCGGGGTTGTCTGCCACCTCCAAAGCCGCGTGAACCGCAAGGCCTTCGCTCCCGGTCACAGCACGTATAAGCGCTTGGCCCATACGGCCCGCGGCTCCCAAAATCACGACTTTTCTTGGCTCGCTCATCTTCAACTTCCTTCATGTTGTCCCCTGATAGCAGGGGTAGGGACAAAAGGAAATCGACTTGATTTTGTGGCGCGGTTCCGGCAAGTTAAAAAACAGACAGGGTTGACTGTTTTTGGGGATTGGAATGGCTACGAAAAAACTTGAAGGGGTCGAGACCCACAAAAGCTATTGCCGCTTTTGTCATGCTTACTGCGCCATGGATGTGGACGTGAAGGGTGGGGAAGTGGTGGCCGTGCGCGGCGATGCGACAGACCCCATCTATGGCGGTTATACATGCATTAAGGGGCGTCAATTGCCCGAAGCATTGCAGCACCCCAATCGGCTGCGCAACCCGCTCAAGCGTAATGCGCGCGGCGATTTTGAAGAAATCAGTCTTGCGCAAGCCATGGATGAGATCGCGCAAAAAGTGGGGGACATTATTTCCGCGGGTGGCCCCAACGCCATCGCCAGCTATTGCGGCACGGCGGCGTTTCAGGATTCCGCCGCGATTGCGATGGCGAAAGCGTGGCATGCCTCTATCGGCTCTCTTTCCTACTATTCCTCCATCACCATTGATCAGCCGGGCAAATCGGTTGCGCCTTTGCGTATCGGCTCTTGGCCGGGCGGGCTGCACGGGTTCCAAGGCTCAGATGTGGCGCTGATTATCGGTAACAATCCTGTTGTGTCCCAATATGCGCCCTTTGGGTCGGTGCCGGCGTTCAACCCGTCCCGCATTATGAATGATGAGGTGAAGCGCGGCCTCAAAATGATTGTGGTAGACCCGCGCCGTACTGAAGTGGCGCAAAAAGCCCATTTGCATTTGCAGGTGAGGCCTGGGGAAGACCCGACCTTTCTGGCGGGCATCATTCACATCATTTTGGCGGAAGACCTGCACGATGCAGATTTCTGTGCCGCCCATGTGAAAGACCTTGAGGCCTTCCGTGAGGCGGTTGCGGGATTTGCGCCTGATTATGTGGCCCATCGTTGTGGGATTGAAAAGCAAGATTTGATTGAGGCGGCGCGCGTGTTCGCTCAAGCAAAGCGTGGCGTAGCAACAGCGGGCACCGGGCCTGATATGGCCCCACGTGGTATGCTGACGGAACATCTTATCTATGCGCTGAACCTCATGTGCGGGCGTGTGAATAAAGAAGGGGAGCGCGTGCCCAATGGCGGTATTCTAGGCCCGCCCATCACACGGCGCGCGGCTACCCGCCCACCTATGATGCATTTGATTGAAGGGGCGCCCACATCCCGTATCCGCGGCTTGCACCAGTTTTTGGGGGAGATGCCCACCGCCACCCTGGCTGATGAAATGCTGTTGGAAGGAGAGGGCCAAGTACGCGGCCTGATCAATCTGGGCGGCAACCCGGTCGTCGCTTGGCCCGATCAGGAAAAGGTTGTGCGCGCCCTGCGTGGGTTGGAACTGCTGGTCTCGACCGATATTCGTCTCGCCGCCACTTCCAAGCTGGCGCATTATGTGTTGCCCGGAAAAATGACTTTTGAGCGGGATGACATCACGCTGTTGAACGACATTTGGTATGAACAACCTTATGCCCATTACGCTCCTAAGATTGTGGATGCGCCGGGTGAGATGATTGAAGATTGGGAAATCTATTGGCATATCGCCTCGCGCCTTGGGCATGAGGTTTCGTTCAATGGCGGTGTAATGCCGCTGGATGAAAAGCCCAGCAAGCAAGAGATGCTGGAGTTGCAACTCAAAGGCTCTCGCGTGCCGTTGTCTGATATTGTGGGCACGTCCGGCGGGCAGGTGTTTGAAGATGCCAAGGTTTATGTGCAGCCACACAAGGGTGATGACGCACCACCACCCATGCTGGAATTGGCGGGCAGCGGCGCTGCGGATGAGCTTGCGGAAGTGCGCGCGGAAGTACTGGATGGCGAGGGGCGCCCCAAGGCGGAAGAAGGGTTCTCCCACCTTCTCATCTCCCGCCGGTTGAAGCATGTTTATAACTCAGCAGGTCATGATCTAACGGCCCTTGCCAAAAAAGGCACCACCAATCCCGCCTTTATGAACCCGGATGATTTGGCAGCCCTTGGCATTGAAAGCGGCACCTTGGTTGAGGTGCAGGGCAAACACGGCACATTGATAGGTGTGGCGGAAGCGGCGAAAGATATTCGTCCCGGCGTGATTTCCATGGCGCATGCCTTTGGGAACTTGCCGGATGATTGGCCCCAAAACGGCGATGATGTGCGCGCACATGGTGCCAGCACCAATCGCCTGCTAACGGCAGATGAGGAATATTGCCCGATCAGCGGCATTCCACGCCAAAGCGCCATTCCGGTGAATGTAAAATCGGCGGATCTTTAGGATTTACTTAGGGTGTCAAAGTCCAAGGCTTTGGCACCCATATCCTGTCCGCCCTCTGACGGGATTTTCATTATGCCGTTGCAGCGCATCACCGGGCCGTCCGGCCCTTCAAGATAGGCATTGCCAAAGGCCAGACGCTTGCGCGCCTCTAACATCTCAATGCGGCTCTCAAGCCAAATGCCTAAGGGGGCAGGCTTGAGGAAATCATAGGTGAGATTGACAGAGGGCGTGAATTTGGTGGTTTTACTAACCGCATGGGTCGCAATGCCCAGTGCCATATCCATCACCGCCATCATCATGCCGCCATGACAGATCATCATGGGGTTGCAATGGCGTTGCATCACGCGAAAGCCAAACACGGGCATGTCATCCCGCATGGTGATGAACAGCGGCGCGATGGTGTGGGCAAAGCCATCTACCGGGCCCATATCGCTCATGCCATCTTTCTTTACGTCTACGCCAAAGGGCTGGAACCCGGCTGGCGCATCCGCCGCCGCGATCAGTTTTTCAATGTCGGTCATGAAGGTCCCTAAATCTGCAATGGTTTAAACTTCGTTTAAGGGCGTTTCGGCCATGATGTCATCAAGGAAATGCCGATATTCATCGCTGAACGAGATGGGATTGGTGGTCCACCAATCGCGAAAACCGGGATTGCCCATAGCCCACCGAAGAGACCTGTTTTCGGTTTCGAAAAGGGACGCGTCCATGGTGCCATTTTTGTTCTGAAAATAGAGTGTTTCAAACACGCGCGTGTAAGCAATGCATAGATAGGAAAACGACATTTGCTCATCGTCGTCCAAATTCTCCAACCCCAACTGGCCCAATCGCCAAATGCGGGCGGCTTTTGGGTCGGTGCCGATAATTGCATTGATATGATTGAAGCTATCGGTGATGGCATGATGCGACGTGGCTCTAAGCGCCTTGGTGTTTTGTTTGACTTGCAGCCCCACAAATAGCAGGGAGGCCAAAACGGCCAATACTGCAACGGTTTGGCCAATATAGTAGATCGTTTCCAAATCCATCATGTGTCCTTAAAGCCATTCAATATCGGTGCCGTGGGGGTGCGCCCATGCAAGGCGCGTGTTCAAAGCCTGCGTACCATCCCAAAAGCGCAAACGCAGTTCCGGCATGGCGGTGCCGCCATCCGGCTCGAAGGCCAGCCACGCCAGCGGTGCTTCTTTGCTTGCTTTCGCCCCGGCACCTTCAATCAACTGGGTGATGCGGTCCTGTGTGGTCGGCGGCATATATTGCCACATAATGGAGTGATAGATAACCAGCGCTCCATCATCAGGGCGGCTGGCCAGTTGTGTCTCAACCCAGTCGGCGGCATCACCCTTTTCAACCTTAATGCCCAGATCGTTCAGCATTTGGGCGGCGGCGCGAAAACGTTGTAGGCGTTCCGGCTGGTCTGGCCAGATATAGGCACTGGCCGCGGTGATCGCAGCATCGGTTGAAAGGTCTAACGGACTGATATCAACGCCAGCGCGGCTGGCCACAAAGGGCGTGAGTGTAAGATCAGGCAAGGGGCCTTCCCAATTGGGTTTCAGGCGCACAGGGCTGTTGCTGTCGCCCCATGTTTGGCCCGCTGCCAATTTATAGTGGAAGCGATCCCATAGAAGGTTCAAGCCGCCACTGGCCCCGATCTCAGCCAAGTGGAGGGGGCGATCCGTCAGGCCCGCAATGGTTAGAAAGCCGGGCATAAGGCAGTTTGAGCGGCCAATTTCATTGGTTTGGACTGCGCGCTTTAAGAAGGCGCGCACCTCGGCGTCGTGTTCTTGCAAGGTCGCTAGCATCGCCGCTTTCACCGCACCCCAATCAGGCGCGTCTGTTGCGGTGGGGTAGTGTGCGGCCAGTATCGGGGCCTTGCCTTGCAACACCAGTGCATTGAGCGCGCCGGTGAGGCGCAGCGTTAAGGCATCGTCAATCGGTGGGCCTTGCCAATCACCACATAAATCAAATACGGGGCCCTTGGCTTTCAAGTCATCCAGCGCTAGTTGCAGCAAAGTAGCGGTGAAGGGGCTGCCCAGCTTGGTGCACCAATCCACCTGCCATGCAAAGGCATGTTCAATTTCTTCAATACTAGCGATCGAACTTCTCCCAATCTTCCACAACATCTTGCACAGCGGCCTTCAGCAGCTTTTCGCCCGCTTCCACACTTGCCAACATGGGATTGGAGCCGATGCGCCCATCAGGAAAGCGCCTGCGATAGTCTTCCGCATCGCCAATCGGGCCGTAAGGTGCGCGATCGGGCGTCATGGTGACATCGGGCCGGGCGTGATTGGGATAAGCGGCCCATGTTAGTGACACCTCTGAGGGCGTGGCGTGGCCGCCTTCATTTTCGGCAAACAACTCTTTGGACAGTTTTTGCACCCTTGTGCCTTGCCACCAATTGCGTTGCAGCAGGATGGGGGCGTGGGCGTTGGACCCCGCAGGCTGTAGAGAATAGGCGCTGCGCAGTTCCGCAAAGGCGGCGCCAAGGGTGGCGATATTGCCGCCATGGCCGTTCAGCCAATAGAACTTATCAAAGCCATGGCGCATCAGGCTTTCGGTCCAATCCTGCATCACCGCAATCATGGTGCTGGGCTTCAAGGTCATGGAACCGGGGAACCCAAGGTGATGCTGCGCAATGCCCACATTAAAGGTGGGGCCCACCAGCGCACCGGTTTTATCCCCCACGCCCTTGGCAATAACTTCCGGACAAATGGCATCTGTGCCGACCATGCCATTGGGGCCGTGCTGTTCGGTCGAGCCGATAGGCAAAATAATGGCTGTGGAGCGTTTCAAATAGTCTTCAACATCCGGCCATGTGGAAAGGTGCAATTGCATATGGGCTTAATCCTTTAAAATCCATTCAAGCTCTAGCTCATCACGTAGCGGAATGCCATCCTGCCCGGTGAGCGGAATTTCCGGCTTTTGCTTCCGCGCTTCATCTACTGCGCCTGTGTGCAACGCGCAAAGCCGCATGCCCAGCTTTTGATAGAAGCGCAGCGCATGCAAATTATCATTTGTGGTGACAAGAAAAATGCGGCGCAGTCCCAAAATTGTGCCATGGGCCTTGGCAGCTTCCATCAACGGATGCGCATAGCCTTTGCCTTCATCTTCTGTGACCAAGGTGGTGATTTCCATTTCCCCGTCCGTAACCACCCAAGTGATATGGGCTTTGGGCTTGTCGCTCACCCATGTGATCAATCCTTCTAGGTCCGGCGCATGGAATTTCTGGCCCTTGGAAATCACATAGGGGCTGGCGAAGGCGCGGCTGCAGGCAGCACTAATGAAATCCCTGTCAGTAGCGGTGGTTTCCCGAATATCCATGCCATTGACCCCCATTCATCCCCATGGGAAGACATCCCCATTGATATTCTTTTAGCATGAGTTTTCCCCAATGACCGAACAATCATCTGGCCCGCTTGCGGGTGTAAAAATACTGGATATGACCACCGTTCTGCTTGGTCCCTATGCCACCCAAATATTGGGCGATTTGGGGGCAGAAATTATCAAGGTGGAAACCGCGGCGGGGGATCGTCTGCGGTGGACCGCCAAGTCGCGCAACCAAAAAGGCATGAGCCCGCTTTATCTCACCGTTAACCGCAACAAGAAATCTATCTTGCTCGATTTGAAGGATGAGAAAATGCGCGCCCAGATGGATGGCTTGCTTGAATGGGCCGATGTGTTCATCACCAATGTGCGTGGCGCGGGGTTGGAGCGCTTGGGGCTGGATTATGGAGGGGTGAAGGCGGTCAAGGCCGATAGCATCTATGTGCATTGTGTGGGCTATGGCTCGAATGGTGGTGGGGGCGGTGCCTATGCAGGTCGTCAGGCTTATGATGATTTGGTACAGGCCGCGTCCGGCATTGCTGATCTTGAACCCAAAACACGCGGCACGGATGAGCCCGCGTTGGTGCCTTCACTTATGGCCGATAAGACCACCGGGCTGCACGCAGTCTATGCCACTTTGGCCGCCCTGTTTCATAAGGAGCGCACGGGCGAAGGCCAATTTGTTGAGGTGCCGATGCTGGAATGCATGGTTAATTTCAACTTGGCGGAGCACTTTTATTCCGCGCAATATGTGGACCAGCAACCGGGGGATCACTTTGGTTATTCCCGCGTGATGACGCCCAATCGTCGTCCCTACAAAACGAAGGATGGCTTTATTGCGGTGCTGCCTTACGCTGATGATGATTGGCCCAAATATTTTGCGCTGGCGGGGCGGGAAGATTTGTGGGCCAAGTGGGATGGCATGGATCACGCAGACCGAACCGCAAATATTGATTCCCTCTATGCCGCCGTGGGAGAGGCCGCTATTGCTCACACAACGGATGAGTGGCTGGAAATGCTGGACAAAGCCAATATCGCCGCCATGCGCGTGAACCGGCTGGAAGACCTGATGGACGATCCGCATCTTGCCTCTGTCGATTACTTCCAAAAAAGGCAGCATCCAACGGAGGGTGAGATTTGGTCCATGCGCCACCCGGTGCACTTTTCCAAAACGCCTGCGGATATAAGGGGAGAGGCCCCCACATTGGGCGGCGACACGGAAGATATTTTGGCAGCGCTTGATCTTTAGGCTGCAAGTTCAATAATACATCAAATTCAATCGGGGATGCGTATCATGAGTGATGAGAAAATTGTAGCAGTGCCAGCAGATTTTGCGGGCGATACAAGCGTAACGGATGAAATCTACAAGGCTGATTATCGTCAGGCCCAAATGGATAATGAAGGCTTTTGGGCCGATGAGGCGCGCCGCCGTCTGGATTGGATTAAGCCATTTTCGGACAATGCGGTGAAGGATGTTTCCTTCGATGCGGAAGATTTGCACATCAAATGGTTTTATGATGGCACGCTGAATGTTGCGGCCAATTGCGTGGATCGTCATGCCGCCACCCAGCCCGATAAGGTTGCGATCATTTGGGAGGGCGACGACCCGGCAGATAGCAAGCACGTCACCTACAAGGAATTGCTTTCCGAGGTTTCCCGCTTCGCCAATGTGATGAAGGGCCAAGGCGTCAAGAAGGGGGATCGCGTCACCCTCTACATGCCGATGATCGTGGAGGCCGCTTACGCCATGCTGGCTTGCGCCCGCATTGGTGCGGTGCATTCCATCGTGTTTGGTGGCTTTTCGCCCGATGCCTTGGCGGGCCGCATTCAAGATTGTGCCTCGACCTGCATCATCACCGCGGATGAGGGCATTCGCGGCGGCCGCGTTGTGCCCTTGAAGGAAAATACCGATGCGGCGCTGGAACAATGCCCGGACGTCAAGTCGGTCATTGTGGTGCAGCGGACCGATGGCAAAGTGAATATGCAGGATGGGCGCGATCACTGGTATCACGACCTTGCCGCCGAAGTGTCAGACGAATGTGCGCCGGAAGAAATGGCGGCAGAAGACCCGCTGTTCATTCTCTATACCTCTGGTTCTACCGGCAAGCCTAAGGGTGTGTTGCATACGACAGGCGGCTATCTCACCTATGCCAGCTATACACATGAAAAAGTATTCGATCTGCGCGAGGATGATATCTACTGGTGCACGGCAGATGTGGGCTGGGTGACAGGCCATTCCTATATCGTCTATGGTCCATTGGCGAATGGGGCCACGACGCTTATGTTTGAAGGCGTACCCAATTATCCGGATGCGTCGCGCTTCTGGCAGGTGGTGGATAAGCATAAGGTAAACACTTTCTACACCGCCCCCACCGCCATTCGGGCCTTGATGGCCGAAGGCGAAGGCCCGGTAAAATCAACGTCCCGCAGCAGCCTACGCCTGTTGGGTTCTGTGGGTGAGCCGATTAACCCTGAAGCATGGAACTGGTATCATGAAGTGGTCGGCGATGGCCGCTGCCCGATCGTGGACACATGGTGGCAAACAGAAACCGGTGGCATATTGATTTCACCCCTGCCTGCAGCGACAGACCTCAAGCCCGGCTCGGCCACGAGGCCACTCCCGGGTGTTTTCCCGGCGCTTGTGGATGCTGATGGCACCGTGTTGGAAGGGGCCACCCAAGGCAATTTGATTTTGACGGATAGCTGGCCCGGCCAAATGCGCACCGTCTATGGGGATCATGAACGTTTCATTGAAACCTATTTCAAAACCTATCCCGGCAATTATTTCACGGGGGATGGCTGCCGCCGCGATGAAGATGGCTATTACTGGATTACGGGCCGTGTGGATGATGTGATCAATGTATCCGGTCATCGCATGGGCACGGCGGAAGTTGAAAGCGCGCTCGTTTCTCATGAGAAGGTGGCAGAAGCCGCCGTGGTGGGCTATCCGCATGATATTAAGGGGCAGGGCATTTATGCCTATGTCACCTTGAATGCGGGCGAGGAGCCGACCGATGAGTTGAAGGCCCAATTGGTCAAACATGTGCGGGCTGAAATCGGCCCCATCGCTTCACCGGATTTGTTGCAGTTTGCGCCGGGCTTGCCTAAAACGCGGTCGGGCAAAATCATGCGGCGCATTTTGCGTAAAATTGCAGAAGATGATTTTGGCAGCTTGGGGGATACCTCCACCTTGGCCGACCCTGCCGTGGTGGATGATTTGATCACCAACCGCCAGAATAAGGGATAGGCCTCACCTTGATCAAACTTACCTTTTGCTTGCATCGCCTGCCGCATCTAAGCCATGTGGAATTCTGTGACTATTGGTACGGCACGCACGCGCCTTTGGTGAAGTCTGTCGCGGACACACTCAACATCAAGCGCTATGTGCAATCTCATGGGTTGGGCAATGCGGATGTGGATGCGGCGATTGCCGCCAGTCGTGGTGCGCCCACCCCGTTTGATGGGGTGGCTGAACTTTGGTGGGACGATCTGGAGAGTATGATGGCACCGGGCACGACCGATGAGGGTCGCGCCGCAGGCCAGCTTTTATTGGAGGACGAGCAAAAGTTCATCGACCTTGCCCGCTCCCCTTTGTGGTTTAACGAAGAAAAGATGGTGATTGGTTAGCCAAATTTAGCTGGTCGCTTTTCAAGCTCAGCCATCACCGCTTCCATTTGTGTTGGCGTGCCGATGATCTTGTCCTGCTCGCGGCTTTCTTCCAGCAAGACCTCTTGCGCGGTTTGGTCTGCTGCATTGTTGATCAAGCGCTTGGCAGCAGTTATGGCGTCTGGGTTCCGACCGGCAATATAAGCAGCCAACTCCATGGCATCCTCATAGGGCGTGTCGGAAATTTTGGTGACCAAGCCCATTTCTTTTGCTTCATCGGCCTCAAAAATACGAGCGGTGTATGTCAACTCGCGCGCCACGTCATCCCGCACCAAGGTGCGTAGCAAGGCCATGCCAGCCATATCGGGAACAAGGCCCCATTTCATCTCCATAACGGCCATCCGCGTGCCCGGCGCGGCGATACGAATATCGGCCCCCAGCGCCACTTGAAAGCCGCCGCCAAAGGCGACGCCATGCACCGCGGCGATGACAGGCTTCGGCATTTGCCGCCATACCCACGCCGCATATTGTGGGCCATTGGCGTCCCCATTGGTACGGCGCTCAAGTCTACCCAGCCCATCATCCGGTGCGTCGCTGGTGCCAGTTGAGCCAGAGCCGCCGGAAGAACCCATGGCTGAAATATCAAGCCCGGCGCAGAAGGCGCGCCCTTCGCCCGAAAGCACCACACAGCGTACATCGGGGTTGGCGGCCACTTCATCGCCCGCTTGGGCGAGCGCATCAAACATCTTGCTGTCCAATGCGTTCATCTTATCTGTGCGCACCAGTTTCACATCTGCGATGTGGTCTTTCACGGTAATCTGTACGCGGTCTTCCATTTTGCTCTCCTGCTGAATCCATTCAATTTTGATGGGGGCAGCATATCCATTGTGACGGCGGGTACAAGGGGCGGTTGGTGGGGATTTTTTAGATGTCAGTTTGCACAATTATATGCACTGTTTGGCTCTGGTAGCGGCTTGCAGATACCCATAGCCTTTACATATAGACAAGGAGTGCTGCGATGACCCAAGCCACAATTTCCCAAACCCCTTTTGATATCCCGGTGCGCCGCGATGTGAAGTGGGATTTTTCTGATGTTGAGAAGAAAATTCTGAATGATGACGTGCTGATCAACTATCTGTGGATGGGTATTTCGCTTGGCGCGCCGGGCATTGAGAAGTTCTTTATCAACGCCCTAAGCCCGCTGACGGACGAGATTAAGGACGACAAACTGCGCGAAGACATGGCCAACATGATCGCCCAAGAAGCGCTGCATTCTGCGACTCACGCCAAGTTTAACCGCGCTTTGGAGGCGGCAGGGCAAGACAT
This sequence comes from Alphaproteobacteria bacterium, assembly GCA_049609145.1. Taxonomy (GTDB): domain Bacteria; phylum Pseudomonadota; class Alphaproteobacteria; order SPJN01; family SPJN01; genus JBMYYF01. The sequence goes on from JBMYYF010000014.1 coordinate 41,709, forward strand.
CGAGGCAAGCTATGCCGAGATCGATAGCATCGTAGAATGGGTGGCGGAAAACCACACACAAATGGAAATGGTGGGCATGGTTTCGGCTGGAGAACACATGCTTTATTCATTCGCGATGATCTATATGAAAGACGAACGCATTCGTGCATCGATGACCCCGGCGACGCGGCGATTGTTCGATTATCATCTTATGGAAGAAGCTGAGCATGGCGCCGTAAGTCACGATATTTACAGGTATTTTTGCGGTGAGAGCTATTGGTTCCGTGTGAAAACAGCCTTCATGGCGGTGCGCCTTGTGCGCAAATTGCTGGGCAACCAGCTTGGTGCCTTGATCGAGCAAGGGGATGAGAAAATCACCTGGCGCAATTGGGTGCGCTTTATCTCCTATGGCTTTGGAAAACCGGGACTTTTCCGGCTTATGTTGTGGAATTTGCTGGAGTATCTAAGCCCCACCTATAAGCTGACATTCCACGAACGTGATTTGGAGTTGGTGCGCCGTTTCGAAACTGAAGTTTACGCCACACAACCTGAAAACAACTAGATAACAACCCGAAAATCAGGGAAAACAACATGAATATAACCTCAAAAGAAGCACAGTTTTTGTCAGGTAATTTGCCAAGTACGGGTGTGAATGTTGCCGACCCGATTTTGTTCGGTCAGGAACAGGTTTTGCCCCTGTTCGACAAATTGCGGAAAGATGATCCCGTGCATTTATGCACCGACAGTCCCTATGGTCCTTATTGGTCTGTCACCAAGTATGATGACATTGTAGCTGTTGATACAAATCATGAGGCTTTTTCATCCAAGGCCGAATTGGGCGGGATCGTAATTGATGACGATCTAACCATCGATCCCAATGGCGGCTTTACCGCGATCAGCTTTATTTCGATGGATAACCCCCTACATGCTGCCCATCGCAAATCAGTGCAGCCGATGGCGGCACCGCCTTCGATTGCGGCGATGAGCGATTTGATCCGCGAGCGCACGGAAAAGGTGCTGGATGGTTTGCCGACGGATCGTGAATTTAACTGGGTGGAGCATGTGTCGATAGAATTGACGAGCATGATGCTGGCCACCTTGTTTGATATTCCGATTGAGGATCGCAAAAAGTTGGTGCGCTGGTCTGATGTTGGGGCTGCGGAAGAAGGTTCCGGCATTATTGAAAGCAACGAACAACGCGTTGGTGAGATGATGGAGTGCCTGGAATATTTCACCAAGTTGTGGAATGAGCGGGTGAACCAGCCCCCCAAATTCGATTTTATTTCCATGCTGGCGCACGACCCCGACACGGCGGAAATGACACCGGATGTTTTGTTGGGCACCTTGTTCCTGCTGATCATTGGCGGGAATGACACAACGCGCAACACAATGTCGGGCAGCGTGAATGCGTTGAACCTGTTTCCCGAACAATATGATTTGCTGCGCAATGACCATAGCCTGATTGATCAAATGGTGGCAGAGGTTATTCGCTGGCAAACCCCGCTGGCCCATATGCGCCGCACTGCATTGCAAGATGTTGAAGTGGGCGGCAAGCAGATCAAGAAGGGCGACAAGGTTGTGATGTGGTATTATTCGGGCAACCGCGATGAAGACGTGTTTGAAAACCCCGATGTGCTGGATATTACGCGCCCCAATGTACGCAAACATTTGGCGTTTGGCTTTGGTGTGCACCGTTGCATGGGCCTGCGTATTGCCGAATTACAATTGCGCATTCTTTGGGAAGAAATTTTGAAACGCTGGAGCCATGTTGAAGTTGTTAAAACGCCTACGCGCGTCAATTCCAATTTCGTCAATGGCTATAGCGAAATGATGGTGCGCTTGCACAAGTAAGTTCTGCACAAATTAGCGGCTTGGGCCGTGTTATAGAACTCGATCTGGGGCTGGGTTTAGAGTATGTCACGTTTAGCATATCTGGTAATGCCATCACTGTTATTGGCGGGCGTCACGAATGCGCAGGTTGCGGGCGATTTGCAGCCAAGCGATGTGACTGATCGGCGAGGGGAAGCCGCCGGCACGCAGGCAGCCGATGCTGATCCCAATGCGGCCAAGCCCCTAACGCTGGATGAAATTATCGTCACCGCCCAAAAACGCACAGAGGATGTGCGCGACGTGCCCATTGCCGTTTCGGTGATGTCGGGGCAGGAAATGCGCGACAGTGCCATTACAAGTTTCAATGAACTGGCGGCCTATATTCCCAATGTATCTATCAACACTGATTGGTTTTCACTTTATGTGCGCGGCATTGGTACGGCGGAATACAGCCTGATTTCTGAACAGGGCGTTGGTTATTTTGTGGATGGGGTCTATTTGGGCCGGATTGAGTTTTTGCGCCCCGGCTTTGTGGATGTTGACCAGTTGGAGGTTTTGAAAGGCCCGCAAGGTACGTTGTTTGGACGTAACGCGGCGGCGGGCGTTATTACGGTGACAACGGGTGAGCCAAGCTATGAGTGGACGGGCGATATTGCTGGCACCTATGGCGAGCGCAGCACACTTGATATTCGCGGCATGATTTCAGGCCCGGTGATTGAAGACAAAGTGGCACTGCGCTTGGCGGTTTCCCACAACAGTTCAGATGGTTACATATTGAACCGGGTGAACAATGAAAATATGGACCCGCGCGACAGCACCTTTGCGCGCCTTAAGGCCAAGTTTGATGTGACCGATCGGTTGACGGCGACTGCGGCTGTATCTTGGTTTGATTATGAGGCAGGCCCGTTTGGGGGCACTGAGGCTTCGTTATTGGCGCCGGAATTTGCTGCGGCTTTTCAGGCGCTTGATCCGACGATTGAGACCAATCTGGACCGCCAAGGCAGCCGCACCCCGGACGCGGGTTTTGAACAAGCCAATCGCGGTGAGGGTTATATTGGGTCGCTCCAGATTGATTGGGAGTTTTGGAACCATACACTGACATCCATCTCCTCCTACGCCACCTATGATGCCTATACAGGCAGCGATATTGATGCCAGCGGCGCAAATATTGCCGGGCTTACGATCACGCAAACCTATACGCAAATGAGCGAGGAGTTGCGCTTTGCCTCACCTCCCGGTGATTTTGAATATTTGGTGGGGCTGTTTTATCTGCACGCAGAACATGAGGCCGGGCTTACCGTGCCGTTTTTTCCCAATTTGACCCCCGGTTTTGTTTTGGACCCCTTGTTGCCGGAGTTGCTGGACAGTGCCTTGTCGCCGTTATTGGGGCCGATTGGCGGCACGCAATTGATTGCGCCGGATGATGTTGATGCGCAGCATGATATTACAATTGATTCATCGGCCATTTTTGGGCAAGCCAAGTGGCATGTGTTGGAAAATCTCTCCCTCATTTTGGGGTTGCGTTACACCTATGATGACAAAACCGACCATGCGGTTGGGCGGCCCACACAGGGATCGACTATTTGGACCTTGTTGACCCAAGGTGGCTATGATGTTGTGGACAAGCGGAAGGATACGGACTTGTCGCCCAAAGTTTCAGCCACATGGGATCCGGTAGAATGGGCCACGCTGTACGCCACCTATGCAAAGGGATTTAAGGCAGGCAGCTTTAACGTGGCAGCGCTGGCAGATTATCAGGTGAGCTTTGATGCAGAAGAAGCCGATAGCTATGAAGCCGGTGTGAAAACGGAATTGTTTGAAGGGCGCGCACGGTTCAATCTCGCAGGTCACTGGACGAACTACAACAATCTGCAAATCGCCACCTTCCAAACAGTGGCCTATAACGTCACCAATGCGCCAAAGGCCCGTACCCGCGGCGTTGAAGCCGACCTGACCTATTTGGTGGCAGAGGGCTTGGTGGTGAACGGGGCTATAACGTGGAACCAAGGCACGTTTGAAGAATTTAAGGATGGACCTTGCCCTGCATCCAACCTGACCGATCTTGAAAATCTGCCGCCGGAAGGCCCCGGCACCTTGCCGCCGGTGCGGGCTTGCGATCTTTCCGGCAAACAATTGCACCGTGCGCCTGAGTGGAGCGGCAGCGCGCGCATTGCCTATCGTCGCCAACTTGGCAATTCCTCCATGATGGCGTTGGTCGCGTTCGATGCCTCATACCGGGATGATGAACTGCTGGATGCCGATCTTGATCCGCTGGATTCTCAAGAGGCGCATTGGCTGTTCAATGGCCGGGTGGGCTTGATGGATGTGGACGGGCTGTGGTCTTTCACGCTGGTTGGCAAAAACCTGACAGATGAAACCACCAAAGTATTTGGCGGTGATATACCCCTGTTCTACGGCTCGCATTGGGCCAGCACCAACAGTCCGCGTACGGTGACAGGGGCCTTTCGGGTTAGTTTCTAGACCATGATTGGTTTAGATTGAAACAATCATGGTCTAGCTTTGTATGCGCTCACGCCAGTTGCTTCGCAACGGCTCCCCTCATCCACCTTTTGGGGGCGCGCAACTTTGCGCGGCCCGCACTTGCGGGCTGGCTGGCCCGGTTCTGATTCAATCAAAACCGTTCCCGCTCTAACCGGCGTTGCGTTCGCGCAGATACAGAAACAGCGGCAGGCTAAAGCAAAGGCCAATGGTGAAGGTGCCCAATATGGCCAGCCACCACAATTTTATGCCTTGGCGCAATCCTTCGGCCACATAGAAAATGCAGGCGACAATTGCCGCGAGGCTGAGATCAATCATGGCCGCGATTGCCACCTCATTGCCGCTAAAGGCGGCGCCCAATAGCCCAAAATTCATGCCGTGCTCGGCCAGCCAAGGGCCAAAATAGGTGAGGGGGGCAACAAAGCCCAAAAGGGTCAAAGCAAGATAGAGATTGCGAAGGGTCATGGAGATGCCTTTTCGGTTAGGGCTGTGCGGGCAGCGCGTGGGGTTTGTCCGGTCCATCTTTTGAAGGCGGTGGTGAAGTTTGCGGGATCATTATAACCCAGCCTGTAGGCCACGGTGCTGATCGGTAAATCCGGATTTTGCAGCAGCAAATTTGCGTTGGCGACACGGGCATCGCGCACAATGGCTTGATAGCTTGTGCCCGCACGCGACAAAGCAAAGCGTAATTGGCGTTCGCTCACCTCAAGGCGGCTGGCAAGCCCGGCAAGGTCTGGCGGATTTGCGACATGGGCGCGGACAATCTCTTGCACTTGGGCCAATATGTTGCGGGGACGGCCAGCGCTTTGTTCGGCGTCCTCACACATTTTCATGATGGCTTCAAAGGTCTTCGGGTCGGCGGTGGGGGAGGGCATGTTCAAAATATGCGCGGGAAATTTAAACGCATTGCGCGCTGCACCAAGCTCCGGCACGACGCCCAGATGCTTTTGGCAGGCCTGCCCGATGGATTGATCTGCGGTCGTCAACTCACCGGACAGATAATTGGTGGGGTTTTGCGTGTAGCTTTCAATATAGCGGTTGATGACCTGAATGCCGCCGCACACCAATTGGTCAACGCCCGCGCCGGGGGGATGATCCATCGCGGCAACCAGCACGGCATGGTCGTCTTCGTGCGAGATGTCGTAAATGATGGTGGGGGAAATCAGGCGGTAATATCGTTTGATGAGACGCAGCGCCTCGCCCAATGTGGGGGCAACCGGCAAGCCCATGGACACGGTGCCAAAGGCCGTTAACGGCACCTCACGCGCCAGGATAAATCCCAGTTCCGGCATATGTGCAGCTTGGGACAGCTCGCCCAAGGCATCAATCAATTTACGGTCGCGCGCGGCCTCTGACAGGTCTTCCATGCCGCGGAATTGATCTGCCAGCCAGTTGGCGTCCAATCCCTTGTCAGCCACGGCATCGGACAGAATTGGCTGCACATAGTCAAAAAAGGATGATCCGAACATGGGCTTCCTGATTGTCATTTTGCACAATTTTATGCACTGATTGACCCTAACGCGTGGCGAGGGGTTGCGCTAGGGTGATCCTGTCATAATGGCGGCAAATGGTGATGCGATGAATGTTCATAATCCTGAGTTGACGGCGGCGACGCCCAAAGGGGCGCATACAGCAGCAATGTCGAAATCGGCTGCGGCGGCAGTGGGGGGTGTGGTGTGGCAAACCCCGGTTATTTGTGCGGTGACGATCAGCATCATCATTGGCGCAACGACCTTGGCAGCGCTTGGCACCCTGCCGTTTTGGGCGACGGTTTTGCTGAACTGGTGGGCGCTGTTTGCGCTTTACACGCCCTTGCATGAAGCGGTGCATGGCAATATCTCCGGCCGGGACAAGTCGAAAGCATGGTTGGATAAATGGGTAGGCGGCGTGGCCGGGTTCTTTCTAAGCGTGCCCTATGGCCCGCACAAAACCATCCACCTAACCCATCACCGTCATACCAATGACCCCGCCCGCGATCCCGACCATTGGGTGAAGGGCAAAACCGTGCCCGGCATTTTCTTTCGCTGCATGAGCGCCTCGTTCGGTTATTTGGTGTATTGCCTGCGCAATTGGGAGAACCCGGAAATGCGCCGCGCTTTTTGGGGTACGGCCGGCGGCATGAGTGCGACGGCGATTGTGCTGACCGGGCTTGGCCAATGGTTGGGCTGGCAAGTGCCTGTGTTTGGTTATCTCATTCCCGCGGTGCTGGCGATAACAACGCTGGCGTTCCTGTTTGATTGGATCGTTCACACCCCGCATGAGGTGCAGGATCGCTTTGCCAATACCCGCGTGCTGGAATCAGACGGCAAGCTGGACACGGTGGTCACATGGCTGGACCTGCAACAGAATTATCATGGCGTGCATCATGCCTTCCCGAAAATTCCGTTCACCAAATACCGTGCCTTCTTTCGCGCCAATCGCGACGATATTGTGAATGCCGGGCTGCCGGTAGAGCGTTACTAGCCCGCAGAAATCATCTATCGCGATGGCTTGAAAAGCCGCGTATCCTCCCCACATTAATATGGATCAATGCCGAAACGGGTTGATCACATATATTGTCCCTAATGGGACGCGATGGCGGCTGCCATAAAGGAGCCGGTATTGTGGGCCCATGAAAGTTAGAGGATGCGCGATGAAAATCGAGAGCTATACCGAACGGGTAAAGTCTGTTTTGCAGGCGGCCCAAACCCTTGCCCTACGCAAGAACCACCAACAATTTACTCCCGCACATATTCTGCGTGCCCTGCTGGATGATGATGACGGCTTGGCGCGCAAGCTGATCAGCCGTGCAGGCGGCGATGCCGCGGCCATTTCTGACACTGTTGATAAAGCGTTGGCGGCGGTGCCTGCTGTGGAAGGCTCTGGCGCCGGTGGCTTGCAAATGCAGCCGGTAACGGCGCGCGTGTTCGCCAAGGCAGAAGACATGGCAGAAAAAGCAGGCGATGCCTTTGTCACCACCGAACGGTTGTTGGCGGCGCTTAGTGTGGAAGGTGCGCTGGAAGGGGTGGACCCGACCGCGCTTAACCAAGTGATTAATGAAATGCGCAAGGGCCGCACCGCCGATAGCGCAGGCGCAGAAGACAATTTTGAGGCTCTTTCAAAATATGCCCGCGACCTGACGGAAGAAGCGCGTAATGGCAAGCTTGATCCCGTGATTGGGCGCGATGAGGAAATCAGGCGTTCTATTCAAGTGCTGTCCCGGCGCACCAAGAACAACCCGGTGCTGATCGGGGAGCCGGGTGTGGGTAAAACCGCAATCATCGAAGGTTTGGCCCAGCGCGTCGTGAACGGAGACGTGCCTGCGTCCCTGCGCGATCGCCGCGTGATGGCACTGGATATGGGCGCGCTCATTGCGGGCGCAAAATATCGCGGTGAGTTTGAGGAGCGCTTAAAAGCTGTGCTGAATGAAGTGGCAGCAGCGGAAGGTGAGATCATCCTCTTTATCGATGAGATGCATACATTGGTGGGGGCAGGCAAAAGTGATGGGGCGATGGATGCCTCCAACCTGTTGAAACCCGCCTTGGCGCGTGGTGAGCTGCATTGTATTGGGGCGACCACGCTGGATGAATATACCAAATATGTGGAAAAAGACGCGGCGCTGGCGCGGCGTTTTCAGGCCGTAACGGTGGCAGAGCCAACGGTGGAAGACACGGTTTCAATCCTGCGTGGTTTGAAAGAACGCTATGAGCTGCACCATGGGGTGCGCGTGTCTGACAGCGCCATTGTGGCCGCTGCCACGCTTTCAAACCGCTATATCACTGATCGCTTCTTGCCCGATAAGGCGATTGATTTGATGGATGAGGCGGCTAGTCGCCTGAAGATGGAGCTTGAGTCCAAACCGGAAGCCTTGGACGAGCTTGACCGCCGGATCATTCAATTGAAGATCGAAAAAGAGGCATTGAAGAAAGAGAAAGACCAAGCCTCTAAAGACCGGTTGGTGAAGCTGGAAGAAGAGCTGACAGACCTAGAAGGCCAATCAGCGGAACTGACGGCCCATTGGCAGGCCGAACAATCCCGGCTGGGTGATGCGCAAGGCGTGAAGGAAGCGCTGGACAAGGCGCGCATTGAGCTTGAGCAAGCCCAGCGCACAGGCCGCTTTGATCGCGCGGGTGAATTGCAATATGGCGTTATCCCCGATTTGGAGGACAAGTTGAAAGCCTTGGAAGATGAAGGCGAAGCCACCAAGGAACAAGATGCGGTAACGGAAGATCATATTGCCGGGGTTGTTTCCCGCTGGACCGGCGTGCCCGTTGACAAAATGTTGGAAGGGGAACGCGAAAAGCTGCTCACCATGGAAGACAATTTGCGCGCCCGCGTTGTGGGACAGGAGGCGGCTTTGTCTGCGGTGTCCCATGCGGTGCGGCGCGCAAGGGCGGGCTTGGCGGATCCAACCCGGCCCATGGGTTCGTTCATGTTCTTGGGGCCCACAGGCGTGGGCAAGACAGAGCTTACCAAAGCGCTGGCCGAGTTCCTGTTTGATGATGACCGCGCCATGGTGCGGATCGATATGTCAGAATTTATGGAACGCCATGCGGTGGCCCGGTTGATAGGGGCACCGCCCGGCTATGTGGGCTATGAGGAAGGCGGCGCCTTGACGGAAGCCGTGCGGCGCAGGCCCTATCAGGTTATTCTGTTCGATGAGATAGAGAAGGCGCACCCCGATGTTTTCAATGTGTTGCTGCAAGTGCTGGATGATGGCCGCCTGACAGATGGGCAGGGGCGTCATGTAGACTTTACCAATACGGTGATTGTGTTGACCTCCAATTTGGGGGCCAACGATCCTGAGCATATTATGGATGCGGTGCGCGCCCATTTCAGGCCCGAATTCCTGAACCGGCTGGATGATATGATTGTGTTCGATAGCCTAAGCCGCGATCACATGGACCTGATTGTTGATATTCAGTTGAGTGATTTGCGTGGCCTGCTGGCCGACAAAGGCATTACGCTTACGTTGGATGAAGGGGCCAAGCAGTGGCTTGCCGATGCCGGGTTTGATCCGGTTTATGGCGCGCGGCCCTTGCGCCGGGTGATTGAACGCCACGTGAAAAACCCGCTGGCGGAACGCTTGCTGGAAGGCAAGATTGCCGAAGGTGATGTGGTGGAAGTGCGGGCCGGCTCTAACGGTCTTCTCTTCCCCGGCGATGAAGACGTGCCGTATGATCTCTCCAAAGGCCCGGATGAACAGCCGCGTCTTCACTAACAGACAAGGGCGGTGGCCACGTGGTTGCCGCCTGTTTCTTTTAGTCCCGGTGATAGGGGTGACCTGAGGCAATGGCGGCAGCGCGCCACAATTGTTCGCTCAGCACTACGCGCGCCAGCATATGCGGCAGGGTGAGGGGGCCAAGCGACAGTGTGTGGTGGGCCTGTTGGCGGATTTCCGGCAAGTGGCCATCGGCCCCACCAATGAGAAAGGCAACATCGCGCACGCCTTCATCGCGAAGCTGGGTCAGCAGGCTGGCAAATTTGCGGGAACTGAGCGCCTTGCCGCGTTCATCCATGGCGATCAGGGTTGCGCCTTTGGGGGCGGTGCTTAAAAGCCAGTCACCTTCTGCCTTTTGGCGCTTTTCGCCTTCCAGCTTTTTCTTGATGTCGTGATCTATAATGGTCAGCGGGCCGATAGAAGCCGGGGCCGCTTGCAGCCGCTTTTGATAGTCGGCGATCATTTGCGTCTCGGGACCGGAACCAAGCCGCCCCAAGGCCGCAATTGTTAGCTGCATGTGCCAGCCTGCCTAATGCGCGAGGCTGCTTGAGGCTTCGTCAGCCGGTTCCATTGCCCACAATTTTTCAAGATTGTAGAAATCCCGAACTTCGGGGCGGAACAAATGCACAATGACATCGCCGGTATCCACGATTATCCAATCGGCCGTGCTGTCGCCTTCTACCAAAGGTCGGTCAAAGCCGGCGGCTTTAACGCGATCGACCAATTTGTGGCACAATGCGGAAACTTGGCGGGAAGATCGGCCCGTGGCAATGACCATATGGTCAGCCAAACTGGTTTTACCGATGAGATCGATGGCGACAATGTCTTCTGCCTTGTCGTCATCTAACGAGGACAATACGAGTTGCAGCAATGCATCGACAATTTGCGTGTCCTGCATGTTTGATGCGATCAGGGTCTTATCTCCTCAAATTGCCGAACCGAACTGCCCCTATGGCAGTGTGGCACCGAAACCAGTCTTTCATGTTCCGACGGCCCGGACAGGTGCCGCATCACGTAACAAGCATAGCCAAAAAGGCGGCCATGTCGCAACGTGGTGAATTGTTACGGGTTTTATGGAAAGATCAGGTCGGGGTTAAATAATGCAATGAAAACAGTTGGTTAGGGTCCATCCATACAGCGTTGGCTGAAAGCCCGGCGCGGTTGCCCAGGGCTTGAAAATCCGAAACTGTGTATTTGTAGGAACACTCTGTGTGGATGGTTTCACCTTTTTTGAAGCCGAACTCGGCGTCACCGATTTTGATTCGCGCAGGCTCCTGCGCACGTAGATGCATTTCGATGCAGCTTTTATCGGCGTTGAAGAAGGCATGATGGGCGAACTGATGTTCGCTGAGATGCGCGCCAAGCTCGCTGCGCATACGCGTTAGCAGGTTGAGATTAAACCGCGCCGTGACCCCCTTGGCATCATTATAGGCGGCGTTCAAAATCTCAGCATCCTTGGCAAGATCAACCCCGATTAAAAGACCACCATCGGGACCGACAAGATGCGCCAAACGGCGCAAGAAATCTTCCGCCACGTCGGGTTCCAGATTGCCGATTGTGCTGCCGGGAAACCACGCCACGCGGCCTTGGCTGTTTTGTTCCCACGCGGGGGGAATATCAGGCGGGTTGGCGAAATCAGCACAAATGCCTTGCACCGGCAGGCTGGGAAAATCATCAGACAAGGTTGCGACGGTTTCTTCCAGCGCGCTTAAGGAGACATCCATGGCGATATAGCTGGCAGGGTCGTTGAGAGATTTTAGAAGCTGCTGCGCTTTCAAGGGTGCGCCTGCACCCAGTTCGATGATTGTGCGCTTGGGGCCGATCGCGCCCGCAATGGCATCCCCATGGGCTTGCATCAAGGCAAGCTCTGCCCGGGTGGGATAATATTCCGGTGCGTTGCAAATATCTTCAAACAGGCGGGAGCCTACCGCATCATAAAAGAACATGGGCGGAATGGCCTTTTGCGCACGGCCCAAGCCGCGCAGCACCGCGCTTTTAAAATCATCCAGCACAGGCGCGCAATCCAGAATGGGCGGCTCTTTTAAGAGTGTCATGCTTTCAGCCATCCTTTGCCATCCTTAAGCCAGAAAACTGCCACCGCATGGGGGCATAGAAAAAGTTGCGATAACTGGCACGCAGGTGGCCACGCGGGGTGGCGCAAGAGCCACCTTTCAGCACCATCTGGCCGGACATGAACTTGCCGTTATATTCCCCAACCGCCCCGGCGGCAGGCTTGAAGCCGGGATAGGGCAGGTAGGCGCTCTGGGTCCATTGCCACACACCGCCAAAGGGGGAGGCATCGGCTACGGTGGGTTCGTGGGGGCGGCCATCATCACATTGCTGGCCCCTTGAGGGATCAGCACCGCGCGCCCAATGTTCCCACTCAAACTCCGTCGGCAAGCGCGCGCCTGCCCATGTGGCGAAGGCATCTGCCTCATACTGGCTGATATGGGTGACGGGCGCATGTGGATTGGGCGCGGCCAACCCATGTAGGCCATAGCGTATCCACGCGCCTTCAACCTGCTGCCAATAAAGCGGGGCTTGCCAGCCTTCTGCCTGCACTTTGGCCCAACCATCCGCCAACCAGAGCGACGGGGTTTCATAGCCGCCATCATCCATAAATGCTTGCCATTCCGCATTGGTGACGCAGCGATTGGCGATTTGATAGGGACGCAACAAAACTTCATGCGCCGGGCCTTCATTATCGAAATGAAAGCCGGGGCCTTGGTGACCGATAGTGTGAATGCCGCCATCCACAGCCTCAAACGCAAGGTCATGGGCCGGGGCAGAGGCTGGGCCGCCTTCGTCGCCTGCCGGGTAAATTTCAGGGTGAAGTGGATTGATCGAAAGCGCGTGCTTGATATCCGTCACGATCAATTCTTGATGTTGCTGTTCGTGATTGAGGCCCAAAGTAATGAGGGTAGGATCGGCCTCTACCTGCTGCATGGCCTGATCAACATGGGCGCGATAGGCCAATATGTCTTGAAGTGAGGGGCGTGAAAGCAAACCACGATCTGGCCGCGAGAATTGCGCGCCCACCGCATTGTAATAGGAGTTGAACAAGAACTCGTAAGCGGGATCAAAGGGCTGATAACCGGTTTGATTCGGTTTCAATACAAAGGTTTCAAAAAACCATGTGGTGTGCGCCAAATGCCATTTGGTCGGGCTGGCATCTGCCATGCTTTGCAGACCCATATCTTCAACCGTGAGAGGTTTACAAAGATTGAGCGTGGCTTGGCGGACGCTTTGATACTGCACGCGCCATTCATCTGTGGCGTTATCACCAACAGCCTGCGCCGCCCCAAAACCCTGTGTTTGTTTATTCATTGCCGGGCAGTCCGCCACAGCGGGCGGGGAATGTCAAATTTATGTGTCTGACATTTTTGTATTCATTTCCGCCCGCAACGCGGTGGAAGATGCCGGGTGCAAACGTGTATGCAAAAATACCCAGTGGGGGGTGGTTTGAGTTGCCAATATTGCAGAATCACTTTCATCCAAACGATGGCGCGCAAACTTATGTGCCGTGCGTGAAGCCAAGGCGGTGGTATTGCCGGGCCGATCAATCACGGCAAAGGGCAGGCGAGAGGCAATTTCATCTGCCGCTTTCCAGCGATGAAACTGGCTAAGATTGTCTGCCCCCATCAACCAAACAAAGCGATGCTGCCCATGGGTTTGTTGCAGGCGCTTGATCGTATCAATCGTGTAGCGGGTATTGTGGCGCTTTTCAAAATCACTCACGCGAATACGGGGGTGATTGGCCAGCGCGCGCGCGCCTGCCAAGCGTTCTGCATAGGGCGCGCCTTTATCCTTGAACGGATTTTGCGGTGATACCAGCCACCACACGGCATCCAACTGCAAGCGCTTGAGTGCGATGAGGGAGATGTAGCGGTGCCCTTCATGCGCTGGATTGAACGAGCCACCCAGCAAGCCAATGCGTTGGCCACAAGGGGGGCCCATCCCGTCAATGCCTGCTTTAGCCGCCACGAATTTGACCATTGCCGCGCACGACATATTTGAAGCTGGTGAGCTGTTCCACGCCCACAGGGCCGCGTGCATGGGTTTTGCCGGTAGAGATGCCTATTTCCGCGCCCATGCCGAATTCACCGCCATCGGCAAATTGGGTGGAGGCATTGTGCATCACAATCGCACTATCCACATGGAACAGGAACATATCAGCCGCCGCTTCATCTTCGGTGATGATGCTTTCGGTGTGGTTGGAGCCATATTGGGCAATGTGATCCATCGCACCTTGCACACCTTGAACGGTTTTGACGGAAATGATGGCGTCCAGATATTCGGTGGACCAATCATCTTCTGTCGCCGCTTCTACAGCGCTGTTGATGGCTTGTGTTGCTGCGTCACCCTTAATGGTGCAACCGGCGGCAATCAGGTCATCCACCAAGGCTTTTAGAACACCTTCGGGGGCGGCTTCATCAACCAGCAATGTTTCGGCTGCGCCGCAAATGCCTGTGCGACGCATCTTGGCGTTCACGACAATGGCTTTGGCGGTTTCAAGGTCTGCGGCTTTGTCCACATAAAGATGGCAGATACCTTCCAGATGCGCGAAGACGGGTACGCGCGCTTCATCCTGCACGCGCCCAACCAGGCTTTTGCCGCCACGGGGCACCAAAATGTCAATCGTGCCGTTGAGGCCCTTCAGCATCTCACCTACGGCTGCACGATCTGTTGTGGGCACGATTTGGATGGCATCGGCGGGCAAGCCTGCCGCGTTCAACCCATCTACCAAGCAGGCATGAATGGCGCGGCTGGAATGAAAGCTTTCTGAGCCGCCGCGCAGAATAACCGCGTTGCCGGACTTCAAGGTGAGCGCGCCTGCATCGGCGGTGACGTTGGGGCGCGATTCATAAATGATGCCGATCACGCCCAAAGGTGTGCGCACGCGGGAAATATGAAGACCGTTGGGGCGCGACCATTCTGCAATGACTTCACCTACGGGATCATTCAATGCCGCAATGGCGGTTAAGCCATCTGCCATGCCTTGAATGCGTTCATCATTCAACATGAGGCGATCCAGCATGGCTTTGGAAATGTCACGCGCCTTGGCGGCTTCCATATCCTTGGCGTTGGCAGCCATAATGTCTTGGCTGCGGGCCAAAATAGCGGCGGCAGCGGCGGTGAGCGCCTTGTTCTTTTGCGCGGTTGTGGCGGTGCCCAAGGCGCGGGCAGCAGCGCTGGCGCGCGCGCCCATATCGGCCATTACGCTTGCGACATCTTCAGTTGAAATTTGTTCCTGTGCGGTCATCGTCTCACTCATCTATCTGTTTTCGGCCACTACCATATCATCCCGATGGATCATGGCGGTGCGCCCTTCAAAGCCCAACAGGGCCGCAATATCATCCGACTGTTTGCCTGCGATTTTTTCAGCATCCGCCGCATCATAGGCGATGAGGCCACGGGCCACCTCTATACCATCTTTGGTTTTAACCAGCACCGCATCGCCCCGTTGGAAAGTGCCGCTCACCGCTGTTACGCCTGCGCTGAGCAAGCTGTTACCCTTCGCCAATGCTTTGGCGGCACCATCATCAATGGTGATGGTGCCAAGCGGTTCCAGCGTGCCTGCGATCCAACGCTTGCGGGCTTGGTCCGGCGCTTGGGCCGCTTTAAACAGGGTGGCCCGCGCGCCTTTTGCCAAGGCGGCCAAGGCGTGTTCATCCAAACCCTTGGCGATCAATAAATGCGCGCCTGCGCCGTTTGCGATGCGCGCGGCCTCTACCTTTGTTTTCATGCCGCCGGAGCCTGCGTGAGAACCCGTGCCACCTGCCATGCCCGCAATTTTTTCATCAATTTGTTCAATCACGGCGATATGGCTGGCTGATACATCATCGCGCGGATTGGCGGTGTAAAGCCCATCGACATCTGACAGGATGATCAGCAGGTCGGCCCCGATCATGCCGGCAATGCGCGCGGCCAGCCTGTCATTATCGCCATAGCGCAACTCCTCCGTCGCGACGGTATCATTCTCATTCACAATGGGTACGGCCTTGGCATTTATCAGCGCCGATATTGTGTTACGGGCGTTTAGGTATCGGCGGCGTTCTTCCGTATCCTGCGGGGTGACAAGAATTTGCGCGGCGGTAATGTTGTGCGCGCCAAGGCATTCCGCAAAAGCGTGGGCAAGGGTGATTTGCCCGGCAGCGGCAGCGGCTTGGCTTTCCTCCAGCTTGAGCGCCTGTGTGGGGGCGAAGCCCAGCCCTTTGCGGCCAAGAGCGACAGCGCCGGAGGAGACGATCACGACCTCGCGGCCCTCCGCCATCAGGTCCGCGACATCTGCCATCAAGGCTGTTAGCCAATCGCGTTTAAGCGTGCCGGTGCCAAGATCGGTCAATAGGGATGAACCGATTTTAATAACGATGCGGTTTGCATCGGCCAATATGTTGGCGGCGGCGCTCATTTAAGTGGGGCTCCAGCCTTGGTCGCCGCGGGCTGCCAGTTCATCGGCTTTTTCTTCTGCAAGTTTGCCTTCGCGGATCGTGCGCGCAAGGGCGCGCAGTGCCTCCTGCACGCCAATGGTGGTGGCCCCCGATAAGGGTAATATGTTTTTGGCGCCAGCCGCCCGCAGTTCGGCTGTTTGCATCTCAACCAGTTCATCATCCAGCGCATCGCATTTATTGAGCCCGACGATCTCCAGCTTGTCGCCTAAGCCACCGCCATAGGCATCCAGCTCACCGCGGATGGTGCGGTAATGATCGGCCACATCGCTTTCGGTGCCATCAATTAAATGGAACAGCACACGGCAGCGTTCTACATGGCCCAAAAAGCGATCACCCAGCCCCAAGCCTTCATGCGCGCCTTCGATCAGGCCGGGAATGTCGGCCACGACGAACTCACTATCATCAGAGCGCACGACACCCAGATTGGGCACCAGTGTGGTGAAGGGATAATCCGCCACTTTGGGCCGCGCCGCCGAAACAGCGGAGAGGAAAGTGGACTTGCCGGCATTGGGCAGGCCGACAAGGCCGACATCTGCGATCAACTTAAGGCGCATCCATATCCAAAGCTCTGACCCATCCTGACCGGGATTGGCCCGGCGGGGTGCCTGATTGACCGATGATTTGAAATGCGCATTGCCGAAGCCGCCATTGCCGCCTTCAAGCAAACAAATGCGCTGGCCTTCTTCCACCATGTCGGCGATCAGCTCATCTTTGTCTTCATCAAAGATCTGTGTGCCGACGGGCACTTTCAGCACCACATCTTCCCCGGCCTTGCCGTTGCGATCCTTGCCCATACCGTGGCCGCCGGTTTTGCCTTTGAAATGTTGCTGATAGCGATAATCGATCAGCGTGTTGAGGCCGTTGACAGCCTCGATATAGATATGGCCGCCGCGCCCGCCATTGCCGCCATCAGGCCCGCCGAATTCCACATGGGCTTCGCGCCGGAACGAGACGCAACCCGCCCCGCCATTGCCGGAACGTAGATAGATTTTGCATTGGTCCAAAAATTTCATAAACCCAACCTAACCGATTGCCTGTGTGGCGCGCCAGCGTGATTTGCCTAAACGCAGGCGATGGGATGCGACTTTCTCGCCCCGTGCCAACACATTTATCTCACCTGCGCCAACATGTTCAAAGCCCAGCTTTTCCAAAACGCGGATAGAGGCGGGATTATCCACCAACACGCCTGCGAAGATTTCGTTCAACTGCATTTCATCGAACCCATAGGTGAGGGCGGCGCGGCAAGCCTCTGTCACATAACCTTGGCCCCAATAGGGTTCACCCACCCAATAGCCGATTTGCTTGGTGCCTTCAGGTGCGCCGAAATCGGGATTGTCATCGCCTATAACGACAACACCGATCAGGCCATCACCGGGCAGATCAATCGCAAAGCAACCGGGGGCAGGGGCAAGCACATGTTTTTCGACATGTTCCACCGCATATTCTTTGAGATAGGGCCATGGCACGCGCGCCAGATTGCCGGCGACATTCCAGTTGTTCATCAAGTCAAAATGGCGGTCCTCATCTCCACGGGTAATGGGGCGCAGGGTGAGCCTCTCCGTTTTCAAAATTGTCATAGCCTATCCAATCGCCTGAAGCGTGCGCCAGCGTGCGCGGGTGAGGTCAAATTGCGTGCTGGGGACGCGCTTATCCTGCGGGCGGCAATAAAAATCACCCGTACCGGTTTGTTCAAACCCAAGTTTGGTGAGCACATTGCAGGAGCCAGCGTTTTCGGTGATGGCACCGGCGACCAAGCGCTTTACCCCCAGCGCCTCAAACGCGTGGGTGAGGGCAGCGCGCCCTGCCTCTGTTACATAACCTTGGCCCCAATGGGGTTCGCCCAGCCAGTAGCCGATTTCCAGCGTGTTGACATCCTCAATGCCCCAATCGGGATTAGGAGTGTGAACCGCCATAACCCCAACCAACCCATCGCCATTATCGATAGCAAGGCTGAAACCGGGACCTGTTTTAGTTTCCCGGCGTTCCAAAAATTCATCTGCGTCTTCAAGCGTGTAGGGCCAAGGCACAACGGCCAGCCATTTGGCGACGTTCCAATTGTTCATCAACATCGCAATATTGTGTGCATCCCCGTCCCGGAAAGGGCGGAGGATCAATCGATCTGTTTTTAATTCCTGTAACATTGTTCTGGTTCCAAAATGCAAAAAGGGGAGATGGCGGCTGGCCATCTCCCCTTCGCAAACTTGAGCGTTTTGAGATGCGCAGCCCTATTCGGCGGCCTCTTCAACTGCAATCGGGTCGACGGAGACGAACTGGCGACCCAGCTTGCCTTTCTTGAAGGACACATTGCCTTCCGTCACTGCGAAGATCGTGTGATCTTTACCCATGCCGACATTTTCGCCGGGATGATATTTCGTGCCCCGTTGGCGAATGATGATGTTGCCGGGGATGACGTGTTCGCCACCAAATTTTTTGACCCCAAGACGACGACCCGCTGAGTCGCGCCCGTTACGGGATGAACCGCCAGCTTTTTTATGTGCCATGGTTTTTCTCCTCTAACTTTCGGCGCGTTAGCCGTTGATGCCTGTGATTTTAACAACCGTCAAATATTGACGATGACCGTTTTTGCGACGTGAATTGTGACGGCGGCGCTTTTTGAAGATGATGACTTTCTTGTCACGCATTTGGGCAACAACTTCAGCCGTTACCGATGCACCTTCAACTGTGGGCGCGCCCACTTTAACTTTATCGCCTTCACCCATCATCAGAACTGAATCAAATGTGATGGTGTCGCCTTCGGCGGCTTCAAGCTTTTCGATGCGCAGAACGTCGTCTTGCGCAACTTTGTATTGCTTGCCGCCGGTTTTGATGACTGCAAATGTCATAAACCTAGTCCTTTTGTTTCTGTGTGCGAACCCAAAGGCTGGCAGATTTCTGCCAATTTTGACGATAAACGTCGCCCGGCTTCAGCCGTTCTTACAAGTAGGCGGACTATAGCGACGCAAATGCCCCGGTCAATCGGTGTTTTTTGGGCAGCGGGGTGCGTTTCGCCGCAGGAAAAATGGCAGATTCTTGGCCTTTTCAGCCTGCGGGTTTTGGGGCAGGGTGTCGCCCAAGGGGATCACGAATAATATAGGGTAGGGCGCAGAATGCGGCGTGGTTTCTTTGTTTTTCTGATCTTTGCAGGTTTGGCTGGCGGCTATTACGCGGTTTTGGCCCTGAATCTTATCGGTACTCCACCGGGGGCAGGTGTGATTGAAGGTAAAGCGCTGCCGCCGGAAACAATCGCGGATAAAGACGCGCGGCTAGCCCGAGCAGGTGCGGAAGGCCAAATCCTGTTCGGGGATTTGCACGTGCACACCACCTATTCGTCTGATGCCTTTTTGTGGTCGCTGCCGATGAATGGCGGCTCAAGCGCACACCCGATTGCCAATGCGTGTGATTATGCGCGCTATTGTTCGAACCTTGATTTCTGGGCGATCACGGACCATGCGTCCGCGCTTTCCAAACGCAAGTGGTTGGAAACAAAAGCGGCGATGCGAGCGTGCGAGGCCGTGAGCGGTGAGGGCACGCCCGATGTGATCCCCATGACCGGGTTTGAATGGACCCAAGTAGGTGACAGCCCGGCCAATCACTATGGCCACAAAAATGTGATTTTTCGCGGTATGGCAGAAAGAGAGTTGCCGGAGCGTCCCATTGCGGCGGGTGGCCTCTCCGCCATTGCCATGCGCACGCTTATTCCTGAGATGCCGCCAGCCTTGTCGCTCGTCGATTTTATGCACCAAAAGCGCTATCAGGATTTCAATGCTTTCCTAAGGGAAGTGCGCGCGATGGAAGAATGCGATGCCACCAAGCCCCGCGCAGAATGGCGGGACGGTTGCTATGAGGAAGTTAATGATCCCGGCGCGCTGGTGGCCCGGTTGGAAGAACAAGGTTTCGATCCGCTCTTGATCCCCCATGGCGGCGCATGGGGGTTGTATACACCGGCGGGCACGACGTTGGATAAACAGCTAAAGCCTGAAATGCGGCCCGACGCCTTCCAAATGATTGAGGTGATGAGCGGCCATGGCAATGCGGAAGAATACCGCCCATGGCGCGCGGCGATTTTGGATGAGGAAGGCAAGGCCACATGCCCGGAACCAAGTGAAGGTTTTCTGCCTCAATGCTGGCGCGCCGGGCAAATCATTGAAGAACGGTGCTTGGCAGAAGGCGCGGGGGCTAATGAATGCACCGGCCGCGCCGCCTTTGCCCGCGATGCGTTTTTGCGCATGGGGGCTGCGGGCTTGGCATCTGTTCCCGGCACTTATGTAGATGAATGGCTGGATAGCGACCAATGCCAAGATTGCTTTTTGCCAGCTTTTTCCTACCGCCCCGGCGGGTCTGTACAATATGGCTTGGCGATCACGAACTTTGAGGGGGAGGCCCCTTTGCGCAATCGTTGGGCCTTCATTGCCGCTTCTGATAATCACCGCGCGCGGCCCGGCACAGGCTATAAGCCGGTAGATCGCATGAATACGACAGAGGCCAATGGTCCGCGCAGTGAAATGTGGGGCAGTTTGATGGGCGACAGGGGGGAGAAGAAGAGTGCCGCCATTTATGCCACGCAGCAGGAGTTGATTGATAGCGGAGCGGGCATGGCGCTGGCAGATTTTGAGCGCCAATCATCCTTCTTTGTGACGGGCGGCTTGGCGGCAGTGCATACGAATGGACGGGACCGCGGGGCGCTATGGGATGGGTTGGACAAACGCCAAGTCTACGGCACCAGCGGTCCGCGCATTTTGCTGTGGTTTGATTTGGTGGCAGGTGATGTGCGGCTGCCCATGGGATCAGAAGTGGCGCGCAGCGCGTCGCCAAGTTTTGAGGTGCGGGCCGTTGGCTCCTTCCAGCAAAAGCCCGGCTGCCCGGATTATGCCTTGCAAGGCTTGGGTGCGGATAAACTGGAAAGCTTGTGTGCGAACGAATGCTATAACCCATTAGATGAGCGTCGGCTTATCACAAGAATTGAAGTCGTGCGCATTCGCCCCCAAGCCATTGCGGGGGAGGCCGTTGAAGGGTTGATTGATGACCCTTGGAAAGTGCTGCCATGCCCGGCAGATGAGGCGGGCTGCGCCGTTACCTTCACCGATCCTGATTTCACACGCGACAGCGTTTATTATGTGCGCGCGATTGAGGAACCAAGTGCGGCGATCAATGGGGCGAACTTGCGCTGTGAGCGGGATGCGGAAGGCAATTGCATCACCCCCAAGCCGTGCTTTGGCGATTACCGCACAGCGCGAGACGACAATTGCGCCGCCCCAACGGAACAGCGCGCGTGGTCATCGCCTATATTCGTTGACTATGTGAACTAGCGATTAAGCTCGCGCATTGCACCGTCCAGCCCTTGAATGGTTAGGGGGAACATGCGGTTGCGCGACAGGCGCTGGATCAACTCGATAGACGGTGTGTAATCCCAATGGTTTTCAGCCACGGGGTTCAACCAAACGGCATGTTCATAAATCTCGAATATGCGGTTCAGCCACTCGGCACCGGGTTCTTCGTTCCAATGCTCCACAGAGCCACCGGCATAGGTGATCTCATAGGGGCTCATGGTGGCGTCCCCCACAAAGATCACTTTGTAGTCATGCGGGAATGTGTGCAGCACATCCCATGTGCTCATCGTATCTTGATGGCGGCGGTTATTGTCTTTCCACACTTTCTCATACAGGCAGTTGTGGAAGTAGAAATATTCAAGATGCTTAAACTCGGTGCGGGCGGCTGAGAACAGCTCCTCGCACAGCTTGATATAGGCATCCATAGAGCCGCCCACATCAAAGAATACCAGCACCTTCACCTTGTTGCGCCGTTCGGGCACCAGTTTCACATCCAGGTAACCCTTGTGGGCGGTGGAGCGAATTGTGTCGTCCAGATCCAGCTCTTCTTCTGCGCCTTCACGGGCAAATTTGCGCAAGCGGCGCAAGGCAACTTTGATATTGCGGGTGCCAAGTTCCACCGAATCATCAAGGTTTTTATACTCGCGACCCTCCCACACTTTGGCGGCCTTGCCTTGGCGGCGCTTTTTGGAATCCTTGTCCATGCGCACCCCTTCAGGGTTTGCGCCGGAATTACCGAAAGGCGAGGTGCCTTCGGTACCCATCATTTTATTGCCGCCCTCATGGCGCTTGTTTTGCTCAGCCATCCGCTTTTTCAGCGTTTCCATCAGCTTTTCAAAACCGCCTTCGCCTTCAAGTTCCTTCATTTCATCTTCTGAAAGGAACTTTTCGGCCATGGCTTTCAGCCATTCTTCGGGAATGTCTTGTGCCAGTGCTTCATCGACATATTCAAAGCCATGGAAGTATTGGGCGAACACTTTGTCGAACTTGTCGAGATTGCGTTCGTCCTTAATCAATGCCGTGCGGCACAGATAATAGAATTCATCCATGGAGAATTGGGCAATGCCCGCATCCAAGGCTTCCATCAAAGTGAGGTATTCCCGCACCGTGACTGGCAGCTTGGCTTCCTTCAGGTCATAGAAAAAGTCGATGAACATGGCGAACCTTCCTTAAGGCAGGGTGTGCTTAGATATTAACCGCGTTCACGACGAGACAGGAAGGCCAAACGCTCAAACAATTGCACGTCTTGCTCGTTCTTCAACAGCGCACCATGCATGGGCGGGATCAGCTTGGAAGGATCACGCTCGCGCAGCATTTCGGCGCCAATGTCTTCTACCAACAGCAATTTCAGCCAATCCAGCAATTCGGAGGTGGAGGGCTTTTTCTTCAGGCCCGGCACTTCGCGAATGTCGAAGAAGATCTTCATCGCTTCTTCAACCAAATTGCCCTTAATGCCGGGGAAATGCACATCTACAATGGCGCGCATGGTTTCCGCATCGGGGAACTTGATGTAGTGGAAGAAACAACGACGCAAGAACGCATCAGGCAGTTCTTTTTCGTTGTTGGAGGTGATGATAACGATGGGGCGTTCTTCGGCCTTAATCGTTTCACCGGTTTCGTAAACGAAGAACTCCATGCGGTCGAGTTCAAGCAGCAAATCGTTCGGGAATTCAATATCGGCCTTGTCGATCTCATCGATCAGCAGCACGGGGCGGTTGCCGATGAAGCCTTCCCACAGTTTACCTTTTTTGATGTAGTTTTTGATGTCCTTCACGCGCTCATCGCCCAATTGGCTGTCGCGCAGGCGGGTTACGGCATCATACTCATAAAGGCCCTGTTGTGCCTTGGTGGTAGATTTGATGTGCCATGTGATCAAATCGGTGCCCAATGCCTTGGCCACTTCTTCGGCCAGCACGGTTTTACCGGTGCCCGGTTCGCCCTTGATTAGCAGGGGGCGTTGCAGGGTGATGGCGGCGTTCACCGCAACATTCAAATCTTCAGTGGCGACGTAATTGTCGGTGCCTTCAAAACGCATGTGGCGTCCCCTTATCGCAGTTGGCGGGCGACGGCTTAATCGTAGCGCGCCCTCAAGTGATGAATTGTCAGATTGCGGGACCATATAGGGCCAAAGCGCAGGGGGCAAGAGTTTTGACCGCTCGGTCAAATTGGGGGACAATTTGCCGTCAAACGGCTTCGACCGGCAGCGGCTCAAGCCCCAATGCGCGCCGATAAGTACTGTGATAATGATGCAAGGCGGGCTCATTTCTGCCGAAAATGACGGTGTCACGCTGGCCTTGGTCGGCCCCGATTTGAGCACCGGCGGCCACTACATAATCCTCATCGCGGATGACGCCCGCAAAGGCCCGCTGAAACATGGCGAGCGATTCGGCTTCGCCCTTGGACCGGGTGCCACGCCCATAAAACGAGATTTCCGAATAAGATTGCCGCGGATCATCCCCATCCGGATACACGCGCACTAATACCAGCCCGTTGGACGACACATTCACCTGAATATTGGGGAACAGGTAATAGACAGGCAAGCAGCCCTTGCTGATATGCCAGTCGCTTTCAGGCTTGTCGCGCAGTTCATCAATGCTGCGGTAACACAGGCTCATCCGATGATTACGATCATAGATGTCGTATGCCTGCACATTGCCATACATGGCAGGGTAGAGCGAGTTACGGTGCAATGTGCTGAAGTGATAGGTCTCCCCGAAAGTATCAATCGCCAGCTTCCAGTTCATCTCCGTGTCGTAACGCTCGCAGCCCATATAGGTCATTTCATCGAAACTCCACGCGTCGAATTCAGGGGCGAGGCCCCCGAGCAATGCATCTGGATGAATTACCCCATCCGGCTTGGGGTGAACCCATAAAATCCCCAATGCCTCCACCGCGGGTAACTCCGTCAAATTGAGACAGGCTTTATCCAGATCACCAAAGTGATCGGCCTTGGGAATACCCATCAACGCGCCTTCGCCCGTATAGGTCCAGCCGTGAAACGGGCAGGAGAATTTGGATTTTGTGCCCCGCGCCTCTGTTTCAACAATCGTGCCGCGATGGGTGCACACATTAATAAAGGCGCGAAATTTACCCGCCTTGTCGCGCGTTGCCAGCACCGGCACACCAAAATTATTCAAAGTGAAAAAGTTGCCGGGAGAGGGCAGGTCGCCGCTCAACCCCACCACCTGGGGATAATCGCGAAACATCACCTCCCATTCCTGCGCGGCCCTGTCTGGGCAGGTATAGGTAGAAACGGGGGTGCGCATAATGCCACCTGCATCCACATTGGTGCCGTTATCAAGATGGGTCATCAGGGTTTTAAGTACCCTGATTTGTTCGGCGTGTTGCATGGCTTATCCCCCAATTAGATTGGGGCAGAGCGTTCCATGATCTGGGCCGGGTAGCAACCGGAACTAAAGCGCCAATTCACACCACACAGGCACATGATCAGACGGCTTTTCGCGGCCCCGTACATAGCGATCAATGCCTGCGCCCGTCAGCAAGTCTGCTGCTTGGGGTGAGAGCATAAGGTGGTCGATCAAAATGCCATGGTTTTTGTTCCAAGCGCCCGCCTGATAATCCCAGAAGGAATATTGGTGCGGTTCATCATGGCAGGCGCGCCATGCGTCGGTGAAGCCCAAGGCTTGGAAGGCGCGGAATTTTTGGTGCGTCTCAGGCCGAAATGCGGCGTCTTCGCGCCAGTCATCTGGGTTCCACACATCATTGTCTGTTGGGATGACGTTATAATCACCGCACAGCACCAGCGGCTCTTCCAGCTTTAGCAGCTCTTGCGCATGGGCGTGCAGTTGATCCATCCAGCGCAGCTTGTAGGCATATTTTTCACTGGGGACAGGATCACCGACCGGATTGCCATTGGGCAGATAAATGCCGCCTACGCGCACAGCGCGATCGCCCGCAGGTACCACCGCTTCTATATAGCGGGCCTGTTCATCATCTTGCATGCCCGGCAGGCCACGGCGCACATCTTCAAGCCCGTGGCGCGAAAGCAGCGCGACCCCGTTATAGGTCTTCTGTCCATGCACGGCGACGGTATAGCCCAAGTCCTCAAACTTCTCCGCCGGGAAGTTTTCATCGATGCACTTAATTTCCTGCAAGGCCACCACATCGGGTTTGGCCTCATCCAGCCATTTGGCCAGCGCATCGGCGCGCACCTTGATGGAGTTCACATTAAAGGTGGCGATTTTCATCAGTAACTATTCAGACCGAAAAGCTGGTGCCACAGCCGCAGGAGGCGGTGGCATTGGGATTGGTGATCTGGAACGATTGGCCGATCAAATCATCCACAAAGTCGATCTGCGAGCCTTCAAGATACATCAGCGAGACCGCATCAATCAGCACGGTTACGCCATCTTTCTCTATTTTGATGTCGTCATTGGTGGCCGCATCATCGAACGAAAAGTCGTAGGAAAAGCCGGAACAGCCGCCACCGCGCACTGAAACGCGCAGCATGGCGTTCTCACCTTCTTGGGCGGCGAGGGCGGCAATACGCTTGGCAGCGCTATCTGAGACAGTTACTGTAATGGCATCGGTCATTGTGTTCATCCTTCACCCTCGTTATGTAATCCTTTATCGGGGTTTGTCAAAGCCCCTCCTGATCACAAATGGCGGAAATAATGACGCTTTCTCCCATAGCCTCCGATCCGGCGCAAAGCCGTGGGCGCTTTCATCAAGAGCCGGTGGAACGGAATCGCACGCCATTTCAGCGGGATAGGGACCGTATCATCCATTCCACAGCCTTTCGCCGCTTGCAGTATAAAACGCAGGTGTTTGTATTTCATGAAGGCGATTACTACCGCACGCGGCTAACTCATTCGCTGGAGGTGGCGCAAATTGCGCGCTCTGTTTCCCGTGCTTTGGGGCTGAATGAGGATTTGGCAGAAACCCTGGCGCTGGCACATGATTTGGGGCATCCCCCCTTTGGTCACGCTGGGGAAGATGCGCTGCACGCGGCCATGAAGCCCTATGAGGGGTTCGATCACAATGCCCAATCACTCAAGATAGTGGCGCAGTTGGAACAGCGCTATGGCGCGTTTGATGGCCTCAACCTCACATGGGAAACGCTGGAAGGGGTCGTTAAACATAACGGCCCTTTGATTGTGGAAGCAGGGGTGGGCATTGAGAAATTGCCCCATGCCATTCGCACCTATGTCGCAGATCATGATCTGGAAATTCACACCTATGCCGGGCCGGAGGCACAAGTGGCCGCGCTGGCCGACGACATTGCGTACAACAATCACGACATTGATGATGGGTTGCGCGCGGGCCTGTTCACGCTGGATGATTTGGCCGAGCTGCCCTTTGTTGGCGATGTTATTCGTGAAGTGCAATTGGCCTATCCCGATGCGGCGGCGCAGCGTATGGCGCATGAAACCGTGCGTCGGTTGATTGATCGCATGGTGCGCGATTTGCTGGAGGAAAGCCAAAAGCGCATCGCGGCCGCGGGTGTTGAAACGGCGCAGGATGTGCGGTTGGCGGCGAAACCCGTCATTGCCTTCTCCGATGAACTGCTGGCCTATGATAAGGTGCTGCGCACTTTCTTGATGGATCATATGTATCGTCATTATCGGGTAAACCGCATGACCTCCAAGGCGCGGCGCATTGTGACGGATCTGTTCAAGCTCTATATGGAAGAACAGGATATCCTGCCGGATGAGTGGCGCGACAAATGCCAAGGCGTAGACGACAACATCGCCGCGCGGCATATCTGTGACTTCATCGCCGGGATGACAGATCGCTATGCCATTGAAGAACATCGCAGGCTGTTTGACCTGACAATTTGATTTAGTTGGACCCGTTTAATGAACGTCTACACACATTACCGTGCACAAATTCTGGACGCGCTTGGCGCGCTTGCCGCTGATGGCACTTTGCCGGATGGGCTGGATACCAAGAACGTGGCGGTAGAGCCCCCGCGCGATGCCTCCCATGGTGATTTGGCGGTAAATGCCGCCATGGTGCTGGCCAAGGCCGCCAAGATGAAGCCGCGCGATATTGCGGACGCCTTGGCTCCAAAGATTGAAGCAATGGCAGATGTCGCAGCGGTAGAGATCGCCGGGCCGGGCTTTATCAATATCCGCTTGGCAGACAGCTTTTGGACCGGGCAGGTAGCCACGGTGCTGAAAGCCGGGGTGGATTACGGCACGGGCATCGCCGCCGATGACAAGCCTATCAACGTCGAATATGTCTCCGCCAATCCTACCGGCCCTATGCATGTGGGGCACTGCCGCGGTGCCGTGTTTGGTGATGCGCTGGCCGCCTTGCTTGAGAAAGCGGGCCATGAAGTTCACCGCGAATATTACATCAATGATGCGGGCGTGCAGATTGATGTGCTGGCGCGCTCCGCTCATCTGCGCTACCGCGAGGCGTTAGGTGAAGCGATTGGGGAAATCCCGGAAGGGCTTTATCCGGGCGATTACCTTGTGCCCATTGGCGCCAAGCTGGCGGCTGATCATGGCAACAGCTTGATCGAGATGGACGAACAAGGCTGGCTGCCCATTGTGCGCCCCTTCGTTGTGCGCGAAATGATGGCCCTTATCGCCGATGACCTCAAAGCGCTGGGTATCACCTTTGATACCTATTTCTCCGAGAAAACCTTGCATGAAGACGGTCGTATCGGTGAGGCGGTGAAGGCGCTGGAGGATCAAGGCTTGATCTATGAAGGTGTGCTGGAGCCGCCCAAAGGCAAGCTGCCGGATGATTGGGAAGAACGCCCCCAAACGCTATTTCGTGCGGCAGACTTTGGCGATGACACCGACCGGCCCTTGAAAAAATCAGACGGGGCGTGGACATATTTCGCGGCAGATATTGCCTATCACTACGACAAGTTCAAACGCGGCTATACCCATCAAATCGATGTGTGGGGCGCAGATCACGGCGGCTACGTTAAGCGCATGAAGGCGGCTTTGGCCGCAGTCTCAGGCCAAGAGGCCGATTTGGATGTGAAGCTTTGCCAGTTGGTTCACCTCTACCGCGATGGGGAACCCGTGCGCATGTCCAAACGGGCGGGCACCTTCGTTACCCTGCGTGATGTGGTGGATGAGGTGGGCAAGGATGTCGTGCGCTTCATCATGCTCACCCGCAAGAACGATGCGCCGTTGGATTTTGATTTCGCCAAGGTGATGGAGCAGTCGAAAGACAATCCGGTCTTTTATGTGCAATACGCCCATGCCCGCATTTGTTCCGTACTGCGCAACGCGCCCGATAGCTGGGCCGACCTTGATTTGGGCGATGCGGCGCTGGCCGAAGCTGAACTTTCCGTATTGTCAGATGCGGAAGAATTGAAGCTCATTCGCCAAATGGCGATGTGGCCAAGGCTGGTTGAACAGGCTGCTGCCGCGCATGAGCCGCACAGAATATCCTTTTATTTGAATGACTTAGCGACCGCTTTTCATCAATTATGGAATGCTGGGAAAGATCGGCCTGAACTGCGTTTTATTCTGGCAGAAGGCGAGCATGAGAACGCGCGCTCTGTTACACTGGCCCGGCTGGCGCTGATTCGCGCGGTGAGCTTGGTAATTGCCTCTGGCTTGGCAATTTTGGGTGTCACCCCGGTTGAGGAAATGCGCTAGGCGTCATTAGTCAACAAAGCGGGTTTTCAGCCATGGGCGGCGGATCACAGGATCGTAGTAAAGGCAGTATGATGGATGGCGGACCCGTTCTGCCGCCGGATGATGGCGGCGCACGGCTGCGGCGCGCTGGCATGGTTTTCGGTTTGATTGCGCTGGCGGCCCTGCTGGCACTGCTTACCTGGTATGTCACCAAGGGTGAAAAGGCCGACGGGCCGGTGCCGATCATAGAAGCCGATGGCACAGCCTTTAAGGAAAAGCCGGATGATCCCGGTGGCCGTGATGTGCCCAATCAAGACAAGATGGTGTACGGCGCTTTGTCGGGCACAGATGCGCCGGGCGTTGAGCATTTGCTGGCCCCGCCGGAAGAACCGCTGGACCGTGATGCGCTGGAAGATATGTTGGGTTTGCCCGAGGAAATTCCGGCACCACCGGCTGATGAACAAATACCGGCAGAGGACATGGCCGCAATTGAGCCAACGCGGGAACCTGTGCAGGAACAGGCATCAGAGCCAGCGCCTGCCCCCAAACCGGAACCCCAGCCGAAGCCGGAGCCAAAGCCTGAACCCAAGCCTGAGCCGAAGCCTGAGCCGAAGCCTGAACCCAAGCCTGAGCCAAAACCAGAGCCGAAAGTTGAACCAAAACCGGCACCGAAAGCACCATCCATTGCCAATAGCTGGCGGTTGCAATTGGCGGCATTGGGCAGTAAGGCCAAAGCCGATCAGGTATGGGCGGAGAAGTCAAAAGCGTCATCCAGCCTCTATGGCAAGTTCACCCCGCAGATCGTGCAGGGCACTTCCGGCGGCAAACCTATTTGGCGTTTGCGCATGGGGCCGTTTGCCAACAAGGCGGCGGCAGACAGTCATTGCGCGAAAATCAAGGCCGCCAAGGGGGCCTGCTATGCCGTTGCGCCGGACAAGTAGATGATCGAACACTC
The DNA here is from genome assembly GCA_049609145.1 of Alphaproteobacteria bacterium. Lineage (GTDB taxonomy): Bacteria > Pseudomonadota > Alphaproteobacteria > SPJN01 > SPJN01 > JBMYYF01. Next base: position 71,519 of record JBMYYF010000014.1, read on the forward strand.
CGCCGTCATATTCGGTATGGAGGGGCAGGCCCTCACCGCGGATGAACGTGCCTTTTTTAAGGACGTTGATCCGTGGGGCTACATTCTGTTTGCCCGCAATTGTGACACGCCGGATCAAATCCGCGCCCTGACAGATAGTTTGCGTGATCTTGCTGGCCGTGAATTGTTGCCGATCCTGATTGATCAGGAAGGTGGCAGGGTGCAACGACTGCGGCCACCCCATTGGCGCAATGCGCCGCCTGCGCAAATTTTCGCCAGTGCCTTTGCCCAAGACCATGAGGCTGCCATCAGGGCTTGCTATATGAATGCCCGCCTGATCGGTGCGGATTTGCAGGGGCTGGGCATTACAGTTGATTGCGCCCCGGTGCTGGATTGGCCGCAACAAGGCGCGCATGACATTATCGGTGATCGCGCCCATGGGGCCGACCTTGAAAGCATTTCAACCTTGGGGCAGGCGGTGATGGACGGTTTGCTGGCGTCCGGTGTGTTACCCATCATTAAGCATATTCCCGGTCATGGCCGGGCCATAGCAGACAGCCATGAGGATTTGCCTGTGGTTGACACGGCTCGGGCGGCGCTGGCAGCAACAGATTTTGCTCCCTTCAAGGCGCTCAATGCGGCACCAATGGCTATGACAGCCCATGTGGTTTACGCCGCGATTGATGACACGGCCCTCGCCACAACGTCCAGAACCGTGATCGCAGATGTCATGCGCGGCCATATCGGCTTTGATGGCCTGTTAATGAGCGATGATCTGTCCATGAAGGCCCTGAAAGGCAGTTTTGCAGACCGCACCAAGGCGTCGCTTAGCGCCGGATGCGATGTGGTTTTGCACTGCAATGGTGATATGGCAGAAATGCAGGCAATCGCCTCAGCAACCCCTGTGCTTGACGGCAAGGCGCTCAATAGGGCAAAGGCAGCGCTTGATTTGTTGCAACCGCCGCTGCCTCTCGATAAGGCAGAGGCTTTGGAAGCCCTTGCAGTGCTTGAACGGAAAGTAGCCTAATGGCAGACGCAGAAGAAGATAAGTCAGGCTGGGGCGACGGTGAAACAGCCGCGGGTGAGGGCACGGGCGTGCCCGCCCTTGATCGCGGTGTCTCCGAACAAGCACTGGTGGTCCAGTTCGAGGCTTTTGAAGGTCCGCTTGATTTGCTGCTCACCTTGGCGCGGGCGCAAAAGGTCGATCTGCGAGAGATCTCCATTCTGGCCTTGGCCGAACAATATCTCGATTACATTCAGGAATTGCGCAAAACGCGGCTGGAACTGGCAGCAGATTATCTGGTGATGGCGGCGTGGCTCGCTTTCTTGAAATCCCGGCTTATTATTCCGGCAGAAGAAAGCGATGAAGAAGGCCCCTCGGGTGAGGAAATGGCGGCCCTGCTGGCTTTCCGCCTGCAACGGCTGGAAGCCATGCGCAAAGCCGCCGCTCAGCTTTTTGCCCGTGATCAACTGGGGCGCGATGTGTTTTTCCGCGGTATGCCGGAAGGTATTCGCGTGGTGCGCAAAACCCATTGGCAAGCCAGCTTATATGATCTGCTATCCGCCTATGGCGATGGCCGCTCGCGGGAAGCCTTGGCGAATTACGAGCCGCCAAAGAAAGAAGTGTTCTCCATGGAAATGGCGTTGCGCCAATTGGAGATGATTGTGGGCCATGTGCCCGATTGGGCCACGCTGCAAACCTTTTTACCGGAGGCCTGGTCCGGCGAGCCGCAAAAATTCCGCTCCGCCTTGGCAGCCACCTTTGCCGCTTCACTTGAAATGGTGCGCGATGGCCGGCTGGAACTGCAACAAAGCGAAACATTCGGGCCTATCTATTTACGCTCCGGCAGGGGTGAAAAATTGGGCGGGCCTGCCGCAGACCGCGAGGCGGCGGCGAAAAAATTGAACGAGGGTGAAGATCATGAGTGAAAACACAGCTCCCCAAGAAGCGGAAGAAGATATTGTAGAAGCCGCCCCTGAACCAGTTGGGGAAACGGCTGAAGAACAAGCGACCCCGCCAGAGCCGCAAGCAGCGCCAGAAACAGAAGAGCCGCCAGAAACAGAAGAGCCGGAGGTGGAAACCCCGCTGGACCCGGAACATATCCGCATGGTCGAAGCCTTGTTGTTTGCGGCTGCCGAGCCGCTGGATATCAAAAGCCTGAAAGAACGTTTGCCCGATGGGGCTAATATCAAAGCGGCGCTTGAGGCTCTTGGTGAACAATATGAGGGTCGTGGCGTAAGTCTTTCAAATAGCGGGGGAAAATGGTATTTTCGCACCGCCGCTGATATGGCCTTTTTGATGGAACGCGAGCGCCAATCAGAGCGGCGTTTGTCGCGTGCCGCCATCGAAACACTGGCCATTATCGCCTATCACCAGCCTGTTACACGCGCCGAGATTGAGGAAATTCGCGGCGTTGCCGTCTCCAAAGGTACGTTGGATGTGCTGATTGAGACGGAATGGGTGCGCCTGCGCGGGCGCCGCCGCACGCCGGGGCGTCCTGTTACCTATGGTATTACGGATCAGTTCTTGCAGCATTTCGGGCTGGAAAGCCTTGATGATTTGCCCGGTGTAGAGGAGCTGAAGGCCGCCGGTTTGCTGGATTCACGCCTGCCATCCGGCTTCTCCATCGAAGGGGCAAATCCGGAAGATCAAGAAGAAGACCCACTGGATGATGAAGGCGATGTGTCCGATATGTTGGCCAGCACCTTGACCGATGGGGAAAGTGAGGACGAATAACCTCACCCCCGGTTAGGCTGGCAGTGGTTGCATCTGCCTGCCAGATGCCTATTACTTGTAGTTGAGATTGATTTTCAACAACGGGTCTTATGCTCCAGCAAGCACAAACAACGGAAAACACCCCAAACACCCGGCCTGCACGGTTGGTGGTGCGGGGCATTTCGTGCGCGTTTGATGGCTTTGCGGCGGTGCGCGGCCTCTCACTTGAAATCGCTGCGGGTGAGGTATTGTGCCTTTTGGGGGCCTCTGGCTGCGGTAAAACCACCACGTTGCGATCAGTCGCCGGGGTGGAACAACCCCATGAGGGCGAAATCCTGATCGATGGGGTGCCTGTCTCCAATGACCAGACCTTCATCAGCCCAGAAGCCCGCCATGTTGGCCTGATGTTTCAGGATTATGCCTTGTTCCCGCATATGACCGTGCTGGCGAATGTTATGTTCGGGCTGACGCATCTGAAAAAGCGGGATCGCAAGGCGCGTGCTATGGCAGCCTTGGCCCAAGTGCGCATGGCAGATCACGCCAAGCAGTATCCCCACCAATTATCAGGCGGGGAACAACAGCGCGTGGGTTTGGCCCGGGCCTTGGCACCTGAACCCGCCGTGATGCTAATGGACGAGCCGTTTTCCGGGCTTGATCGCAGCTTGCGTCATTCCATCCGTCGTGAGGCGTTGGAGGCATTGAAGGCCAGCGGCACGGCTGTGCTGCTTGTTACCCACGACCCTGAGGAAGCCTTGCGCGCCGGGGATCGCATTGCGGTTATGCAGGCAGGGCAAATTCTGCAATGCGACACGCCAGAGATTTTGCAGCAAAAACCGGCAGACCCGGCGGTAGCATCCCTGTTTGGGCATCACAATGTGCTGCACAGCTTCACGCAGGCAGGGCAGGCGGGAACCCCTTTGGGTGATTTCGCCGCGCCCGGCATTGCCGATGATACGGAGGTGGAGGTGTTCTTCCGCCCGGCAGATGTTGAACTGTGTGATGCAGGTGCGGGGGCCGCAGCCACGGTGATCTCCGCGCGGATGATGGGGGAGGCCACCTTGGTCGAGCTTACCATTGATGCAACAGGCGAAATGCTGGAAGCCATCCATAACGGGCCCAATGTGATCGCACCGGGGGCCAAGGTTGGGGTGCGCAACCGGGGCCGCTTGGTACCGGTTTTTCCCTGCGCACAACGCATGGCTGATGCGTAAAACCGCAATGAAAACAAGGTGTGCCAATCCGCTTGCTTGATTGCGGGCGCGTAAATAGCCATATTGAGTTCAGGTTTATTGTTCTTGCCTTTGAAGGAGGCCGCGTCATGTCCATTGGCATTTGGCAAATTCTGATCGTTGTTGTACTGCTTGTGCTGCTGTTTGGCCGCGGCAAGATTTCCGGCCTGATGGGGGATGTGGCGGAAGGCATTAAAAGTTTCCGCAAAGGCATGTCGGAAGACCCTATTGCAGATCAATCCGCCAAAGCCGACCCCGAAGCTATTGATGTGTCGGCGAACAAGGCAGAAGAACCTGCCAAAACCGAACAATAAAGAACACGCCCATGCTCGACCTTGGCTGGTCTGAACTTGTAATCGTGGCGGTGCTGGCGCTGGTTGTCGTCGGCCCGAAGGATTTGCCTGTCCTGCTGCGTACGGTGGGCCAATGGGTTGGCAAGGCGCGCGCCATTGCGGGCGACTTTCGCCGCATCATTGATGATGCCGCTACGGAATCAGAGCTGGCGGATATTCGCAATCAGATCAACAAGGATGTTGCGGCCGCAGGCGATGACGTAAAACAGGCGGTCACCCCGCCGACAGATGGGGCGCCAACAGGCAGTGCGCCTGCAAATGCGCCGGCTCCCGAAAGCACCAAGCCGAATGAGTGACACGGACCCCCAAGACCAAGCCTTGATAGAGGCTTCGCGCGCGCCCTTGATTGAACATTTGATCGAACTGCGGGGCCGCTTGATGAAAATCATGTTCGCGGTCTTTATTGCCTTTATCGGCTGCTACTTCTTTGCCGAGCACATCTATGCGTTTTTGGTGCAGCCCTATGCCAATGTGGTGGGCGAAGACAGCGGCAAGCGGCTCATTTTTACGGCCCTGCACGAAACCTTTTTCACCTATATCAAAGTCGCCTTTTGGGGCGCGATCTGTATCTCCTTCCCCGTAATTGCTTGGCAAATATATGCATTTGTGGCTCCCGGTCTTTACCGTCATGAACGCATGGCGTTTTTACCGTTTCTTATGGCAACGCCGGTGCTGTTCATTGCGGGCGCTTCGTTGGTCTATTACGGGGTTATGCCCTTGGCGATCGAGTTCTTTTTGGGGTTCGAATCAAGCGGCGGTGATACGGGGCTCGCGATAGAGCTTGAAGCCAAGGTAGGCGAATATCTGGCCTTGGTGATGAAACTGATCTTTGCTTTCGGGTTAGCGTTTCAGTTGCCTGTGGTGCTCACCTTGCTTGCACGGGTGGGTATCATTACGTCTGCATGGCTGCGTGAAAAACGCAAATATGCGGTGATTGCCGTGTTTGGCGCGGCAGCGGTGCTCACCCCGCCAGACCCGATCTCACAGGTGGGCCTCGCGCTGCCGATCTTGATCCTTTACGAAGTGTCGATCTGGCTGGCCAAGATGATTGAAAAGCGCGCCGACGAAAACGCCATAGCCCCCGGTGAATAGCTGGCGAATAGGCCGCTATCGGCACGGATTGCGCACTGGATTAGCGGGGCGCAGGCGGCTATACAGGGCGCACAATAATGCCGATGCGAAACCCGCTTTTTCAGGAACCAAGCTATGATTGATTTGAAAGCCCTGCGAGAGGCCGCCGCCGCCTTTGATGCGGGCTGGGCCAAACGCGGTCTTGAGCCCCAAGCAGAAACCTTGTTGGCGATGGATAAGGAAATCCGCGCGCTCAAAACCCGGCTGCAAGAAGCGCAGTCAGAGCGTAACAGCGCCTCCAAGCAGATCGGCAAGGCAAAGGCATCGGGTGATGAGGAAGCCGCCGCGGCCGTGATTGCGCAAGTTGCTGCCTTAAAGGCCGAGGTACAAGACGGGGAGGCCCGCCTGCGCGATCTGGAAGAAAAGCTGACCACAGCCTTGTCCTCGCTGCCCAACATCCCGCTGGACGATGTGCCGGTAGGGGAAGATGAAGACGCAAATGTAGAACTGCGTGTGGAGGGTGATCCGCGCAAATTCAACTTCGCCCCGAAGGAACATTTCGACCTGGGCGAACAATTGGGCCAAATGGATTTTGAGCGTGCCGCCGCTATGTCTGGCTCACGCTTTACCGTGCTGCGCGGTGGGCTGGCCCGGCTGGAACGCGCCTTGGGGCAGTTTATGCTTGATCTGCAAACGCAGGAAAATGGCTATCTTGAAGTCTCCCCGCCCTTGCTTGTTAAGGATGAGGCGCTTTATGGCACCGGTCAGCTTCCCAAATTCGCGGAAGATCTGTTTCGTACCACGGGCGATCATTGGTTGATCCCCACCGCGGAAGTCTCCTTGACCAATCTGGTACGGGAACAAATTCTGGATGGGGCTGATCTGCCTTTGCGCGTTACCGCGCTCACCCCCTGTTTCCGCTCCGAGGCCGGTGCCGCGGGCCGTGATACACGCGGCATGATCCGCCAGCATCAATTCAGCAAGGTTGAGCTTGTGTCTATTGTGAAGATGGAAGATGGGCTGAATGAGCTGGACCGCATGACCGCCTGCGCTGAAGAGGTGTTGAAGCGGCTGGGTCTCTCCTACCGCGTCATGCTGCTATCCACGGGCGATATGGGCTTTGGCGCGCGCCGCACGCACGATCTTGAAGTGTGGTTGCCGGGGCAAAATGCCTATCGCGAAATTTCAAGCTGTTCATGGTGCGGCGACTTTCAGGCCCGCCGCATGAAAGCGCGCTGGCGTGATGCGGGCGCGAAATCGACAGAATTTGTCGGCACGCTCAATGGCTCTGGCCTTGCGGTGGGCCGCACCTTGGTTGCGGTGCTTGAGAACTATCAAAATGAGGATGGCTCCATCACAGTACCCGATGCCTTGCTGCCCTATATGGGCGGCGTGAGCGAGATCACAATTTGATGACAAAACCCCTCGCACATATGCGTATCCTGCTGTCGAATGATGACGGTATCAACGCACCCGGCCTTAAATCGCTTACCAAAATCGCCAAGGCGCTCAGTGATGATGTGTGGATCGTCGCGCCGGAGGCAGAACAATCAGGCGCGGGCCATTCGCTCACCTTGTCTGATCCGTTGCGCTTGCGCAAAATTTCCGCGCGCAAATATGCGGTTAAAGGCACACCGACAGATTGCGTGATGATGGCGGTGCGCGAAATCATGACCGATCGCAAGCCCGATCTGGTGCTGTCCGGGGTAAACCGCGGTGGCAACATTGCCGATGACGTGACCTATTCGGGCACCATCGCTGCCGCCATGGAAGGCACCTTGCTGGGCGTGCCTTCTATCGCGCTCAGCCAAGTCTATGGGTGGGATGGCTCAGCCCATGTGCCGTGGGAAACCGCGGAACATTTTGGTCCCAAAGTTGTTGCCGCGCTTGTGCAACAGGGCTTCCCCAAAGATGTGTTGTTGAATGTCAATTTCCCGTCCTTCAAAAAGGATGAGATCAAAGGCGTAGCCGTTACCCGGCAGGGCAGGCGCGATCAATCGGTGCTGACGATTGATAAACGTGCAGATGGCCGCGGCCATGATTATTACTGGCTGGGGTTTGAACGGCGCATGTCCAATCCGCCCAAGGGGACCGACCTTTATGCGATCTATAACGCCATGATCTCAGTCACGCCGTTGCATCTCAACCTCACGCAAAAAAGCGCGATGAAGGGCCTGGAAGCAGGGCTTAAGGGTTTGACAAATGATTAGCGGCGAAATTTCGGAGGAAGAGGCGGGCAAAATCCGCCTCATCATGGCGCTGCGCACGGCGGGCATTCGCGACCCCAAAGTGTTGAGCGCGATTGAACGCGTACCGCGGCACACCTTCATCGCAGAGGCCTTTCAAAATCAAGCCTATGAAGATACGGCCCTGCCTATTGAATGCGGGCAAACAATCTCTCAGCCTTATGTTGTAGCTTATATGAGCGAACAGCTTGCGGTGAACAACCGCCACAAGGTGTTAGAGATTGGTACTGGCAGTGGCTATCAAGGGGCGGTGCTGGCGCATTTGTGTCGTCGCCTCTACACGATTGAACGCTACCGCACCTTAATGTTGCAGGCGAAGGCGCGGTTTGATGATTTACGCCTAAGCAATATTGTGACCTTGCTGGGTGATGGCTCCAAAGGTTGGCCGGAACAGCAGCCTTTTGATCGCATTATGGTAACAGCAGCGGCGTTTGATGTGCCTGCCGTGCTGGCCGATCAATTGGCGGAAGGTGGCATCATGCTGGTGCCCGTGGGCCATGCGGGTGATCAAATGATCGTGAAAGTGACAAGAGGCGATTCAGGGTTTGAAACCGAACACCTAATGCCTGTACGCTTTGTGCCACTGGTTGAAGGTTTAGCGGAAGGAGCGTGACCGGTGCGGCGCTTCACACTCATTATCGGCGTTATGGCGCTTGCGGCTTGTACCAATGTGGTGCCGCCGCCGGTTGAGTTCGGCACGCCGTTGCGCTCACGCGGGGCTATTCCCGCCGGGCCGGATCACGGCACCAACCGCCCCACTGAAGCGATTGTCAGAAAAGGCGACACCGTCTACGCGATTGCGCGTCGCCATAAGGTAAGCCCGCGCAGTATTATCACCGCCAATGGGTTAAAGGCACCCTTTGCCATCCATCCCGGTGACAAATTGCAGGTGCCACATCCACATATTCATCGGGTGAAGAAGGGCGAGACGATTTACGGCATTTCCCGCGGATATGGGGTGGATACCACGTTGCTGGCCCGCCTCAACGGGGTGCGCGCGCCGTATACAATCAAAATCGGGGAAGAGCTGGTGTTGCCCACGGTGAAGATCACCGCAACCCCGGATGATGATGTGGAAGATGCGCCACCGGTCGTGACCGTAGATATCAAGGCAGAAGATCTGCCACCGCCGCCGCGCGAACAGATTAAGCCGGTTGACGTTGTGGCGGCTGCGCCCAAACCGCGCCCGTCAGATACGCCAGCAAAAGTGGTTGACCAAAAACCGGTACAGGCTGTTAAGCCCCCATCAGTCTCTGCGCCAAACGTTGCAGCGGTAAAACCGCCGGTGAAGCCGTCAAAGCCGACACCACCACCCTCCAAGGCGGCTCCCGCGCATTCAAAACCCAAACCGGCGTTGAAACCGCAAATGGCTGATACATCTGTTTCGCGCTACGGCTTTAGCTGGCCGCTACGTGGCAAGATATTATCAGATTACGGCCCGAAGGGGCGCGGCCTGCACAATGATGGTGTAAACATCCGGGCCGCCAATGGTGCGCCTGTGCGCGCGGCGGCAGATGGCACGGTGGCTTATGCCGGGAACGAATTGCGGGGCTATGGCAATTTGCTGCTCATCCGTCATACCAATGGCTGGACCAGCGCCTATGCCCATAATGCCAAGCTGCTGGTACGCCGGGGGCAGGAAGTGAAGCGCGGTACGGTGATCGCCAAGGCTGGTCGCTCCGGCGGTGTTGATACCAGCCAACTTCATTTCGAGATCCGCCGCGGAAAAAAAGCAGTCGATCCCGTTCGATATTTGCCTTAAGCCACGCTCACACCAGTTGCAGCGCAACGGGTTTGCCAACCAAATGTTTGCCTCGGTTTACTCCGGCAAGGGAATGAACTCATCTTCATCCCCCGGCACTTTGGGAAACTTGCCTGCCCGCCAATCCTGCTTGGCTTGTTCAATACGTTCCTTACGGCTGGAAACAAAGTTCCAGTCCAAAAAGCGCTGGCTCAGCTTGTCACCGCCGATCACAGCAATGCGCGCTTCGCTATTTGCCTGAATGGTAGTGTCTGAATTGCCAGACAGCACGGCCATTGTGTGTTCCTTCACCACGGTGTCGCCAATGGTGACACTGCCCGCGGCCACATAAACGGCGCGTTCTTCCGCCGTGGGGGCGGGCAGGGTTTGCCCAGTCTGCAAGTGGGCCTCCACATAAAGCGTATCGGCAAAGGTTTTGACGGGGGAAGTCAGGCCAAAAGCGCTGCCCATCATCACCCGCAGGGGCACGCCCTCATGTTCACCGGCGGGAATATCTGCATCGGGGTAATGATAAAAAGCGGGGTCTGTTTCTTCATCCTCTTCCGGCAAGGCGAGCCAAAGTTGCAGCCCGTGTATGCGGCGTGGGCCGTTGCGCACTTCATCCCGTTCACGCTCGGAATGCACGATGCCGTGGCCTGCCACCATCAGGTTTATATCGCCCGGCTTGACGACCTGAACACTGCCCAGCGAGTCGCGATGCAACATCTCGCCCTCAAACAGATAGGTCACGGTTGCCAGATTGACATGGGGGTGCGGGCGCACATTGATGCCTTCATCCGCAGCGGAAAATTCAGCAGGGCCCATATGATCGAAGAAAACCCAAGGCCCCACCTGCCGTTGCTTGGCAATGGGCAAAACACGGCGTACGGAAAAGCCGCCAAGGTCTTTCGCACGCGGTTCAATTAACAAGCTGACTGCGGGACAGCCAGCCCGGCATTCAGTCATTTCTGCGTCTGTGCTTAGGTGGTTGCTCATGCTGTTGCTCCAATAATTATGGCTGGCGCAGTGTATCACATGCCGTCTGTTAATTCGTCACAATCTGGTGGCTTCTGAGTTGACGCCGTTCTTTTGGCGCGTAACCCTTGATGCTACTGATAAAAGGGAGAGCAAGAAGATGGCTAATACAGGTTTGAAACGTAGCGTTATTTTGGCTTCAGTCGTTTGTGGTTTGACATTTCTAACACCCTTGACGGTTAAAGCAGAAACACAGGATCGCGGCAATTGGCGGACAAATGCGCCGCAAAGTAAACCGGATGCAATGCAACGTATGTCCGCATCAAACGAGAATAGTGCGAAGAACAATGGTGGTTCGCAAGTTGGACCAAGTGGTGAGAAAGCCGTTGCTCCACAGCGTAATGGTGTGCAGGGCGCTCAAATCAAGGAAAACAAACCTTCCTTCGGAAGTAAGCAAAACAGCACGAAAATCGGCACAGCAAATTCCAAGAAAGTTATGCGGTTCGCGTCCAAGGATGTGCATAAAAAATTGAGCGAGGAAGGCCGCGCCAACTCCAAGATGGAACAAGCATTTGCGAAAGCGCGGGCCAAGTTTGAAGGGTTGGGTAACGCGCGCAAGGCCCTGAAAACCAAGCAAAATGAGTGCTTCAACAAAGGGTACACACCCGCGGAACAACAAAAGGCAGGCTGCAAGCAAAATGATAACTATCAAACCTGCGCCGAAAAACTCTTGGAATGGTGCACAGGGCAGGCTGAAATCAACGTAACAGTTGCATCAGTTGGTGCTTTAGACAGCATCGGAAAATTGTATCAGGCCTTGGAAGAATATTCCCAACTTGTTGAGCAGAAATAAAATTGATGGCCGTGCCGGGGTGCTAATGTGCCTCTATCACCTCATAAGCGTGGGTAACTTCTGCGCCTGCTTTTTCCATCATGATAGAGGCGGAGCAGTATTTCTCAGCCGAAAGCTCAACCGCGCGTTTGACCATCGGTTCTTTCAAGCCCCGGCCAGTTACTTTGAACAACATGTGGATTTTGGTGAAAACCGCGGGCACGGCATCAGCCCTTTCGGCCTCAATCTCGCACACGCAGTCCACCACATCTTGGCGCGATTTGTTCAAGATGCTCATCACATCAAAACTGGCGCAGCCGCCCATGCCCATCAACAGCATTTCCATGGGGCGGGGGCCAAGATCGCGGCCGCCCAGATCCGGGGGGCCATCCATTTGGACTTCGTGGCCGCTGCCAGAGGTGGCCTTAAAGCTCACCCCATCTACCCATTTAACCTCGGCCTTCATACTGGCTTTCCTATGCTGCGCTGATTTGAGTGCGGCTAGATATTTCATTCAACTTGGCCGAAGTCAATCACACCCGCACCATTGCCGCGGCAGGTATGTTCGGTTAGCTTGGGCCAACCAGAATGTAATTCGATAGGCAGGCGCACACATGCAGCTTCAAAAACCAACTGAACAGGCCGAAAAGGCACCGGAGGCAACACCCGGTCAACCCGTGTTTGAGCTGAATACCTCACGCCAGTTTGGCTCATGGTTGGCGGAAAGCGGCGGTTCGCTTGCGCTGACGACGTATCAGGCGGGCAAGGTGATTTTGCTGGGCACCAAGCCGGATGGCGCGCTGAATGTTTTTAACCGCACGCTCAATCGCTGCATGGGAATGACCGTGCAAGGCAACAGCCTCTATATCAGCACCTTGACGGAGCTCATCCGGTTTGAGAACGCCATGCGCAATGGTGAGACGGGTTCAAACGGGGAGGACGCTTATTTCGTGCCGCAAATGGGTTGGTATACGGGCGACATGGATATTCACGACATGGCTGTCGGCAAGGATGGGCTGGTGTTTGCGAACACGCTGTTCAACTGTTTGGCGACCCCCAGCGCGACCCACTCCTTCAAGCCTTATTGGCAACCGCCCTTTATTGATCGACTAGCGGCGGAAGACAGGTGCCACCTGAACGGATTGGCGATGGGGGAGGACGGCACGCCCGCTTATGTGACGTGTATCTCCCAAACCAATATTACCGATGGCTGGCGTGAGCATCGCCGCGATGGCGGTGTGGTGCTGGATGTGAAAACGGGAGATGTCGTGTGCAGTGGCCTTTCTATGCCACATTCGCCGCGTCTCTACCAAGGCAAGCTGTGGCTGCATAACAGTGGCACGGGACAGTTCGGCTATGTGGATTTTGATAGCGGCACCTTCAAGCCATTGACATTCTGCCCCGGCTATTTGCGCGGGCTTGCCTTCACCGGCAACTACGCCATCGCTGGCTTGTCAGAGCCGCGGGAAAACAAAACCTTCACAGGCTTGGCCTTGCAGGACAAACTGGATGCAGAAGGCGTGTCCGCCCGCTGCGGTCTTTATGTGATCGACCTTACCAGTGGCGACATTGTGCATTGGGCCCGCATACAAGGCGTTATCACAGAACTTTACGATGTGTTGTTTCTGCCCGGCATGAAAAACCCGGCCATGGTGGGCTTTCAGTCAGATGAAATTCGCCGCGTGATCTCTATTGAGAGCTAACGCACTAGCCTTCAACTAAGGCGACAACGTATCCGTTGCCTCAGCTTCCTTTTTACATTTCATGCGTCGCCAACCGGCGCGAATATTATGGCTGATGGACAGCTCTCCCTTTCCGCCGGAATGACTGATCGTCGTTTGCTGGCCATGCTTCTGAATTGGGTTCCAATTCAGCAAGGGCACTAGAATGAGGGCATTTATCCCATGGAGAAGCCTGCGTGGGGCGTTCCTGAGGGAGGTGAGGCCTACATCGACGACGGGACCGCGATACACGTTCAGTCGCAGGCCTTTGCATGTTACACAAATTTCCTCAACGCTATGAAATGTGGGATGATAGTGTGCCCGAAACTTAGGCGGTTTCGCGGGCGGTGGCATCGACCATTTTGAGCTGATTTTCCATTGTTTTGCAAAAAGCCCATCAGCGGAAAATTCAAACACCGAAACAACACTCGTGCCCTCCACATATGGTTTATCTTTCAGGAATGGCAGGCCGATGTCCGGGTAATCCGGTATCCCGTCATAATAGTATGCGGTGTCTTTCTCACCTATGACTACGGCATAGCCACCGGCAAGTGTTTGATATTGCCCTGCAATCTCCATGGGACGAACCACCCGGGCCGAGGTCAATTGGCCTCTGAACAGCAATTCGTAAAGCTGACGGCCTTTCGGCAGTCGCACGGGCGGCTTGCCGATAAAGTTATCTCTGGTGGCGTTCTCATACCCTTCGGGCCTTGGCAGTGGTGCCCGCGCCTGTTCACCAAAGCGGCTTTCCTCCCAAACAAACAGAAGCTCAAAATGATCAATCGGTTCAAACATTTGTCAGCGCCACAATTTGCCTTCAACAATTGAATCATAAACGCCTTGGGATAGTTTTGCACCCAAATACCCGCCCAGAATTATCACCGCGATTCCGAGGATTATGGCAGGAAGTCCCGTCAGTGCCAGCCCTGCACCTGCCAGCGCTGCAGCAGCGAAGGTTGTTGCAATTTGCGCACCAATGGCTCCGCCGGCCAACGTCGTTGCTTCCCGGGCCGCAATGCGGGATTTCTCATCAGCCTCAATCACAGCCCAAAAGGCCAGCGCATATTCAATTGCCCAAATAAATTTCCCTCCAAGGTCCATGGCGATCGTGGTGGTATTGACACTAGGGCGCGTCCGCCCGCTGGACAGAATGATCTCTGTAGCAACTTTGGCACGCTGTTCTTCTGGCAAATCGCTTATATCACTGGTTCCCGCGGTTTTTTCTACCAGCTGTTCAAACGAATGGCCCTTTGACTTCAAATTTTCGGCAATGGCCTTGGCATGGGCCGATCCGTTTTGGCGCGCATTGTTCAACATGCGGTTCCTGAATTGCGGTGCAGATTGAGCAGCCCTTACTGCGTCGAGGCGATCCGCTTGTACAGCCGCCATGTAGTGCTTTGACATATTTTCAACACTCAGGCTGTATGCCTTTTGCAATGCCTGCCCCGGCCCCTTGCGAAATTAGCGACATTTCATCATAGAATTTCTCAGCAGCGGGGTTGGTTGCTTCCAGACCATTGTGGCCGGACGAGATGCTGAGGCCATATTGAGATGCTATATCGGTTACCCGGTTCAAAACCTGTTGGTTTGGAATTGCTCGGGAGGGATGCTGCGATGGGCGGCCATCTTGGCCTAGCCAAATTGTGTCGGCACATTCAAATGTGACTGGAGCCACATTGTTGTTTCCTGCCAAGTTTACATTGCGAGAAACAAGGCAAAGACCTGTGTCCTTAAACACGCCTCTTTGCAGTGCGGCTACCGCGCTCCGATTCATCGGGTGCATTGATTGCGATTGTTCTGTTTGCCTAACCAATCGCTCAATGTCTATCGGGACCTCTGTTGTGCAATAGACTGCTTCGGTGCCGGGTACACAACGTAGATGTCTCATGTCCGGCGGCAGCATATTGACCATTGCGGCTTCGGCGGGGGAGCCGGGCAGGATTTTGCTGGAACGCTTTTGGCCGATGGAGATTTCAAAGGCGTTGATGGCTTGAATAAGTGCCATCGTGCCTGAGCCGGAGAGGCGGCCTTGCCAATAGGGTTGCCCGTTGGGGCTTTTGATATTGGCGAGCGCCGCTTGCACCAGCGCCACATCTTCCCGCGCATTTTGGGCGCGGCCCACACCGCCTTTTAGAAACGGCTTGCTGAGGGGCTGCACATTGATCTTGGGGGCTGATCCGGGCGAGCTGGCCATCTCCTTCACGTGGACGGGCTGGCGGGTTTTCACCTCAATGTCTTTAGCGTGTGGGTTGGGCTGAAGCTGGGAGAGGGAACCGCCGATGCGGTTCATCGCATCCTTGATTGGTTTTGGTGTGGGTTGATAAGCCAACCATCTTTTGTCAGTCTTCGATTGCTCCTATGCCGACTTGGCCGTCCAGCCAATATGGACGGCTGATTGCTTCGCCAGTCAAACCATCCTTCGGCAGGATTGCGACAATACCAGCCTTGGGGCTGTAAAGTGTTTCGTAGCTTCTGTTTATCTTTTGCCCGATAAGTGTGGCGCTGGCGGAAGTTTCAATGCGCAGTAACCCGTCAAAGCGCTTCCCATCTAGGTTAACCGAAACACCTTCCTCAACAATACGATAATTTCCATCGCCAAATTTTGAGCGGTACGACCAATTCTTGATGTTCGCAGATCGTCCTCTTGGATAGATGAAGGCGTAGTACCCTGACAAAAGGCAAAAGTACTCAAGCTGCCTAAGCTGGGGAACACAATCGGTAAATGAATGTTGGGCGTCATACCAAACTCTCAGTGTGTGTGTAGCATTTGGATGTGAGAGGTTGATATCAAATAGAAGGAAGCGCTCCCCCAGCTTTTCGGGCCAGTCCCCCTGAATAATTGAGGAATAAAAGTAACTCTCCGACGGCTGGGTCTTGGCGGCCATGGTCGCATGAGCAAAAGAAACAACAAGTGCGGGAATTGCCAAAAGCAATGCCCCAATAGGTCTAAGGTTTTGGCCCATCATAAGAACCGCCTTTCAGAAACTGCGTTGCGAGGTGTTACAAAGGCGCGCCTATTTCGAAACGGGCATCGCGGGGCTTCGTTGCGTCAGATGCTGTTGTGACCCAAATCCCAGCGTTTCTGTAGACCAATAAGTCAGGTTTCGACGATCTGATTCAGGCGGTGGAATGTAGGCGAAGGCAACTACACCAGCATTTGGGCTATAGAGGAATTCAAAGGTTTCTCCATTTTTTTTACCACGCCGTGTGTACTGAGGAGGTACGACAATCCGATAGAGTCTCTCATGGCGTTTGCCAAACATTTGAACACTGACATCACGCTCTTTCACGGTGAATTCATATTCGTTGTTCAGCTTGTCAGCATAACGCCACCCGGGGGTTGCATCGTTCATCTTCCGAGGGAGAACAAATATGACGAAGTTATCGAATAGGCAGATATAGTCGGGGTCCTCCCGGCAATCGCCATAGTAGCTAACCATGTCACCACCACGTTCAGAAAGACCCTCATGAGCATTGGGCTTCTCATTTTCAAAGGGACTAAAGTCTGGGTCATCCTGTAGCACAATTGTGTAGCCGCCCCGTTGGCTGGGCAATCCGGCGCTGTAGGAAAAATATGTGGGTGCCTCTATCGGTGTGCATCCAGCTACTGCGCAAAGACAAAAAACAAATGCGCTGGCTGATTTTTGCATGATACCTCTCCTCTAACGGTTATGATAATACCTCAAATAGGCCTGATAGGCATCATCACCATATTTGTCGTGCAGGCGATGGGGCTCATCTTCTTCATATAGCTTGTTCCATTCTTGATTAAAGTGTGCGAGTTCGTGGGCATAAGTTTCGATTGCTTTCTTTAGTGATTGAGCGCCATCTTTGAAGATCACAATACTTCCTCTATTTAAAGCATCGTTGTTGTCGAAAGTATGGTGCCCAAGTATGACTTTGCCTCGGGCGTTGTAGCCAGTCTCATCTTTGTAGCTTACGCTTATCAGGATGTAATCTAGTACAGGCTTTCGTAATTGCCCCTTGGCAATCATTTCATCGACAACTTTGACCGCCTTGTTATAGTTGGCGCTTCTTTCACTTTCGGACTGTGCATTGCGCTCTGGCGATAAAACTGCTTCTCGCGTCTTCACCTCAATGTCTTTAGCGTGTGGGTTGGGCTGAAGCTGAGAGAGCGAGCCGCCGATGCGGTTCATCGCATCCTTGATTGGTTTCGGTGTGGGCTGATGGGGTTGCAGTGGTTTCAGGCGATCATCCAAGCACTTCAC